>CAZAIB010000040.1:0-46193 GCA_964485095.1 uncultured Planctomycetaceae bacterium | reverse complement strand
GTCAGTTCGGAAATCTTCTGTGACGCTGCCGCCCTGGCCACGGGGTTTTTCCGAACATCCCTGGTATACAACTCCATTGTAAGACTGTTAATGCGTTTGTGAGCCGAGTCTGGGAGTACACATTCTTCGTCTGTGAGCTGTCCTCTCTGCGTTGCGTAGACCGGGAAGTACCATTTCCACGCGTGGTAACCGATCCTCGCTTTTTCCGTTTCGAATCCGCAGTCGCGACAAACGCATCTGACCAATTTCATTCGGCGGCCTCTAGAGTGAAGCTTCACAACGCAAAGTTGCTTACCACTTAATCGCAGAGAGCGCCTGGTCGAGGAACGGTTCAAGCAGACCGGCCAGTCGTTTGTCGCCCGAGTTGCTGATGTCGGTGTTGAACAGCACAGCCCAGGCGATTCCGTCGGAACGGCGAACCAACAGAGACGACGTCCCCTCCAGTGCGCCGCCGTGCCAGATTCTGTTGCCGTTGCTTTCTGGTCGAACAAACCAACCGCACGCGTAGTAAGTGCCCTTTGGTGGTTTGGCGGATTCCAACATTGCGGTTCGCGTTTCTGGTTTCAGCAACGGGTTCGTTTTGGACTCCATTGCTGAGACGAATTTCACCAGGTCACCCGGTGTGGAAATCCAGCCATTGTGTGAGTCCATTGATTCCAGGTTCCAACCACCGTCCGGCTTGCGCACGATGTCTGGTGCGTCGACGCCTTTGCCGCCTCGACCAACCTTCGACACCGATGCGCTCCAGAATGCGGCTCCGATTTCTTCTTTTTGCATGTGGTACCACGCTTCATTGCGAGCGCGCGATGCGACAAGTGTGCGGCCGATTTTTGTGTGTTCCATCTTTGCCGGATCCAGAATGTGTTCCTGGACGTACGGGCCATATAACCGGTCAGTGACGGTCTCAAGCACCCGGCCCAGCAGTGAGTATCCAAAGTCCGAGTAGACGTATTTCTGTCCGGGCTCTGTGCCCAGCTTCTTGCGAAAGTGATAGCGAATAATGTCCTTCCGCGTGGCTGGCTTCGTGAGGCGAAGATCCAGGGCGACCATGGAAGTTTGAAACACCGGCGCGGGGGTGAAGCCGGCGGTATGCCGCAGCAAATGCCCCACGGTTATCTTGTTCCAGTTTTGATCTTTGATTCGGGTGGAACCGCGAAATTTGGCTTTCTTCAGTAGTGGCACAACCAGCGTGTGCAAAGCCAGCTTGTCCTGTTCGATGAGTTGCATGATCGAAACCGCTGTCAGCGTCTTGGAAACTCCGGCGATTCGCATTGGAGTGTTCGGCGACATCGCGACTTCTTTTTTGACATTCGCCCAGCCAAACGCGCGGTCGTAGACGACCTTGCCGTCTTTTGCGACAGCCACTGTCACGCCGGAAGCGTTGTTTGCTTTCACGAATGCGCGCAGGAGATCGTCTACCGACTTCATGTTCGCGACGACCTCTCCCGATTCCGGTAGCGGCTTGTCGGGGAGAACCAAACTGCCGACCGTCTTAACTGTCTTGAGCCAGATGGCAGAATGGAAGACCTGCCCGTTTGCTGTGAGACTGGTGCTGTTGGTTACCGTGTAACCGTCCAGGCCGTAACGTCTCTTCGCTTCGGCAAACTGCGCTGGGGTCAGGTTAAGAAGAACCAACCATTCGTATTCGTCGGGATTCGGTTCCAGCGTGACATCAAACACAACCGTGCCCTTGGCCACGTATGCGTGCAATTTGCTGACACGTTTATCCTGCTCAAGCGCGTTGTTGATCAACTGCTTCATCTGACCTGGCGCACGCTCACGCAGAACCTGAGCATTCACGGAGCCTGGAAAAGCTGCTCCTACCAAGAGCAGCAGCAGTGGCGCGAGTCTGATTAGGGATCGAATGGACCGCATGAGTTGGTTCCGTTTCGTAGGCGAGAAACTACCAACTCCAATGTCGCCTCCGACGCCACAATCCTCAAGTCCACCCTACAAACGTTGAGTCTGGAGGTAAGGTGGGTTACTTACACGTCGGTTTGAGGGCGCAGTGGTAGCGGTTCTTTTTCGCTCAGTCGCCTACGCAGCCACGGCTGTCCTTACGCCAGGCGGTCGGTCGCGACGTGGTACTGCGGATCTTCTGACAGGTTAATTTCAACCAGATCGCCGGCTCTGTTAAGTAGTCGTCGGCATTCGGGGCTGAGGTGTGTCAGGTGCAATCGCTTGCCGTGAGCTTCGTACTTGTCGGCCAATGCGTTGATGGCTTCCATCGCGGATTGGTCGTACACGCGGGTGTAGTAAAAGTCGATCACGACATCGTCGGTGTCGCGTTCGACATCAAACATCTCTCTAAACGATGTCACTGAGGCGAAGAACAACGGACCGTGCAACTGGTAAATTTTGCTGCCAAAGTCGTTGTACTTAATGTCGGCTCCGATGTGCGTCGCGTGCTGCCAGGCGAATACCAGAGCCGACACAATCACACCCAGAATCACGGCAGACGCCAGGTCGTGCATGAACACGGTGTAGCCAGCAACCAGAACCATGACGAACACATCACTGCGCGGCATACGGCGAACCATCTTGAGTGACGCCCATTCGAAGGTTCCAACCACCACCATAAACATCACGCCAACCAACGCGGCCATTGAGATTTGAGTAATCAGCGGTCCGAGAAACAAAACGAAACACAGCAAGCAAACGGCAGCCGTGATTCCGGACAGCCGCCCGCGTCCGCCTGAGTTTACGTTAATCAGCGACTGCCCAATCATCGCGCATCCGCCCATGCCTCCAAACAGTCCGCAGACCAGGTTCGCAACGCCTTGTCCGATGCATTCACGGTTCCCCTGACCTCGAGTCTGTGTGATGTCGTCGATAAGCGTCAGTGTCATCAGGGATTCGATGAGCCCGACTCCACACAGGATGAATGCGTACGGGAAGATGATTCGTAGCGTCGCCATGGTCATGGGAACCATTTCGTATTCCATGAAGAATGGCATTGGCAGGCCACCGGTAATCCCCGAAGCGCGGGCTTTGTCTGGTTCTGCCACGACACCCGCCGCTGCTGCAGCGTCCATCGAAACCGCGTTGTCTGTTGCCACCAATGCAGCCGCAGATTCCGCGGCTGCTTCCGCCGCTCGTGTTCTCGCTTCTAGCATGTCGCCCACATTGGCGATTGCGTTCCCGCCGTTTGGTGTTTCAACCGAACGATTAATCGCGATGGAAGCAACAGTGACAATCAGAATTGCCGCCAGCGATGCCGGGATAGTCCGAGTCACTTTCGGCAGCAGCCAAATGATGGCCATCGTGACCGCAATCAACAGCAACATGAGCATCAATGGTTGACCGGTCAGGTACACAAGGGTTTTACCGTCACTGGCCAGCGTCTGGAAGCTGTCCCGCTGAGCCAGGCCGATGACAATCGCCAGGCCATTCACGAAACCCAGCATGACCGGGTGCGGAACCATGCGAATGAGTTTCCCCATTCTTAACAGCCCGATGATCACCTGCAGCAATCCGCACAGGATGACGGTTGGAAACAAGTACTCGACACCGTGGGTGGCAACCAACGCCACAATGACCACCGCCATGGCTCCGGTTGCTCCGGAAATCATGCCCGGGCGTCCGCCCACAATCGCGCTGATTAGACCGATGAAGAACGCAGAATAGAGTCCGATTAGCGGTGACACGCCCGCCACAAACGAAAACGCAATCGCTTCCGGCACCAACGCCAGGGCGACGGTTAGCCCAGACAAAACGTCTTTGCGCATCGATTTCGACTGTTGTTTAAAGAAGTTCAGCATGTGGTCTTCTTGGTAGAGAACCTGGACGGAGAACCCGCGGATTCTTAGTGCGGCGGTCGGAATGTCTGCCATCAATCGGGCAAACGCACGCCGAGTGAGAGGTCTGAAATGCCGGTGTTGATTGTCAGTTCGTATCAGCGAGACACGAAATGAATCGTCGGCCTCAAGACTCAGGAGCCCCCGCGTATTTCGGGAGCCCTGCAATGGCGCCGAGAGTAATGGCTGCCACCATTCGTTGAAAGCCGAAACCCGGGCTTCTACTAACGAATAGCAGAACCACAGCCAGGAAAACCTGCAGACAGGTCTGGTTCTAATCTTTTGTTCATACCGGCTACGCGGATATCGCTACAGGTAATGCCCAAACTGATGAGCGAATCTATGCGAAAATAGACGATGATTAAGGTACAGCGGTCAATCCGCGGCGTCGTTCGCCACGGGGAGACAGTTGCGGGCCCACCAGTCATCCTATGGCCCATCGACTGGTGGGCCTTCTTTACGCGCCCAGAGTTGTCTAACTATTTGCGTGTGTACAACGCTTTGGACGGTTCGTGGCGAGTGCCTTTTTCGTCAGTGACGGCATACTTGCCGGGCCCCCACATTGTCACTCCTGCGTGCCTACCATCCTTTGCCATGACGTAGAAATTGAGCCCGAAGTTGGGACGTCCCTGAGCGTCCTGCAGGTACTTGGGTGTCGTCTTAGCGACGCGGCGTAGAACCTCCATGCCGGCTTCTTCAGGAGTCGCGCCCTGTCTCATCAATTCGACGGCCGCGAAGCTGCACATGTTCTGCAGGTTCGCTTCGCCGCGACCAGTACTACCGCACGATCCAACTTCGTTGTCGCAATACAGACCGGCTCCGATAATTGGCGAGTCACCAACGCGACCTGGAATCTTGAACGCCAGCCCACTGGTGGTTGTCGTGCAGGAGATGTCACCGTTGGCCGCGCGGCCTGAACAGTGGATGGTTCCTGTTGGTCGGACGAACCGGCGACGCTGGCCGGCAATCATCATCGTGCCCCGCGGATTCTCTCCATCTGCGACAGGAAACGAGTTCTCAAGGAAGAAGTCGGCCACAGCCCTTTCTGTTTCGCCGGGCTCCAACCAGTCGTCCTTGGTGGACAGCGACTCTTTCCACTTCAGCCAGATTTTCCGAGCGCGTTCTGTGAGCAGGTTTTCTTCTTCAAAACCATGCGCCTTCGCAAACGCTGTCGCGCCTTTGCCAACAATCAGGACATGGTCGGTTCGTTGGAGAACCTTCATGGCGACAGCGGCCGGGTGTTTGATGTTTTGGATGGACGCCACTGAACCCGCCAGGTGGGTTGGACCGTGCATGACGGCCGCGTCCAGTTCGACCACGCCGTGTTCGTTTGGCAGTCCGCCGTAACCGACGCTCGTGTCCTTTTCGTCTGCTTCGACCAGGGCGACTCCGGCGACAACCGCTTCAAGAGTGTCTTTGCCCTCCTTTATCATCTTGTAGGCGAGCTTGGTCGTTTCCAGTCCGTTGGCGGACGAAATCGACAGCACGGGGCCCTGCTGTCGGGCAGCAAGAGCTGGCAGAGCACCGGTGGCGGCTCCGGCTGCAGCAGAATTGATGAGGAATTCTCGTCGAGTATTTTCAGGCACCTTGAGGCTCCGTAGGTAGTTACTGGAATGTCTGATCAGCCAACATGGTGACCCTTTTTACTCTGGATCTCCAGTCATTCCCGCTTCTGAGGCAGTACCCGGGAGAAGCAGTGGCACCCACCGACTTCAGGCGAGTACAATCTGAGTTCTTCGATGCACTCTAGTGAGCCCGCAAATTGGGCTCAGTGAAGTATCCACCTTCCCACCTAATCCGGTTTACGGGTCAATTCCCCGGAGACGTTCGATGGCATTCAAAATTCTCTGTCCAGGCTGTGAGACCAAGCTCAAACTTGAAAAGCAACCCGCTAAGGACATCAAACTGAACTGCCCGAAGTGTGAGAAGGCTATCAAAGTCAAAGGCACGGCGGTGCCGACGGCGGATGCGGATGAGGAAGAACCAGCAACAGCCGCGCCCGCCGCTGCTAAGGCGGCTCCTGCTGCAGCGAAGAAAGCAGGAGCCAAGGCGGCGGCCAGTAAGAAGAAAGCCACCAAGGCGAAACCTGCTGCGGCCAGTAAGAAAAAGAAGAAGGCCAAGTCCGCGCCCGCTGATGAGTGGGACGACTACGAAGATTTCGGCGACGACTTTGAAGATGACTACGACGACGATTACGGGGACGACGACTACGAAGAGCCGGTTCGTAAGAAGAAGTCAAAAGGCAAAGCTGCTGGCAAAGCGACAGCCAAAGGCAAAGCCAAAGACACGAAGAAGGCGGCGAAGTCAGGCGGCAAGGGATTGAAAATCGGCCTGGCCGTTTTGCTGGGCGCGGCCATCATCGGTGGCGTTGCTTACGGCGTTTCGCAAATGGGTGGCAGCGACAACACGAGCGACATTCCCGAAGGCGCGGCTGTGGCAGCAGCTAGCGGTGGTGATGCGTCGAATGCCGGCGGGGGCGGCGGCGGTGGTGACATGGCTGAAGCTGGTGGCGATGATGGAAGCCCGGATGCCGCCGGTCAAAATATCTTCAACATGCGGTATCTCCCGAAGCAGACTGAGTTCGTGGCTCACATCAAGCTCGCAGAAATTTGGGCGTCACCGCTGGCTGGGAAATACAAGGACAAGATTCCGGCTGAGGCCATGGCGGGCGCCGAAGAGTTTGCTACTCCGGAGGAGACCGAAAGCATCACATTCGCCGCGTGGACTCCAGGTTCCGGCGGAATGGCCGCGTTGGGTTTGGGACCGATTGGTCCAGCTGGACAGCAGGGGCCCGGCGGCTTTGGTGACGGCATGGGCGGTACACCGCAGGACGGAATGGGTGGCGGGTTCCCTCCAATGGGCGGCGGTTTCCCACCTATGGGGGGTGGTATGACACCGGAGATCCCGGAGAGTTCTCTAATGGTCATTCGAGTTAAGAAATCCCTGACGGCATCCGATCTTGGTCAGGCGAAAAACACGATCGAACACAAAGGCCAAAAGATCTACGAAGTGACCCAAGCCAGACAAGGGCAGGAACAAACATTTCATTTCTGGTTGGCTGAAAGTCAGACAGTGGTGGCAGGTCAAAACGCCGATCAAGTCAAAGCTGCAATCGACCGGGGCACAAAAGAGTACCGGTTCGCTCAGTTCGACTTCGTCAACTCCAACGGTCATATCCTGGCCGCAGCCGCACCTAAGGACACTTCGATCTTTAGCGGGATGGCTGACAACAAGTCTGGCGATCCAGTAATGGACAAGCTGGCCGCCAGTCTCGCACAGGGCATGAAAGCAGTTTGTCTGTCGATCAATGTCACGGCTGACGTTGGGCTGAACGTCCAGATTGATTGCAAGGATGGAACCAACGCGGCCACCATCCAACAGGATCTGACTGCCGGACTGGAACTCGGAAAGACGAAACTCAGCGAATTCAGGACGGCAATGGGAGCACTAGGTGGGATGGCGTTGAGGCCAGTGCAGGGCATTCTGGACCGCAGCCAGGCATCAGCCAGTGGCGAACAAGTCACAGTGTCCATGGATATCAAAGATGGAGACATTACCGCTCTAAGCAATTCAGCGGGACTCTTCATGGGAATGGCTATGGGGGGCATGGGCGGCGGGCCCGGCGGTGGTGGTATGCCACCAGGAATGTCGATGTCCGACGGCGGTTTCCCCGGCGGTGGCAACGATGCCCCATTCGGATCAGCAATGGAGAAGTCAGTCGACTACTCAGAAGACATCGCCCTGACCTTCAAGTTCCGCTGCGCTCGGTGTCATAGCGCTGACAAAGCAGAAGGTGGCTTGTCACTGGCGTCATACGAATCTGTGATGGCTTTCTCATCTGACGCCGGCAAAGCAGTCACGCCGAATGATCCTGATGCCAGCACGCTGTTCAAGGTCGTGTCCCTGGGAGGTGGGCCACACAAGAAATTGAAAGGCGACGAAGTAGATAAGATTCGCGGATGGATTGAAGCTGGTGCTCCACCGCCTGGTACGAAAGCAAGTTTCACTGGGTCTGCCACGGCAGGCGCGGAAATGAAGGCGGGAATGTCGGGTAGCGAAATGTCTGGTGACGGAATGTCTGGCGGCGGCAAAAAGGCGATGGCCGCTCTAAGCTACGCAAAGGACATCGCTCCAATCGCTCAAAAATACTGCGCCCAGTGCCACATCAATCAGAAGCGAGGCAACTTCTCGATGGCGTCCTTCAACGACATGCTCAACCACTCCAGTATCAGGAATGGCAAAGCAGTCCAGCCGGGCAACGCTTTCACAAGTAGCCTGTATTCATTGGTTGCCAATGGATCGATGCCCAAGGGACCGCGGAAGGTGCCGAAGGCTGAAGCTGACATGATTATGAAATGGATCTCAGAAGGCGCGAAACCGTAACCCCTCTTCGCATGTTGCTTACCCCTAAATGGCGTGAGTGGCTCACCGAAAGTCCGGTCACACGCGGTAGTAATGGCCACAAGAAACACGAAAAGACACAAAAAAGGAATCAGAACTTTTTGTGGCTCTTTGTGTTTTTCGTGGCTAATGACGCACTGTGCCGGGAGTCCGGTCACACTCAGTCGGTTCGTTCTTTGTTCTTACTGACGCGTTGTCGTGCTCGGCAACACGCCTGCGTCTGTTCTCCCAATTTGGTTCTTTGTGGCGAAATTCAGGAATCGGCGCATAGAATCTGAGGCCAATCACTTCGCAGGCTACTCTGATGTCGATCCCATCATTCAGCGTCCGCAACCCGGTCCTCGTGAACATGTTCATGTGGGTCATTCTTATCGGGGGCGCGTTGTTCTCGCTGACTTTGGTTCGCGAGATGTTCCCGGAATCGCGGCCCAACAAGATTCTGATCAGTTCGATTTACCCCGGAGTTCAACCGGAGGAAATTGAAAAGGCTGTCACGATTAAGATCGAAGAGGCCGTCAACGATGTGCAGGGAATCGAGAAGGTTGATTCGACCATCTCCGAAGGCATGTCCACGACGGTCGTGACACTTTTGCAGTCCGTTGACGACGTCGATGTCATTGTGCAGGAAATCAAAGCCGAAGTTGACGCGGTTCAGGACCTGCCGGATGGTGTCGAGAAAACCGTTGTTCGAAAGTTCGAACCCGATCTGCCAGTCATCGCCATCGCGATCTACGGAGACGGCGAAGAACAGTCGCTCAAGAAGGCGGCCCGAGATCTGCGTGACGAAATGCTCTCGCTGCCTGGCGTGAGTCGTGTTGAGATTAACGGAACACGGGGCGATGAGATTAGCGTCGAAATTCAGCCGGAACGCTTACTCGAATACGACATCACGTTCGAGCAGGTTGCCGCGGCGATCAGGCAATCCAACATCGATATCTCCGGTGGCCAGTTAAAGGGAACACGCAGCAGCGTTGCAGTTAGAACCATTGGCGAAGAAACGCGCGGAGTCGATTTGGAGGACATCGTCATTCGCAGCGACAACGATGGGCAGAAGATTCTTCTGTCAGATGTTGCCACGATCGTGGATGACTTTGTCGAAACGGATCTTGAGTCACGCTTCGACGGCAAGCCGGCTGTCAGTTGCACGGTCTACAAGACGAAGGGCGAAGACGCGGTTCAGATTTCGGCCGTCATCAAATCGTACGTTGCCGGGAAACGTGGCGAAGATTTTGTCGATCCGAATGCAGGTCTTTTTGCTCCGATTGTTCGCTTGTTCCACCCCGACTATCGCGGCGTGTATGACAGCAGTGTCAATCGGCCGTTCGATCACGACTTCGAAATCAAGCTCCACACCGACATCGCTCGCTTTGTCGAAGGCCGATTGGACCTGCTGACTCGCAACGGTCAGGCCGGGCTGATTTTGGTTCTCATCTCGCTGAACCTATTCCTCAACTGGCGAGTCGCGTTGTGGGCCGCGATTGGGTTGGTCGTTTCGTTCCTCGGAACATTTATTGTCATGTGGCTGCTGGGCGCCAGTGTGAATCTGCTGTCGATGTTTGGACTGATCATTGTCCTGGGCATCATCGTGGACGACGCGATCGTGATTGGTGAGAACATCTATCGGCATCGCGAGGAAGGTATGCCTCCGATGCAGGCGGCGATCAAAGGCACTGAAGAAGTCATGTGGCCCGTCATTGTGGCTGTGATGACCACCATCGGTGCGTTCGCGCCGCTGTTTTTCATTACGGGAACCATCGGCACGTTCATGGGCCAGTTACCCATCGTCGTGATCGCTGCCCTGTCGATCTCGCTGATTGAAGCGCTCATTATTCTTCCGGCTCACTTATCGCACCTTCCGGAAAAGAAGAAGAAAGAACAGAAACACAACGGCGTGGGAGCCCGCTTATCTGCATTGCAGGATACGGTGCTACAGAAGTTCCTGATGCGGCCGTACGAGAGACTGCTCCGCACGGCGCTGACGCACCGGTACATCACGGTCAGCACGGCAGCGGCTTTGGTCATACTGTCAGTGGGACTTGTCGTGGCTGGAATTGTTGAGAGTACGTTCATTCAGAAGATGGACAGCGAAACGCTCATCTGCAACCTGGACATGCCGGTCGGAACCACCGCCGACAAACTGCGTGAGCAAATGGAGCAGCTTGATGAATTCATTGTGAACCCGAAGAACTTTCCCGAAGTCAGCAATGTGCAGTCCTTTGTCGCCCGGCAGGTTGATGTGGCTGGCGAGGGTGCAGTTGGAAGCTCTGACCAATCACACCTTGGCCAACTGATTATCGAATTGGTTCCAGCCGACAAACGCGATAAGTCCAGCATGCAATTGCTGTCCGAATTCAGAGCGTTCTGTATGACCGAACTTCGCGGCCTGAATTCCGTGAAGTGGCAGGAAATGAACGGTGGCCCTGGCGGCAACGATCTCGAAATTCGCGTCACCGGAAAGAACTTCGACGACCTCGCGCTGGCCACGAAAGAAGTCAAGGAAACGCTGGTCAAGTACGCGGGCGTTTTCGATCTGGACGACAACCGCGACCTGGGAAAACGCGAAGTACAACTTCGTCTGCGAGCCGCCGCCGAACCAACCGGCATCAGCGTGACTGGCCTGGGCATGCATGTTCGCGGAGCCCTGTATGGACAGGAAGCCAGGCGGCTGACCCGGAACCGTGAAGACGTCAAGATTATGGTTCGCTACCCGGAGAGCTTCCGGGAAGACGTCTACAACGTGGAAGATATGTGGGTGCCCGCCATGGCGCCTGTTGCCGGTAGCGGCATCAAGTGGGTTCCTCTTCGCGAAGTCGCGGAACTCACGGAAGGCGATGCTTACACCAGCATCAACCGTTCTCGCCAGCAGCGTTCGCTAACCGTCTTCGGTTCAGTCGATCGCGCTGAGTCTGAACCGGCTAACGTGCTGCGTCAGTTTCGGGTCGGCCCACAGCTTCCAACCCCACTGGCGATTGGCCTGGGATTGGCCGGCATCGAGTACAAACCGAAAAGCGATGCGCAACGGATTATGGACAAGTATCCGGGCGTCACGATCGAATACCTTGGGCAAGCGGAAGAGATTCGTAAGTCGTTTAGTTCGCTGGGAATCGCTTTCCCCGTGGCGATGCTGTTGATCTACACGATGCTGGCCGGATTGTTTAAGTCGTACACGCAGCCGCTGGTTGTGATGTCGGCGATTCCGTTTGGGCTACTGGGAGCCGTTATCGGGCACTGGATCACGGGCGAACCAATGACGATTCTTAGCTGGATTGGCATGGTCGCTTTGACTGGAATCCTGGTAAACGACTCGTTGGTTCTGGTGGACTTCATCAACAAGCGAATCGAAGGCGGTATGGCTGTTTTCGAAGCCAGTGTCCAAGGCGCGAAGCTTCGGCTGCGGGCGATTCTGCTGACGACTCTTACCACGGCGGCCGGGCTGACGCCGTTGATGTTTGAAACCAGTTTCCAGGCGAAGTTTCTGATTCCGATGGCGGTCACGCTGACCTTCGGCCTGATTTTCGCAACCGCGCTCACGCTGGTCATCGTGCCAACGTTGAACCTGATCGTCTACGACATCAAGGGGTTCCGGTCAGAGATTTGGCAGTTCATGCGACACGGCAAGTCGCCAAACAACGCCGCCTAAACCCACTCGCGCATAAGAAGAACGCGGATGCAGATCGCTGCACCCGCGTTGTATTGGTTCCGTCAGCCCTGGGGTCTACTTAAAGATTTTCGGTGCGTTGAACTGTTCGTGAATCGAATTGCAAAGTTCCGGAGCCAGTCGCAGGCCGTGAGCCAATTCGCCCAGGTAAGTGGCTTCCTTTTGTTCGTCCAGATCCATGGCCATCAGCGAAACGCCGTAGACCTGCTGTTCAAGCCCCAGCGGAACCGACCACGCGAAGTCTCTGACATCGACCTCACGTGCGAACTCAGTCTGCAGGAAGTTGATCTCTTCCTGATCAAGGTCGCCCAACTGCTTGACGATCGCTTCCTGTTCGTCTCGAGTAATCTGACCGTCCGCTTTCGCCGCCATGACCATCGCTCGGATCAGGACTTCGGCCTGAGCGTTCATTGGGTGCGGGTCAGCTTTCGGCTGACTTCGCGGATACGTACGGTATTCATTTTCCGGCGGCTTCTCAGCTTGTGGTGGACGACGCCTGCCATGGTGCCCGTAAGCTTCGGCCAGCAAATCGTCCAGGCTGGTTCCTCCGTGTTGATGTGGAGTATTGCTGCGGGGAATCGAATGAGGCTGCGGTGCCTGCTGACGAGGTTGTGGTGCCGGTTGCTGAGTTCGCTTCTTGCCACCGCCCAGGATGATGTTCTTAAGAATCTTGCCGCCGATACTCCCGCCGCTGGATTTGCGACCGAGTAGTCCGCCAAGGATGTCCATTGCGTCCATTTGATACGCCTTCGTAGATGGTTAATTGACCCGTACTTCCACTGTAGGCAGGAACTCGGAAACTCGGAAGTCTACCGAAGCAGGTTGCAGCTCCGACCTTTAGGTCGCACGCGAACGGGGCGGGATATCCAACTGGACAGTTCAGCATTTCTTTTGGGTTAAGTCCCGGGCGATGCATGGTGAGCTATCTTTTTCTATTCCCTTTGCGGCCGATTCTCGGTCCGTTCAGAGAAAAGTAGCTAAGCGTGTCCATGGATCGCCTAACTACCTGATAGAAAACAGCTTGTGGCGAACACGCAAGCTGCGGGCCCCCAGCGGTTTTCCTCAATCCCGCTGATCCGTCCGCGTGTAGCTCACGTTTACTGGTTCGAAATCCTGACCATTGGAGCGACCATGTCGAGTGACAGACCTGACGACTATTCAGATCAATTCGAAGACAACGATTTTCCACCTGCGGGCCACAACAGGCCCAGTGGGATGAACAACTTTATGAGAAGCGGCAACGCGGTGAAGGGGCTCGTCGCCCTGGGCCTCGGGGCAGTTCTGTTTGCGTACGTGACCTACACCCAGTTTCGTATCGACGTACCGGCTAAGCACTTCGCGGTGTTGACATGCAAGACGGGCGAGGACATTGAGAACCTCGAAGAAGTGGCTCCCGACGAGAACCACAAAGGCCTGCAACGCACAGTGCTGACTGAAGGACGCTATTTCTACAACCCATACAAGTGGCACTGGTCAGTGCACAAGATGGTTGAGATCCCTCGCGACAAGATGGGCGTCCGCGTTCGTCTGTACGGCGACGATCTTGGCTATGGCCACTTCGTATCAACTAACGAGAAGCAGAAGGGCATCGTCAAAGATGTTCTGAAGCCAGGCCGTTACGCTCTTAACGCAATCACAATCGACGGCAAGACCAAGCAGTTGGTCAGCGAGAAGCGATCACGCGAGGACTACGTCGAGATCATTGAACTGTGGGAACCAACCGTCATCCCCGCTGGTTACCAGGGCGTGGTGACAAACCTTGCCGGACCGATGCCGGAAAAGGCCAACACACTACTGGTCGAAAAAGACAAGCGCGGACCTCAGGAGGAAACTCTGCAGGCCGGTACCTACTACCTCAACCCGTACATGTATCGAGTCAACGCGGTCGATTGCCGATCGCAGCGATTTAATTTATCGCAGCTCAACCAGGAAATGGGCTTCCCCAGTAAGGACGGTTTCTGGATCTCACTGGATGGCATTATTGAGTTCCACATCAAGCCCGAACGAGCCGCTGAGGTCTACGTGACCTACAACGAAGTCAACAACGACGGTCCTACCGGAAGTTCAATTGCGGAAGAGATTATCAACAAGGTGATTCGTCCGAACGCGCGTTCATTCTGTCGACTGCGAGGTTCGAACTCCAGCGGTCGTGACTTCATCGGTGGTGAAACGCGAGCCGCCTTCCAGGCCGAATTCCGCAGCGCGATTCAGGATACTTGTGAGAAGCAGGGAATCGAAATCGTCCAGGCTTTGATCACACGGATTAAGCCTCCCGAAGAAGTTCGCGGCCCGGTTCGAGATCGTGAAATCGCACTGCAGGAACTGAAACAGTACAACCAACAGGAAAAGCAGCAGCTTCAGGAAGCACAGCTTGCGACTCAAAAGGCGCTGATTGACCAACGAAAGCGGTTGGTTGATGCTGAGCGTGAGGTTGTGAAACTGAAAACCGAAGCGACGAAACGCCAGGAAGTGGCTGTTGCTCAGGCGAACCGTGACCGCGAAGTTGCAGAGAAGAAACTGGAAGCGGCACGCGACCAGGCGGAAGCGATTCTCGCTCAAAAGGGAGCCGAAGCAGCCGTTATCACTTTTGCGAACCAGGCCGAAGCGGCGGGTTGGCAGAAGTCGGTTGAGGCGTTGGGTAACGATGGCGACGCGTTCGCTCGCTACGTTCTCTATCAAAAGCTGGCTCCCGGTTACCGCAGCATCATGACCAACACGGCCGATTCGCCGCTGATGTCTGTGTTCGAAAGCTTCTCGGGTAAAGCGAAAGCGACCGACAAGCCAATCGTCAGGAGCCCACAACAGGTACCTGACAGAATTCAGGTACCCGCCAGGATTGAATCACCTCAGCCCGCGACGCCGGTTCAGGTCGAAACGCCGACACAGGTTCCTGCGAAAACGATGCCGGCGAAAGAGGTTCCCGTTGAGAAACAAGCCACGCAGCCGCTACCGGAGAAAGTTCCGGCAAAGACAGGCACGACTAGTTCAGGAGGTGATGGAGGTAACTGACAAATTCGGAAGACCACTCCGGTCGCATTCGAGAATCATTCACCTTCAACGGAAACACAATCATGAACAAAACAAGAATCCTCAGCTGGTTGGCAGCACTACTTGTCCTGACCGTCGTCCTTGGCGGCACAGTCTTTCACTGGTCCATCAATCGTATCTATGTGGAAGAAGGCTACAGCCTGCAACTGCGATACAAAGGACCGTTGGTTTTCGGTTCTCGCGAACCGGCTAAGACCGGCTACTGGGCAGAGGAAGGGCAGATTGGTGTTCTTCAAAAACTTCGCGGCCCCGGCCGACACTTCTACTGTCCGATTTGGTGGGAACGTACTGAGGTTCCCGACATTCTGATTAAGCCAGGGCAAGTGGGCGTTGTGACCTGCAAGCTCGGTGACGATCTTCCTGCGGGTGAGTTCCTTGTTGATGGTGACATCGGCACATCGACCCAGAAGGGTATTCTGCGGAAGGTTCTGCATCCCGGACGTTACCGCATCAATCCTTATGGCTATGAGGTCGAAGTTGTCGGCGTGCAAAAGTTGGACAACGGCAAGAAGCTGGCCGGCTGGGTTGAGATTCCCACTGGCTACGTGGGCGTTGTCACGAACCTAAGCGACAACCCAAAGACCGGGAAGATTGCTGGTGTTCAATCAGAAGTACTGCCGCCAGGCATCTACCCGATTAATGGCAAAGAACAGCAAGTGGACATTGTGGAGATTGGATATCGCCACACCACGATCCAGGCAAGCAAGCAGCTGACGTCCAGCGGCACCGTGGCCATGGACGATTCCGGCGAACCAATTTTCTCTGGTAAGGACTCTGGGATTGAGTTCCCTTCGTTGGACGGTTTTGAAATCCACATGGACTTCACCGCCATCTGGGGTTTGTTGCCAGAGCAGGCGCCCCACGCGATCAAGACCATTGGTAACGTGGATGCGATTGAGGAAAAGATAGTCATCCCCCAGATCGCTTCGATTTGCCGAACCGGCGGATCCAAGATTAAAGCGGTTCAGTTGTTGGTTGGAGC
This sequence comes from uncultured Planctomycetaceae bacterium, assembly GCA_964485095.1. Lineage (GTDB taxonomy): Bacteria > Planctomycetota > Planctomycetia > Planctomycetales > Planctomycetaceae > CAYNWT01. The sequence goes on along the minus strand of CAZAIB010000040.1, from coordinate 30,307 downwards.
CGACCGTGAGAAGTTCCAGCAGACAACGCTGGATGATCTCAAGGGAGAACTGCAGGGCAACGAAGTCACGCTGCTGTACGGACTTGTGCGGCACATTTACATTCCTCAGGAAGTGCGTAAGCCAATTCAAACTGCGGTCATCGCTGAAGAACTTGGCCTGACGCGCGAACAGGAACAGGGAACCGCGCAGGCTGAAGCGGCCTTCCGGGAGGCTGAGCAGCAGGTGGAACTTGAGAAGGAACGAGTCGACGTCGACACCGAACGGCAGTACGAAACAGCTCTGGCTGAAGGCGACCGTTTGGCGAAAGGTATCGATGCGGAAACGGAACTCCTGGTCGCGAAGATCAAGAAGCAGACTGCGATCTTTGAGGCTGAGGCCGTCGAGATTCTTGGAAAGGCTGAGAACGCCGGTAAGCAAATGATCGCGGAAGCGACAGCCGGTCGGTTCAAGCTGGCGGTTGACGCGTTCGGCACTCCCACTGCTTACAACAATTGGGTGTTCGCAACAGGCTTGCCGGATGATGTTGAACTGAAGCTCATGTACGCCGGAGAAGGCACGCTTTGGACCGACATGGACAATTTGGGGGTTCGAGCCACCATACCGGTGAAGACCACCAAGGCTCCGGCTGCAAAGAAGTAGAGAATGGTTGTGCTCAAAATCACTTCTCTCGCTGCGGCGAGAGCGGTGACGGGCAACAAATCGTGTTTCTCAGCAACTAAATCGGAGGACCTGGCGAAGGAGGCTTCAACCAAAACCGCTTCCACGTTATTCTTGCGAATTCGCTTTGAGGGTTCCGGCTCATTTGATTCGGAGCCCGTTTTCGTTTGAGGACGGACATGCAGCACCTGACATCGCTGTACGACATTACGCCAGACAATTTCAACGAACTCATCCACCTCGCGCTCGACATCAAAACGCGCACGAAGGCTGGCGAACGACCGGGAACGCTTGCGAACCGAGTTCTCTTGCAGGTGTTTGAGAAACCTTCGCTACGCACCCGCAACAGCTTCGAAGCGGCCATGATTCAGCTGGGTGGCGGTGGTATTTTTATGACCGCCAAAGAAGCCGGCTTCCACGGCCGCGAATCAATGGCAGACATCGCAAAAGTCTCAAGCGGCTACGCCGACTTTGTGACTCTGCGAACGTTTTCGCAGCAGCTCATCGAAGACTACGCAGCCAACGCGTCCTGTCCTGTCATCAACGCTCTGTCAGACGATCGTCATCCATGTCAGGCACTGACAGACTTTGTCACGATTCAGGAAGTTGTGGGCAAGCTAAACGGTGTTCGCCTGGCGTTCATCGGTGACGGCAACAATGTGGCTCAGTCTCTGGCGATCGCATCGGCCATGGCGGGCACAAGCTTCGTCGTTGCATCTCCACAGGGCTACGAACTGCCATCCGACTTCCTTGACGATCTCACAACAAAGTTCCCTTCGGCCGACGTTTCGCAGTCGAATGACAGTTCGGCGGCTGTTAAAGAAGCGGATGTTGTCTACACCGATGTCTGGGCCAGCATGGGCCAGGAAACCGAAGCCAGCGACCGCGCGAAGGCGTTCTCCAATTTCCAGGTCAACAAGGAACTCATGACTCAGGCACCAGCCGGGTGCCGGTTCATGCACGATCTGCCAGCACGCCGCGGTCTTGAAGTGACCGACGAAGTGATGGACAACGAAAACAGCATTGTCTTTACGCAGGCTGAGAACCGGATGCACCTGGCCAAAGCTTTGTTCACATGGCTGGCGCAATCTTGATCTCGTTGTCGGCTAAGCCTGCCACACACCACAAGCGAAACACAAATGTCACGACACGATTCACGCGCAGTTGACCAGCTTCGCCCTATCACAGTGCAGCGGCACTACACCGGAGCGACAGCGGGTAGTGTTCTCATCAAGGCGGGAACCACAACAGTGTTGTGCACGGCCAGTCTTGAAGCATCGGTACCTCCATGGAAGCGGCCGAAAGACGGCGAAACCGCGACCGGATGGGTTACGGCCGAATACAACATGCTGCCCGGCAGTACGTCGCCGCGGAAACGGCGCGACCGCGGGAAAGTTGATGGTCGCACAACAGAGATTCAACGACTCATCGGACGCAGCTTGCGAGCCGTTGTCGATTTCGAAGCTCTCGGCGAGAACACAATCGTCGTCGACTGCGATGTTCTTGAAGCCGACGGCGGCACACGAACCCTAAGCATCACCGGTGGCTTCATCGCATTGGTCGATGCAGTCGCGCAGGCGGGTGACCCAAAGAAGATCCTCACCGACAGTGTCGCGGCAATTAGCGTCGGAATCGTGGGCGGCACACCGGTACTGGATCTGGATTACCCGGAAGACAGTACTGCTGACGTCGACATGAACGTCGTGATGACCGGCAAAGGCGAGTTCATCGAAGTTCAGGGAACCGCTGAAGGCGGAACCTTCAACCGCGACCTGCTCAACCAACAACTCGCGCTGGCCGAAAAAGGCATCAACGATCTGACAAGGATCCAGGCCGAAGCCCTCGGGGATGTGTGGCCGTTTTAAAAGCCCACGCACCGTGCCAAAATGACGCAACGATTTGCGGAGTCCCTACCGGCCTGCGTCAACCGAATGCCACCGACTTCCGCTAGGTGATCTTAACGCGAACGAATTCCGTGGCCGATGCCGGTCTGTCAATCCAATGCTCGAACGGACTCGACGAATTTGCAGAACCCTGTTGCTTGTTTTTCGATGCGGCCCACCAGTTCTTCGTCGTTGAGTTTTCCGTCGGTGAAGGTTGAGTAGCTGTCACCGATGAAAATCCGGCGGGGGAACATGTAGGCGTTGCGGTAGCCTGCGACCTGTTGGAAGTGTTCGACTGCTCTGAGAGCTTTGAACTGCCCGGCTGCGAGACCAATGAATGCACACGGGCGACTGTCGAAACCTTCGGGGTAGGGCAGCATGTCCACGAACAACTTCAGGACCCCAGGGTAGCTGCCGTTGTATTCGGGAACGATGAAGACAGCACCATCAGCAGCAAGAAACCGTTCGACCAAAGCATGCAGTGACGCTGGCTGTTCTTTATAGACAGAACCGGACAGCGTCTCCGGCGGGAGTTCGGCCATGTCTAACAAGTCAACGGTGTGACCCTGTTCGCGATAGATGCCGGCAACCTGATTGGCCAGGTCCCGTGAGAGTGCTCCGTCTCGGTTTGTTCCACAGACGACGACGATATCCATAGGTGTTCTCCTCTTGATGAACCAACCGGAAGCATATGGGGCAAGTGATTCCGGAGACAGTCTCGTTCCCAGACTAAAATGTGAATTGAGGTTGATCCAATCGCAGCCCGGCTCGTTGTCACCTGCATGGCATTCGTCAGTGGCTGGCGCAGATTACCCTAGGAAGGTAGCGACCGGGAAAACCGGTCAGGCGCAAAAAGAATCGGCGCCTCGTTCCGAAGAACCAGACACCGATGTTGGAGCTGTTTAGTAGCGACTAGACACTACCTACTTAAGCTGCTGATTCAGCCTTTCGACGACGCCGGCGTGTTCGCATCAGGCCCAGCATTCCAATGCCAGACAACCAGAAGCTGGCTGGTTCAGGAACGCCTGAAATTGACGACGTTGCAGCGAACGACGTGAACGCCAGGTCCGACCCTCGTCCACTGGTGGCACCGGCAAGTTCGGTTCCATCGAACTGCAGACTGATCGCGTTGGCACTGGCCAAAACCGCTGGGTCTGAGAAGAACGAGAACGGAATGACAAAGTCAGCTGCTGTTGGCTGATTTGGCAGTTCAATTGAGTAAGTGCCGATGGTCGCGCCGTCGTAAACATTGACCGTCAGGTCGATACCTTCACCCAGCACAACCAGGTCACGCAGGACGAACCGGTTGTTGTCGGCGGTCAGGTCTGTGTCCGGAATCGATGGGTTTACCGTATCAGTGGTACCAGCTGCGTCACCATCGTAGATGAGTGTCCCGATACCGTAGGCACCGGTTGCCGTTGGGCCTTGTTGGTCAAACGTCAGGTTTCCGAGCCCAAAGCCGTTTGAGAACAGAGAGACTCGCGACCCACCTGTCGGTCCTGACTTCCCGGAAACAAGCCGACGGAACCCGCCAAACACACCACTGTCAGAGGTGTTGCTAAAAACATTTGATCCGTCGTCTGAGTTGTCTTCGGCGTCCTGGAAAGTTGAGTATGTGTCAAACTCAATTCCTGCCTGAGCCGGTGCCGCTGTGAAAACGGCGACGGCAAACAACAAAATGAACGCCTTAGGAAAATACATCAGTCGATACCCCTGCCCGTCTATCAAAGCCCACTTGATTCCGTCACGGTTTTTAATCGGCGCAGGCAGGCGGCGTCTTGCCCTGGAAACGAAACCTGCCGATCATCAGGGTCGCTCCGAAGTTGCGTTTGGGTGTTCGAGTGCACCATCCGGATCAGGTGACGTGTTTACCCTTGCGTTGTCCGATGTGTTCGCGAAATTGGTTGCGATGCTTCGAGCCAGATGGAAGCGTTGAACCGTTGGAACCCGCACGATAGACAGCACGCATATATGGCAATGAAACGATACAAGTCGGTTGATCACTGCATCGAATCGGCTGAGTTCTTCCAGCCCGAACTTGTGAAGCTACGAGCAATTCTCAACAGCATGCACTTGGAAGAGTGCCTCAAATGGTCGTTCCCGTGCTACACACACAACGGCCACAACGTTGTTGGGCTTGGTGGATTCAAAACGTACTTTGGACTTTGGTTCTATCAGGGAGCGTTACTGGCTGATCCGCAAGACGTTTTGATTAACGCCCAGGAAGGCAAGACAAAAGCAATGCGACAATGGCGCATGCAGTCTGCCAAAGAAATCAAAGTCCGAACCATCAAGGCCTACGTCAAAGAAGCCATCACCCTGGCTCAACAAGGCAAGACGATCAAAGCAGATCGCTCAAAGCCACTGTCGATTCCCGTCCAGCTCAAGCAAGCGTTGTCACAAAACAAGAAAGCAAAGACAGCGTTTGACAAGCTTACGAGGGGAAGACAACGCGAGTACGCCGAATACATTTCAGAGGCGAAACGCGACGAGACAAAAGCAAAGCGTCTGGCCAGGATCATCCCCATGATCGCCACCGGCGCCGGACTCAACGACAAGTACCGTTAGCCACGAAGCATGTCACCTCTCCCGCTCGCGGGAGAGGTCGCGGTCTCAGCCGCGGGAGAGGGCAGGGCAAAGCAGGAATCTCGAACAGCAACCCTTAAGGCCAAACCAACAGCGCGGCCCAACAAGCCGTCCCTTAACCCTAACCCCACGACAAATCATGATCCGCCAGCGGCAGATCACGAACACGTTTCCCGGTCGCCGCGAAAATCGCATTACAGATAGCGGGAGCACACGAGGCGATACCGGTTTCCCCGACACCAGACGGAATCGCATCACTTTTCACGATGTCGGTGATAATCTCGCCCGGAGTGTCAGCCATCTTGACCATCTGATACGCGTCGTAGTTTGACTGAACCACGCTGCCCTTCTTGAACGTGATCTTCCCATAGCGAGCGTGCGTAGTCGCCATGATTGCCGCGCCCTCCAACTGAGCGTGAACACGGTCGGGGCTGACGATGGTTCCGGAATCCAACGTGACCCAGATCTTCGGAATGGTCAACGTTCCGTCCTTCGCGACTTCCACTTCCACAACGTGACCCGTGTAGCCAAGAAACGATCGAGCGCACGCGATCCCCATGCCTCGACCTTTCGGCATGTCCTTCGCGCGGTTCCAGTCGGCGGCTTTGGCGACGCGTTTGAGAACACTCTTTAGGCGGCCGATGTCGTATGGATACTCTTCCGCCGTCGCGCCGCGGTTGGCCAGCTTCATCTTCTTCATGTCGAGATGACGGTCCGCGCCCAGAAGTTCAAGCAGGAACTCGTGCGGATCACGACCGGCAGCGTGAGCCAGTTCGTCGGCGAACGAACTCACACCAAAGTTTTGCTGAATGTGACAGACGGCTCGCAGCCATCCGATTCGCGTGTGCGATTTCGCTTCACCGACTTCCAGGCTGATGTTAGGCACATCAAATGGCATATCCGTATGACCCATCTCGGCTTCCCACGGTGCCGCGCTGCTGGCTCCGGCGGCGAAAGTCGAACCGATTGTTGGGAACGCGGCTCGCTGCACCCAGGCTGTTGGTTTTCCGTTCGCATCCAAAGACGCCTCGCAGTGCATTGCTGAGATTGCGTGGAAGTAGTCGTGCGACAGATCGTCTTCTCGCGTCCATGTCACATGTACCGGCCGCTTCATCTGACGCGACAACATGGCTGCTTCAACACAGTAATCTGGCTTGCTCTTCCGTCCGAATCCGGAACCAAGCAACGTCACATTAACAATCACTTCGCCCTGTTCGATGCCCAACGCCGGCGCGACGGCTTGTTGAACGGCTTGCGGATTCTGAGTCGCGGTCAGAATATTGCACGACGTCACTTTGCCCGATGCATCCGTCTTAATGTCTGCAACGGCGCACGGAGTTTCCATTGGAGCATGCGACAGGTGCGGGACTGAATAGTCTGCCTTCACAACTTTCGCAGCCTTTGCCATCGCGCTTTTCGTATCACCTTCACTACGGCTGACTTTGCATGGCTTGTTGACAGTGGCTTTAAGTTCTTTGGCGAACTCATCGGTGTCGTAGGCACCGTTCGCGCCGAGATCCCATTCGATCTTCAGCGCATCACGCCCCTGCCATGCGGCCCAGGTGCTGTCGGCGAGAACCGCAACTCCGCCCAATGGCTGGAACAACGGCGCGCCTTTGAATACGGGAATCTCGCGAACATCGACAACGCCCGGCATCTTCTTCACGGCCGCGGCGTCGAATGATTTCACCTTGCCGCCAACAGCCGGCGGTCGTGCGATAACCGCAAACAGCTGGTTCTCCATCCTCGCATCAATACCGTAGATCGCTTTGCCTGTGATAATGTCGTCCATGTCGGTAATCGGCACGTCCTTGCCAATGTACCGCCACTTGTCGCGAGGCTTCAGTTTCAGGCTATCCGGTTTCGGAACCTGCATCGTTTTGGCTGTCGAAACCAGTTCGCCAAATCCCACGACCTTGTTAGAACCGCGATGTTTGACCGTGTGATTGTCGGCATAGCAGGTGCTGGCATCGACGCCCCACTTCTTCGCTGCAGCCTGTTCCAACATCGTCCGCGCCGTCGCACCGGCAACGCGCATGCGTTTGAAGAAGAACCGAATACTGTTGGAACCGTCTGTGTTTTGGTCGCCCAGTCGTTTGTCACCGATGGCTTGCTGAATAGCAACGCGATCCCAGTCCGCTTCCAATTCGTCGGCCAATACACGCGGCAGACCGGTGCGAATACCGGTTCCCATTTCTGAACGATGAGCCAGACATGTCACGGTGCCGTTGGGCGCGATGGACACGAAGTAGTCGGGAGCGAAGTCATCGACGCTGGCCTTGCTGGCATCCTTGAGTCCCGCGTCCTGCCCTTTGGCAATGCGACCCATGAGAACCAGCGAACCGGCCGCCGACATAGAAGCCAGGAAACCGCGTCTGGAGATTGCGTTTGAGTTGTTGGTGCTTGTCACGCTCATTTGCTCATCTCCTTCGCAGCAGTCTTGATGGCCGCTTTGATGCGTGGGTAGGTTCCGCATCGGCAAATGTTCCACATCTCTGTTTCGATGTCTTTGTCAGATGGATTTCCATTCGACTTCAACATCGCGGCAGCCATCATCATCTGACCGACCTGGCAGTAGCCACACTGAGGAACATTGTGTTCCTTCCATGCCTTCTGCACCGGATGGCTTCCATCTTCAGACAGACCTTCAATCGTCACGACTTTGGAATCGCGGACTTCACTGACGGCAGTTACGCACGACTGAACCGATTCACCATCCACGTGCACCGTGCAGGCTCCACATTCGGAAACGCCGCAGCCGTACTTGGTTCCGGTCATCCCCAGATGGTCGCGGAGAACCCACAGCAGCGGAGTGTCATCGGGAACGCCGTCTATGGAGTGGTCTTTGCCGTTAACGTTAATCGTCGCCATGATCGGTCCTGCTAAGAATCGTGACTGCCGTATCGTCATTATGTCCCGATTCGCAAGACGTTTCTACAGCAGACGACTGGTGGTTGCCTGTATCGATGTGTTAATGACGGATCGATTTGTTCGAGAACGCAGCCCAGCCCCTGGACCGCTGCGACGGTGGAGATTGCTTTGGCCGTCGATAGAATGCACGTCACCGCTCACAAACCCACGTTGCAACGAAGATACATGGCTGCCAAGAAATCTGCGAAGAAGTCCACCCGTAAGCTTGTCGCCGGGAAGGATCGGCCGACAAAGAAAGTCCCGGCCGGAATTCGAATCAACCTGATCGGGCACACATACGGACGACTCACAGTCATCGCGTTCGCGGGGTACCGCGGTTCGTCGCCTATGTGGCAGTGCAAGTGCGAGTGTGGCAACAAATCGAACTATTACCGAGCGAACCTGCGCAGCGGCAACTCGAAACAGTGTCTCAGTTGCAATCGGCAACAACTGATCGATCAATCTTCTTCCCATGGCATGCATCGCACTCCGACATATCGAGCGTGGGAACGGATTGTTCGAAGCGAGAACGTCTGTCGTCGTTGGGCGAAGTTTGAAAACTTCTTTGCAGACATGGGCAAGCGACCTTCGGTGAACCACCATCTTGTCCGCACCAGCACATCGAAGCAGTGGCAGCCGAGTAACGCGGAGTGGATGCACAAAACGAAGGCTCGACGACGGCCTTCCAATCGTGGTTTGAAGATCAAGTACAAGGGCCGCGTCCAATCGCTTGCCGCCTGGGCTCGAGAGATTGGTATCTCATCAACATCGCTGCGAGCTCGTCTGAACAACCCGGAGTGGACGCGCAAAGAGACGTTCGAAGTTGGAGCGACCCGGTAGGTAGGACGGCGGGAAGACGCCGGGCTTCATGCGCGCGTCTATGCTGGTTCGTCGCGCGTGAAGGTGTAGGTCTTGTCGTCGGAGAGTTCTGCGTTGAAGGCATAGCCGGCTACCTGGAAATCCTTAAGGTCGGCTGGCTTCTTTGTTCGGTTCCGGATCATGTAGTTGATCATCATGCCTCGCGCTTTCTTGGCGTAGAAACTGACAATCACGTACTTGCCCTTCTTCAGGTCTTTGAACATCGGCGTGATAATGTCCGCGTCGATGTCGCTGGTTCGCACGGAATCGAAATACTCGTTGCTGGCCAGGTTAATCAAGTGCCGCCCGCGTTGCTGGCCGATCGCTTCGTTAAGATTGTCCGTGATCAACGAACCCCAAAAGTCGTAGAGTGATTTGCCTCGATCGGTCTTCAGTTTGGTTCCCATCTCAAGCCGATACGCCTGCATGAGATCCAACGGCCGCAAAACTCCGTAAAGCCCCGACAGCATGCGCACATGCTTCTGCGCGTAGTTGAAGTCGGCTTTTTTGTACGAACTGATTTCAAGCGGCTGATAGACGTCGCCTTTGAACGCGAGCATCGCCTGTTTCGCGTTCTCGGACGTGAACGGCGTAGAGAACTCCTGGTACCGATCGCGATTAAGTTCAGCCAGCTTATCACTGATGCTCATCAGCTTGCCGATGTCTGCCTTGTTCTTCTTTTTCATCACTTCGACAAGCTGTTCAGCGTGCTCAAGCAGCTCGGGCTGAGTGTATTCAATCGCGCTGTCGGGAGGACTAAGATCAAGCGTCTTGGCGGGTGAGATAACGGCCAGCATTGTGTGTTCTCCGAGGTGGTCAGTGCGAGATCATACCGACCTGCCGTGGCTCCGCAATTTCACCAGTGTGTTAAGTCCGAAGCCTTCCACTAGTTCTCCGCAGGTCGGTTGTAGTTTTCACATCAGTTAGCAACAGTAGGGGCTAGACCGTCCATTTCAGTTCGGCTTTTCAGAATGAGAGCCAGGAATAATGTGGGGCGGGTGAACAACTAAGTGTGTTCCTGGATAACTGCTTCGGGGCGGAGACTCTCAGGGCGATTAACCAACTGAATCTTGGAGAATGAAATGAAGCGATTGTTTTCAACACTGATGGTTAGCATGTTTGCTTTCGGTTTCTGTGTTTCACTATCAGGCTGTGGTGAACCTGCTGCCGATCCTGCTCCAGCTGATGGCGGAGAAGCTGCTGCTGCTGGTGATGGCGCCGCTGCGGACGCCGCTGGAAGCGAAGCAAAGCCTGCTGGAAGTGACAAGAAGTAGTCGATCGATTCGAACCGAATCGGATACGAAAATGAACGGTGAGTTCCAACTCATCTCGAAACTCCGGCAGCAACTGTCGGAGTTTCTTTCATTACGGGTCGGACCTGGTGACGACACGGCAGTGCTGGACCACGGTCAGGGTTCTGGCTGGCTGTTCGCTGCCGACATGCTGCTGGCCGGTGTGCACTTCGAACCGGACGAAGAACCCGCGTTGATTGGCCGCAAGGCGCTGGCGGTGAACCTTAGTGACATTGCAGCCATGGGCGGCAAGCCGACGGCCGCTGTGATTTCGGTCGCCCTCCCCAAAGGTTCGCAGGTGGGCGAACCGCTGCACTCCGGACTGTTTGAACTGGCGAAACAGTTCGACGTCGCAATCGCTGGCGGCGACACGAACTCATGGGACGGACCGTTGGTAATCAACGTCGCCGTTACCGGCGAACTGAGTCCAGGCGAACAGCCATTCCTTCGCAGCGGCGCGCGGGTGGGGGACTGGATTCTGTGCACCGGGCCTTTGGGCGGGAGTCTCGAAGGTCATCATCTGACGTTTACGCCGCGAGTCAAAGAGTCGCTGGCGATTCGAGATGCCGTGGAAGTGTCGTCGATGATTGACATCAGCGATGGGCTGGCCGCCGACCTGCACCATATTCTCACGGAGAGCGAAGTGGGTGCGGTTCTGTTCGAAGAACGCATTCCACTGCGAGACAACATCGCTCAGCTGGACAACGCGACCGATCGCGCGCTGGGGGATGGTGAGGATTTCGAACTGCTGTTCACGGTCGCCGCGGCTGATGCCAGGAGGCTAATCACAGCACCCCCCAAGGGCTGCAACCTGGTTCACATTGGTGAGATCGTCAGCAGCGGCGCGGAGCTACAACTGCGAGATGGAACGCGCGTCCCGCTGAAGCCCAGGGGTTGGGAGCATTCGCTTTAAGTGAGCGAAGCGCATAAGAAAAGGCGGAACGTACTGGACGTTCCGCCTTGTGTCTTACTGGAAAAACCGAATTGGTTATTCGCGTTCCCAATCAGCAGTGGTTTCCTTTGCCATTTCTTTCTTGCCTGATGCAAGACGAAGCCGAGAACCGGACAGGCTTGGAGTCGAACCGCCGCGACCGAATGCGACGTTCCTGGGAATGATGCGTTGCTCGACACCAGGAGCGGGCTGCGACGCGTAGTTGATTTCATTGCGAAGAGATCCATTCTGGAACGGCCCAACGCCCAGAACATACCAGTTGTTGTCATCTGAAAGTGCGCTTGAGGTGCCGCCCTGACCGAGCATCGTTTTGCTTTTGGCGTCCAGGACAACCAGGCCGATCTTGGCGTATCCCTGTTGAGCCTTGTTTTCCGCAAAGCGAATCTCAGGCAGTGTTAGCAGACCAGGTAGTGCGATTTCCGGGATGCCGAGATACTTCTCAGACATGTCGGTTCCCACGCCGCCACTCCGCGCTTCCATGATGACATCGGCATCTTCAGCTTTGTCCACAACGCTGGCTCCTGCCCGGAGAACCTGGTGTCGTAGTGTTCCAAGAATGTATGGCTTGTCGACGGAGTCCATGTACTTCTCTTCGAGAAACACTTTGGCGCCGGCCAGGCTGCTGAAGTTGACCTTCGCCAGCGATCGATCGACAGCGTTTGAGATCAGTAGTTGCTCTCGGGCTGTTCGAGCGGTGTTTGATGTTTGAGCAGATGAGCAACCGGAGATGATGAGGATCCCCAGCGCGAGTAGACTGCTTCCTGCAATCCGACTGGTTTTCATTGAACTATTCCTGAGGCCCGATGGAGATGCATGTGTGAGAGAGCAGACAGTAACGGCTGCAAAAATTCTGAGGCAACCCGATTTGCTGCTTGGGCCATAAGGCCACAGATAGCCCTCATGCGTCCGAACCTGTTTCCTTGTAATGATTTACGGGACCGCTGCCGGTAAGATCTGCCCCAAGAGTCGTTTGTAGCCAGGCAAGTTCCACGCGTGCGGAAACGGTAATCGGCAATATCTGCGCGTTGGGATGGTTGGCTCCAGCAACAGAGTGAAAATAGGCAAGCATGGATTCACCGGCGGTATATCAAACGGCAAAGACCTGGAAGTGGAATCTGCAGAACGCTCCCGCAGAACCAACTCAGTACCGCCGCGCCGACATCGCTAGCAACAGTGCTTCGAATTGGACATTCTGCGGGGCACCTGTGACATCGCCGTTGGGAGTTGCCGCGGGGCCGTTGCTCAACGGTCACTGGATCCTGCACTACGCCGCGCTGGGGTTTGATGTCCTGACTTACAAGACGGTTCGATCTCAACAGAGGGACTGCTACCCGCTACCAAACCTCCAACCAATCCGCGCGAGTGCGCTACCTTCAGATGCTCCACTGACTGCGGTTCCGACAATGAATGGCTCGTGGGCGATCTCGTTTGGGATGCCATCGGTCACCTCAGACGAATGGCGAGCCGACATTCGCTGGACCCGGCAGCGACTGCCACAAGACAAGAAGCTCATCGTGTCGGTCGTTGGAACGCAGCAACCGGACATGTCGCTTGAAGATCTTGCAGACGACTACGCCCGCTGCGCGAAGTGGGCTGCTGATGCGGGCGCAGATGGTGTGGAAGTGAATTTGTCGTGCCCGAACGTTTCAACTGTCGACGGACAGCTTTTCCAGCAGCCAGACTCCGCCCGGTGCGTCGTGAGCCGAGTGCGAGGGCTGATCGGAACCACGCCGTTGATTGCGAAAATTGGGTTCGTTGCCGAAGACGCGTTGGCCAACGGAATCCTCGAAGCAATAGACGAGTCCGTAACCGCGATCGCCATGACGAATTGCATTGGAGCCCGCGTCGTTGGCTCTGACAGCCGGCCGCTCTTTGGCGGGAACCGTCGGGGTATTGGCGGTGATGCGATTCGCGAGAAATCGATACGGCAGGTCGCAATGTTTGCAGACCTGCGTGATCGTCTCGGTAGCCAGGCACAGTTAATCGGCATCGGCGGCATCTCCAACGCCGCGCATGTTCGAGCATACCTTGATGCGGGAGCGGAGTGCGTTCAATTGGCAACTGCCGCAATGACGAACCCGCGTGCGGCTTTGGAAATCATGCCTCACTTATCTGATAGCGATAAGTTGTAGGGCTGTAGGTTAGTACTCGCTGACGACGTCCGCTGAATCCTCCTCATCACCAAACGAGGTTGGTTCAGCGACCTGACGAATGACTTGTTCGTCACGTTCCTTCGTCAACTTCGCGATCGCTTCATCCACGGTCATGACACCAATGTCACCATCCAGTCGATCACGAACCGCAACGCTGTCGGCTTCCGCTTCACGTGGTCCAACGACCAACATGTACGGAATGAGTTCAGCCTGGGCTTCCGCAATCTTCTTCTGGACTCGCGCGCTCTGGACGTCGGTCGTTGAACGGAAACCTGCCGCACGTAGTCGAGCACAAACTTCCTTCGCGAAGTCGTCTGTCTTCTCGCTAAGCGGCAAGACGCGAACCTGTTCCGGAGCCAACCACAACGGGAACGCTCCGGCAAAGTGTTCAATCAGCATGCCGGTAAACCGTTCCATCGAACCAAACGGCGCGCGGTGAATCATGACTGGGCGGTGCGGTTTGTTGTCGCTGCCGATGTATTCCAGTTTGAACCGTTCCGGCTGCGTGTAGTCCAGCTGCACCGTGCCCAGTTGCCATTCGCGGCCAAGGCAATCGCGAACCATGAAGTCCGCTTTCGGCCCGTAAAACGCTGCTTCACCTGGCATCTCGATGAAGTCGGTTCCTTCTTCTTTGAGAACCTTCCGCAGCGTGTCTTCCGCTTGCTGCCAGAGTTCTTCTGAACCGACATACTTGTCCGAATCAGGATCGCGAGTCGAAAGTTGGACTCGGTAGTGATCCAATCCCACGGCCGCCAACACGAAGCTCACTAGGCCCAGCGTATCCTTGAACTCCTGCTCAACCTGCTCCGGAGTACAGAATGTGTGTGCGTCGTCCTGAGTGAACCCGCGGACTCGCAGCATCCCGTTTAGCTCGCCCGATTGTTCGTGACGGTACACCGTTCCGAACTCAGCCAATCGAACGGGCAGGTCGCGATAGCTGCGAGGAATCGCCTTGTACATTTGCATGTGGTGCGGGCAATTCATCGGCTTCAGCAGATAGCGTTCCTGCTGCTTCTCCCACTTGCGAAGCACCGCATGCTTGTCTTCGGCAGAGCCATTGGACGGGAAGTCCTCAACAGCAAAACCCAAAACCATCGCGGCTTCCAGCAACTTCTTCTCGTCTTCCTCAGACGGAACCGGGATGTCCTCGTCGTTTGGATCAAGTCCGCGGATCCAGTGATCAACCAGTTGCCCGGCAGAATGCCCAAACAACGGAGCGAACTGGGACTCGCGGTAATAAGGGAAGTGACCACTGGTCTCATACATTTCCGCTCGACCAATGTGCGGCGAGTACACCGGTTCGTAACCGCGCTTCGAAAGTTCGGCTCGAATAAAGTCCTCCAAAGTCGCTCGAATCGTCGCGCCTTTGGGCAGCCACAAACACAGACCTTGCCCAACGTCGGGGCTGATTGTGAACAGGTTCAGTTTTTGACCCAAGACACGGTGGTCACGTTTGCGAGCTTCCTCAATCTGCGCGAGGTACGCCTTGAGTTCTTTCTTGTCGAAGAACGCCGTTCCATAAACACGCTGCAGCGCGCGGCCTTTGGCTTTCCATTGCGAACCGGCAACACTCAACACTTTGAACGCTTTGATGCTGGACGGTTTTGGAATGTGCGGACCGCGACACAGGTCCACGAACTCGCCCTGCCGGTAAAAGCTCAACGACTCATGGTCCGACAGACCACTCTCAATGTGCTCGACCTTGAGCTCCTGATTCAATTCTTTGCAGAATTCAATCGACTCATCGCGGCCCATTTCGAAGCGTTCGAACGGTTCGCCGTCCTTGATGATCTTCTTCATCTCCGCTTCGATCTTCGCGAAGTCTTCTTCTCGGATCGGAGTCGCCAGATCGAAGTCGTAGTAAAACGTGTTGCCCTTCACTGGCCCAAACGCCAGACCGACACCTTCGTACAACCGCATGACCGCCCGCGCCAGAATATGCGCGCATGAGTGTCGCATGACGGCGGCGGCTTCGGGGTCGCGTGTCGTGAGCAGCTTCAAAGGAACCGGGCGTGTTTCGGTTGTTTCAGACAGCGGTCGCATGGCGTCGAAGATTGAATCTTCAATGACGGCCGCCTGCGTGGCTCGCTGAAGCCCTTCGCTAATTTCGCCCGCCACATCGAGGGCGGTTGCGTTGTCTGCTAATTCCTTGACTGTCCCGTCGGGAAGCTGAACCTGAATCATCTAATTGAACTGCCTATCTCGCAGTGAAAACGGACCATCGGAGAACCTTGACGTGGGGTTCAAAGACCGACAGAAACACCGCCTCACCGGTTCGCGCCGTTATACGCCACCCCCCAAAATTCCGTCAACCACCAACCAACGCCCGGCGTTGGATCCGGATTCCGGTGGGTGGGGTGGCTGAGCTTGGTGGGTGTATCTCCGGTTGAGCATTTGTGGGGCATGAGTTCTGATTGATCGCGCTGCTTTTTGAGACTTGGAGATTCCTTGTTGGATATTGGATATTCAGACGGCCAGCCGATTCTCCCAGTTTCAAACGTATTTTGGGGCGAACCGACCGATCTTGAGCCACTTTCAGGTTCCTGAGACACTGCCGCTCCAACCTTCCCCTGGTCGTCCAGACCGTATGCATCTCCACGCCTCCAAAATATGGTTCCCCGGTTTCGTGATCGCCTGCGCGCTGATCGCGGTTGCTGGCGGATGTGCGTCTGTGGGGCCGCAGCCAATCGTGGCGGCACCGGCCGGACCGGTTTATGTGCCCAACATCGATTCGACGCGGGTTTGGGAACGCATTGTGGATGTGCTGCACGAGTACCACTTCACAATCGCCAGAGAGAACCGGCTCGAGGGCGTCATTGAAACCGAATACAAGCCAGGGGCGAGCGTGTTTGAACCGTGGCACCCGGACTCGGTCGGCTCCCCCCAACGCTGGGAGAGTACATTCCAGTCAATCCGCCGCCGTGTCGTAATTACCTTCCAGCCGGCTGGTGACGGTGGCAACTTCATCAACGTGCGCGTTGATAAAGAAATCGAAGACATCCCCGGACTCGCCGCCAACTCAACCGGCGCCGCGACGTTTGGTGAGAACCAAACACTGGAACGAGACCTCGACCCGGTTGTTGGTCAGGCCGGCGCAACCCGTTGGCTGCCTCGTGGTCGCGACCCCGCCCTGGAACAGGTCCTCAACACCAGCATCCGCAACGCGCTGATGCGATAACACAGTTTGCATGTCAGAGCCGCGATACAACGACTGACGCTTCAGGTGTCCGCGGGATCAGTGAGTGCGGCGTCCGGGGGAATCCCATCGATACTCTCGACGGTAATCTCATCTGAATCCGCCCAGTACAACTTCCCGGCAGAATCACACAGGCAAACAAGTGATTGGTCTGTTGAGCGGCGTTCATAACCAAGGTCGCCCATGAACCAATGTGGCTTCGCTGATTCGGACGTGCCGTAGCCGACGCCGATCAGGAGGTATCTTCGAGAGTCGCCAACCAGTCGGACGATTGTTGCCATCGGAGTGTCTCCCCAAATGAGAGCTGGCCTTGTTGGTCTACAGCGGTTCGCGTTTGCCGGATATATCCACTCGATAAAGCTGCTTGCCTTCCATAAGCAGGCCTTCACCCGCGTCCGGGTCCGCCCATTTCACGTCGGTGCCGATGACTGTTTTTGTGCTATCCAGGAATCCAACCTGCTTGACGACGGTGTGACCGACGACAACATGCTTGGCATTGTGCCGCTTTAGATTCTCGACAATCTTGTCCGGCGGCGTTTTGCCTCCGAAGCCCGCTGCGTACTGAGCGAAATAACCGCGGTACCAAAATGGGCCAAGGATGTCGGCGACGGGGTTCTCAGCAATCGTTCCCGCCACCACCTTCGCTGGCGGAAGGCACTTGCGAATCCTGGTATTCAGTTTTTCGGGGCTTAGTTTCAAAGCTTCCAGCGATGGCGAGTAGCCGCCGTGCACAAACAGTAAATCACCGATGACCTCAACGCTGTTCTTCGAACGCCACCAACGGCCGATGTCAGTGTCGGCTCCGTACAGCTTGTCGTAGGTCGTTTCAAACTGCTGCGACATGTATTGGTACTTGGGGTGGATGTATCGCAGGTCGCCACCCATGACCATGACTTCGTGATTGCCCAGGATGTAGTGAAGCTCGCCGCCCGCCGCCTGCGCTTCGCGTTCTAACCGGCGCAGTAGCCACATGAGTTCGGTCACCTGGTAGCCGCGATCAACCAAGTCGCCAATCAAGACAAGGTGGCCGTCTTTCCAGGCCCAGTGCCCCTGGGCATCGATTACTTTTGCGTTCTTGAGGAACCGGACAGTGTTGGTGTAGTTGCCTTCCAGGTCACTAATCGCCATCAGCTTCTTCGGCGCGGGCCAGACTGACTTTGGCGGCTTCGGCAGAGATGGATCCAAGAGAATCGTCGATTCCGCCGTGCCCGGCGCCATGACTTCGCGTGGTTTGACGATGTCTGAGTACGTCTTTTTTGCGACCTTGCCATCGACAAACTTCATGACCTCAGCGGTCGTCGCGTTCTTCCAGAACACGTACGGTCCGTCGGCTCGATCGGTTGCCGAAAGCTGGCGCGGATCCTGTGCAGCTAGCGACAAACCGCCCAGTACCAACAACCAGCAAGTAGCGAGAAGCGATTTCATGGGTCCGTTCACCAAAGCCGATTTTCCAGGATGTCGGTTAGCCTCGAACGCTATTCTGCCGCGTTCCTCTTCATCAGGAACGAACCGGTTCCAAAAAGAAGAAGCAGGGTCAGGGCACCAAGTGCGACGTTTCCGATGGGGAACCCGCCCAGTTTTTTTCCGTAGAGGCCCCACCCTGAAGCGAACAGCGCGATCAGTGTGGCGGAACCCATCAGCAGGTTCCAGAACAAACGCTTGCCGCCGGTCGGCATCGCATCGCCCAAGGCGCGGCGTGAGTTCATGAGTAGCAGGAACGACAGATATGCGATCGGCAACATCGCTCCACCCATGACAGACGTTGGCGTGGCAAGTTTCGCCGCCGCTTCTTTCCACACGAACGGACCCAGCACGCCGACGGCCGGAATAAGAGTCCCAAACCGGTGCATCGCGCCTTCTGGTTCGGCTCCGATAAGTTCACAGAACGCGAATCCGTTAATCAGCATCAGAATGATGATGGTCGAGAGCGCCATTCCCAGCACTCCGATACCAAACAATTTTTGAGCCACAAACGGACCGAGCAGTGGTTCCAGAGTCTTCGCGAGCGCCAGGTTGTCGCGAGCAGCCAACATAGCGGCCAACTTGCGATCGCCTTCGGGCACTTCTGCTCTGTACTTCGCGATCGTGGCAGTCACTTCCTTCGCGGCCGCGCTTTCTTTGTCTTCGATGCCTGCAAGTTGTGTCGCCAGGCCGGTGTATTCGTCGCCAAATTTGTTCCCCAGGTACTTGTCAACAAACTTGTGGTACTCGCCGACCTCCTTGCCTTTGCCCGTCTCCAACATCGCGAACACGTCTTCGTGGCTGTTGTGGAACTGACTGGCAGCGGCAATCACAACGCCGCCCGTGGCCAGGACGAAAGGAACAATCAGGCCGATAGACAGGTCGAAAATTGCGAGGCCGCGGTGATCTTTGCCCCAGCCCTTCTTCAACATTGAGTACGGCAAGAGGAACGTCATGTTGATACCAACAGCCGTCGCAAACGCGGTGATAATCTTGTCTTTTTGAGTCGTCCCGATCAGCGTTCGCCACCACTCAGGATCGCTGCTGGCGGCGATCGAACCTTCCATCGATGGAACAGGATTAAACAAGTACGACAGCCGCGGGATGAAACCATCAAAGACCTGCGACCAATCCAACCCGCCTTCATTTGACAACGTCAACGCGAAGACAACACCAAAGAACGCAATGACAACCAGGCCAACCAGCGATTTGAGGATAATCTCAAACAGCTTGATGCCCTTCGAGCCAGAGTTGTAGAACCAAACGACAACGACGGCGATCAGCAGAATGACGCCAGCGGTAATGTACTTGCCAGTGTCGGTGTTGAGACCCGGTGCGAGGTTCTGCTGCACCGCGGCGGTTCCCAAAGCAAACTGAGGCAAACACCACACGATGTTGGCCATCATTGTGGCGATCAACCAGCCCCACCCCAGAACCGGACTGATGTGCTTGTTCAACAACCCAAATGGTTTCTGGCCGGTACTCAGCGTCACGTAACTAATTGCACTCAGCATGATGACGCCAAGAAACATGGCGACCGGCTGCAGCCACATCATGCCAAAGCCCATGATCACGCCGAGGTACAGGGCTCCCGCAAGAGAACCACCGCCCAGCGTAATTGCGCCCTGCAACCATCCAGGACCGGACAACTTTGTGTAGGTCGCAATTGTCGCACCGAAGCCTTTGGACTTCGCTTCCAGGATTTGTTGTCGTGATTGCTCAGCGGCGGAATTGGGTTCGGTCATGGTGTGAATCAGTTGCTTGCGCGTGAGGCGGGAAAGCGGGGAGGGAATGTTGCAGCGAGAAGATCGATCTAACGCGAACTCACTTTCGCGCCGTTGCGAATGGCCCAGAGACCTTTGAAGGAACGCAGGTAAATGGTTCCGTTCGCAATGACTGGCGACGCAGCCAGCTGTTCCTGGATCTTGTTCTTTGAGACGATTTCGAACTCACGACCGGCCTTCACAACAGTCACCTGGCCATCGCGGGCGGCAAGGTAAATGTTGCCGTTGGCGTACACAGGCGATGCTCGGTGACGCTGTGGATTGGTCCGTTGTTCGTAGAGTTCTTCGCCCGTCTTCTGGTCCAGGCAGATTAGGTTTCCGTTCTCGCGGCAAAGGTAAACCAAGCCGTCATGGATCAGTGGTGACGGCACGTCTGGTGTATTACGCGGCATGGTCCAGTGCAGAGCATCTTTGTTGCCGGTGAGGTCACCCTTCATGTCCGGGCGAACGGCGAACACCGGATACTTCTTGGCTGTTGGGCAAATGACAATGCCGTCAGCTACTCCAGGAGACGCCACAAACCTGAGTGTATTGTGGTACTTCTGGTTCGGGTCATCGTGCGGATTCATGCCGCCGAGTTTCCAGATTGTAGAACCGTCTTTGAGTGAGTGAGCGATGGTGTAGTCGCCGCCGTGAGTGAGCAGGAACTTCGTACCGCCGAAGTTGTACAGAACAGGCGATGCGTAAGAGTGTTTGTTCTCTGCCTTGGCTCCCGTGTGACGATCGACCTTCCAAACCTCTTCACCTGTTGCCGCGTTGACGGCGGCGACAATCGCCAGTTCGCCTTTTGACCGCCAGATGCCGTGAATCAATTGGAAATACAGCATTCCGTCATGCAGAACCGGTGTGGACGACATGCCGAACTGAATTTCGAACTTGCCATAGCGATCCTGCAGGTTGAACTTCCACTTCTCCTCACCTTCGACAGTGCAACACAAAACCTGACCGGTGCCCATCATGGCCCAGACGTGTTTGCCATCGGTAATTGGTGACGGCGACGCTGAGTTCCCTTCGTCACCTCGAGCGTTCTTGTTGCCGCTTCCCATCTTCTTTCGCCAGGCTTCTTTGCCGTCTGTGTTAAAACACATCAGCCACAGGTTGCCCGAATCATCAACGCTTGTCAGGAAGATACGTTCGCCCCAAACGACCGGCGTCGCTCCAGCAGGACCGGGCAAATCGATACGCCAGGCGACGTTTTCTTTCTCATCCCATTTCACAGGGACGCTGGTTTCCTTGGAGATCCCATTCTGCGTCGGACCACGCCACGATGGCCAGTTATCGGCGAACGCGGACGAACCGAAAGAAACGGCGAGGATTGCAACCAGAGCACGACGGCACGACATTAGGAACTCCTGCAGGCATTATTCTTTGAACCGTCAGTCTCGCACCAACAATTCCCGGAGTCAACGACGTGCAACGTCCGGCAAGCCTTATCGAACAAATGCGATGGCCGCTAGCCGCGTTCCTTGCCACAGCTCTGCTAACAAACACGTCAATCGCCTGCCAACAGCAACACAGTCCGCTTAAAGACCTGCTTGTTGACTGGACGACCGTTGATGCCGCGCTGGTCAAGGTTCTGTCTTCCGATGATGACTCAGGCCGCAACGGCGTTGTCATTCCGGCGGCAGCCTGCTCGTTCTTTCCGGAACTGGACGAAGCTGGCGGAACGATGACACACCGGTTTCCAACAGTGTGGAATAGAAACGGGCGTGTTCATTCCGAACCCACAATCTGGCGGCAAGGCAACCGCGATACAACTCGCCGGCTTACCTCACTTGGTTCGCAACGGCTGAATCAGAAACCAGCGAACGCGATATTGGTTCTCGGACGCTACAAAGATCGCTCGCAAGGCTACGCCGCGCGTGTCTTGTATCCTGGCGACCAACTCTACGAGCCGACACGTCGTTGGGCCGGAGTTGACACACAACCGATCGCCAAAGACGCGTTCGCGTTGTTTCGGCAATTGGAACCACAAACAACCGCCAGCACACCCGCGCGATTGGCGTTCCTCAAGAAGTTTGATGTCATCAAATCCAAAGGGTTTGTGACGACGCTGCGCTCCGGTTCCACCGGTATCGGATACACGCTGGAGACGCTACTTGGCCTGAAAGAAAATAACGATCCGGCCGGAGATTTTCAGGGCATGGAACTCAAGGCGTACCGAGACAGTCAAGGCGCGTTGGACGACAGGGAGAAGATGAATCTTTTCCTCAAGGAACCCAAATGGCTGGACGGTCTAAAGAGCGCCGATCGCATTGCCGCCTACGGCTACGTCGATAAGAACGGCCGCACGGCGATGTACTCAACCGTGACTGTTAAGGAAAACTCGCACGGCTTTCGGTTTGAACTGGACGAACCAAACCGCAAGCTGTTCCTGGTCTTCAAAGACAAGCGAGTCGCCTTCTGGAACTTTGCGACACTACAAAAGCGGCTTACGGAAAAGCATACAGAGGCCGCATTCGTCGCGGCGAAAACTCGCGGCAAGGGTAAAGGCGAACAGTTCCACTACCACACCGTCACCTGGTGTTCGCGCCCGTCAATCGAAGCTCTACTACCACTCATTCGAGCCCGCGACGTGATGTTGGAACTCAGAATGCACGTCAAAGAAAACGGCGCCGCGAGAAACCACGGTACAGCGTTTCGAGTTCACAAGAACAAACTGCCCGAACTCTATGCCGTGACAGTGAGGTGTCGGTAGCCTGTTGCGGCTACTGGTTCAACAAAGCCGCTGGCTGAAGCGTTTCCAGGACTGAAACCTGGATCGCGTTGCTCATACCGGCAAGACTTCCCTGCCCTGAGATTGCGACCAGTTCACCGTTCTCACTGTAGAGCCCGGCGCCCATGGGGACCTTGCGAGTGCTCACGTTTACCTTCACGACAGGAACACCGGCAGTCGGTTCTTTCACGACTTGCGTGATTTCCGTTTGAACCATTTCCGCATTTGTCTGTGATGGGTCAACGTAGAAGACACGGTCGCCTTCTGCGGCCGAGTTATTGGACCGCCAGTTCACCGGCTGAATTCTACCCAGGCACTCGGCCTTGATGATGGCCAGATCAATCTTTCCATCGGCGACCCAAATCACTTCGCCAACAGACTTGGTGTTGTTCGCGTACGCGACGTTAACGCTGGGAAATTCATCAGACACCTGGTCACCGGCGGTCAACAAAAACATCTGATCAACCGAGCTTCGGTTCGTCAGAATCAAGGCGTCTGTACCAACGATGCCGCAGACCACCCCCGAACCGTCACCTTGTCCCGGTATCGAAAGTATTACGTTCGCCTGGATCGCACGAGTCGCTGCGACGATCGAGATTTCGACGTGGTCATTGCTGGCGGTAATCTCTTCAGCGACGTCCCTCTCCAGGTTCTCCATGATGCCGACTGCATCATCAACCGGCATTTCCATTTTTTCCGGGGCCGGTCGCATTCGCTGAACAAGCATCGCGTGTATTTCGCTGACCTTGCTCTTGAGTTCGACTCGATAGACGATGGCAGCCACTACCAAACCAATGATCACGCAGTAAGGAATTGCGAGGCGAGTGAAGAACTTGATGTCTTCCCAAATGAGCCGCGCAAAACCAAACGTGGGAGCGTCCTCAAAGAGCCAGTTTTCCTGACTGACAGGTTCCGTCCGGGGCTTGAGGACGAATGGAGCCAATTTCTCCTGCTCGCCGTTTTGTTCCTTCGCGGTCGCCTTATCCAAGTCGGCCTGTGGCGCTGGCTTAACCCGAACCGGTGCCTTAGAGGCACGAACTGGCGCCTTAGAGGCGATCGGCTTCACTGCAACACTGGCCGGTGGCTGGGGTGCGCGTTGGCGACTTGAGCCTTTGGCTGCCTTACCTTGCTTTTGCGGAACGCGCAGCTTCTTGCCACACGAGCATTCGAATGATCGGATGGCTGGGCCAATGCTGTGTTTGGCGTCACAGTTTGGGCATTTGAGTTGAAGTAGGTTCAACAACTCTGGATCTCCTACTCCCGATTTGGGCAGCTCTTCTGTATAGGTTTTGGGCCCAAATCGATGTCAGCACATTTGGCCCGGCCCGCCTATAATAGCCAGGCAGATCAAGATAGTCTTGGCTCAATCTCTGCAGTTTGTGAAAGCCACTGCATTTTGGGAGGACTTGGGCCGATTTTCCAGGCGTGGTGCCTGCGGAAACGCTGCTCAAGTCTTGGCTCGGCAGAGATTCACTCAGGCAATATAGGCGTTGAAACCCTTTTGGTTCCACGCAGACGCCCACATCACCGGCGAATCAGCATCTGACCTGAGCCGTGCCATAAGATCTGCAACTGCTGCACCGTCCATGTTTCCCGGCCAACCGATGGGTCTCCAATGGAGACCAAATCGTCATTGACGAACCCATAGAACAGGACGGTGTGGGACTTCTTCGTCCCCCAACCGTTTCGCTCGGCGAAATCCGGGTCCTCCTCTACCTGCTCCCGGGTCAGACCGACCGTCAGGATGACTGGGCGCGTGCTGCAGTCCAATTTCCTCAGACTGTCCAGGTCACCCATGAAGGTCTTTACCTGATAGTCGCTGTCCTGAACTTTCAGTGCCAGACCACGGTACAGACCGCTCCATGTTGTACCCTGGTCAGAAAAACAATGGATGGCCATCTCCAGTTCGGTCGTGGCGACCCCGACCGACTCCAGCAACGTCACCGCGCACGCCGCAGCACATGTGTGGTCGGTCGATTGAACACAAATGTCATCGACTCGATATTCGCTGCAGTCTGGTATCGCTCCGACTATCGGATGGACAGTGGCAATAGCAGCCCCTGCCGTTAGCGTCACTTCTGCGAACAGGCGCCGGACCGTCGACAGATTGGCATCGGAGGCCACCAGGCCAATCAGGATTGCAGCAAGGTAGGCGCAACCATTGCCGACAACAATCACATTTGAGAACGGCAGTATCTCGGCAACTCTGACGTCATTCTGAGCGAACAGGATGTAACTGCATCCGATCAGGACGCTGAGGATGGCAATCACCGTTCGTGTTCGTGCCGAAGCGCCTTTTGCATAGCGATCGGTCAGAACGGCGATCACCAGAAAAGCCGCCGTCACGAAACCCAGTCCCACCCAAATGTCAGCCATCACTGTGCCTCCGGATCGGTTCTACACAACTAGAACACCGGAGGTCAGCATTTGTCTCGGTCTGGTTTGGAGTTCGCTGTAAGCCGTTCTTTGCAGGGATTTTCTGACACAGCGGCGCTTGGTTCAGCTCGCCAACAGACTTGGGTCAAACAGCAGCGGGTAGAACTTCCCGCCAAGCGGATTGCCCGCAGGAATCGTGTCCGCGCCTTGCAACAACGGCTCATCAACATCCGATTGGACGCCGTCCTTGACCACATTAATCACCGTCGCCCGGCGTGGACTGTCTGTTCGGTTCTCAAACGAACCATGCACCATCAGCGGATGATGGAACACGGCTTCTCCCGCTTTCATATTCGTCGCAACCGGAGCCTGAAACTGCTCCCACTGTTTTTCATCCAGCACACCCTTGATCGCATCCATGTCGCCGGCGAGTCCCGTGATTGGCAGCAGCGGCCACTTGTGACTGCCGGGGATATAGTTGACGCTGCCGTTGTGCGTGTTCGAATCGTCCAAGCCAATCCAGCAGGTCAGATGATCCATCGGCGAAGTTCGGGTCCAGTACGAATAGTCCTGATGCCACGCTACTACGCCGCCATGCTTTGCCGGTTTGCAAAACAACTGATCGTGCCACATGCGAACCGCGCCCCCCAGCAATTGACTGGCAGGAACCACAAACGCCGGGTGCCACAGGATGTCGTGGAACCCGGACCCAATCCGCCAGGCTCCCAACGCGTGAAACAAAACTGAATCCGGATCGGCAGACTCGTTCGAATGGTACTCATACCAGAGTTCTTTGCCGGTGTGGTCCGGTTCGAAAAACTCAGCCAGTTCTCCTCGCAGCTGTTCGACCTGCTCATCGGTAAGGATGCGCACACCTTCCAGGTAACCGTTTTCATTGAACGACGCCACTTGTTCGTCGCTCAAACGATACCGGTCCCAATCCTCGCGCGAGACCGGCGAGTCGAAGAATCCGCCAACAGGTAGCGATTGGTCGGCAAGATCTGTCACGGTTTCGGTCATCATGTACTCGCTGTGGAAGACATCGAACTTCCATCCTAGCAGCTACCGTATCCGGCCAACAGTTGTGACTCGCTCACAAGCCGCGCAGAATGAACGAACCACATTCTCCCGGCAGAACAGTTCCTACTATGTGCAGAACAATCTTTGCGTTGGTGCTTCTTTTCACGGCATTCGTGCCGGCTGTCCTGTCGGCAGAAAAACGCCCGAACATTGTGTTCGCGTTTGCCGACGACTGGGGCCGCTACGCCAGCGCGTATGC
This sequence comes from uncultured Planctomycetaceae bacterium, assembly GCA_964485095.1. GTDB lineage: Bacteria > Planctomycetota > Planctomycetia > Planctomycetales > Planctomycetaceae > CAYNWT01. Next base: position 4,203 of record CAZAIB010000040.1, on the reverse strand, counting down.
GAAGTTGGAACCGGGCGGCCCGTGCGACGTTGTTCAAACTCCAAACTTCGATCGTGTCGCGAAAGAAGGGGTTCTCTTTCGCAACGCGTTCGTGAACGCTCCATCGTGCACGCCTTGCCGCAGTTCGTTGTTGTCCGGCCAGTACTTCTGGCGAACCAACCGCGCGGCAATCTTGCAGGGAGCGATCTGGGACAGTTCCATCCCCAGCTACCCACTGCTGCTGAAGGACGCCGGCTACCACATCGGACACACTTACAAAGTTTGGTCACCCGGAACGCCAGCCAACGCGCCCTACGGAGCCAAACAGCATGCGTACGTGAAACGCGGGAACCAGTTCAATGGATTCTCCCAGCATCTTGAACGCAATAAAGACAAAGGCAGCCTGGAAGAGAACAAGACATTCCTACTGAACCTTGCTCGCAACAATTTCAAAGACTTCCTGGCTGACCGCAAAGACGACCAGCCATTGTGTTACTGGTTCGGCCCCACCAACGTGCACCGCAAGTGGATCAAGGGTTCGGGAGCAAACTTCTGGGGCCTGAACCCGGACGATCTCAAAGGCAAGCTGCCGCCGTTTCTTCCCGACGTTCATGAAGTGCGACAAGACTTCGCGGACTACCTGGGCGAAGCCATGGCATTCGACGCGGCTCTGGGAGTTCTCATCGAGGAACTCGAACAACTCGGCGAACTGGAAAACACAATCCTCGTCGTCAGCGGCGACCACGGCGCGCCGGGGTTCCCTCGAGGCAAATGCAACCTGTACGACTTTGGAACCGCGGTCCCGCTGGCGATCCGCTGGGGTTCGAAAGTCAAAGCTGGTCGAGTTGTCAACGACTTTGTGAACTTGCCAGACCTGGCACCAACGTTTCTCGAAGCAGCCGGTGCCGCTGTACCGGATGTGATGACAGGCAACAGTCTGCTACCCGTGTTGCTATCCGACAAGCAAGGTGTGGTCGATCCAAAACGCGACCATGTTGTGACCGGTCGCGAACGCCACGTCGCAGCTGCTCGAACCGACAACCTGCCCTACCCACAACGCGCGATTCGCACGAAAGACTTCTTGTACATTCACAACTTCGAACCCGACCGCTGGCCGATGGGAACCGGCCCCGGCCACGGAAAACCGGCGGGCGAGATGCCCGGCTTTCGGCAGCTTCAGGAGAACACGTTCGCCGCGTACGCCGATCTCGACGCCAGTCCGACGAAGGCCTACATCCTGTCGCATCACAAAGATCCCGCAATGAAACCGTTCGTTGATTTCGCCGTCGGCCGGCGACCTAAAGAAGAACTCTACGACCTCAGCAAAGATCCGCACCAAATTGCCAATGTCGCCGCTTCAGACAGCTATTCTAAGGTGAAGAGCGAACTGAGAAATCGGCTGATGACAGTGCTCAGAGAAACCGGCGACCCACGCATCACCGAATCACCTGTACGTTTCGAAAACGAACCGTTCACGTCTCCCGTGAATCCTCGAAGACGAAACAACAAGGCTGGGAACAGGAAATGAGCAAGCAAGCCGTAGTTGGTCTGAGAGTGGCAGGTTTCACTCTGTGTAGCTTCCTGGCAACGTTCCCTTCCAGCGCTCATGGTCAGGGAAAAGGACTGGAGGCCATTCCAGCCGCAAGGCAAGTCACTCAGAAGAACGACGACAAGGACAAGACTGAGGACGAAAAGAACAAAGAAGCCCTCATTGAACTCGTCGAATCTGAAGCAGCCGCCGAACTCAAGAGAGTCTACGCTGCGACGTTGCGAGCTGAACTTGGCCTGATGACCGACCTGTTTAAGCTAAAGGAAAGCGATGTCCGCAAGCTTGCCGTCGCCGCGCGCGGAGCCGCCAGTAAGAGTGTGGAACGCGGTCGCGACTCAATCATGGCAACAGTCAAGCGAATGATGGACCCAAAATTGGCTAGCGACGAAGCCGACTTGACCTCGGTCACCTTCAATGGAAAAACGCTTAGCATCGCCTCACCCGCCGATGAAAACGCGACCCTGATACCGGCGGACGAAAAGCCGAAAGGATCAGGCAAAGAAAAACTGAAAATCACTGTCGCGAAGCGATCCAGCTACTTCTACTTCACTGTCCGACACAAGACCGGCAGTTCAAGCACCACGGTAGGAAACCGTGGTGCTCAGTTTCGAGATGAAGACATTTGGCAGAAGACGACGAAGAGCGTCCTTACCGCCGAACAGTTAAAAGAGTTCGATAAGTTTCGCACCGCCAAACAAAAAGCCGCCGTCGTCACGATGATGCTGGCAGTGCTTCAGTATGAGCTGCACTTGAAGGATTCACAGCTCCCTGCGGTTCGCAAAGAACTGGGCAAGCAGATGGGTTCACTGACCGTCACGATGCAAAACGGTATCGACAGCGCCGTCCAGCAGTACCGGATGAAACTAAGAGTCGAAGACTTTTCCGAAGTCCTGACCGAACCACAAATGGATTTGTGGAACTCGTCGCAGGCGTACTACAAGCGATATCAGTAGCCACGGAAGCAAGTAGCACGAAATCTTGCGTCCAGAAGTCGCCCTAACCCGCAAACGATTCCATAAACGACTTCACCACATCCACATTCGCCGGCGGAAACTTAAACCGGCCGAGTTCCACAATCGGAACCCATTCGAAGCCGCCGGTCGGAACCGGCTCTTGTGACTCGGGCACGCACTGGAAGAAGTTTAGGTCCAGCGTGCCGTGATCATATGTGTGCTGCTTTTGCGCGAGCAGTCTTTCTACCCGAACGGCAATGCCGGTTTCTTCAAGACACTCTCTGATTGCGCAGTCGGCCGCGGTTTCGTTGGGTTCGCACTTGCCGCCCGGGAATTCGTCAAAGCCACCCAGAACCGTTGTTTGCGGGCGTGTTCCGACAAGGCATGTCTGGCCCCATTGCACAATCGCGATGCCGATAGTTGTGGTCATTTAGTGGCGCTCGCCTGTACGAATTGGGACGTTTGTCGATTGCTGCGGATGTCAAACCCTGAGCCTGAGTCAGGTTTTCCGGCTGAGAGCGGCATGATATCCCGCCGGTTGGGATGTCGGCAAAGGCGGCGCTTGTCTTGAGGTTACTGGTCGATACCATGAACCGCGTTCTCGGGCCGTTTGCCCGTCCACCGCTCGCTCGTGCAGTTGCACCGCCATGTCACAAACAAAACCGACTCAACCACGAGTCGATCCCGGGCCGCGTCCTATGTCATTTCAGGCTCCGCAGGGTGACTTGGCCATTTTGGCTGGTTCCGGAAACCCAGTCTTGTCGCAAGCGATTGCAAACGAACTGGGCGTTCGCCTAACACCATGCCGCGCGCATGTGTTTAGTGAAGGGAACGTGTTCGTTCGGATCCGCGAGAATGTTCGCGGCCGTGATACGTTCATCATTCAGGGCGTGCACTTTCCGGTAAACGACAACTTCGTCGAACTACTGTTCTGGGTCGACGCGCTGAAACGCGCGAGTGCTCAGCAGGTCACGGTTGTCATGCCGTTCTTCAGTTACGCCAAGGGCGATAAGAAGGACGAACCTCGCGTCTCCATTCGCGCTCGCGTTTGTGCCGACGCGATCGAAGCCGCCGGTGCTGATCGTGTTCTGACGATGGATCTTCACAGCCCGCAAATCCAGGGCTTCTTCGGAATCCCCGTCGATCACCTTTACGCTCGATCCGTGATTTGTGATCACGTGAAGGCTCAGGGCATCGATAACCTGGTCGTGTGTAGCCCCGACGTTGGGTTCGCCAAATCTGCCGCGGCCTACGCCAATCTGTTGGGCGTGCCAGTGGTCATCGGGAACAAGCACCGCGAAGATCACACAGAACAAGCCGAAATTCTGGAAGTGATCGGTAGCGTCGATGGCTGCAACGTATTGATGGTCGACGACTTCGCCATCACTGGCGGATCATTGTGCAGCATGGCCAACGTGTTAAAGGAACGCGGAGCCAAAGACGTCTACGCTGCTGTCAGTCACGGCGTCCTGGCCAAAGGCGCGGGCGCGAAGATTCAGAACAGCGAGATCAGGAAGCTGTTCATCACCGACACCATCGAAACGCCAATCGAGCCGCTTTGTGACAAAGTCGAAGTCATCTCGGTGGCTCCGTTGTTCGCTCAGGCAATCCGATCAATCCACGACCGCACCAGCGTCAGCAGCCTGTTCCCCGACGACAAACCCATCTCCTAACGAACGAACGTTCCGTTCGATCGGTATCCGGTGGGTGGCGGGGCTGGGG
>CAZAIB010000039.1:0-47893 GCA_964485095.1 uncultured Planctomycetaceae bacterium | reverse complement strand
ATGCTGGGGCTGTCTTTTGATGAGCGGTCCTGCATGGGGTTCTCCTGTACAAGCTGGTTGTTCTAGCGGATTGCCCACGACGGAACCCTGGGGATCGCGACTGTGAGCAGCCTCCTTTGTACAGAAAACCGGACGGTAGGGGAAAAGTTTTGCATCGAAAGGCCATTTCTCGTGTCTTCGCATTCGAATCTTCTATGCTCTAACATTCCGCTTCGAGTTCTGACTCCCGAGTTCCCAACGTCCTGGCGCGGCCGGATCAGAAGTCCCTATTTCTCGTGATGCGCCCACGGCCGAAAACGAACCGATGTCTCAGAAACGAACTAAAACAAGCAAAAAACAGGCAACCCGCTCTGATAGTCGGCCAGCCAAACCCGCTAAACGTGGGCGGAAGAAAAAGGTCGTTGCCGAGGAGGGACAGATGTCCCTGCGGCGGTTTCTGGCGGCGTCCGGATTGGATTCACGCCGGAATATCGACGAGTACCTCCACGACGGCCGCGTTAGCGTAGACGGAGACGTGGTGTCAGAACCGTCAACGCTGGTCAATCCATCCAAGCAGCGCATTTGCGTCGATGGGGAACGCGCGAAGCTGGAACCGAAGAAGTACTTTCTGCTGAACAAGCCGAAGGGGTTCCTGTGCACGAACCGCGATCCCAAGGGCCGCCGCCGCGCCGTCGATTTGGTCGTGGCGCCCGGCGTCAGATTGTTTACCGTCGGTCGGCTGGACGAAAACAGCGAAGGTCTGCTGCTGGTGACCAATGACGGAGAGCTAGCCAACAAGATGGCGCATCCGCGCTATCAGGTTCGCCGAAAGTACCGTGTCCAGGTCGCGGGTGTTCCGAAGCAGGAAACGCTGCGAGAACTCAAGGACGGTCTGTACTTCAAGGACGGCCGGTTCCGATTGCATGGAGCCAAACGGTTGAAGACACAGGGGAAGAGTTCGTTCCTTGAGATCGAAATGCGTGAGGGTCAGAACAGAGAGATTCGGCGACTGATGGCTCGCGTTGGCCATAAGGTCATGCAGCTTCAGCGTGTCGAATTCGGGCCGTTGAAGCTGGGCCGAATCGCGAGCGGTAAGTTCCGCGAACTCAAACTACCCGAAATCAAAATCCTCAAAGCCTTCGTCGAAGAGATGGAAGAAGTCCGCCGCAGGACTCCAACACCCCGCCGGCGACCGGAACGCAAGTCGTCGCGGAAACCAAGGCCTGCCGCTGAGCAGCAAGAAACAACCACCAAGAAGCCAGTGACGGGCAAGCCTGGTGCGAAACCGCCGGCCAAGCCAAAGGCCAGGTCGGGCAAGAAAACCGGCGCTGAAAAGATCGCAGCGCGAGCGGTCAAATCGAAGGCTGCCAAGGCCAGAGCGAAGGCAAAGAAAGCGGCTAACCCGAAGAACGCGAAGCCGGAAGGGTTCGTCGCTCCCAAGTCGAAACGGAATGCAGGAAAGAAGAAATGACGAACGGACTCCCTCCCGCGATTTCACAGCAGGCGATCGCGATGGTCGATAGTCAGCGAATGCTGGCTGAAGACACGTACGCTATTCGACTTCACTGTCCGGACGTCGCCGCGAAGATTATCCCAGGCCAGTTCTTCATGATTCGACCAGCGGCCGGAACCGATCCGCTGTTGGGACGCCCCTTCGCATTGTACGACACCTATGAAGACGACAATGGCGAACCCATTGGTGTTGAGTTTGGGTATGTCACCGTTGGCAAGATGACGGCACTGATGACGGAATGGACCGGCGGCGAAGAGGTCGAAATATGGGGACCACTTGGCAACGGGTTCCCTCGCGTCGAATGCAACCACCTGATGTTTGTGGCGGGAGGTATCGGCCAGACGCCGTTTCTGGCGACAGCCAAAGAACTCCTGGATGGCAAGAAGTACGGAACAGAACCACGTCCCGACGTACCGCTGCCGAAAAAGGTTTCGATGTGCTACGGCGTCCGATCAGAAAGTTACCTGGCTGGCCTGGAAGACTTCGAAGTCGACGGATTAGAACTCACCATCGCAACCGACGATGGCTCCCACGGTCATCACGGGTACGTGACTGAGATCCTTAAGCAAAGCCTCGCCAGCGATGACGCGCCCGATTGCATTTTCTGCTGTGGCCCCGAACCGATGATGGCCGCGGTCGCGAAGATTTGCGAAGAAGCCAAAGTGGAATGCTGGTTGTCACTGGAAACGCCAATGGCCTGCGGCTTTGGTGCATGCTTCAGTTGTGTGACAAAGGTCAAAGAAGGCGACTCGTGGGACTACAAACGCGTCTGCGTTGAAGGCCCCGTTTTCCGGGCCGAATGTCTGGTCCATGAGTAGGAGCTGGTTACAACAGAACCGACCCACACGTGGCTCTGGTAATAGGTGGGGTTCCGGCATTGGCCGTGCGAGTGCTTTGGCTTTGGTCAGAGGCCGGCCGCTTTGTTTAACCCGTGGTCGAAGACCAGGTCGCGGCACGGTTCGGCCTGGTCTTCGACCACGGGTTAAACAAAAAACGGCCTCATCACACAATTTGATCGTTGGTCGGTTCCTTGATGTCTTCTATGCCGTTCGACTGTTGCCGCAAGCGGTAGAAGAACCAACCGAGTCCGGTGGCCGATAAGAGTGCACCCATGAAGGCGGCATAAAGCCAATCTGACCCAGAGCTGACTGCCCACATGAGTAGGCTGGTAAAAAGACCAGCGTCCCAACGATGCCAATCGCCGAAAAAAAGTAGTCCAACCACGCTGGGTGCGGTTGCGGCTCAATGAGTTCGCGAACTTCGTAAGGGTTTTCTGAATTCAAATCCGGGAGCTCCGAACGCGATGCACTAGACCGCCAGGAATCGCTTCAGCAAATCGACACCTTCCAGCGACAGGAAGCTCTCGGGATGGAACTGCACGCCGAACGTCGGCAAGGTCGTGTGCTGCAGCCCCATGACTTCGCGGTCGTGGTCGGTATCGTCGGTCCAGGCAGTCATCTTCAGATCTGCGGTTAGAGTGTTCTCGGGGACCACCAGGCTGTGGTACCTGGTTGCTTCGAACGGCTGGCTTAGACCTTCGAACACGCCTTCGCCGTTGTGATGGATCATGGATGTCTTGCCGTGCATCAACCGGCCGGCTCGAACCACCTTCGCCCCATAAACTTCGGCAATGGATTGATGTCCCAGGCAAACGCCCAGCAACGGACAGATTGGGCCGAAGTGTGCGATGACTTCTTTGGACAGGCCAGCCTCACTGGGAGTGCACGGGCCAGGCGAAACAATGATCCGATCCGGCTTCAACGCTTCGATTTCAGCGATGCTGATCTGGTCGTTGCGTTCAACGCGAATGTCCAGCGAACCGTCAATTTCGCCCAGTCGCTGGACCAGGTTGAAAGTAAACGAATCGTAGTTGTCGAGAACAAAGATCATCTATCGTTAAACGCCCTTGCCACAACACTTCTTGTACTTCTTGCCGCTGCCGCATGAGCACGCGTCGTTCCGGCCGACCTTTGGTCCGCGGTTGCGGATGGGGTCGATGGGAGCGTCGCCGGCACCGGGCTGTGGTTCTGGTGTGTTTGGATCGGGAATGTATTCGTCTTTGGCTTCCGCCTGTGTTTCGGCGGTAATCTGCCACAGCGAACTGACGAAGTTCGGGCTCTCTTTTTCAAGCCTGAACACCGCGTTGGTGACCGACTCACCCAGACGTTCCCACATGCTGGCGAATGCCGTCCGGCCTTCGCGTTTGTATTCGGTCTTTGGATCCTTCTGAGCGTAACCGACCAGGCCAATACCATCACGAACGTGGCCCATGTGGTAGAGGTGCTCTTTCCACGCTGAATCCAGAACCTCCAGTAGCAGTTGGCGTTCGGCCTGGCAGAGTTCAGGCCGGAACCGACCGTCCAGTTCTGATTCCAGCTTCAACTGAGCGTCGTGGCGTGACAAAGTCTTCAGGTCGTCCGCCGTCACAGTCGCGCGGAACTCCGTGTTGGCCCACGAAGTGAGCTGATCGACCGCGTTGAGGTTTGACGGGGGAGAACCATTGCCGTCTGTCCAGGCCGTGTCCATCTTCTCGCCAAGCTGCGAACGCAATCCTTCTACGTCGCCGGAAAGGAACGTCTCGCTGGCTGCGATGAGTTCTTTCTCGATCTCGTTTTTGCTCTTTGAGTTGAACTCGATTGGATCGAAGCTCTTTTCGAACCGAGTGTTGGCCCATTTTGCGAGGCTCTCACGATCGGCCTGTTGGTCGGCGAGGAATCGAGTCATACCCACGGCGACCGGGAACATGACTTCCTTCTTGCGATACAGGTCTTTGACTTTCTGACGGAGAATCGAACGCACTTCTGCCGGATCGTCATGGTCGATCTCTTCCGGAGTGACTTCCAGTGTGAACTGATGCTGCAGCCAATTCACCAACGTACGACGACCAAAGCTCTCGTCCAGAAACGGTTTGGCTCCATTGAAATCCAGCCTATCGATAGCTGCTCGCACGCGGCTGCGCAATTCCTCGGTCAGGTCTTCCCGGCCAACCTTCTTCAGGTCGGCTACGTTCGTGTTCAGTCCGTACTGGCGATTGATCCACTTCGACAAGGCCTGCCAGCTCCACGTTGACTTGTCCTCAACGTCTTCCGGAAGGCTTTCCTCGACCTGTTCAGCGATGATCGCTTCGGCCTGCGCTGTGGTTTCGTCACGCAGGAATTCCGTTGCCTGCTCCAACGTCATATTGCGAACCTGGGCACCGGTGACCTGGATGTGGAAGTTACTTGAAGACCACGAAGCCAGCGAATCCCACTGGTAGTTGGAATCAAGGAACGTGGTGGCCCACTTGTCGATTTGTTCGTCAATCATTTCGAGAATCAAATCACGACAGTTGGCTCCGTCCAGAATCTGCTGCCGGTACGCGTAAACGCGTTTTCGTTGTTCGTCGTTGACTTCGTCGTATTCGAGCAGGTTCTTTCGTTGATCGAAGTGAGTTTCTTCTCGCTTCTTCTGAGCACCCTCGACACGGCGAGTCACCATCTTGCTTTCGATTGCTTCGCCGTCTTTCAACCCCGCCCATTCCATCATCTTGCGAGCGAAGTCACCCATGAACATTCTCATGAGCTTGTCTTCCATCGAGATCAGGAAGCGGCTGGAACCCGGGTCACCCTGCCGGCCGGCTCGACCACGCAGCTGCAGGTCAATACGCCGTGAGTCGTGACGTTCGGTTCCGATGACGTGTAGTCCGCCCAGGTCGCTGACTTCTTTGCCTTCGACCGTCATGCCTTCGCGATCGGCGATCTTCTTTGTGAGGTCGTCCCATTCCGCTTTTGAGACGTCCAGTCGCGATTCATACGTCTGCTTAAGTTCTTCCCAGGCAGCGTGTTCCGGGTTCCCACCCAGCACAATGTCAGTACCACGACCGGCCATGTTTGTAGCGATGGTGACAGCGTTCTTGCGGCCTGCCTGAGCGATAATTTCAGCTTCTCGTTCGTGGTACTTCGCGTTGAGAACCTCGTGCTTGACGCCGTATTTCCCAAGCTTCCGGCTCACCAATTCCGAGTCTTCAATGGTGGTCGTACCCACCAGAACCGGGCGACCGGTTTTGCAGACTTCTTTGACTTCCTCAACAACCGCATCCCACTTTTCTTTTTCGGTGCGGTAGATGAGGTCCTGGTGATTGATTCGCTGCATCGGGCGGTTTGTTGGAACCGCAATCACGTCCAGTCCATAGACCTTGTAGAACTCAGACGCTTCCGTCATTGCCGTACCAGTCATGCCGGCCAGCTTGTTGTACAACTTGAAGAAGTTCTGCAGCGTGATGGTTGCCAGAGTCTGCGTTTCTTCTTTGACCGTCAGGCCTTCTTTGGCTTCGACGGCCTGGTGCAAACCGTCGCTCCACTGACGTCCTTCCATCTTACGACCGGTGAATTCGTCAACAATTACAACGCCGCCGCCTTCAACCACATAATTGACATCACGCTTGTAAAGGTGATGAGCCTTCAGCGCGTTGTCCAACAAGTGTGGCCACTGCATGTTGCCTGAGGTGTAGAAACTTTCTACGCCGGCAAGTTCTTCGGCAGCTCGGATACCGTCTTCGGTCAGGTGACAGCTGTGTTCTTTCTCTTTGACTTCGAAGTGCACATCGCGCTTCAGTTGCATGACAACCTGATTCGCTTTCGGGTACTTCGATAGATCTTCACTGGCCGGACCAGAGATGATCAGCGGTGTTCGGGCTTCGTCGATGAGGATGTTGTCGATCTCGTCAACGATCGCAAAGTGCAGTGGCCCCTGCGACTGGTCTTCCTTCCGTTGCTTCATGTTGTCGCGAAGGTAGTCGAAGCCAAATTCGTTGTTGGTTCCGTACGTGATATCACAAGCGTACTGTTCGCGCCGCAGTGACGGTCGCATGTTGGCCTGGATGGCTCCGACGGTCAGGCCAAGTCCCATGTGGACCGGGCCCATCCATTCCATGTCTCGCTTAGCCAGGTAATCGTTGACCGTAATGACGTGCACGTGACCTGCCAGCGCGTTAAGGAACGCGGGCAGGGTCGAGACCAACGTCTTACCTTCCCCGGTTACCATCTCGGCAATCATGCCGTTGTGCAGGATGTAGCCACCGACCAACTGGACCGGGTAGTGACGCATCTTCAGGAACCGCCAACTGGATTCGCGCACGGCGGCGAACGCTTCCGGCAGTAGGTCGTCCAGAGTCTCACCTTTGGCCAGGCGTTCGCGGAATCCGGACGCGACTTGTTTGAGTTCGTCGACAGACATCGCCTCGTAGCGCGGGGCCAGCTTGTCGATTTGGTCCAGCAGCGAACCCGGCGCGATGTGAGTATTGCCGTCTTTGTCGCGCGTGAAACCGAGTTCTTTGACGCGCTTTTCGTTGGAAGATCCGAAGACCTTCGTGATGCCGCGTTCGAAAACTCCGGTAGCCGCGCCGAATGCGTCACCGATACGATCCAGAAATTCCATGATCTTCCACCTGAGGGAAATCGGCGAGAATGAACTCGCCACTTCGATATGCTTTTGACAGCCCGATTGGACGCCGCCGACGATTCGACCAAATTACCTGCCATCATGGCATGGGATCATCGGCCAACGGCTTCGGGCAAATAGACGTAAGTTACTGGTACGTCTAAGTTTTATTCATTGCCAGAAACAGGTCAATGCCCGTAAAACCCGTCTGCAGTGACTAGTAACGCAACCAGCGTACCCGAATGTCAGGTTCTGAACGTTGGCGGCCGCAACCGGACCAATAAAGCTGCTCGATTGCCGGGAAACTGTTGCCGTTCCGGCCCAATTCCGGGTTCCTGATTCCACACAAAGAACCAACTTGCTGAGAATCGCCTTCGTCATCCCCACTTTAGACCGCTCAGGAGCCGAACGTCAGTTGGCTCTGCTGGCCACCGGTCTCCCCCGCGATCGGTTCGAACCACAGGTCTTCGCGCTCACTCGAGGTGGGCCATACGAGCAGCTCCTCGCCGACCACAACGTCCCGGTCACCATTCTCAACAAGCGTTTCCGCTTCGACCCCTTTGCCCGAGGTCGGTTGCGGAAGAGCCTGCAGGCGTTCGATCCGGACATCGTGCACAGTTTCCTGTTCGCCGGGAACGCGTACACGCGGCTGGTCACCGGCAAAGGAACCAAACCCAAAGTGGTGTGTTCTGAACGTTGCGTGGATTCATGGAAAAGCAACTGGCAATTGTCGGTCGATCGCTGGCTGGCTCCGCGAACCACGAAGCTGCTCGGCAACTCGAATGCCGTCACCGATTTCTACGCACAACAAGGCATTCCCCGAGAACTCATGCAGGTTATCCCCAACGGCGTCGCCGACGAAGGCACCGCAACCGACGACGAACGGAAACAGCTGCGCGAGGAACTCGGTTTGCCTGCAGATGCGAACATCGTTGTCTACGCCGGACGCCTGGCAAAACAAAAACGGGTTCACGATCTGGTGTGGGCGTTTCAACTACTTCGTCAGACCATCGACAACACGTACCTTGTCATCTGTGGCGAAGGCCCCGAACGCACTCGCGTCGAACAACGCATCCAGCACTTTGAACTTGAAAAGCTTGTCCAAATGTTGGGCCATCGAGAAGACGCCGCGAGAATTGTGCGAGCCAGCGACGTGTTTTGGTTGGCCAGTGATTTTGAAGGCATGTCCAACAGTCTGACCGAAGCGATGATGGCCGGACTGCCGTGCGTCGCCAGTCGTATCCCGCCGAACGAAGAACTCATCGAACACGGCAAACATGGCTACACCGTCACAGTCGGTGATTCCGTCGCGTTCCAGCAGTTCACTCTTGAACTACTGAAGAACCGTGATGATGCCGCCAAAATCGGAACCGCTGCAAGACAAAGCATGCTGGATCGGTTTGGCGTTGATCGGATGATTCAGGCGCATGTTGATTTGTATTCTCAGCTTGCTGGGGGTGTATGACATGAGAAGCCAAGCTGGAATGTCAGAAAGTCGCGGAGCGACGGCATGCGATAGCCTCGGGTTTCAACCCGAGGAAACGGTTCGACGCTGTAAGGAAAACAGATTGGGTGGCCGGGGCTGGACTGAGCCTGCGAAGGAAGCCCCGGGACTACCGGGGTTTCACTCGTGCCTCGCTCCAACCCCGGCCACCCAAAATCAGTCACCAATCGGTTCACAGTCTCTCCGCGGCTCTTCAAAATACTCACACTGGCAGCTCGGACTGAAATCCGGGGCTACCGCTTGTCGTTACTTCGCAACCGCGTCCCGCCCCTGTGATACCGGGAGTCCGCGATGTGCGGTCTAACCGGCGCCGCCTGGAGTGAACCGTCGCTCGCGGTTTCCGCCGACGAACTAGAACGCATGACGTCGGTTATCGCTCACCGCGGTCCTGACGATCAGCAGACGTGGTTCTCAAACTCGACCGCTGGCCCGCAGGCGGCACTCGGGCACCGGCGTTTGTCGATTATCGATGTCGATAACAGCCGGCAGCCGATCTCCAACGAAGACGGTTCGATTACCGTCGCGTTCAACGGCGAAATCTACAACTACAAGAAACTGCGTGAACAGCTTCAGTCCAAAGGGCACACGTTAAAGACGGCCGGCGACACAGAAACCATCGTCCATCTGTACGAAGAATACGGCGATAAGTGCGTCGAGCATCTACGCGGCATGTTCGCGTTCGCGTTGTGGGATGAGAACAAAAAGCGGTTGTTGCTGGCTCGCGATCGCATGGGGCAGAAGCCGCTTTACTATCGAGTCGAACGCGATCGAGTTCTCTTCGGGAGCGAACTGAAATCGCTGCTACAAGTCGCAAACGCACCCCGCGAAGTCGATCCGCGCAGCGTCGATCTGTACCTGACCTATCAGTACGTACCGCACCCGCATTGCATCCTCAAGGGTTACAACCAGCTGCCGCCGGCTCACACAGCAGCGTGGACGGGCGAGTCGTTTGAGGTGCAACGGTATTGGTCCCCCGGTTTTGCTGAAACTGGAAGCGCTGCCAACAAAGACTGGGCGGACGAACTGCGGCACACATTGACCGAAGCCGTTCGCTTGCGGATGCGCAGTGATGTGCCACTGGGAGCGTTCCTCTCTGGCGGAGTGGACTCGACGCTCATCGTGGGTTTGATGTCGCAGTTGTCCGAACAGCCCGTTCGAACCTTTGCCATTGGATTCCCCGAAGCTCGGTTCGACGAACGCACGTTTGCGAAAGAAGCGGCAAAGCTGCACGGAACCGATCACACAGAATTGGTTGTCGAACCATCCGGCCTGGATATCCTGCCGGAACTAGTGTGGCACTACGACGAACCGTTCGCTGACAGTTCAGCGATTCCCACCATGCACCTGTCGCGGCTGACTCGGAAAGATGTGACGGTTTCGCTCTCGGGCGATGGCGGGGACGAACTTTTCTTCGGCTACGATCGTTACCGAGCGGTCCGGATTGCGTCGTACGCGGACAAGATTCCGAAACCGCTGCGAGCCATCTTCAACGTCGGCAAGCTAATCCCCGCGTCGGTTCAACAACGTTCGTTCCGCCGTCGCTTGAAGCGGTTGTTGGAAGGGTTCGCCAACACGCCACGGCAACGCTACCTCACCTGGATTTCGATCTTCGACGCCGCACAGCGACACGCGTTGTATTCGGATGAACTGAAGAACCAGCTTGGCGGACACGATCCCGAGAACTTCTTGTTCGCTGCGTACGATCAGGTCCGAACCACCAGCGGCGACTTCGTCAGTGAGACTGCGTTCGCTGATACGGTGACATACCTCCCCTGCGACATCCTCACCAAAGTCGATCGAGCCACCATGTCGACGGGCCTGGAAGCTCGGTCGCCACTGCTGGACCACAAAGTCGTGGAACTGGCTGTCAGCATGCCGCGTGATGTGAAACAGACGATGAATGTGGGCAAGAAGATCCTCAAGGAAACCTTCGCCGACATTTTACCCGAATCGATATCGAACCGGCCGAAGATGGGTTTTGGCGTTCCCATCGACGTGTGGTTCCGCGGCGAACTTAAACAACTACTCAGCGACGTCTTGCTGGATTCCACCAGCCAGCAACGCGGCCTATTCAACCCGGCAACCGTCCAACAACTGGTCGAAGAACATACTTCTGGCCGAGCGGACCACGCTTATCGTTTGTGGTCACTGCTGATTCTGGAACTTTGGATGCGTCACTTCATCGACGCCGACGTGCCGACAGCAGCCGGTTCGCTGTGATGGCGTTCGATTGGTTCGTTATGATGGAGCGCACTTTGATTCCCGAGACGAAAGATGAGCAACCCGATGAACAACGATGAACTCAAAGAGACGTTCGACCACTTCGACGCCGACAAGAACGGCCACATTGACTTTGCCGAGTTCAATCAGCTTCTGGATGCACTTGACTGTGGCATTGAGGACATGGCTCGCCGCCTGGGCTTCGACGTGATTGATACGGATGGCAATGGCACAATTGAGTTCGATGAATTCTGTTCGTGGTGGACTGAACAGAATGCGGAAGACTAATCGCCGCACCGGTTGCGTTCGCGTCGCGTCGGCCAACGGGAGCCGATCGTGAACCCGACCTGCTATGTGTTCAAGCGTCGTGACGATGGTTTCCGACTCTATTTGGGTGGTCTGACAACTGTTGAGGGGCTCGGTCTGTTCTCGCCGAACGCTGGATGCCGCATCGAACATATCTACATGGATTGCGATCCGGAGGTCCCGGCAGATTCCGATCGCGTTCAGACAGTTGCGGCTGCCATCGACTTCCTGACGGAGCTTACTCCTGCTGACCCTTATGACTTTCAGTGTTCCATTGAACCTGGAACCGAGTTGTCGTCGCACGATGATTACGGGTGCCACATTCGCGCAGCGGACGCAGATGAAATTTGGCGTCTCGTGGATGCAGTTCAACCGGCGACTCACGCAGCGACATTGCGTGCGAAGTTGGAGGCCAATCCGGGAGCGTACTTAGTTTGCGAACCGAATGGTGCCATCTCAACATACGCCGACTTCGACGCCTTTCTGCTTGCTTCGAACAGCGACTCAGCCTGAGAACTCACCAATCTCCGCGTGTTCTTCGTTCTCCTCAACACTGCTGGCGACCGAAGACACCAGCCGGCATTTTTCGCATCGGAAGTGGAAGTTGTGGAACGGTTCAGACGTGGCTTCCGTTTCGCGCTGGTGCCACACACCTCCACACGACGGGCAGGGACGAGTGGCGTCATTCTTTCGGCCGTAGTACCGAATCAGGTAGTAGTAAGTTGGTTTGCCTGTGGCCGCTTCCAAATCAGCACAGAGTTCTCGACCGCGAGCGCTGAGGCTACTGTTGGGCTTGGCCATCTGTTTGTACGTGGGCATTTCTAATTCGCCCGAATTGATCCAGAGTCGGTCCAGCGCCTGATATTCGTTCAGCCAGAAGTAGAGGCCTTCCTGCTTGCCAACCGAAAGCGGAAGCAAGTACGACGGAATCGATTCACCCGAATCGCCACAGGTTGCCGCCGCTCCATTGGCGAACACACTTGTGAACAGATACAGCGACGTTGCGTCTTCCCATCGTGCGAAGGTCTGGTCACTTGGATCTTCCAGCGTCTCTACTTGCGGAGCTGCCCCAAATTTCTCGACAGCTTCAGCGTAGTAGAACGCTGTTTGCTCACCATGGTGTTGCGGATCAACCGCGTCGGGCCGCGTGGCCTCGAAGTAATAGCACCATGCACCACCGCACCAGCCCTTAGCGTAGCCGTCCTTGATATGTTCGTACTTTGCGAGGGTCCCGACGCACCCATCCGCGGCGTCCGTAAGTGCGTGCCGGTCGTCCTCTGTCAGCGTTTCGATTTGAAACTCCGAATCAGAACCAACCCGGAACATCAGTTTCGTCAACATTCGGCAGCTTCCTTACCGGCTCCCAAGTGAGCCGCAGGCCGTAAGGCCTCGGGTTAAATCGCGGGTCAACGTACGAAACCGTCACCAGCCTTCATCGTCATGAGCGCGATCCGAGATCACCGCTCCATCAAAAAGGAAACGTCTCATCCATCGGACTGTCTGACAATGCCTTCAGGAAGTCGGACAACCGTTCGACCATAACCTCCATCAGCTTCTCGCCCTTCTCGGCTGTGGCCGGGTGCGGGTTGCCGGCTCCCGTGTTTTTGGTGAGCAGATGCCATGGGCGGGAAATCGAAACCCAACCTTTATTCACGCCTTCAAACCGAGTCGACGCCATCGCGCCGTCGTCGGCGGTGATCTTGCCATTCTCGTCGAGCGCAACAAACTCGGGGAAGAACGCCAGCCCCAGCGCCGTTTCCATCTCGCCTGCGTGGTCGCCGGGTTCTTCGAAAATCTCTGCCTGTACGTCGGCAGACAGTTTTCGGAACCAATCACACAGGAACATCTTCACCGGCGTGGTTCCACTCATCTCGCGCAGCAGCGGTTTGAACTCGTTGCCGCCGTGGCCGTTCAGAATCACCAGTTTGTGGATGCCATGCTTTTCCAGTGAAGCAACAATGTCGCGGATCACGTAGCCAAGCGTCGTTGGATTGACGTTCATGGCCAAAGGGAACTCCATCTGATTGGTTTCGGTTCCGTACGGGATCGCCGGAAGCATGATGACCTTCGCGCCCTTGTTCCAGGCCGCTTCGCAGGCTCGTTCGCCGATGGCGTTGGACTGGTAGGTGTCGGTTCCGTACGGCAGATGGAAGTTGTGAGGTTCTGTGGCTCCCATCGGCAGAACCGCAACCTGGTACGGGTTGTCTTTGATGAATCCGTAGTTGGTTTCTTCGAGTATCCAGGGACGCATGGCTTGGCTCCGAACATTAATGGCGAGTCCAGACAATATCAGTCGTCACGCCGCTTTTCGACCGGACCGGTGTACTCGGTCGGCATCGATCGGTTCAGTGCAAATCTAAGCGAATCGGGATACCATCCCACCCAAGTCACCTGTGGGAAGTAAACGATGCGAAGGCTCATATCGGCTCTAATTGTGCTGGCGCTGGCAGTTTTAAGTCTGCCTGGATGTGGTGGATCGGCTGAGCCCACTTCCAGCGATGCCATCACGCTTCAACTGAATTGGTACCCGGAAGCAGAACACGGCGGCTTCTACGCCGCGCTGGTGCACGGTTACTACGAAGAGGCGGGGCTGAACGTTTCTATCAAACCGGGTGGCCCGGGAACCAAAGTTGTGGCACTGGTCGCAACCAACAAGGCGACGTTTGGCGTCGCCAACGCAGACAAGATTCTCACTGGCTGTGCTCAGGAAGCCGACGTTGTGCCGTTGATGGCACCGATCCAGGACAGTCCACGCTGCATCATTGTACATGAAGAATCCGGCATCGAATCACTTGCCGATCTGAAAAACGTGACGCTTGCCATGAGCGCTGGGCAGCCGTTCGCGCAGTTTCTTAGAACCAAGTCAGACCTGGCCGGAGTTCAAGTGGTTCCCTTCAACGGTGGCGTGACCACATTCATGCAGGGGCCGAAGTTCAGTCAGCAGGCGTACTCGTTCAGCGAACCATTCACCGCGAAGCAACTCGGGGCGAACCCGCGGGCGCTCATGGTGTCTGAAACCGGGTTCAACCCGTACACAAGCGTCCTGCTTGCCGAACGCGGAACCGTTGACGCGTCCAGCGAAATTGTGGCAAAGTTTGTCGCAGCGTCGGTGAAGGGCTGGGAAAAGTACCTGGAAGATCCGAAGCAGACGAACGAATACATCCACTCCATCAACCCGGAGATGCCCATGGATGTCCTGGAATTCGGTGTCGAGGCGCTACGAGAACTCTGTCGCGCAGACGAAGTTAGCGTGGGAAGTATGACGCACAAACGTTGGCAGGACCTAACATCACAGCTGACTGAGATCGGCGTACTGAAGCCGGGTGAAATTGACATCACACGCGTGCTCGAAAAGAGCGGCGCGAAGGAATAGCCGGCGACTGCCGACGAGAGAATCATGGCTGAGATCAGACCATTCTGCGGGTGGCGTTACGAAACGGGCCAGATCGGTTCGCTGGCCAACGTCGTCGCCCCCCCGTGCGATCACATCACGGACGCGCTGCGCGACGAACTCTACGACAAGCATGAGTTCAACGTTGTGCGGCTTACTTTGAACCGCCCCCAGCCTGACGACACGCCAGACTCCGCCGCGCAACGAGCCGCGCAGGCTTTGCGGCATTGGAAGCTGGAACGCGTTCTGGTGCCGGATCATGAAGCAGCGATCTACGTTTTGCACCAGGAGTTCGAACTGGATGGTAAGCGGTTCCTGCGTCGCGGTTTTGTGGCTCGCATTCGCGCGAATCCTGAGGCGGTGCGTTCACACGAACAAACGCATCAGGCGTACGAAGATGGTCGGATCGCGGTTCGGGACGCGACCGGGCTGGATGTCTCGCCGATCTCGGGGTTCTACAAAGACAAATCGAACTCGGTTCAGGATGTTCTGGACGATGCGTCGCGAGGGATCACGGCTCTTGAAGTCACTGACACAGCTGGTGTCTTGAACCGCATGTGGACGATTACCGATCACGAGACGATTGGCCTGGTCACTGGTTTGCTATCAGATGGAGCCGTCTACATCGCGGATGGGCATCATCGGTTCGCTGCCGCTGTTCGACATAGTCAGCAAGTCCGTGAGTCCGGTGCGACGAAAGACGAACAGGACGCAGCCGATTTTGTCATGATCCACCTGGTGGGCAGTGGTGATGCGGGGCTCATGATGTTGCCCACCCACCAGTTGGTGTCCGGGCTGGCGACAACAGACAGCGGCGATTTGCAGCGTCTTATTGCAGACGACTTCGACTTCGAAACCGCCAGCAGCGCGTCGGAGGCGTGGGAGTTGATGCAGATTGACGGGCGACAATCTGTTTTGGGACTCGGTACGAGCGACGGTCGCTGGGTACTGGCGATCGCGAAGAACGCCGATGATGGCGTTTTGGCGGCAGATGTTTTCGAACGACTTAACGTCAGCCGGTTAGGTGGTTCCGGCTCACCAACAACCGAACACGTCAATTCTGTTGAGTCAGCGGTCGCGGCCGTAGCAGGCGGAAAGTGTCAGTTGGCCTGCCTCATGCTGCCGCCAACCATCGACAGCCTCACACGCAGCGCTGATGCTGGCGAACCGCTGGCTCCCAAGAGCACATACTTTTACCCGAAGACGCCAGCCGGCCTGGTCTTCAATCCGATTCGGTAGTCGATTCGGTCTTGCCGTCGGTGGTCCGCTGCTTTGGCGTACCAACCAGGTACGTCATGCCGCCAGGCATCGACCACTTCACGCCGGACTCCCAGTCAAATTCCGATTTGGGGTCAGCTGCCGCCGCCAATTCGAGGCACTGTGCGGGCGAGTAAGTTCTGAAGCAACTTACGACACCGTCGAAGAACACAACCAATGGCAGCACGGGGATTGGAAATGTCCACGCCCAGTCTTTCCAGTGGAACGGCATGCGGAAAGGTGTCGACAACCACACGAACAGTGGAACCAACAGATAAGGGATCAACGCGATTGGATGCCTGCGAGTGAATTCAAAAACTGCAATTCCAGCACCGTTCTTGACCGCGTCAGCCAAAATGGCCTCAGCCTGCTGCGGTTCGAAATGGTGGAAAGACGTGAACAACGTCCGGAACCCTTTCAGGTCCTTCGGCATGTCCATGGCATCCACGGATTCCGTGACATAGTTCAGGCCATCCGGAAGTACCGGCGGGTTCTCGTTCGGAAACTTGTCAGTGAACGAGACAGTTAAACCCGCGGAACTTTCAGGTACGCGCTGCCGAACGCGGCCCAGCAGTTTGTTCCACGGTCCGCCATTCCCGGCGCACAGGTCGATGACGTGTTTGTCACCCGTCTTCGTGATCGCTGCGCCAAGCAGGTCGGCCGCCGGCTTGTACGAACGCAGGCAGAAGATTCCAAAGCTAAGGACTCTGGTCAGCCCGTCGCGCAGGGATCGCGGGCACCATTCCTGATCGTGGATCTCAATAAGGTGAAGTCGCCGCATGCTCTGATTTCTTCCGAGGGGAACCTTCCCAGGCGGGAAACGTTGGAACTTGAACCACAGCTATACACGGAAGCGGCATGGACACGAAGTGCTACGGCTCACATTCTTGACTAACCGGACTGTTTCCGCCTGAGCCTAACCAGCAAGGCAGCCACACGCTTACCTAACTTAGCCGAGGCAGAACCACTACGGTCTCAGCAAGTGCTTGTTAGCAATCGTAATGCCCGACAGCATCGCTCCAATAATCCCCAGGAAGCCCTGGTCGGTTCCGCAGAGGAACAGGTTGCGAAGGTGGGTCGTGCCGTCCACAAACTTTCGCGGGGCGCCGTACACACAGCCGTTAAGGTGACCGGTAAACCGACGAATGGTTCGCGGAGTGAACGCGTCTGAGTCGATGACGTGCTGCCGGAAGTCCGGGATGTGTTTCAGTGCGGCCTCAATGATCCGTCCGTGCCAGACGTCTTTTTGAGTCACGTATTCCTCATCGCTGAGGTTCATCCAGTAGTCAGGTTCAGCCAGAGCCGTGATGCGCACCTTGCCTTCGGGCAACGATTCGTCGAACTCGAAGTTGTTTGGCGAACAGATAATACCGCTGCGAAGATCGATGGGATCCTGAGGGCGATCGTAAACGAACTCGGGAGTATCGTTGTAGAAGATGATCGTTTCGTTGTGACCAAACGATGATGGTTCGCGATCAAGAACCGAAATCGATTCCATAAACGAGATGTCGCCTGGCTTCGCATCGCTGGCGTTATCAGGGGCGACGGAGCACATTCGCATTGTTTCGGCAGAACCAGCTGACGACAGGATGTTGTCCGCCTCCAGTTCTGTGCCGTCATCCAGCACCAGGGAAGTCGCCTGGTCGGACGTATTTTGGATCTCGCTGACTCCGGACCGCAGGCGCAATTCGCCGCCGAGGTTTTTGAAGTGTTTCACCAGCTTGCTGAGTATCAGCTTGATGCCTTTGATTGGCCGACCAAAGCCTTCAAAGAAGATGCTCTTAAACATGATGACAAACTGATTGAAATCCATGTCCCGCGCGGTTGCGCTGCCGTAGAACATGAGCGGGCAAAACAGCATGTCGATGAGGAGCGGATCGTTGATGTACTCGCCAACAACTTTCCTGCCCGAAACTGGCTGGCGATTCAGATCCAATGCATCGTGGTTGCGGATGCGCTCAAGCAGTTTGCGGAAACCATCGATCTGTCTGGGGAACAGGTCCGCCACTTGAGAAAACAGATACTCGAAGTTGTTGGTGAACCGCAGCGTGTGCCCAGGGAAAACAACGGCCGACTCGTTTTGCGGCCTCAGGTCAAAGTCTTCCCAGCGAAGCCGCAATTGCCTGAGCAACTTACTAAGCGGCCCCGTTTTGGTTCCCGGCTCGGCATAGTTGGTGACTGCGTGCAGACCCACATCGTAGTTTCGATTGCGGAGTCTGTAGAACGAGTTCAAACCACCGATGGTGGTGTGACGTTCCAAGATAAGCACCGACTTATCGAAGTACGCGAGGCGAATTCCTGCGGCAAGACCGGACAGGCCAGCACCGATGATGACTGTGTCGTATCGCACTGGTTACTCGGAATCGCTCAAAGGACCGAAAGCCTTCAGGTCACGCGACAGCAACGTCCTTGAGCTTTGGCTCAAGATAGCTAACCGTCGATGTCATTGATGTCAGGTTTTCGTAGTCGTCTTCTGGAATTTGAATTCGATACAGCTTGCGCAATTCCATTACGATATCGAGGAAGTCCATGCTGTCGAGTTCCATCTGTTCACGGAACGCAACTTCGTCGTTCAGATCGGATAGATCCTCGTCCGGTGCGATTCTGGAAAGGATGTCCAGAATGACGTTCCTGATCTGCTCCCCGGTCATCAGCTGCTCCACTGTAGACGAATCACCCAAAACAGTGGTGTCGCCCGTTAGCCTTCATATCGTTTGACAATGACTACCGAATTGATGCCCAGCATACCGAACGAGTTGTTCAGAATGCAGTTCACCTGCCCCACATCGCGTGGTTCGTTGGCTACCACGTTGGCGAGGGCGCAACGCGGGTCCGGTTGATCGAGATTGATTGTAGCGTGAACAATTCCATCGTCAAACGACGGTAAATTGCCCATAAGCTCTAATGCTCCAGCAGCCCCCATAGCATGCCCGATGAAACTCTTCGTATTGTTGATGGCTGTGTTCGGGCTATCAGAGAAAACAGCTGCCAAAGCAGACGCTTCTTCGATATCTCCCTGTTCAGTAGCAGTCGCGTGACTGCTGACGATGTCGATGTCTGCTGGAGTCAGTCCGGCTCGCTTAAGAGCCAACCGAATGCACTCAGCCTGCCGATTTCGGTCTGGCAGCACGAAATCTCGGGCATCCGAGTTCATCGCGTAGCCGACAATCTCGCCGTAAATCTTCGCTCCACGAGCCTTCGCGTCCGACAGTCGCTCAACTGTGCAAATGCCTCCCCCTTCGGCAACGACAATACCATTACGGTCGACGTCAAAAGGGCGACATGCTTTGGAAGGGTCTTCGTGGCTGGCCAGTGCGCCCTGACTGGCGAAGCTGGCGAAGATTCCAAATGTGTGAATGCTCTCTGAAACGCCGCCGGCGATCGCCAGATCGACTTCATCAAGCCGCAGCATCTGAGCCGCCTGAATCAGCCCGGCATTCCCTGCAGCACATGCCGCGCCGATTGTCAGGTGCGGCCCGGTAACTCCCATGTTGAGAGTGACTTCGCCTGCGGGGTTGTTGGCGACGGTACGCGGATTGTGGTGGTGGGACCAAACCTTTGTGTCGTATTCGAACTGCGAGATCTCATAGATCTCGTTTTCTGTTTCGACATTTCCGTGTTCTGTGATTCCCAGGTACACGCCTACGCGGTCATGGGCTGTGTTCTCCCAATCGATGCCCGCGTCTTTAACGGCTTCGTTAGAACAGTACACGGCAATGGAGCCGGCCCGTGTTCCGCGGCGGATATCTTTGCGGTTCTGGTATCGGCGTGTATCGAAGTCGCAGACGCCAGCCAGAACGGGAGGCATGTAGCGAGTTTCGTAATCAGAGACGCCCGATCGCCCTTCCAACAAGGCAGCACGAAACTCTGGAAGGCTGTTGCCGTTTGGGGCAGCAACTCCGATCCCAGTGATGACGATTCTGTTGTGCTCGGATTGTTTGTCCGGCATGCGGCACCGTTCCATTCGGTTCGCGAAACGCCAATACGGCAGATGGGCGACGATTTCGATTATGTGCGGCTTCGGCTTCGTTCGCAGCTTCTATGGCCGCCGCAAGAGCATAGAAGCCTAACCGCTGTGATTTCGGCCTACAAGCAACGGCATTTTCAGGCTTCCATTTCTCGACTTTGAGAAGCAAAACGCCGGTGAAACAGGGGCCAGCCCGTACAGTCTGCGGGTTAACCGGACCATGCCGATTGGGAGATGGTGAGACACTGGAGGGATCGTCGATTCCGATGCCGGGGGCCAAATATTGGGCCTAAGTTTTGCGTGTGGCATTTCGTCAACGTTGAAACTCAATGAAGAAAATCTCAACAACAGCCCGACTTTCGTTCAGCCTTACCGGCCTTATGGTCAGTCTGCTGCTGTTCGGTAACCTGCTGGGAATATTCCCTGACACCAAGTCGATGACGCTACGTTCGCGAACGAAGTTGTCAGAAGCAATCGCTTTGGGTTTCGCCAGTCAGGCAACACAGGCAGACGCCGAGACCATCCAACGGATGCTTACGTTAATCCAATCACGTAACCCGGATATTAGTTCCATCGGAATCCGCCAGGCAAACGGCGGACTACTGGCAGCAGCCGGAAATCACGACCATCTTTGGAAGCCACGGGCTGACGGAAAGTCGACAGTCTCTGATATCTGCGTCCCGCTTGGGTCGGGCGATGGCCAGTGGGGCGCTGTGGAAGTGACATTCCTTCCATTGTCAGAATCTGAGGTTCCGCTGCTGGGCCGGTTCAACCCGCTGGTCACCACCGCGTGTCTGGGGTTTCTCACTTTCTGCATGTACATGGTCTACCTGAAGTTCGCTCTTCGAGCTCTCAACCCGTCGAAGGTTGTGCCGAAGCGAGTGAACGAAGCCTTGAACACGCTTACTGAAGGGCTGTTGGTTCTTGATAAAAACGAGCGTATCGTCCTGGCCAACACATCGTTTGCGACCGCCGCTGGCGTTGAATCGGAAGAGCTACTCGGGAAAAAAGTTTCTGAATTCCCCTGGCACGCACGCGATGAAGACCGTCAGGCGCCATGGACGAGTTCGATGAAAGCCGGCGCGGCTGAGAAGGGTGTTCTGCTGGACCTGGAACTTGAAGGTCAGGAAGGACGGACCTACTCCGTTAACTCGGTTCCGATCTCAGACGATAAAGGCACCTGCCGCGGAGTGCTTGCAAGTTTTGAAGACGTTACCGAAATCGAACGTAAGAACGTTGAGATGTCGAGAATGCTGGACAAGCTTCGCAAGAGCGCGAAACAGGTGAACCGGCAGAACCGAGAACTCGAACGCCTGGCAACACGTGACCCGCTCACAAACTGCCTCAACCGTCGAGCGTTCTTCGAAAAAGGTGAGAAAATCCTTCGCGCTGGAGAACGATACGAATACCCCGTGTCCATCGTCATGCTTGACGTCGACCACTTCAAGAAGGTGAACGACGACTATGGGCACGCGATGGGAGACGAAGTCCTGCAGCGAGTCGGCATTACAATGCTCAACACGTCGCGGGAAGCAGATCTTGTTTGCCGTTACGGCGGAGAAGAATTCTGCATCCTGATGCCACATGTCGATATCGTCGAAGCCGCAAAGGCTGCTGAACGATTACGGATCGCGATTGCTGCACTGGACTTTGACGAACTGCGAGTTACCTCCAGTTTCGGTGTTTCTGATCTGTCTACCGGGGCCATCGATATTCAGGAGATGTTGGACAAGGCCGACCGTTCGCTATACGCCGCCAAAAGAACCGGCCGAAACCGAGTGGTACGATTCGATCAGCTTGAGGGCATGGATGTGCCCGACAATGACGCTGAGCAGCCAGGCCAGGGTGAAGCGGTTCGGGGCTCTGGCGAAGTCGCAATTCCATACCGCGCCGTGACAGCGTTGCTTTCAGCGCTGGCGTTCCGAGATCGTGGCACCGCGGAACACAGCCGCCGAGTTGCAGACCTTTGCGTTTTGCTGGCCGAAGACCTGGTGCCGCGTCGCCGGTGCTACGTCATCGAAATGGCCGCCTTACTGCATGACATTGGCAAGATTGGTGTACCTGACTCCATCCTGCTAAAGCCAGGCAAGCTAACCGAAGCTGAATGGCTTGTCATGGAGAAGCATGACTTGATTGGAGCCGAGATCATTCGAGCGTCATTCGCTTCGGACGAGCTTTCAGCGATCATTGAATGCCACCACCACTTCTTCGGTGGCACGCCGAAATCACCGCACGCAGCCGATGGTATGGAGATCCCACTGGGAGCTCGGATCCTGACAATTGCCGACGCGTACGATGCAATCACATCCAAGCGTGTCTATCAAGAAGCCAGAACACCGGAAGAAGCCTACGCAGAACTTCGTCGCTGTGCCGGAACGCAGTTCGATCCCGAACTTGTTGAGCTTTTCATCCACAAGGTGGAGGTTCACGGTCAAAGCGAACCTGCAGCGCAGTTTGGAGTGTCCAAGACAGCCGCGCTGCATATCGGTTTGCGGCTTGAGGACCTTGTTGCTGCCCTGGACGATCGCGATTTAGGACGACTGGCGATCCTCAATAGCGACGTTCATGAGATTGCCGTCGCAAACGCGGTCACAGCCGTCGCAAACAAGTCCGACGAACTTCGTCTCAAACTGGAAGACGACGAAGATCTCATCGACATCCTGTACACAGCCGGCGAATTGCTGGAAACGTGCCGTCTGACGCAAAGTTCGTTCTTCGAAGGTAGTGAGTTCCGAACACCGGTCGGTGAGCCCGAGCTACTTACCGAATAGCACGGCCGCGGCAACTGCTGCGGTTTCCACTCGAAGTATGTGTTGACCAAACGAGACTCTGGTCGCCCCGTGTTCTGCAAATTGAACCTGTTCGGCCGCAGAGAAACCGCCTTCCGGCCCGATCGCCACAGTGGCATCAACGGGAACCTGACGGCAATCGCCGGTCGCAATCTGGTCGGCCACAAACAGCGACGATCGTCCTATTGTCCCAAGAAAGTCAGCCAGCCGAATCGGTTCACTAAGAACCATCAGCGTGTTCCGGCGACACTGCTTACACGCGTCGATGACATACTGCTGCAGCTTGCCAACATTCAGCGGCTTACCCGACGAGACCCCATGCTCAGTGATCAGCGGTACGACTTTGCCAACGCCAAGTTCGGTCAGCTTTTCGACCATCCACCGAGCGCGGTCTGGTTTGGGGAATGCGATGGCCAGGGACAGTGTGGCTGGAGTCAAATCCTGCTGACAGTGTTCTATTCGCAGTGTTGCCAGTCGCTTTGTTGTCTTGACTACTTCACCGGTCGCGAACCGACCGGTTCCATCGAACAGTTCTACCTGAGAACCGGGACCCAACCGTCTGACGTTAAGCAGATGGTGTGCCTCAGAACCGTCCAGGGTGACGTCGCCCTCATGCAGTTCACCAGTGAAGAACCGTGGGAGCTGAGCCACACTACTTCTCCCGCGGCAAGAGCCGTGCGCCGGGAGTCCGTTGGCGTCCGAGTTCGTCGTTCGTGGTGACTCCATCGGTCACTTCAAGGCGAACCTGATCTCGGACAACGTCCAGGTTTGTCAGGACGACACGGTCGCCACTCTTCAATCCCTGTTCAACCACAACCAAAGATTGCAGCGTGGTGCCAAGTTCCAGTTTCCGTTTTCTCGCAAGCCCCTCTTCTGCGACAAAGACGGATCCCTTCGAGATTGCATCTCGTGGAATCGCAATGGCACCGGGAAGTGTCGGTCCGGCGATTCGAGCATGCACAAAGGTGCCTGGTCTAAGCGGAACAGGATTCGTTGCACTTTGAGAACCATCAGCGGGCGGCGCGGCGTTCAGAACTTCTACGAACACCATGACGGTTCTGGTTCCCGGATCCGCCTCCGGCGCCGCGCGAACGACGCGGCCGCGCCATTGCGGTGGCGCGGTTGCGTTGACGGCTAGTTCTACTTCCGGTGTCTCACCCGCCTGCAATTGGCTTTCGATCTTGAGGAAGTCGCTGAGAGCGAGCGGCAATGGGATCTCAACCAAACTTGTGTTCGTGAGTCGAATTAACGGATCGCCGACTCGAACATACTGGCCCTTCTCCACCATCACTTCGCTAACGGAACCGTCAAACGGAGCCGGCACGGACGTATTCTCAAAATCCAGCAGAGCCAGTCTAAGGTCACCCTCCAGCGACTCCATTCTGCGAGTGGTGGACTCCAGTCTGGCTGGCATGAGCGACGCGTCGTTTTCCAACTGCAAAATTGTCTGTTCGTACTGACGAACCTCCAGCAAGGCGCGGGTGACGTCAGACGCTGACGCCGCACCGCGCGATTTGTTTTTTACGATGCGTTGGTACTGTTCCTGAATCGCTTTCAGGTCACCTTGCGCCTTCTTAAGCGAACGGTCACTGTTTAGTGATTCTTTTTTTAGCCGAGAGATTTCCGCTTCTGATTCGCGAAGTTGACTCTTCACACGCTCGCAGCGTTCGGTGTAGGTTCGCGGGTCAATCTTAGCCAGCACGCATGGCTGGTCAGGGAGCGACTTCACTTTGAAGCCAACACGCAGGTTCTCATGAAGTTCAGAAATTTCGCCAGCGACCTGCGCCGGCACGATGACTTCTCGGTCAGCCCGTGCGGTTCCAAAACCAGTGATGACTTCCTGCAGGTTCAGAGTTTCAACTTCAAACACCTGAACGTTGTAGACCTGCTCAGTCGCCTGTCGCTTCTCCGGAGGCTTCGGCATGCCCTTAAGCACAATGAAGCCCCCCACCGCGACGGTAAGAATGAGCACGCAGGCCACCAGATTAAGTCCAATACGTACCCAGCGGGCCATGAGCGTTTCGGTTCCAAATCGAGATGCAGAATGATGCAGGGATGATAGGCAAATCCCCGTACTCATCCAGAGTTGACTAAGAACCGACCGTTTTAAACGAATTATCCACGGATTGCCGTTGGTTTTCTCGCCCTTTAAACTCTGTTTGCGGCATCTGTCAGTGAGGATGTCGAAAGGCAGCGACTTCCCGCGAAACATTAGCCACTAAAGCTGGTTTAAACGTGGTCGGCCATTCAGTCGACGCGAGATTGATACCTCAGTGATTTCGGACACCGGCCAAATCTCTCCATACCTTCGTGACCCCGACGTGCAACTCATGATGCGCGTACGAGACGGCGACGATTCGGCCTTCACGGAACTCGTCAATTCATACCAGGACAGGCTGATCGGCATTTTTTACCACATGATGCGAGATCGCCCACTAGCCGAAGACCTGGCTCAGGACGTGTTTCTGCGCGTCTATCGAGCAAGAGAACGCTACGAACCCCGCGCTCGGTTCTCTACCTGGCTGTTCAGAATCGCAAACAACGTTGCCAGCAACTCGCGACGCAGCCTTGGACGAAAAAAAGAAGTCTCCATCAGCATGAAAGACTCCGGCGGCATGGCCATTCGCCCGGAAGAACACCTTGCTGTGGAAAAATCAGCATTGATGCCGGTTCGGCAGCTACACAAGACTGAACTGCAGGAAGTTGTCCGGTCAGCAATGGAAACCCTCAACGAGCGTCAACGGATGGCGCTGTTGCTGAATAAGTTTGAAGGGATGAGCTACGCGGAAATCGGTGAAGTGATGGAACTCAAACCGGCCGCCGTTAAGTCACTACTTTCACGAGCCAGAGAAAACCTGCGCGACACACTTGGAAAGTACGTTCAGTAGGAATGCCTGACCCAAACCCAAAAATCGATCTCAGTAAAGAACAGCGAACCGAACTCGTCGCCTACCTTGACGGCGAACTCGATCCCGCTGGCGCTGAACGCATCCGGAAACTTCTGGCCGAAAACGCCGACGCGCGGCGCGAAGCGGAAGAACTAACCATTGCCTGGGATGCGCTGGATAGTCTTGACGGCGTGAAGGCGCCGCAGAACTTTACAGAACGCACCGTTACGTCCATTCAGGCCCTGGCCGATACCGGCACCCACAGCACGACGCGTCCGTTTGATTTGCGTCGAGGCAGCATGTTGGGTGGCTGGATGATCGGAATCGTGGCGTCCGCCGTCGCCGGTTACTGTGCAACAAACTGGTCGGTCTCTCAGGAGTCCCAGGACATGGTTCGCGATTATGAGCTAATCAACTCGCTGCAAAAATACGAACGCGTCGGAAGCGTCGAGGTTCTCAAAGTACTCGAAGACCAGGAGCTGTTCGATAATGTCGAGTAAAGCGTTTGATCGCGTCATCATTGGCGGCACGGTACTACTCACGTTGTGTGCGGTTCCGTTTTTTCTGCGATATGAAAACACACATAAAGACTGGTCGGCGGAGTCCAGTGCTGCGATTGCCAGCTTGTCTGAAGGCGAACGCGAAGACCTGGCTGCCAACTTCAGCCGCCTGCACAATCAGCTGACTGACGAAAAACGAATTGCTGTTCAGGAAATCCACTCAGAAGCCTCCGCGGATCCTGAGTTCTCAGCGCGGCTTGAATCCTACCACGACTGGCTGCGTGAACTTGGCGTCGTCGATCGCGACAGTATCCGTTCTGCCTCGACGGCCGAAAAGAAAGTCGCCGTCATCCAGACGTTGATGGCGGACAGCGAAGAAAAGTTGAACGGCTTCTTCATTGACGCGGGCGACTTCGAGCACAAGGGCGAAGACTTTGTCAAACAGTTGCAGAAAGATCTCAAGGATAGCGAGCTCATCCCGCTTGGGATCACCAACCGCGAGTATGGCCTGATGGTTGACGTCTTCGTGTCCGTTTTTCCTGACGAATCAAAAGCAGCGTTCAGCGCTGCAGTCAGAGAAATCGACGAGGACCTGATTGAGAGCGAAAAGCTACGCCTGCGAACTGCCGCGATGCGGAGTGTCATGGTGGACTACTTCCGCAAGGCTCGCGACCGATCGCGTGGTCCTGACAAGAGAAGGTCCAGCATTACAAAGATTCCAGATGGCCTTCCCGATCAGGCATTCGCTTTGATTGAAGACTCAGAGAAGCGTGAGAAACTCAAAGCGCTTGCCCCTGAACAGAAGAAGGCAATCCTGTCGGCGATCCGCTTTTACGGACTCAATCCGTATCAACCTATGCAGAGATACGCACCAGACGACCGGGCGGCTCAGGACTACTATGCGAGCCTTACCAGGGCGCAAAAGATCAAGCTCATGGCAACGCCGACCAACCGCAGTCGACGCGGACTTGGTCGGTTGGATCTCATGTACATAGAACAAAACGAAGAGGCACCGGAAGACATTCGCAGCTTCGCCGCCAGTATTCTCTCGCGAATCGATAACCCCCGCGCTCGCTCTGGTCGACGTTCGCGTGGAGGCGATGACCGCGATCGAGGCAAACGCGGTGAACGACGCGGTGGCAAAGGCGGCGGTCCAGGTCCTGGTCCCGGTCGAGGCCCGGGCGGCGGTGGGCCCCCACGTGGCCCTTAGAAGTAGTTCGGGAGGGTATCCGGTACGTCGATCTGACGGTGTGACCGAGCATCGTTGCATACTTGTTTGCGCGGTACCTCACGGAACTTATCAAACAGTCTGGTGTCAGCGGTGAGAGGCCGCCCCGTCCGTCCGCGATTGACCGTTCGAACGGCTGATACGATTAGTCAGATCGCTCGGCCGTACCGCTTTGCCGCCAGCAAGCACGTAACGCAAGTTGACTACAATGTGAGTGCTTGGTCACCAGACGGCAGATCAGTAGTGAGCCATTGGAGTGGACACCCATGGGGCAAGGCCGGCCAGTACAAGCCGCATCGTATGACTGATCTGCGATTGCGCACTCAAGGATTGTAAACAGGCAACGCAACCCTGTTTGAATTCGACTGATTTCGCTGAAGCGCCGATCCACAGTGACGGAACCGGTTTCAGGGAGAGCAGAGTGGCCAGATCTCTTGCGACGTTTGTATGTGCGATAGCTTGCACCACGTCAGTGAATGCGAACATTGTGGACATTGTCGCCTCCGGGCCAAACGGCAACGTTGCGACAATCTCACAGGTCGTGTTGGATGTAACGACGACCGCGGGTAGTGGAATCGTCACGCAAAATACCCCAAGCAACCTGAATCTTGAGGCGACCAGAGCAGTGCTGGAGTCGATCAATACATCGGCTGGGCGATTGGTCGCCTTCAACGCTGATACGCCGACCATCCAAAATCCTAATTTCCCGAACGCTTCGGCCAATATCGAAGTCTTCAATAATGGCGGGGCCACCAATGTTGCTTCGCCGGACTTTCTTGACGCGCTGGCTGGCATTCACTCGTCGGGAGACTTAGTCGAATACCTGCGAGTGGATGGTACGAACTTTACGCCAGGATGGGACATCGTTTACGGCACGACGTTTGACCCATCAAACTTCCTCGTTGTGGAGGAGCGAAATGGCAACACCACATTCACGGTGGAGCCACTGGACGTCGCAGGCCAGTCGATAGCCGGAGCAAACACACTTTCATTTGACAACAACTCGTATCAATGGGACATCGGCTATGCAAATGCCCTTGATCCCAACTCCAACCAGTCGCAGGTGTTGTCTGTTTTGAGTTTCGATTTGTTCGACACCACGACACCCATTGGTGGTTTCCGAATTCTGAACACCGGAAACGCGGACTTCAAATTCTTCATTGCGACGGCAGCTCCGGAACCATCGAGCCTGGCCTTGCTGGCGTTTTCCGGAGTCATTGGCGTATTTCGCCGTCGTCGGAGTCGGGCGAGTTGAAAGCCACGATTCCCGTTAACCACGGTTGTCCCGGCGGCATTCGTTTCCTTCACAGGCTTAACCAAGGCCCTGGCTACAAGTCCTGTTCACTCGCAAGAAAATCTCGTGTTACCGTCGCCAGTAGCTGATAGAACCTACTGGTAGAACGCCGTTCAATGGCGCTTAGCAGATCGTCCGGCCAGGTTAGATGCGCGACGAAGAAGCTGGCTCCGAGTGATGCAAGATCTTCAAGCTGCGAACCATCGGCGGTAGCGGCTTGTGAGAGCACCGTTCCCATCGCGCTTAGCTGCACGCCGATGTGATCCATGGCGTTCTCAATGCCGATGACATCACCAAACTTCCGCATAGAGACCGCTGCCTCACCGTCCAACTGGCGTTCCTCCCAGACCGATTGAAAAGGCGGTAGATGCTCTTTTGGGCCGACAAACAGTCGTGTGTACTCGACGGCCAGTCCTTCCGGAGTATCCTGCCCGCAACTGGTGAGTAGTTCGTTAAGAGCTGGCGGCACAGAATCGGAAGGGATCTCAGCCAGCTGCTGCATCAGTGCCGCATCTGGTGCGTCATCCCAGAGCCTTGCCAGCAAGTCGTAAACAGCAGCGCGTTCGGCCGCGCGGTCCAGGATTGGAAAATTACTCAAAGGATGTCTTTGCGTCAGAAGGCTTCATGTTTGTCGCGCTGTCTCGGTTGGGGGTTGGGTAGTCGCCGGTCATCTCGCCGACCCAAGTTCCACTCATGCTGTCTCTTCGTCCGGTTCTTTCTCGTAGCCCAGGGCGACCTTGAAACCTGTCAGTACACGACTGACTGCAACTCGCATCGGCCCCGGTAGCGTCGCACCAGACGCCTGCTTATGACCGCCGCCGCCAAACTGTTCGGCCAGCACCGACACATCGACACCGGGTCGACTGCGGAAGCTAATCTTAACACGTCCGTTTTGTTGTTCGACAGCGCTGAAGGCCGCTTTCGTACTGGCGATCGTGAGACACTGGTTCACAAGCCCTTCCGTGTCCGCCGCACTGGCTCCCGTCGCTTTGAAATCCTTCTGTTCTACTGTCGCAAAAGCCAGATCGCCTTCGCAGTGGACTTTCACCCGACTCAGCACTCGACCCAGCAGGTGTAATCGTCCGACAGAACTTTGTTCGTACAACTGACCGTACAACGTATACGGTTTTGTCCCCCGATCCATCAGGTCAGCGACAATCCGCATGGTATCGGCGTTCGTCGAAGGGAATCGAAACCAACCCGTATCCGTCGCAATCGCACAGTAGATCAGGTCGGCAGTCTCCTTCGAAATCTCATAGCCCAGTTGCGTTCCCAGTTGATGCAGCAGTGTTCCGGTCGCTTCAGCAGTCGTGTCTTTGAACTCGATTGCGTTCAGGTCGTCTGAACTCACGTGATGGTCAATCACAACGCGCTGCGCCTTGGTCTTGCGCACAAGTTCTCCCATCGATGACAACTGCGTCCACGCGCTGGTGTCCAAAACGATGTGGACATCGGTGTCCAGAACCTCCTCCGCCGTAACCGAAACCCCCAGCTTCTTCGCGCGGCCGGTGGGGTCCAGAAAATTCAGGTTCGGTGGCGCGGCGGATGCGTTGGCAACAACTACCTTCTTGCCAAGCGCCTCAAGCATGTTCGCCAGTGCCAGTTCAGAACCCAACGCGTCGGCATCCGGGCGAATGTGGCTGGTTAAAACGAACCGCTCGTTGTTGGCGACAATATCGCCAAAGGGTTTCCAGTCGATTGCCATTCCTGTTTCCTGTTGGTTCAGCACAATCGACTAGGGGGTTCTAATGCGCGAATAAATCTCCCGGGCGGATTGGACATCCTTTCGGATTTGTTCCTGCAACTCGGCAGGAGTTTCGAAAGTCTGTACCGACCGAATGCGGCTTAGCAGATCGACGTCCAACGACTTGCTGTACAGGTCGCCGCTGTAGTCGAGCAGATGGGCTTCTACTTTTTGTTTCCCATCTGCGAATGTTGGATTCGGCCCGATGTTGACTGCTGCTGCGTATTCTTGTTCGCCCGTTCGGCAGAAACCAGCGTAAACGCCATCTGCCGGAACCAATGTCGCGATGTCAACAAGATTGGCCGTCGGGAACCCAATCGATTTACCTCGACCAGCTCCGTGCGACACGTCGCCGGTGACTCGATACGCATGCCCCAGCATCTCAAAAGCGGCTGCCAGATCACCCGCCGACACAAGCTGACGAACGCGGCTGGAGGAAACAAGTTCCTCCGAATCGGTAACCGGCTGAACCACCTCAAATGTCAGGCCTGCCTGGTCGCAGTACTCTGCCAGAGTCTCCACGTTGCCCGCTCGATCGCGACCGAAGAAGAAGTTCGGACCTTCCACCAAACCCGTCGCCTGCAGCTGGCCCAGAATGATCTGATCGAAAAACTCTCGAGGTGTCAGCTTCAGCAACGCGCGGCTGGTCGGCCAAACCAAAACTTTATCGACACCGTACGACTTCAGCAGTTCGGCTCGCCGCTTGGTTGTCGTCAAGCTGGGAGGAACTCGATCCGGGCGCAGCAACGCGACCGGCGGAGGGTCGAAAGTCATCGCCACTGATGGAACACCAGCTGCGGTGGCTCGATCCGTCAGAACCTCAACCATGCGTTGGTGGCCACGGTGAACGCCATCGAAGTTGCCGATGGCCACAATGCCTCCGTAGCAGGCGTCTGGTTGTTCTTCGAAGGCTGACATATCTGTTCGGCATATCCGGGAGCGAGAATGATAGCCATCCAGTCGCCTCAGAACCCCAGAAAACGCCGGTTCCATCCCCGTTTCACCGTTTCTTTGAACCGTTCCGCATCGCCTGACCCGAACAGACAGGCCATTTGTGGCTGAATGTGAGTCCGATGGACGAGACTCACCAACATCCTATTGACCATGGTTTTTTAGCATTGATATAGTCGAATCCGCGGCAAACGACCTTTCTGCGCGCCGCAACCCGTTTCACGGAGAGTACTTATGCGGCTTCAACACCTCCGCTCCAGTTTGCTTAGTGCAGCAGCCTTCGCAATCGCGTTCGGCATCCCTGCGCAGACCCACGCGCAGCAACTGGATAAAGGATTCTCCAAAGCGACCGGAATTGCGGTCACCGTTGCTGAAATGGCCGGTGCGACGCAAAAGCAACCCGACGGCACCGCTCCCAAGGAACTGTTCCTGCCCGGCTATCCCAACCTTTACATCATGGAGCTGCAGTACAAGCCCATCCGCATGGTTCGGGTTCCGGTGAGAGATCCAAAGACCGGGCAGACCCAGCGTGAACTGGTTTGGTACATGGTTTATCGAGCTATCCGCCGTGATTACACGCGGTACTTCGCTGAGACGAATAAGGAGGAGATCATTCGGAAGCTGCGAGATCCAAGTCTCCAGCCAGTGAATCCGAAGGATCCCAGGTCGGCAATGATCATGACGCCGCACTTCACATTGGTGACGGACGACGTGGACGATAAGAAAGTCTACAACGACTGGGTTCTCCCCGACGTGCAACGCTTCATCGCCGAACGCGAAGGCATCAAGCTGAAGAACTCACTCCAGGCGATTCAGAAGATTCCCGCTCTGGCCGACGACCCCAAGGATCAAGCAGTGATCGAAGGCGTTGCCATCTGGCGGAATGTGAACCCCAAGACGGACTACCTGTCTGTATTTATGACGGGTTTCTCAAACGGCTATCGGATCGGCAAGGGGCCGGACGGAAAGCCGATTCTGGAACGCAAAACGGTCTACCAGAGGTTCTGGCGACCTGGTGACGAGTTCGACCAGGATGAACAGGAGTTCCGTCTTGAGGGCGACCCAAAATGGCTGTATCGGCCAGAACCATGGACCGTAAAGTGGCCTGCGAGCATCAAAACGCCGATTGAGGAATTGATGATCACTCGGCCCGACGCTCCGCCATCTGAGATCCTCGACAAGGGCCTCGGCGGGAATTAGCGGTTCGTCGTACCGCCTTCGGTGGAATTCCCCAGCAAAGTCCGGCGACATTGTTAACCTGAAGGCCACCAAATGGCTCGAGGAACCGCGGTAAAACCGGGCTTTCACCCGTTCGGCTTGCTTTAGGGCAGCCACTTCATCAGAATCTTCGACTTCAACAGCGACAGCCAGTCCGCAATCAAGCCGGACACGCAGACTAAACAGGTGCAAAACGATGGCGCATAAGAAGGGACAGGGGTCCAGCCGGAACGGTCGTGACTCAGTAGCAAAACGACTTGGAATCAAGAAGTTCGGCGGCGAATCTGTTGTCGCTGGCAACATTCTGGCTCGTCAAAACGGAACCAAGTGGCACCCAGGCGCCAACGTTGGTGTTGGTAACGACTGGACGCTGTACGCTTTGTGCGACGGCACCGTCTACTTCGACCGCAAAGGTCGCCGTATGAATATCCAGCCTGTCGACGCTGCTTAGTTCAAGCAGCTCAAACAAGCGATGCTGCCCGCATGCAGCATCGCCATCGTTGGCTACGGCGTTCCGCAACGGCTTGATGGCCACGAAGACCGACTCAAAGACACGAAGAGTTTGTTCGAACTCTTTGTGTCTTTCGCTTTTTCGTGGCTGCTCTGCGTTTGATTGACGCCAGCCACTTACCCAGCGATCTGTCGAGGTCGAAACATCTGGGCCGTGAGACCGCGTTCGGTTAACACCCCAATCGGGTCTCCCATGTCTCCTTGCACGATCGCGAAGAACGCGCGTTCTTTTCGCATTTGCTGAAGCGTGTCCAGCTTTCCGGCGCCGGCACAAACTGTGATCGCCGGCCGTACGAATTCGCTAATCGTTTCGCCGCGAAGATCTCCAACGCAAATGTAGCCCAGCCAATCCGTCTCTTCACCCGCGCGGTGAACCAGAATGTGCGAGACCGAATACGCCCTTGAGATATCCAGCGTTTCCTGAACCGATGCAGTTTCCGAAACACTTAAAACACGTGCGATTGGGATCATCGATGAATCGACTGGCTGAGACGACAGTTCCATTACGCTTTCCGCCAACGTTCGCTGCACGTCGCCGAGCAACCCTTCGCGGTGACCTTCGTTTAAAACGTGAATCAATCGGTTCCGGCCGAGCAACAATTCCAGCGGTTGCTTTTCGTTGTTGGCGAACCGCTGGACCATTTTCGCAATCAGAGTCAACGGGCTGCTAAGCGGTTTCAACACGTAGTGCCAAACCGTCAGCGAACGCGCGTGCTTCCCAAGGAATCGCATCGGAGCGCGGTAGTAGACGGTCTTGGGAATGAGTTCTCCCCAGATGAAAATCAATGGCGAGAACGCCAGGGTCAGCAGGATTTCGGCCAGTCCGCTGTTCTCAGGCAGAAGCGCTACTGCCATTAGCCCGATCGCGAGAGTCGCCACGTAGTTGGCGATGTTGTTACCGACCAGCGCGGTCGCGACGAACCGTTCGGGCATCCCTGAAAACCACAGCAGTCGCTTAGCAATCACGTTACCCGTCTGCGCTTCGATGCTTAGGCGGATACGGTTCAGGCGATAGAAACCGGTTTCGGATCCGCTGAAGAACGCGGACATTCTGATGGCAATGACAAACAATACGAATGCTGCCAGCAGCAGCCCGGCGGTCGAGGTCAGCATTACGCCGTCTCCTGACTTAGCCGAACTTTCAACTGTCCGTTTTCGCCACTCTGAATGACACGAATGGTCCAGCCTTTCCAATTG
Source organism: uncultured Planctomycetaceae bacterium (assembly GCA_964485095.1). Classification (GTDB taxonomy): domain Bacteria; phylum Planctomycetota; class Planctomycetia; order Planctomycetales; family Planctomycetaceae; genus CAYNWT01. The sequence continues at coordinate 14,019 of CAZAIB010000039.1, read as the reverse complement.
CAGGATTGATCCACAGACGGCAGGTCGTGGAGTTCGTCCTGCAACAATCCGGCAACGGTCAGCGCCGCATCGGTTTCCGGATCATGGTCTAGCTTCAGACGTTTGCTGAGATATCGCAGCGTGGTAATGCCTTCGACCTCAAACTGACCAGGGCTGACTTCAACAACCGGTTCGCGTTTCAGTAGACGCTTTGTGCGGCCGGTCTGCGGCAGCAGGATTGCATCCATCACGTCGCTGTAGGTGATGACACCGACCGGCAAGTCATACTCACTGACGACCACGGCGACCTGAGCGTACTCTTTTCGCATAAGCTGTAGCGTCGATGTAAGCGAACCGCACCAGGGAACCGTAACGACTGGCTCGACCATCCTGGCTGGTTCTGCCGGACGCAAACCAACAACCGCCTCCATCACAATCGCGCCGACGACACGTTCGTGGCTCCCGTCCATGACAACGACGACATCGGTACCAGGATCAATCTGGTCCAATGCCTGTCGGGTAATCGGTTCGCTGACGGACGCGTACATGCCGCGAGGCCGCATGAGTTCTTCAGTCTTCAAGTCCGATAGCTCAAGGATATTCTGCAGCACCCATTGTTCTGCGATCCCTACGTCGGCCGAGCTTTCAGACGCATCGATGGCGTGTTCTAAATCTGTAATCGACAGAACCGGTTCGCGTTCCAGCGTGGGCCAAAGCCACCGACGGATCGAACGCGACAGATTTTCCAGTCGCGGCAAAAACGCATCCAACACCCGCACCGCGCCCGCCAGGGGGACAGCGGCCAAAGTCGAAAGCTGCTTGCAGAAGACCACCGCAACGCTTTTTGGGACAACTTCGCCGACAAGAATCATGAACAACAAACTGACGACACCAAACAGGCCCGCGGCCACATTCAGGCCTTCGTTGCTAAGGCGATGAACCACAATCACACTGACGGCGAAATACATCAGGTTGATTAGCAGGTTCCAAAACAACACCGCCGACAGCAGCCGGTCCGGGTTGCTCATCAATCTTGAAACCATGCGTTGTCGCAGGTTCCCGGTTCCGAACACGCGAATCTGTTCGTGCGTGAGATAAAAGAACGCCGTCTCGCTGGCAGAAAAGAAGCCGGAACAGATCACCAGACAGCCCATGGCAATGGAGCCCGGCAACCACGCTGCTGTCGCTTCGAAGAATCCGCTCATAGGATTCGGCTTCGGCTCCGTCAGATAGGAAGAGAACTCTCACCGGCATCGGGTGACCACGCAAACTGATACGCGTGCCCCAATTGTAACCGCGTCAGTTGGATAATCTGGTGTGTGTGGCCAACAAAGTGCGTCACCGAGTGCACGATCGCGCCCATGCCGGTCACTTCGAATCCCTGGACCGTTCGCTCAGCCAGAAGCTGTTCTGTGGGCGTGTCTTCAATCACTTGCCGCACTCGACCAGTGACCGATTCCAGCCTCTCAATCAACTCTGACTGGCCCAACCCGCCCGTTGCTGCGAACTCAGACTCGCGATCGCGTTTGTCCTGCTCGCCGCCAACACCGCAAACAATCCACTGTGTCATGTTGCCGCATACGTGGATGATGAGGTTCGCCACACTGTTTTGACCGGCGGCTGGTCGCCACCACAGCTGTTGGTCGCTGAGCTGCCGAACGCAGTTGGACAGCTTAACCATGGCCGCGTCGAGCAAACCGTTTTGTTCGTTCACGAACGCCTGGCGGAATTGATCGACAGACAAATTCTCGTCGGCCATAGTGCGTTAGAACTCATCAAGGAAGGGCGGTCCACTGGATGCCAATCCAACAACAAGGCGTGGGGTGCGAACCCCTAGCGGTCAATCTCACCCATCACGACATCCAGAGAACCGACAACGGCCGGGATGTCAGCAAGTGGAACATCGATACCGATGTGGCTGATAACAGAGAGGTTGCAGAAGCAAGAACTCTTCGCGCGAGCTCGTAGTGGTTCGGCTCCGTAGCCGGTCCCGACCAGGTAGAAACCCATCTGGCCGCGAGGTGCTTCGGTTTCCAGATACACTTCATCCTTCGGCAACTTAGTGCTCATCTTGAATGGCACTCGGTAATCGCCTTCGGAAGTTGGGTACTTCTCAATCGCCTGGCGAACCAGTCCGATTGACTGCACCACTTCCATCATCCGCACATAGAACCGGCTCCAGCTATCGCCAAGAACCGCGTCGTGCGGAGCGTCTTCAAACGGTGCAACCGGGACTTCGAAGTCGTAGCCCTCGTACATCCGTGTGTAGATAGATTCGCCATCGCGTCGTAGGTCGAAGTCAATTCCGCTGCCTCGCAGAACCGGTCCGGTACATCCGAAGCTGACTGCCATCTCTGGCGTCAGGTTTCCGATGTTGGCTGTGCGCTTAATGAAGATCGCATTGCGCGTCAGCAGCGTGTGGTATTCCTTGATGCCTCGTTCCAGCCAAACCAGGAACTGAAGCACTGCGTCTGTCCATTGCAGTCTGGTGTCCGGCGACTGACCGGTAAGTTCTGCAAGCCCTGGCGGGATCGCAATCTCGCCCGGCAAATCGTGAGTCGCACCGCCGATAGTCAGATAACTGTAGGTCAGCCGCGCGCCGCAGGCTTCTTCGAAGAGATCAAGGATGATCTCACGTTCGCGGAATGCGTAAAGGAATGGAGTGAAACTACCGAGGTCCAGTCCGTAGGTTCCCATTGCAACCAGGTGGCTGGCAATGCGGCCCATCTCTGCAATCAGCACGCGAAGTGTCATCGCTTTTTCAGGCACTTCCATGCCGATGAGCTTTTCGCCGGCCAGTGACATGCCGAGATTCATGTTCATCGCGGCCAGATAGTCCATCCGGTCCGAGTACGGAATCCACTGCGGCAGCGCGAGGTTCTCACCGATTTTTTCTGCGCAGCGGTGGAGGTAGCCGATGTGTGGAGTGCACTCGTGTACGATCTCGCCGTCGGTTCGAAGTAGCAGACGAAGCACACCGTGCGTACTGGGGTGCTGCGGGCCCATGTTGACCAGCATCTCATCCGTGCGGACATCAAACTCAACGACCCGCGGGTCTTCCAACTGCATGCTCATGAGAGTCTTTCAACCGAATCACAACCGCGTCGCCGCGGTGCTACATGTTTCTGCTAACTACTTGCCACGAATGCCGTGGTACTCAAGCGGGAACTCGTAGTCCTTCCGCAGCGAGTAGCCTTCCCAGTCTTCCGGGCAGAGGATCCGAACCAGATTCGGGTGACCCACAAAGTGGACTCCGAACATGTCGAACGCTTCTCGTTCGTGCCAATCGGCGATTCCCCAGACTGAAGAAACGCTGGGCACTTCGGGTGACTCGCCCTCTTTGTCACCCTTCCAACGGGGAAGAATGACTTTCAACTTGAGCCGTAGTTTGGTCACAACACTTGAGAGGTGGTAAACCACTTCCAGGTGCGGATCGTCTTTGAACTTGGACGCCTTCTTCGGGTTCGGCTCCATTACATCAACGACCGTAAGATCATTAAGGTGTTTCAGATCGAACCGTTCGTCGTCTCGCAGGAACGTGCCCACTTCCACGATCTTGTCCGCAGCAACTTCAATCCACGGGTCAATGGCTTCGGCGTTCGAACCGGTAATCGCTCCGCTAAACTCAGCGCTCAGCAGGTCATGCGCTTCCTGAAAATCCATAACTCAAACTCTGTGGAAGAAGGTTTAGCGTTTGGCTAGCTCGCGGTCTGAGCCGGAGTCGTGGTCGAACTATTGACCACAGGTGACATTTCGGGTGCCCGAGCAATTGTTGGCTTGTTGGCGACGGCTCGAATCCAGTCCAGGTCGCCGCGCTTCCAGACGTACATGAAGCCGATCAGCAAGACGAAGAAGAATACAAGAATATCCACCAGCCCCGTCGCACCCAGCGACATCGCTGTCTCACTGCTGATGATGTTTGAAGCGACATGCTGACTGTCAGCGCTGAGGTTCAACATCTTTCGACTAAGCTCTTCGCGAGCAACATCAGTCAGGCGGCTGTCGGCAAGCTGCATCGCTCCGCCGTAGATTGTGGCCCACGGGAAGAAGAACGCGACTTCCACATCGAAGATGATGAATAGAAGTGCGACCACGTAAAAACGCAGGTCAAACTGGATATAGCTGCTACCAATGGTGGGTTCACCACATTCGTAGATCGCATCTTTTTCGGGTGTCGGCAATTTCGGACGGATCAATCGACCGATCAGAAGCGGCACAATAAGCGCGCCGATTGCAACGACTGTGAAAATTAGAAAGTGACCAACAAAGTCGATCATGGTTGCTATCCCACTGGCCTATTGGCCCTGATGTTTACTCGCCGTTCGTCCCGTTCGAACCGTCCGGTCCGGCGATTGATCCCTCAAACAATGACTGTCGACCTGCGAACCCAGCGTCCGCTTCGTGCCAATAGCCGATCTCTTCTTCGCCCGGCTTCCAGCACAGGCAAACCTCTCGCCCATCGATCCGCGCCGGAAAATCGACCACGCCAGTGACCGCATCCTTCAACAGAACATTCAGGCTTTTCAATTCCGCTACGAATTCGTCGAGCCGCTCGACGTCTCGTTTTAGTTCCTTCTCAATCTCACCGACCTCTTCACGGTAGATGGAAGCACCATCTTCCGAACCGGTCTGACGAAACTGAATCTCTTCCAGTCTTCGACGTCGCTCGTGAACATCTTCGTAGAGAGCCACGATGTCTCGGACGACGCGCTTAATCAAAGGAAGTCGCTGATTCGCTTCCTCAACGGTGAAATACTGTTTCACTTCACTCATCGTCCGTCCCCCTTTAACAGCACAGCCTATTCGTCGGCAGCATACTCAAACGGACTTGGCTCACCCTTCACCCAAACCGGTTCGTACAGAACCTTCGATTCGGCGACTGCCGTTGGGTTCAGAGTTGTCCGCCCCCACGCAATCTCAAGTGGGAGCTTCGCGTAGTCCACGATACAGCCGTCCCTGCTGTAACCGCTAAGGTCGTAGTTCGCACCCATGAAGATGCAATCCACGGGACAAGGTTCGACACACAACGCACAAAACATGCATTTGGTGTAGTCGATGGTGAAGTTATCGACCCGAAAGCCTTTGCCAACGGGGCTCTTTTCTTTTTCGATGTAGATGCAATCGACGGGGCACGCAACCGCGCACTTCTCGCAGCCAATGCAGGTCGTCAGATCGAACCGATGGAACCCGCGATAACGCGGCTTCACCGGAACGGGTACTTCAGGGTACTCGTAGACTTCGGTGAATGTTCGACGCTGATACGTTCTGGCCATCGTCCTGATGGTGACGAACAGACCCTGCGCGACTGTTGAGATCGCGAGGAACAGGTTTCGGAACCAGTCAATCATTGGGTAGCAGCTTCCGTCGTGCGAGCTGAGTAGTTTTGACTTCAAGGGCGCAGAGGATCGTGCCCAAGGCTTCGATTGGATTATAGAAGTCCAATAATGTGACGCAAGGGCTGCAAAACACTGCTATGCATTACTCAATCATGCGTGCGCCGACCACGCGATTAGTTTCTCAAGAGTGGAATTTGCAGCGGCTCATCCAAGAGATTCGGGAACCGCTCAACCGCGTGAATCAGCGACACAGGCCGTTCATATGTGTGCAGACAGGCGCTGCTGTTCTCAACGCCACACGACTTTCGGCCTGTCCCCATTTGTGAGAACCGGCCGTACCACATTGCCGGCTTCAGCAGTTCCTCAGGCACCCGCGTTAGCCAGTTTCTCCAACGTGCGCTGCCCGGCACCGTTGTTCAGGCATTCGGTGACGTGCTGAACACCATCAAGAACCGATTCACATCGCCCAATTGCGTACAGTGCGGCTGCCGTATTCATGATCACAATCCGCCGCGCGGCGCTGTCAGCAGTCGTGAGAACTGAACGAACCATCTCTGCGCTCTCGGCCGCAGACGAGACGACCAGTTCGGAAACTTCACACGGTTCCAGACCGAATGTCGCCGCGTTCCAGGTCTCTTTGGTCACACCGTCCGCCGTGACTTCGAAGACAGTCGTGTCGCCCCACAGACTGAATTCGTCCAGCCCTTCTGCGCCCGAAACGACCAGCGAGCGGCGCGTTCCCAGTTGATGCAGGGCATTCGCGAGTTTTTCGGCGGTTTCCAGGTTGTTGGCTCCCAGGAGTTGGAACTCGGCTCCGGCCGGATTTGTGAGCGGCCCCAGCAGATTGAAGATGGTTCTGAAGCCAAGCGCTTTGCGAACGGGAACCGCGTGTTTCATTGCTCCGTGAATGAGTGGAGCGAAACAGAAACCGATGCCAATTTCGTCAATGCACTTCGCAACCTGCTCAGGCGTCAGATCGATCCTGACTCCCAGCGCCTCCAGCACATCGGCCGAACCGCTGGAACTGGACACGCTGCGGTTTCCATGTTTCGCAACCCGCACGCCGGACGCCGCGGCCACGATTGCGGTCGCAGTACTAATATTGAACGTGTGCAGCCCGTCGCCGCCGGTTCCACAGGTGTCCAGACAATCGCCGGCCGTCACTGGAATCTGCGTTGCGCGTTCTCGCATCGATCGCGCCGCGCCAGCAATCTCACCGACAGACTCGCCCTTCATCCGCAGGCCGGTCAGCAAAGCGGCAATCTGAGCCGGGTCGCAACGACCGTCCATAATCGCGCCGAACACCGTGGTGACTTCGTCAACGGCCAGGTCTTCTCCCGCGGTGACTCGACCAAGAGTCTCTCGCATGTCGTACGGTTCTGCAGTCATCAATCACGACCTTCGGAAATCAGTAAGCCGATCACCTTGCTGCAGACGATCGGTAATGGATGAACCGGAAGCTCATCGGCCACGCAACTTAATGCGCCTGACCCAGCGATCACAACCGAACCGGTTCGCCGAGCGCAAGTCACGATGATACCACACCCCCGCGCGGTACCCTGAGAATTTCATGCGCGAAACATTCGGCCGATGTGTGTTTGCCGTGCGACCGCTTTGATGCTGGCTGCATCAAAACAAATCTTCGCTAGGTGGCTGTTTGCCCGTCGCTGTCAACAACGCGTTGGTCCTGCTTGCGGAGGTACGCAGGGCCGCCAACCGTGTGTGCGGAGTCGGCTTGCAAGGATTCAGCTTGCAGGCTTTGTGGTAGTTCGCCGGGGTTGTCCTGGCGCCGCTGAATGTCGGCGCCGAGTGCGTTGAGTTTGTTGTCGAGCCGCTCGTAGCCGCGGTCCAGATGATAGATGCGGCGAATGACTGACTCGCCGGTTGCGGACAACGCGGCAAGAACCAGCGCGGCGCTGGCTCGAAGATCGGACGCCATTACGGCGGCGCCGCTAAGCTGTGGGACTCCGCTAATGACCGCAGTCGCGCCTTCGCGGCGGATTTCGGCTCCCATGCGAATGAGTTCGGCGGAGTGCATGAAGCGGTCCGGGAACACTCTATCAGTGACGACGCTTATCCCGCCGGCCGTGGCCAGAAGGGCCATGAACTGAGCCTGCACATCGGTCGGGATTCCGGGGTGGGGCAGGGCGGCACATTCCACGGGAGTCAGCTTGTTCGCCGCGCTCACGGTGACGGCATTCGCTTCGACTGTCAGTTGCACGCCGGCTTCGGCCAGCTTTTCCAGGACGGCAGTCATCTGGTTCGGATCGAGATTCTCCACGCGAACGTGACCGCCGGTGATCGCTCCCGCAATCAGAAGCGTGGCCGCTTCAATACGGTCCGGGATGACCTCGTAACTGGTTCCGGTCAGTGAATCCACGCCTTCGATTTCGATGAGCGGTGTTCCCAGCCCGCGAATGCGAGCGCCGGTCGCGTTTAGGTAGTTGCCAAGATCAACAACTTCCGGTTCACATGCGGCCGCTTCGATGTACGTGGTTCCTTCCGCCAACGTCGCTGCCGTCATGACGTTGCAGGTCCCGGTGACAGTCGGTCCCAACGCGCCGCCGAGGTAAATCCGAGCGCCTTTCAGTCGGCCGGCTTTGGCGATGACATAGCCACGTTCGACTCTGATTTCGGCTCCCAGTGCGCGGAGGCCTTTGAGATGTAAATCGACCGGGCGAGCGCCGATGTTGCAGCCGCCAGGCATGGAAACGCATGCGAAGCCGCGGCGAGCCAGCATGGGGCCGAGCACACAAAAGCTGGCTCGCATCTTCCGAACCAGTTCATAGTCGGCCACGGAGTTGCTGACGCTGTGTGGTTCAATCGTTAACCGGCCGGCGTCATAGCTGACATCTGCACCAAGCGTTTTAAGCAAGTTGGACAGCGTGCGGACATCGACCAGGTCGGGCACGTTTTGAAGCGTCGTTGGACCATCCACAGCAAGCGCGGCGGCCATAATCGGCAGGGCGGCATTCTTGGAACCCGAGGCGCGAACCGTGCCCTGGAGTTTCCTTCCTCCTCGGATAACGAATAGCTCCATGCCGTTCTTTCCGCCGATTGGTTGAGAACCCGCCTGGTTCCTGCAGTTACTTCGTGCCGAATACGACTCGCTGAATTCCGCTGAGATCCTTTTCGATACCTACGTCGCGATACCCGCCGGATCGCAAGAGCTCTGCGACTGTCTCCGCCTGTTTTCCGTCGATCTCCAGCAGCAAGTGGCCGCCGTCCGTTAGGTGGTCGGCCGCGTCTGCGACAATGCGCCGCACAACGTCCAGGCCATCGACTCCTGAAACCAGCGCACCTGTTGGTTCGTGATCGCGGACATCAGCATCCAGTCCCGCGAGTTCGTCTTCCCGGATGTACGGCGGGTTGCTGACAATCACATCGAACTGCTGACCCTGAACAGCAGAGAACACATCGCTTTCCAGGAAGCGAACGCGTTCGTTCATGCTGTGTTTGTCTGCGTTTGAAGTCGCGACAGCCAAAGCTTCGGTCGAAATATCAAGCGCTGTAATGCTGGCGGTCGGACACTGCACGGCCAGGACGACCGCGATGCAGCCGGAACCGGTTCCAATATCCAGAACGGACGGGTTCGTGCGCCCTTTCAATTTGTCCAGAGCCGCTCGAACAAGCGTTTCTGTGTCCGGGCGGGGTATCAGAACCGCAGAGTTGACTGCGAAGTCCAGGCTGAAGAATTCTCGAAAGCCAACCAGGTAAGCAACCGGTTCTGCCTGAGCTCGCCGCTGAATGAGTTCCCGCATGACACCGCGCTGGGCGGGTGTGAGTGGCTGTTCGTAATTCGTGTAAAGCTGGATGCGTTGCCAGCCGCACGAATGGGCCAGCAGAATCTCAGCGTCAAGCCGCGGGCTATCGCTGCCGTTTTCTTTGAGATACTCAATCGACCAGTCCAGGACACGTTTGACTGTCCAGACATCACTGGTCGGTGGTTGGGGGGCGGCGTTCACAATTTGTTCCATGCCAGATGCAAACAGTCAGTCGTTTGTATCTTCCTTCTTGTCGTCAGACTTCTTGTCCTTCTTCTCTTTGCTTTTTGGGTCCAGGCCCAGACGTTCCATACGGTCGTACTCAATCATCGCGTCGATGAGTTCGTCCATGTCACCTTGAATCACCTTGTCCAGCTTGTGCAGCGTGTACCCAATGCGGTGGTCAGTAATTCGGTTTTGCGGGAAGTTGTAGGTTCGAATTCGCTGGCTGCGGTCACCGGAACCGACAAGCGTCTTTCGCGTCTCTGAACGTTCGTCGTTAATCGCCTGCTGCCGCGCTTCGAGAACTCGAGAACGCAAAACTCGCATCGCCGACGCGCGGTTCTTGTGTTGGCTTTTTTCGTCCTGGCACTTCACGACAATGCCCGTCGGCAAGTGAGTCATCCGGACGGCACTTTCGGTCTTGTTGACCTTCTGACCGCCGGGGCCACCGGCACGCATGGTGTCGACTTTGATGTCTTCGTCTTTGATCTCAACTTCGACCGCGGTCGGTTCTGCCATTACGGCCACAGTCGCCGCGCTGGTGTGAACGCGTCCCTGCGATTCTGTTTCGGGAACACGCTGAACACGGTGGCCGCCGCTTTCGAACTGCAGCTGGTGGTAGCACGCTTCGCCGGACACGTTGAACACGACTTCCTTGATGCCGCCGAGTTCAGTCGGGTTGTACTCGATGGTTTCAACTTTCCAGCCGCGTGTTTCGCACAGCCGGATATACATGTCGTACAAGTTTCGAGCAAACAAAGCGGCTTCGTCGCCGCCAGCGCCTGCGCGGATTTCCATGATGAGCGAACCGCGTGTCAGAGCGTCGCCAGATGCGGCGAGTTCCTCCAGTTCCGGTTCCATGGCCGTGCGCTGCTTCTCAAGTTCGTCCAGTTCAGCCTGCGCGTACTGTTTGGCTTCGGCGTCGGTTTCTTCGTCCAGCATCTCTTTTGCGGCGTCGATTTCTTCGACCAGCTCTCGATGCGCGCGGACCGCTTTCGCAATGCGCTGAAGTCCGCCCATTTCGACCTGGATCTCGACCATCCGAGTGACGTCCTTTTGGACTTCGGGGTCGTAGAGAAGCTGTTCTAACTCCTCGTAGCGATCAAGCTTTGCTTCCAGACTCGGGAACATATCCGTCGTTCACCGGCGCTGGGCCGGCCTCACAAGTGTCGTGTGAAAATCCCAGCCGCTCACCCGATTGGGAGCGGCACCCGACAACCTGTTGGCTGGCTAACCTTCGGCGGCAGCGTCTTTTTTCTCTTCCGCTGCAGCGGCGTCGGCCTTCTTCTTGCCCCAGTTGTACTTCTTCTGGAACTTCTCAACGCGGCCAGCTGAGTCAACAAACTTCATCTTGCCGGTGTAGAATGGGTGGGAAGCCGAGCTGATCTCGACCTTCACCAATGGGTACTCGTTGCCGTCTTCCCACTCGATGGTTTCTTTTGAAGTCATCGTGGAACTGATGCAGAACTTTTCGCCTGTTGATGTGTCCTGGAACACAACCGGGCCGTAGTTCGGATGGATGCCGTCTTTCATGATCGCCTCTGCGGAGACTCCGCGCTAATGTCTTGCGAGCGGGCAGTTTACGGCTCTTCCTCGGTCTGGGCAAGGGGCGGAATGGTCCTCAGGGCCGTAGTTTTGCCGATTCTGAACCGATTTTGGGCTGGAGGGACGGGTAGGCCGGTCTGCGTAGTCTGTGGGGTGAACCTGAGCCGACCCATTTACCGCCTACAGCTGATTGAAGATCTCGTTGCCTGCGGGCTAAAGGCGTCCAAGACAGGTACGAGTCGCGCAGAGACCAATCCCGACCACCGTCGAAAGCGAACACATCAACATAACTGCCTCGACCGGAGCTACTCTGCAACGAGTCGGCAAAGCCCGATTGCAATTGCTTTAACGTCGTGATACAAAAAAAAGCGCAACTGTGAATAACCGCTGACCTGTGTGCATCGCTGCGGTCTAAACAGACGGAGAGATCGAATGCTGAAGTCCTTTCCTGTGCTTTTTCTGATTGCTCTCACCCTTTCGCCCCAACAACAAGATGGCCCTGGCGACGGGGCCGGATCGGGCAACGGTGGTCAAGCCGATGTCCACGTCACGCCCAGTGCCTTAGAGCTACCAATTGGCCGTGAACTGACACTTACCGGGTCACACTCTGAGGTTCCAAACCCCGTGTACGACTGGGAAAAGCGGTGTCAGCCAAGTCCGGCTTTTGTGGCTGTTCACGAGCATGAAAAAGTCTTGAAGACGCGGTCATTTTCCGCTGGTACTTACGACTATAAGTTTAAGGTGCGGGGCTTGGGAGAAGATACGGCGACTGTGAAGTTTCACCCCCCAAACAAGGCTACGCTTAAGATCGGCCCGGTTCAGCTTTATCCGGACGTTCCAGTAGAAGGTACTGATCAGGTTATCGCCCATCCCGATCAATGCCACCAGTGGTTCAGAATCCAACTGAACTGGAATGATCAGCCCATTGGCGAAAATGTTGTGATCTGTGCACAGGAACGGCACTGGACTTATGCCAATAACAATTACAAGATTTACGACTTAAAGAAGCTTCCAAAGTGGTGGCCATCGTGCACATGGAAAACGGGCTACCCGGCCACAACTCGTGACGCGCTTGGCGACGAGGACTACCCCATGGACATCACATGGCGGATGGCATCACCGTACCTCTACGACCGCCAGTGGTTAGAAATGAACGCGGGCGGGCTCGCAAGAATTCAGCGGGTTCCAACGGGCACGTGGATATTGAAGCGGAAGCACGAGTACCGATTTCGTGGTTACAATTGCCATACCGGCAAGAAATGGGAGTGGTCCAAAACATTTAGAGTCCGCGCATTTGTTAGGGCGGTTGGACAACGTAAATTACCTGTTTGGGAGCTGGAAGAATGAAGAGCAAAGTTTGGTTGTCCGCGTGTCTCGCCGGGTTTCTTGGAGGAGTCATCGTCGTCGCGGCACTCCGCCCGCAGGATGGCGGAGGTTCGGGAAATGGCCAAGGCGGAAATCAGCATGAGAATCCTCCACCCGGGGCAGTGGGTGAATTCACCGGTGGTGGCGAGGGTGAAGATCCCGGCCCGGAAGATGCATGGATGGATCAGCAGGTGCCGGACCGTTTGGCCGATACCGAGTTCTATATTTGTGGCTTCGAACCCAGCAACGAAAAGCCGTTTGGCGGAGAGCAATTTTTTGGGACGATGGACAAGCTTGGTGTCGATCACCAAGTGTTTGATGCTCTAAGCTCGAATCAACAGAGTCTCCTAAGTCAGATTGGAAGCGATAATTCTGCGCGGGAAGCTCATGTGACAATGGGTGTGTCGGCCGGAGAGACGTGGAATGTGGTGATCTGCAACCTGAACGCCGTCAATGGGGAACAGCGACTGGTTGTTCGTGCTGATTGCGGCAAAGACGTTGACAGTCCCACAGGGCTCGAGACGAAGTCGTCGATTGTGCTCGGTGAAGTCTGGCGAATCACCGAGACGTCTGTGACACTGCTGGAACGCGACGAGACCCAAATGGTCTTGGTTGGGCTAGGAAAGACCACGGCCGAAATGAACCAGTAATCCATTCCCAAGTATTCAGTAGGAAGTACTCTCGAACTCGTGGCCAACACGCTTATGGGATCGCTTACCGTGGGTCGAAGATGGTTGGCGAGGCCAGTCGGAACTGCTTCGCGAGGTAGCGACAAACAACGCCAAGTGTGGCCATGCCGTATCGCATGCTGCGTTTGAAGCTGATGCTGGATGCTTCTGAGAAGTATCGAACCGGTACCGGGACGTCGCCGATGCGGAAACCAAAGTGAACCGACTGAGCAAGAAATTCACTGTCGAACACGAAGTCGTTTGAGTTCCGTTCGTACGGAACCGTTTCCAGAACCTCGCGTGTGTAAGCTCGGAATCCGCTGTGGAACTCGCCAAGGTTCTGTCCGAACGCCATGTTTTCAATGATCGTCAGCATGCGGTTGGCCAGGTATTTATAGGCAGGCATGCCACCAGCCAACGCTTCGCTTCGCGTTCGAATTCGTGAACCAAGCACAACGTCGCAAATGCCCAGCTTCAAGAACTCAACTGCCGCTCCGATGACACGGCTGTCGTACTGATAATCGGGATGAACCATGACAACATAGTCGGCACAGCGTTCGAGTGCGTGTTCGTAGCAGGTCTTTTGATTGCCGCCGTAGCCGTAGTTTTGATCGTGTTCGATGACTGTCAGGCCCAATTCGCGAGCCAACTCGGCAGTGCCATCGGTGCTGCAGTCATCAACCAGAATCACTTCATCCACGACATCGACTGGAATGTCAGCCAAAGTCTGACGCAGCGTCTGCGCGGCGTTGTATGCCGGCATGACAACGACGACTCGACCTTCCAAACGCGTTACCGCGTTGACTTCGTCGAGGATGCGTTCCAGTGAATCCGATCCGTCGTGTTTGATCTGGCCCAGTAGTTGGTTCATCGCTATGTCCGTACAAAGTTGGCTGAAGGCAGGTTCCAAAACCCTGCTGCGGAACGATTCGCTACAACGCCAGAGCTCGAAAGCCCCAAACGCGCCTGAGCATCACGTCTCTGGCAACGGCAGTTCCACGCAGGAAACCTAGGTCGTCAGAACAAACGGATGGGCAACCAAGAGGCCAACGCGTCGCAGGCGATCGTTGGCCACGATGGGCTGTGCGGGTTGCAACGGTTCTCCGTGGCACAAAAGCCACGTAGGTTCCCCTTTTGCCC
>CAZAIB010000038.1:0-48092 GCA_964485095.1 uncultured Planctomycetaceae bacterium | reverse complement strand
CGACTGGTACGCCGCCGACATTGCGGCTGCATCGAAGGCGGGTGTTCCTGTTGCGTTCTCAGCGACGACTGCAGATCAGATTCGCGGAACCGCGGCCATGTTGGTTAACGCCGGCATGTCACCGGAAGCCGCAGTGAAAGCACTGACATCAGACGCGGCTCGAATGTGCGGCCTGGCCGACTCGGGCGAAATTGCATCCGGCAAACCCGCTGACCTCGTAGTGTGGACGGGCTCTCCCGTCGACTTCGGAGCCCGCGCGGCGCACGTCATTGTTGACGGGCGTGTGACTAAGGAGACCCCATGAAAACTCTGAAGCTGCTATTGCTCGCAGCGATCGCCGTTCCTGCGGTTCACGCTGATGACATTATCATCAACGCGAAGAAGCTCTACACCGTTAGCGGTGAAGTGATGGAACCGGGAAGCGTTTTGGTTTCCGGCGGCAAGATCAAAGCGATCGGAAACAACCTTTCCGCAGACGGTTCGACGACTCTCGAAGTTGAAGTTCTGATTCCTGGCTTGATCGATGCTTATTCGCAGGCCGGTCTGGATCAGGCGGCCGAACGAACTCGCGAAGTGACACCGGACCTGCAAACTGCCGGCATGTTGAACTTCCGAGATCGGGACTTTGTTGAAGCCGTCAGTAGCGGAACCACAACGCTACACGTGGCACCGGGCACCGACAATGTCTTCGCGGGCATTAGCTGTGCGGTCAAGACAGCAGGTGATGCGAAGACACGCGTGTTCGCTGACAAAACCGGACTGATGATTTCAGCGTGCGACGATCCGCGACGAGGCAATGGTTCTCGCTCACGGCCAGACAGTATTTACATTCGCCAGCCGACCAACCGAATGGGTGTCGTGTGGCTGATGCGAAGTACTTTGCACGCCGCGTCCACCGGTGGCGAAGGCAAGGGCATGGATATCCTGCGAGCAGCGATCAAGGGCGAACATCCAACGTTTGCTGTTAGTCGAACTCACTATGACAACTTGTCATTGATGGAAATCTGTCGCGAGTTTGGCATGAAGGTGCCTGTCGTCTTTGGCGGCCAGGAAGCCTGGCGAATTCTTGACGATCTTAAAGAAGCTGAAACCAGCGTTGTGTTGGGGCGGATGCGTCCGAGTTCACCAAATGGGCTCGAACAAACCCGATTGGCTGCAGACAACGCTGCTCGACTACACAAGGCAGGAATCCCGTTCTGTATTTCACAGGGCGACTTGCTGGAGCAGGCTCGGTTCGCGGTCCGGAATGGATTGGAACCGAACGCTGCACTGAAAGCGATTACGGTGTCGCCCGCGAAGATTCTCGGGCTCGAAAAACGTGTTGGGGCCATCGCAGAAGGGCTCGACGCAGATCTCGTCGCACTAAGCGGCGATCCTTTGGAATTCACGACCGGGGTCCAGTGGGTCATGGTCGATGGAGTTGTTCAATACAAACAGGCAGGTAAGTGATGAACTGTTATAAGAACCTGTTTCGCATGTTGGCTGTGTGCGTCACAGCTGGTGGCTGCTTAACAGCATCCGCACAAGACGTGGCCATCAAAGGCGCGACGATCATTACGATGAAGGGTGAACGCATCGAAAAGGGTGTGATCATCGTTCGTGATGGACAAATCGCGAAGGTAGGAGCCGACTTAAAGGTTCCCGTTGAAGCGAACGTCATTGACGCCGAAGGCAAAATTGTGATGCCTGGCATTATCAATGTTCATAGTTCGGCCGGCATGAGCCAGGCGAACGAGAGCAATGACAACGTGCCGTTTCTGTCAGTAGTCGATTCAATCGACCCTGCACTCACCTTCTTCGAAGAATCACGGCGCAACGGCGTGACCAGCGCGGCGGTTGTCCCTGGCAACAGCACGATGATTGGCGGACGCGGTGCGGTCGTGAAGACGGCCGGTGGCTATGTGAACGACATGGTCCTGAAGAAAGATGTGGGTCTGAAGATTTCAATGGCGCCTCGTACCGGCAGTCGTCTGGCTCACTACGCGAAGTTGCGTAAGACTCTGGAAGACGTCCAGGAAGCGCAGAAGAAACGCAAAGAGAAGGACGAGGAAGACGCTAAGGCGAAAGCCGAAGCGGATAAGAAGAAAGACGACAAGAAAGCGGCTGCCAAGAAGCCTGCTGCGAAGCCAAAGACGCCAGCCGCTGAAAGCGTCACCGCTGCAGCGACTCGCGAAGCTATGGAATCGCTGCTGGCTGGCAAACTGCCTGCCTTCATCTATTGCCCACAGGCGATGGATGTCACCAACGCGATTCGCCTTGTTGACGAGTTCAAACTGAAGCCGATCTTCGTTGTCGGTCGCGATGCTTACAAAGCTGCGGGAGCTCTGGCAAAGAAGAAGGCTCCAGTGATCCTGGACAGCCGCCTGGTGTCATGGAGAACCGACCCGCGGACTCGAGAAGATGAGAAGATTGTTCTCACCAAAATCTTCCGGGACGAAGGGTGCGAGTTCCTGTTCCAGGCCAACGATCGAACTGTCGGACTGGGAAGCCACTACCACTGGTATCAGGCTGCGACAGCCGTGAAGTACGGCATGCCGAGAGAAGACGCACTGAAGGCGTTGACTATCAATGCTGCCAAAGCCCTGGGAATTGACGAGTTCGTCGGTTCCATTGAAGAGGGCAAAGATGCTGACCTTGTGATCCTCAGCGGTGATCCACTGAAGGCCGCAACGTGGGTTGAGAAGACTCTGGTCGGCGGAGAAGTTGTCTACGAACGCGAGAAAGACGAACGACTTCGTCTGCTCTTCGAACCAGAAAAGGACGCGAACTAATGAGACATGCGTTAAGCATAAGGCTCGCGAGCCTGCTTCTGGTTCTGGCTGCGACAGCAGCGCACGCTGGTGAACAGCATGCGTTCTTTGCCGCTCGAATCTGGCCGGGTTCAGGTGAGCCAATCGACGATGCGGTGATGATTGTCGAAGACGGCAAGGTCACAGCCATCGGACCTCGGAAGGTGACGAACGTCCCGGCCGGAGCCGAACGGCACGACCTTTCGGATTCGGTTTTGATTCCCGGACTCGTGATTGCCGAGACATCTCTGGGCGTCGCCACTGACGACCAGCGAACCTTAACTCCGGAAGTACGAGGCGTTGATGGCTTCGACTTCTACGAAGACTACACACCGTATCTTGCTGGTGGAGTCACCACGGTTCAGGTCTCTCCAGGCCGATCTCGGCTCATGCCGGGACAGGGTGGAGTTGTGAAGCTGGCTGGCGAAAGCCCGTCGGATCGCATTCTGACTGAACAGGAAAGCCTGCGGATCATTCTGACCAACGCGTCAGCCAATCCGCCTCGAATTTATCAACCACCGGTTGGTGCGGTCTCGGTCGATAACCCACTAAAGCCAACTCGGCCTCAGATTTCGGGAAGCCTGTCGTCACGAGTCGCCGGCCTGAACGCCGTGTTTGGTGTCGCTCGCGAATCGGGTGAAGGCGGCGATGAACTCGGACTCGAAACGATTTCAGAATACGTCAGCAAGGCCGGAACCCTCCGAGCCAAAGTGAGTCTCGCCTCAGAGATTCGCGCGGCCATGGGGTTGGCTCAGCGATACGACATGAAGCTGATTCTTGTCGACCCAACAGCGCTTGATTCGTTTGTCGCCAAGCACGAACCAGAAGGTTCGCCCGTTTCCGGCATCGTGTTGAACGCGGGCGTTAGCCCTGGAGCGATCACAAATCCTGCGGTTCCTGATCCTGAACGCAAACGTCAGAAGGATATGTGGGAATACGCTGCGAAACTTTCTGATCGCGGCTTTGGCAAGCACATTGCCATTCGCCCGTCAGTGGATACTGATTTGGACGACATGCTGTTCTTGGGTGGCTTGTTCACTCGCAGTGGCAACTCGCCCCAACACGTGTTGAGCATGCTGACCACGAATCCGGCCCGCATGATGGGTGTAGACAGTCGCGTTGGTGAACTGGCTGCGGGACATGACGCCGACTTTGTTGTGCTTAACGCAGACCCGTTCTCCAAAGGTTCGACAGTGATGTCGACATGGGTGAATGGTAAGTCTGCCTACGACCGCAAGCGTGAAAACCAGATGACTCTGGTTCAGGCGTCTGCGATCTACATGGGTGATGGACACGTCCTTGAGAACGCGTCGATTGTCGTTGGCGGCAAGAAGATCCGGGGTATCGGAAGCGATGTCTCCGCTCCACCAGATGCTCGAATGAAACGTTTCCGCGATGGAGTCATCGTTCCGGGATACATCGACCTTGCCACCGGGCTCGGGCTCGGCGGAGCTCCCAGCAACATGTCACTCTCGACACGTGTTGGCGATCGCCTGGTTGCTGACGACCCATCTGTTGAATTCGCTCGTAAGGGCGGCGTGACAACAGCCGTGCTGGCAACCTCTGGTTCACCAAGTTCGCTGCTGGCGTTCAAACTTGGACCGACACCACGTGTTCTAAAAGAACCCGTCGGTATCCGGTTCACCATGTCAACAAACCTGACGACAGGTGTCCCCGCTCTCAAGTCACAGCTGACTCGAGGCAAGGCCTACACCGACAGTTGGATCAAGTACGAGAAAGACCTGGCTGACTACAAAGTGAAGCTGAAGGAATACGAAGCCGCTAAGGTGAAGTACGACGCAGCCAAGAAAGTCGCCGACGCGAAGAAAGCTGCCGAAGACAAGAAGAAGGCAGACGCCGCCAAGAAGTCCGGCGCAAAGCCACCTGAGAAGAAGGACGAGAAGAAAGAGAAGGAAACGGCAGCTCAGGAGAAAAAGGACGCGAAGCCTGCTGAGAAGAAGGCCGAACCGGCCAAGACTGAGACTAAGAAAACTGAAACGAAGAAGCCGACAGCAAAGAAGGAAGATCCCAACGCTCCGAAGAAGCCAAAGGAACCGAAGAAACCTTCAACCAGTGCTGCTTCTGAACCTTACCGAGCGGCATTCGCCGGAAAGATTCCGGTTCTTGTCGAAGCGAACACGAAGAAGACTATCGAAGCGGCTGTGAAGCTGTTCCGAGAAGAATTCAAACTCAACATGATCCTTGTCGGCGGCAACGAACTCTACCGAGTTCCTGAACTGCTTGCGTCCAATGACGTCAGCGTTTCGCTGGGGCCGACACTGATCCGACGAGTGGAAAACAAGACTTACAACCTGCCGCAAATTCTGGCGAACCATGGCGTGTCTTTCGGCTTCCAGTCGAGAGCGACAACGGGGGTTCGGCAGCTACCGTTGGCTGTGCAGTATTCGGTCCACAAGGGGTTGGGGAAAACGGACGCGTTGTCCGCATTCACTGCAGCACCTTCGAAGCTGTTGGCGTTGCATGATCAGGTTGGTTCATTAAGCGTCGGTAAGGATGCCGATCTTGTCGTTCTAAGCGGCCCTCCGTTTGAGATCTCCAGCGAGGTGCTGGCGGTGATGATCGACGGCGAATGGGTTTATGAAAAGGAGATGGAATAGTGAGACTTAACTATCTCCTGCCCGTCGTGGCGCTGCTGGTCTCAGCGGTGTCCGTCCAGGCACAGGAAGACGCAAAAGCGAAGAAGGCTGAGAAGCCGAAGTACGCGATCCACGTTGGCAAGATTCTGCCAAGCGTCGGAGACATGATTGTCGATGGCACGATTCTCGTGGAAGACGGGAAGATCAAAGCCATCGGCAAACGAGCCGACATCAAGATCCCGGAAGGCTTCGAAGTCATCGACAACAGCGACAAGTTCGCGATGCCGGGACTCATCGACTGCCACAGCCATGTTGGCGGTTCCGGTGACTTGAACGAAATGGTTTACCAGACGAACCCGGAACTCCGGAACTGGGACCAGGTCATCCCTCACAACGATCAGCTTAAGCTGGCGATCGCCGGTGGTGTCACAACCATCACGTACATTCCGGGTTCCGGAACCAACATGGGTGGCTGGGGCTGTCTGATGAAGACAGGCCCGGGCAAACCGGAAGACGTCATCGTGCGTGCTCCCGGCGTCCTAAAGATCGCGCAGTCTGGTAACCCTGAACGGCGTGGTGGTGAAGTTGGTTCAGGCCGCATGGGCATGAACCACGTCATTCGCCAGCAGTTGGAACTCGGTCGAATCTATGTTCGCCAGTGGGATCTCTACGAAGGTGGCCAGGCCAGCAAGGAACCAAAAACGAACCTGCGGCTCGAATACTTCAAGCCGTTGTTCCGTCGTCAGATTCCGGTCGTGGTTCACACGCAGGCCTACCAGGTTGTTCAGTCAACTCTGCGAATTCTGCATGACGAAATGAACCTCAAAGTAGTCATCGACCACGGAACTTTCGACAGCTACAAGATCTCTGACGAGATCATCAAGCGAGACATCCCTGTCATGGCCGGGCCTCGTGGCTTCCGCTACGAACCTGAAGACGGCCAAATCAAGGGTATTGTTGCCGAGTACTACAACCGTGGTATCAAAAGCCTTGGCGTCAACACAGACTCGCCGGTGGTTCCGCAGGAAGAACTCGCGTTCCAGGCGACCATGGCTGTCCGTTACGGATGGGATGAAGCCATGGCCCTTAAGGGACTCACTATCGAACCAGCAAAGGCGTTGATGATTGACGACCGAGTCGGTTCGCTGGAAGTCGGCAAGGACGCAGACATCGTCTTTAGTACTGGCGTCATCATTGACCCGCGTCACTATGTCACGCAGGTTCTGATCGATGGAGTCAGTGTTTACGACACTCGAAAAGATCGTCAGCGGTTCTAAGAGGTTTCTGCGTTTCGCATTGGCGGAACGCAACGACCACTGTCTACGTGCAAAACAAGTTGGAGCACCTCAGTGCACATACGATTTCAAATAGCGATCTGCCTCGCAGCGATGGTTTCCGTCGCTCACGGTGAAGATGTGGTTGCGTATCGCAACGCCACCATTGAGACCGTTGGCAAAGCCGGCCAGATCAAGAACGGAACCGTCGTTGTTAGAGACGGGAAAATTGACGCCGTCGGCAAGGACGTTGAGATCCCAAACAACGCGAAAATTGTCGATGTATCCGGCCACACGCTTATGCCGGCCGTTGTCGATCCCTACTTCCCAATCAACATGGGCGGTGGGGGAGCAGCGGCTCCTCGAACAATCACGATCGGCGGCCGAACCATCACGCTTCGTGGCAGAGGCGGTCCTGCGGTTTCCACAGCGTTCACGAAGATCTCTGACAACCTTGATCCGCTCACACTGAAGAACGGACAAAAGTTGCAATCGCGCGTTGGTGTTGGGTTCGCGAACCTTGTAACGCGAGGCTACGGCCAGGCAGCACACGCTCGCGTCACACCAGACGATGTTGAGAACTCCATTCTTAGCGGCGACGGCTACCTGTATGTCGCTGTCACCAACTCAACGTCCAGTCTGGATCTGCTGAGGAGAAACCTCGGCCTCACTGAGGCACCGAAGTCGTCAACATCAACGGGCTCAACCCCGGCACGTCGTCCAAGATCTCGAACCAGCTCCGGCCCAACCGCCAAACTGTGGACGGAAGTCAAAGAAGGCAAGAAACCGGTTCTGATTAACGTCAATAACGCGGCGGCGATTCTGCACGTGCTGAAGGCACTGGAGAAGAACGACAAGATCAAGGTGGCGATGGTCGCAACTGGCCCGCACATCTACGACACGTTCGAACAAATCAAGAAACGAAAAAATCTGACCATGGTGGTCCGACCGGGACTGGACACTGCTCCAAGATCCCAGGATCGGATCAATGTCCCGAAGATGTTGGCCGACGCGAAAGTGAACTTTGCGTTCTCTGTTTCGCTTAACCCCAGCATTCCGCTGATGACAGACACCCCCCTGTTCCCGCTGACTCAGATGGTTAAGACCGGACTGAAGCGGGACAAGGCTCTTTCTGCTCTCACGCTTGAACCCGCTAAGATTCTGGGTCTGGAAAAGACTCTGGGTTCAATTGAGAAGGGCAAGAAGGCTAACATTATCTTTGTGGATGGCGATCCTCTCGACATGTCCACTCGCGTTCAGAAAGTCCTGGTGGAAGGAAAAATCGTCTATGAAGGCTAATCGAACACTCAACCATCGGGTCCTGTCTCTGTTCGCCCTGGTCGCGTTCTGCGCGGCTCCTGCGTTTGCGGCACCTCAGTCTCCGCCACAGAGGAGAAGAAGGCGGCCTGTACCGCAGGAGAAAAAGAAGGACGCTGATAAGCCCGGCGACAAGAAAGCCGACGCTGGTAAGAAAGAAGAACCCAAGAAGAAGCCTGAAGCGAAGAAGTCCGAAGTGACGGCGATCGTTGGAGGCGACATCAACACAGTGACCAACGGCACCATTCGCCGCGGGACCATTTTGGTGGAGGACGGAAAAATTACCGCCCTTGGCCAGGACATCGAAGTTCCAAAAGGAGCGACGGTCATCGATGCCAAAGGGCACGTTGTCACACCCGGTTTCATATCGATCAATTCTTCCAACCTGGGCGTCCAGGTCAGTGCATCCTCAGCAAGCAAGCCAGAGGATTCACTAAACCCATTCGACCCCAATGTTCGGATGGCTTTGGGAGTCGGAATTACCACTGCCTACGTAACTCGTGGCGGTGGACGAGGCGGCTTTGGACGATCACCCGCTGCTACCGAAGAGAAATTCCTCGGTCTGGATCCGGAACTCACCGAAGCAGAACGATTGGGCTACAACGAAGACTTTGGTAACCCCGACACGGCCTTGTGCCCATGTTGCGGTCTGCCGATTCTTTCAACGGCTCCACTAACCCGGCCCAAGCCTTCACCGATGGCAGAACAAGCCCACGCGGTTGTGAAGATGAGCGTTGGCGAAGTCGATGGCATGTTCCTCACCAAGTCAGCGTTCTTTCATGTGAACTCAGGCTCGCTGACCGGACGATTGAACCGTCACAAGTGGCGACAAACAATCGCTGCCGCAAAGCTGTACATCAAAGAACTTGCCGAACACGAAGCCAAGGTCAAAGCCGGTGACAAGAAGGCCAAGGCGCCAAAGAAGCCAGTCAGTGATGCCATCATGAAACTGGTGAAAAAAGAAATCTCCATGCGAGTCGGCTCGTCAACAGCCTCTGGCATGCGTGAGATGATCGCACTGGCGAAAGAACTCGACTACCGCTTGGTAATCGATCAGGCAACCGAAGGCTGGGTCGTCGCAGACGACCTTGTTGAAGCAAACGTCGGTGTAATCTACACACCTCGTTCTCTTCGAAATCCAACGCTTGGCAAGGAAACGTCAACCGGTAGTTACATCGCAGCCTCAGGTGTGTTCGAAGAAGCCGGAGTTCAGTTCGCGATCAGTCCAATGGGTAACTCCATTAGCCTGATGGGCCTCGCCGGCCGCGACCTGACATCGTTACCACTGGAAGCGGCGTTTGTGGTTCGAGGCGGAGCGTCTGAAAAGACGGCTCTTGATTCCATCACAATTACACCCGCTCGGATGCTGGGGCTGGACGACCGAATCGGAAGCCTGGAAGTTGGCAAAGACGCGGACATCCTGCTACTGAATGGGAACCCACTGGATTACCGAACCTATGTTGAAACCGCCCTGGTGAACGGCCGAGTCGCCTACAACCGCACGAAAGACAAGGTCTTTCCGGTATACGACAGAAACTAGAGAACCCAGTCTCGCTGCCTGCTGAATGCATGCCGGCAGGCGTTCAAAGTGCTGATTCGAGCTCGTCCCAGAACTCCCTGGGACGGGCTCAGCCCTTTTATGGTGCCATGCCTCGGTGGCACAACGACCCCAGACCCCGCGTTTCCACCGTATTAGTGGGCTCCGGGACCATGTAACCTGTTGCAGCGGTTGCACACGCCCGATACTCTCTGCGCTACGACTCGGTGCTGCCGAGAGACCTTTCAGATTTAGAATCACGCCATGACGACAAACGACACACCAAAGCCGGACGAGACCCCCGAGAACGAATCATGGGAGTCAATGGCCCAGAGCATGTTCGGCATCGAGTTCACTGGTGAAGAAGAACAGCCGGACGAACTGTTGTTTGACGAATACGAAGACGACGATGACGACGCTCCGATCGCCAAGCCAGTTGCCGCATCCGCAGAAGCCGATGACGACGACGGCGAGATTACATTTGGTGACGACGATGAAGATGACGACGTCGGCGGCGAGGCCGAAGACATCGGGTTCGCTGACGAAGATGATGACGACTTCGAGGATGAAGAAGACGACGACGATGATCAGGATCTGGTGACCACCAAGTCCGGCGGCAAGACCGACTTCGAAGACGAAGACATTCTGTTTGGGCAGGACGACATCCTGTTCCCGGAAGACGAGGACGAAGAAGAAGACGAGCCGAAAGCTGTCATCGTTGCCGCTCCACCAGAACCAAAGAAACCTGCCGCGAAGGGCAAGGGCGACAATGAAGTCTGGGAAGAACTGGACGAGTGGGTCTGGGATGACCAAACCAAACCGGCAGCCAAACAATCTGCAGACACTGAGGACACCGAATCAACAGAGACCGAACCAGCCGCGGCACCCGTCGCCGAATCAGCCGCCGATGGTGGCGACAGTGCATCGGACGACGAGAAACCTCGCCGAGGTCGCAAGCGCCGACGACGGCGTGGACGACGAGGCGGCGCGGCCAGGTCTGAAGAGACAGTCGCGACCGAAGGCGAGACAACAGTTCCAGAAGCGGACATCGTATTCGGTGAAGACGACGGGTTCGGAGATGGCATTGTTGCACCTGCGGCCGCAAGTCCCGGAAGCGATGAAGAGAGTGGCGACGGTGAAGATAAGCCGAAACGCAGACGCAGACGCCGTGGTCGTCGTCGCCGGAAGCCGGCAGGCGAAGAGACAACAGCTGAAGGAGCAGTCGCCAGGTCCGCTGAAATCCCTGACGACGAAATCGTCTTCGGCGATGATGAAACAGAGTCCGATCGTGTAGCCATTGTTGAAGCTGTGACCGATGCTGATGACAGCGGCGAAGCGGAAGAGAAAGAAGAAGGCCAGCGCACAGGTCGGAAGCGTTCCAGACGCGGCCGACGACGTGGGCGACGTTCAGACAAAGAAGGCGCCGAAACACAGGCCGAATCTGCTCCGAAGGAAAAACTTCCGAAGCCAGACTATGGTGAAGTGCCAACCTGGGAAGAGGCGATTTCTTACCTGATGAAGAAATCACCGGCTCCTGGCTCAAACAGCGGCCGCGGTGGCAGAGGCGACAGCCGACGTCGTTCTCGAGGCGGTCGCCGTCGCAAGCCATCATCAGGTTCAGGCCCAGCCTCATCATCCAACGACTAATTGGATGTCACGCTAAACCGCTCTAAGCTGAAAACCAAACAAACCCTGGCGGAAGCCCTCTACATTGAGGGCTTCCGCCTTTTCACGCGCCGCGCTATTGAGTAGTCGTCGTTTCGGCGAACCAGCGGTTCAGCACGAACCGACTCAGCCCACTAGCCAAAGCAAATATCACCACGCCCAGACCCGTCGAAGCCAGGACCGCAGCGAATAGCTCGTCAGTGCGGTTGCTGTCAGCCTTGAACCGAATCAAGTAGCCCAAACCAAACTGCTCCGCGCTATATCCCACGAAGAACTCCCCAACAATCGCTCCAATGACCGCTGCCCCGGCGCCAATCTTCAGTCCGGCCAGAATGAAGGGGACGGCCGACGGCAGCCGTAAGTTAAACAGCGTTTGCAGCCAGTTTGCATTGTGAAGCTGGAACAGTTCTTCCAGATTCTTGTCGGCTGACATTAAACCCGTTGTCGCATTGGTGATGATCGGAAACACGCTCAGGATAAACGACACGATCACGACGCTACCCATTCCGTGGCCAAACCAAATCACGATGAGCGGCGCGATGGCGATGATGGGGACTGTCTGCAGGAAGATCGCGTAAGGATACGCGCCGCGGCGGATGATACCCGACGATGCAAACACCATCGCGACAAGCGTGCCGGCCACCAGGCTACACAGTAGCCCAAGAACAGCCGCTTTTGCGGTAATCCAGGTGCTTTGCAACAAGTCGGCCCGGTTCTGAAGCGCCCAGCCAAACACCGCGCCGGGTCGAGGCAGAATTAACGCTTTGATATCGAACAGCGTGATGCTTAGCGACCATGCTCCTACCAGCAATGCCAGGAAAACAGCCGGCGGCCAAATCTCACGCCACAACCAGACTAGCCAACGCATGTCGCGGCTCCTCGCAACCGTTCGCTCGCATCCTGAACACACTTTGCAAACTCGGCCGATCCCTTCATGGCTGCGTCACGCGGGTATGCAAACGGAACCTCAATCTCTGCCGCGATCGTCGCCGGGCCGCTGGACAGGATAAGAATGCGTTGGCTCAAGAACACCGCTTCGGACACGTTGTGAGTCACAAAGACAGTCGTGCAGCCTTGCCGCTGCCGGATCCGCAGCAGTTCTTCGTTCAGTTGCTGCCGCAACACATCATCAAGCGCCGCGAACGGTTCATCCAGCAGGAACAAACTCGGCTGCGTCACCAACGCGCGGGCCAGGGAAACTCGCATTCGCATTCCGCCGGAAAGTTCCGATGGGCGCTTCCCTGCATCGGCAGGATCAAGCCCGACCAGCTTCATGAGCTCGCTGGTTGAAACCGCATG
This sequence comes from uncultured Planctomycetaceae bacterium, assembly GCA_964485095.1. Classification (GTDB taxonomy): domain Bacteria; phylum Planctomycetota; class Planctomycetia; order Planctomycetales; family Planctomycetaceae; genus CAYNWT01. The sequence continues at coordinate 35,614 of CAZAIB010000038.1, read as the reverse complement.
CCTGCTGCCAGCGATTTCACACGGCAGCTGGATGTTGCGTTCTACCGATCGCCACGGCAACAGCACTGGATCCTGAAACACGATGCCCACTCGCTGATCCGTTCGTCTGGCCAACTTCGGTGACTTGCCAGCAAGCGTCAGTGATCCACTTGTCGGTTCGATTAGCCCAGCGATCAGCCGGAGCAGTGTGGACTTGCCGCACCCGGACGGCCCCAGCAACGTGACAAACTCTCCGTCCCGGATGGAAAAGCCAATATCGCGCAGGACCGGCTCGTCAGGGCGAAAGGAGAGAGCCAGATTGCTGGCCTGAATAAGTGGTGCTGTTTGAGTCACGCGGCGTCAGTCAAGAATCTGTGTCAGAGAACCAATTCGCCCTGGCAAGGCTGCGTCACGAGTGCGATCGATCAGCACCGCTGGCATCCCGATGGCCGTTGCCCCCTCTACATCGTTAGCCGGCGTATCGCCAATCATCAAAATCTCAGCCGGTTGGCAACCACACGCCTGAGCCAGCCGATTGTAGTACCCCGCCGACGGCTTTCTGTACCCAACCTCCGAAGAGACCACCCGAATCCGTATATCGGCAAGCTCTGCCCACCCATCGCAGACGGCGTGCAGCCGACTGTCGAAGTTTGACGCGATTGCCAAAGTCAAATGTCGCTCCCGAATCCCTGCCAGAGTGGCCGCAACGTCCGGAAACACAGCCCAGGCTTCGACGCGTCCAAACCAATCAAACAACTCATCAAAACAGGCGTCAGCCGATTCGACATCCGTCAGTACCCGCCCCACAACTTCGCGCCACAATTCGGTTTCTCGCTGCTCACTGGTCTGAAAGTCATTCGCCGCTGAGTCCTCATCGAACACACTCATCGCCGTCCCAAACCGCGACTGTATCTCGGCTTCGCTTAACTTCGACCCATGCCGCGATGCGATGTCTGCGTAGACTTGCGAGACCGACGGCGTGGGGTAGATCACGGTTCCAACGGCATCGAAGGCAACGCAGCGGATCGAATCTGAGAGCATAGAAGTCATGTAGGGATCTGGTTCGAAGAAGCTGGCGAGTTTGAGGGCAAGGACGCTCATCGGCGAGCGGTGGGCGTCAGCCCAGTGATTTCATCCAGTTGATGTCCTTCCACAATTGCATAACTGTCATCGCTGGGAACCTGCAAGCGTAGATCGGAGCTGGTTCATCGCGGAGCACACAGCATACCCGGTTTGGCCAGTCACTGGACACTATCCAGCCGGCGGATCCTCATTGGTGGAGCCAGCGCCTTCAGTCTTCCGAGCTTCGATCCACCGCCCCACTTTGGTTCCAACAAACGCTCCGACCAGAAAGCCGCCGACATACAAGCTAACCGTAATGGACTCGTCACCCACCATCGCGCCGATTACTGACCCCGCTGTCGCGAATATGAGAATCCCCAGGCCCATACAGACGATTGGCCAAAGCGACTTCGTAGATTGTTTCGGAGTACTCAATCGAACGCCTCAGTTGTTGACGGCTCCGGGCAGTTCGACGCCGACCAGTAACCTGAACCGAGTGTAGTATTTCAGAGCACCACAAACGACAACGTCTGCGTTACCAGCCTGAACCACCATTGTGACAACCCCAATCAGCGACAGCGCCTCTATCCCAAAGAAGTCCATCCCCCAAAGCGTCGCAGACACAAACCGCCGAACGGCGGGCGGGTTAGTCGAACCATTCGTCGGCAGGGTCGAACTCCGGAAGAACCACAATCAGAACTCGCATTTTGCCAATTGCTCTGTGGCGAACGCCGGGGGGGATCACGATGGCTTTGCCTTCAGTCAGTTCGATGATCTCATCATCAAGCTGCATCTTCGCGTCCGTATCACATTCCAGGATGTAGTACGTTTCGGTTAGCGTCTTGTGGTAGTGCAGTTTCGCGTCTTCGGCGATCTCTGTGACATGCAGCGTGCCGGGAAACTGCGGGACGTCAGCGAACGCGCGTCTGGCAGTTCCGCACGGGCATGGGACTCCGGCAATGTTCGCAAAGTCGGCGATCGCGTATGGGGCAGACATGGGCACTCCTGCGGCAGCGGTGCAGTTAGCAGTTTAGATCGGTCCGTAGAGTAGCAGACCGTCGCAACGTTGACGCCATGTATCGACATCGGCTTTCGCTAATTCCGACGCTGACTGCGAACAATCACTCACAGCGCGCCGGAGTCGGTCGGAACCGTACAGGATATCGATTGGAGCCAGCTTTGTTTCGTACTCGTACGGTGGAGCGTTCCAAGCAAACTGCTGAGGGTACATCGCGGCGCACGCCAGAATCACATCGATGGCGAACGTCACCGAGTCGACCGGGGCACCGGTTGGGTGAACAGCAACACCGCAACAGCTTTCGCCAGCGTACTTGTCGAATGTCGGTTCAAAGTGTGTGGGCCGCAACGCGATTCCGTCGTGGTTGCGAAGGCGTTCACACAGTTTCCAGCCGTCAATCCACGGAGCGCCGATGGTCGTGAAGGGAGCAGTTGTTCCACGGCCTTCGGAAATGTTGGTTCCTTCCAGCAACACCATACCGGGATAGAGTTTCAGACTGTCGATAGATGGCAGGTTCGGCGAGGTCTGCACCCACGAGCGTTTGGTCGCGGGCCAGCAGCTTTCTCGCTGCCAGTCCTGAACCGGCACGACGCGGACTGATGCGTTCAAACCAAGCATACGGTTGACGACGCAAGCCAGTTCGCAAATGGTCAATCCGTGCTGCAACGGGATCTCAGCCAGGCCGACGAAACTGAAATAGTCAGGCGTGACGGCGGGCCCGCGAACGGCCGAACCGATTGGGTTTGGCCGATCTAAGACAACAATCTCAATCCCCCGCCGCGCACATGCGCTTAGGCAATTGGTGATAGTCCAGATGAATGTGTAGACGCGGCAACCGACGTCCTGCAGGTCTATCACCAGGCAGTCGATACCGTCCAGCATCTCGTCGGTCGGTTCGCGGACATCGCTGTACAGACTGTAGATAGGCAGTCCCAACTGCGGGTGAGTCGCGTGGGGCGTTTCGATCATGTTGGCTTGCTGCTCACCCCACAGACCGTGCTGCGGAGCGAACATCGCGACCATTTGCCCCGGGTACCGGTCGGCCAGTACGTCGCAGGCCAACCGCAACCGGCGATCAACTGATGCTTCGTTAAGCAACAGTCCGAACTTCCGGCCGTTCAGGACATCACTGTGCCCGGCTTGCAGAACCTCAAGTCCGGTTTGCATGAACGAACCACCAAAGTCATCCGGCGTAGATTACCCGCATGTCGCGGAACCTATTCTGCCTTGGCCGGAAGCAGCTTCTTGACCGTGTCTCGTAACGCTTCGGCAACTCCGGTCTTGTAGCCGACGTGGAGCCATTCGATCTTTCCATCAGGTCCAATGACAACAGTCTGCGGAATCCCTTCGACGTCAAACATTTTGGCGATCTTCCCGTCCGGATCCATACCGACAGTCATCTTGAGTTCTCTGCGCTCCATGAACGTTTTGATCAGGTCCTTCTTTTCAGCCTGATTCACGGCAATGAACAGAACATCCTTCGAGTCCAATTCTTCCATGACTGCCAGGTAGTCCGGCAATGCTCTGACACATGGACCACACCATGTGGCCCAGAAATCCAGAACCACGACCTGGTCTTTCTTCGCACCAAGAGTGAACTCAGTATCGTTGAGAAGTTTGATAGACAGGTCTCTCACTTTCGTGCCGACCAGTTTCGAATCGGTGCCGTTGATCGATTCGCTGGCCAGACTTGGTCGTTCCCAGGTCCCATCCAGCATTTTGTCGATGTTATCGCGGAGTGTTTTGCCGCCGCCGGGTTCGAACCCTGTATGGACCCACTCAACGCTGCCATCGGTGCCGATGACGACCGTATGCGGAATGCCGCTGACCGCAAACGACTGAGCGACCTGCATGTCTTCATCCATGGCGACCACAGGAATCTCCCAGTCATCACGCCGCTTCAGAAACGCGTTAACGACCTCTTTCGCTTCACCCTGATTCACCGCCACAAACTGCACTTTGTCCGCAGGCAGACCTTCGAGCGCCGCAAGGTACTCAGGCATCGCTCTGACACACGGACCACACCAAGTCGCCCAGAAGTCGAGAACAACAATCTTTCCTTCGTTTTCGCTTAGCACAAACTTATCGTCGCCCTTAAGCCGAGCCAGCTTGAAGTCTCCCGCCTTCTTACCGATCAGTTGCATGGCCGGATCGCCACCGCCGACATCTTCCATGTCCCAGCGTGGTTCCATACCGGGAGTAATGCTCCAGTCGGCGTAGGCGAATTTTTCCCCCTTCTTTTCGTACTTCCCGGCAAACAATTCTCGAATCGCTGTGACTGGGACAGAACATTCGCCCAGCACGGGCGAACGTCCAATCAGTTTCTCTTCAGTCATCCGTTCCGGAATCAGCACCAGCCCCAGACCACCATCCAGGACCGTGCGCACAATCGGTGCGTCTTCGTCCGGGGTTGGCTGTTCTTTCTCACCCTTAGGGTGCAGCCAGATGATGGCCGATACTCGCTCGCGATCGAATCGGAAGTCCTCAAGACGAGAACTAAAACGAATCTGATTTTGTGTCACCATTCGCAGGTTCCCCCGCAGCAAGTCGCCGTTGGGAGCGATCAGTACATGTGTGGATGGTTTGTCCCGTCGGAACCGGGGAATTGTCAATGCGCGTTCTTTGGCTTCGCTATCTACGAACTGTCTGACAGCAGTTCCGCGTCGGGATTGGAAGTCTGTCAGGACGAACTTTGACTTGCCGGCGCCACCGCGTAGCAGTTGGTTTTGGGTCACCTGAATTGTCATGCCGCTACCGCGTCTTTTTACCCGGTTCGTGGTGTGCAGCAGTTTGTCGTTAACAAACAATGACAGTTTGTTGTCCTTTAGCATCAGGCGGATCTTCGCTTCAGGTTTGGGCACATTTGTTGATTGCGTTCGGCCGCGGAAAGCGTTGGCTTCAGATGCCCAAACCTGGTTCCCACGCATCATCAGCATGACATTTACGCCGCCACTGTTGCCGCTGCCGGTTGTAAACAATCGCAGGTTGGTTGAGATGTAACTTTGCGAATCCCACTTCATGTTGAAGGTCGCAGTTCCGCCGGAGAAGATATTCTTGTGCGTGATTCGCCCGGCTGATTCGAAGGTGACAGCTTCCGCCTCTCTCTTAATCAATTTGGTCGATCCAATAACTTTCCAGCCCGGATCATCGAAGCCCGATGTCTCCAATGCGTCTGTGTTCGATAGCTCAATGGCCTTCACATTGTCGTGAGGAATTTTGCCGGCCTTAGCAAACGCTGTCGTGATTCTGAGAGCGTCTTCATCGATTGAATCCACATGGCATGGCACCACATCGCCGCTGACCAGGTACAACAGGTCGCTGTACTTCTTCTTATCGTAAGTGACTTCTTCTGTTCGCTTTCCGCGGACGAAGCGTGCGTCACAGTTGGGAGCCAGCGGACTGGAGTTCAAACCGCCGGTTGGTCGCCATCGCAGAGCGGCGGTTCCAACGTCGTCGCCATTACCGACCAGTGTTCCGTGCAGTGTGCCGCCAGAACTATAGAGCCGATCTATGGCTTTGTTCGCGGCAGCAGCCTTGCCTGCTGGCTTTGCCGGGGTAAAGAGAAGACGGTTCGACTTGTCCAGGTCAGAGACGATCGGTTCGTCACTGTAGTTTGTCCTGACACCAATCTTGCCTTTCATGATCTCAGACAACTCGCCCGTGATTCGCGTTCCGTCCAGCCAGAACACACTGGTTGTTCCGTCGGGAATCGTCTTCAGGTCGTCGGCAAGATAGATGCTATCGATCTTCTCCAGCGGGATGTCCACTTCTTCTTCGTCTTCTTTGGTCAGACGAATTTTGTCGCCTTCAAGAGTGCTGATTGTGCCGTACAGCAGGCTGCCGTCGATCAGGTGAACGCGGTTTTGTCCTTTCTCGACAGGCCGCGGTTTTGAGCCATCCCACTGGCTGACTCGCACGGACTTGATGGTTAGTCCGGGCCCCTGATTCTCGATGAGGATTCCACTTTCGCCGGACTTTCTTTTCTTCTCCGTCCCGCGAATGCTGCCCAGTTCTGCTCCGGCTTCTGAGTAGACGCTAAGTTGCTGCGTCTTTTCGTCCCAATAGAGCCTTAGCGTCAACGACTTCTGTTTCTTCTTAATACGCTGAATCTCGACGAACTCTTCTTCAACCAATGCAACGAGAGTGTCGTCCCACGTCTCAAGGTGGACGTCGTCGTCGAACTTACTATTGAGGCCAAGATGGAACGCCAACGCCGCCTTGGACTCAAGGACGATTTCAATCTCAGCTCGCCCCGGAATGTCCAACTTCCTAAACAGTCGCGCTTTGTCGCGGCGAGTCGTCAGATAACCTTCGTCGGTGGTCTCCCAGTCGGAGATCTTGTGTTTCGTACTCAGCGTCTTCCAACCATTGAGCCCCGTGGGCCCAAGGTAAATCAAGGCTGGATTGTCCAGGCGACGCAGGCTTCGGATCTGGCGTCGATCAACCAGCATGGTGCCATGTCGTTTGCTGGTTAGCTTGACCAGCTTCTCTGTAACATCGGCCAATGATCCATGCAGAACATTGCCGGAACGAGTCACCAGACGAAACGCTTCGTCGGTCGTCACAACCTCATTCGCATGATCAAATCTGACCGCGCTAAGAGCCGATGTGTCGATTGCCAGCGGTTCGCGGAACAACGGTGATTTCCAACGTAACCGATTACCGTCAGTTTCCTGAAGCGCTCCAGGTAAGATGTCACCGTTGGCCCAATAGAGTGTGCCAGACTTTTCCTGTGCGCTGAGGCTGGTAGAGACTGCCAGCAAGGCTACGGCCAAAGACAGCAGATTTTGGAAACGAAACATGGTTCGACCTGATCTCGGTTGGGTTGTTTGATTAGACACTGTTTAGCCGCCCGGTATCGGTTCGGGTTTGGTTCCGTCCCACATAGACAATCGAACCTTGGAAACAACAAATCCCGGGCATCCCCAAATAGCAATTCCTTTTCGCCGCTTAGGGACCGGCACACTGCTGTCGCTTAGCAGGCGACCATCGGCGGCGTGGACGGATAGTTCGAGCTTTTCATCAACTTTCCGAGCGAAGACTCGCAAGGCATAGAAAGTCCCTTTTGCTTCGGGGAAAGCCACCGGCTCCGGTGCACGGCGTCCGTTGTAGGTGTTAAGGACACTCAATTCTTCCCCACGGGCTATGAAGCTAAGCATCGCGCGGTCTTGCTCTGCGAAAGCGATCCCGAATAGCCCGGGCCATTCCTTTGGTCTCACCGAGGCAGGACGCATCACTACCAGTTCAAGTTCCACACCATCCGGCATCTTGTCCAGCGGATAGAAAATCCGGGAGCGAGAATTCGTACTGAGACGACCGGCCGAATCGGTACTCCAGTGAGAAAGCCCCCCTGTGACGCTTTTCGTCTGCCAACCCCGTCCACTGTCCGGACCAAGGTAGATCGTTGGAACTGTTGTGGTCTCCAAAGCGGCTGGAGGGCTCCCATCCCAGGACTTTACAAGAAGCCGTTCGATGACAAGGTGAGCACCTTGGTTCTGGATGTAGAGACCTCGCCGGCTCTTCAGCTCATCAATGTTAGACATCGTCGCAAGAAGCTTGCCGCGGGTATCGTAGGCTGACATCTTCCCATCCGGCCAATCGATGAATGCACGTATGGTGAACCTCGCCTGAATTGGTCCGACTTCTACGAACTCATCTCCATTCAGCAGGATCAGTGTGTCATCCCAGGTCTCAAAATGAGTGGACCCAGCTTTGGGTTGGAAGCCAAACTGGAATGAGGGCTGCCCAATGCTGCTGGACACAACCAGTTCAACCTCGGCTTTATCCGGGATGTCCAGCTCCAGGAATCCGTCGGCCTTGTTCCTGCGGGTTTCAACCAAACGACCAGTAGTTTTCCAATCGGGGTTCCATTTCAAGTCAGCAACAGACCCGTCGTGGATTGGGTTCGCCTGTTTCGATTTTGGCTGGGCGTCCTGAGCCGCGGCATTGCCAGGGAACAGGCTCATTGCGGTCAGCACCGCAGATGCATAAAGAGTTACCCTCATAAAGCCCCTCGCGTTTGCTCGAAGAACAGCAGCCTGAGTCTTTCGCTCAACGTTCGTAGATGGGGAGGAATCGATAGTTCAAAGCAAGCGAAAGCAGCGACATCGCAGTGCCATACGTTTCGCCGTGACTGCTTTTGAAGCTGCCGTCCTCTCCCTGCATATCTTTGAGATACCGGATGGTTTCTCGGTTCCATCTCTTCCACGCATCGAAGTCAGACTGAAACAAAGCCTGAGCCATGTAGTAGCGGTAGTAAAACGGGTACGACATCTCGTTGTGTTCAATGTTGCCCTTAACAGACTTCAACACAGCCTTGAACTGGTCCCAGTCTTTACGTTTTCCGATCGCGTAGACCAGCGTTGCAATTGCCTGCAGGTTCTTGGAACCACCAAAGCCTCCGGCGCCGCCGGAGTAGCCAACGGTTCCGTGCTTGGACGTCATTTGCTTGAAGTACTTCAGTGCCTTGTCGATACAACTGTCAGGGACTTCGACACCCGCGTTCCGAGCGGCCAACAACCCCATCAATACGGCTCCGGCGACGGATGTATCTGCACTGTTGTCTCGAGGACCATAGCGCCACCCGCCCCACTGATTGTTCTTCTGGCTGGTGACAGCACAGCGAACGGCCAGTTCCAAAGCTTCACCGATAGTGCGTTTCTTTGTTGATTTCGAACCGGTCCACAGTAAGTCGTCGTCCACAATTCCGTACGCTTCAGACAGTCCCAGCATGGCGAACCCATGGTGGTACATGCTGCCTCCCAGGTATCCGGTCTTGGCGTCCTGCCCCGAGATCATGTGCTGCAACGCACCTCGGATATTCCGGGAGTACGGTCCAAAGTTTGGATCCTCGCCGCTGGCCAGGAAAACCATCACACACATACCGGTAACGCCAGAACCGTTGGACCCGTGCGACCCGCTGGCTCCTTTGTGCCACGCTCCGTTGTCGCCCTGGCTGTCGGCGAGGTGCTTCAGTCCGCGGTCGTAGATGTTCTGAACATCAACCGGAACCTTGACGCCAAATCGCAACGCTGGATCCTGAGCGACAGATTGGTCCGGAGCGAGAACCGTCAGCAGGCTCGCTAGTGCAGTCAGGCATACGAATCGGTGCATGGTTATCCCCATCACTGGCGTTTACCCAATTTGACTTCGATCTTCATCGTTTCGCCATCACGCTGAATACTGACATCCACCTTCTGGCCAGCCTTTGAGTCGGCGACCAATTGAACCAATTCCCTGACGGTGGAAACATCGTTGCCGTCGAACGACATGATCGTGTCTCCGACTTCTAATCCTGCCTTGTCGGCTGCAAGGTCTTCAGTCACGGCTAGCAGTTCAACTCCGCCGGAGCTTTCAACAAGCTGGACTCCAAGGAACCCAGCCCCCTCTGGTATTTCGATGGCTGGTTCAGGGGGAAAGAAATCGTCGGCCATTCCGAAGAACATGTCGTAATCGGCCTGAGGCGGACGTCCGAACTGCTCCATTTGCGCGGCAGTAAGGAAGGCCTTTGCTTTCTTCCTGAGCCGACCGTAAGCCAGCTGAGTGGCTCCCAGGTGTGGTAGCGATTCAAGCATGTACGTCGCCTGCCGATGCGGCAGCACTTCGAAGAACTTCCCAAGCTCGGTATCGATAACCTCACTCAGCTTTTTTCGCTGAGCCTCTGAAAGCAGCAGCCTCTCATCCAGCCCGGAAACAACATGACTCACAGTCGCGCGTCGGCGGTAAGCGGTTCGTGATGCCAGGTGTTGTTGGTGTTTGGTTTGCTGTTCTTCGGTGAGCGTCTTTCGGAGCGCGTTGAGCCAGAACTTTTGCTTCTCGATGTCTGAACTGGTGGACATTGACCCAAGGGGGCCATACATCGTGCCCACTTCCCTAAGCAGTGCAGCGACTTCTTTGTCTTGCTTGGGCTTCTTTGAGTCTGTTTTTTCTCGAACGTCGGCCTTCGGAGTTTTCGCAGGAGAGGCAGTTGGTTCAGCTAATGCTGGGACCGCGCCAGGCTCAATTTCGGCAAGCTCGCCCTCAACGAATCCACCTATCATCTGTCGCTGGGCCGCTTCGAACCTCGCTTTGAAGCCTTTCAACTCGTAGCGAACGGCGCCCTTGGCGGCTAATTGCAGACGCTTCACTTGCTGTTCGGTTAAATTGCACACGCCTTGCAACTCACCGATGCGAATAGCCAAACGCCGCTGCATGTTCTTGCTGTGCGTCTGCCGGGCGACTTCTAGTTGCTTCTCGGGGCTGACAGGCGAGACTGTGTCGAATCCGAACTGGAACTGCGGAACCGCCAATCCGGGGGGATCAGCAGCGGCGGGTCCTTCGTCCTGGCCAAACGCAGCAGCGTTTCCGAAACACGGCAACGCCACTGCGAGGATGACCGAGAAACTCGTCCTTTTAAACATTACGGGAACCTATTTGGTGCCGTTTTCGAGTGCGTTAAGGAATCGATCAAGCCCTTCACGGTACTCTGCTGGCAGATCTCTGCCCGTTGCACCAACGGCCTGAGTCACACCTCGCTCATCAATCTCAGCATCCTTGTCGATGCCGGGACCGATCAATGCCAAGGCTGCCTGGTCGGTGGTCCCGTTACCACCGCCACCAGGTGTGCTGCCACCTCCGCCGCCACCGCCACTTGGCTTGATGCGACGTGCCTGAAGAAGCAATTCGATGGCTTCCGTTTCGCATGCTATTGCGGTTGGACCTGTTTCTGGTTCGACAAGAATGCCAACGGCTTCCAGCATTACCTGAGCCACTTGCGTGAACAGCTCGATCTCTTTGCCAAACTGATCAGCATTCGGCAGGTCTTCGACCTTCGTCCGAACCTCTACCATTCGCTTAGTTAGCTCGGCCTGTGTCGTCGCCAGCTTCTCTGCGCGTTCGGCGTATTCTTCGCCACGAATCGCTTCGCGGGCTTTTTCTGTAGTTCGAGTTTCTTCTCGCAGATCAATTTCTGCATCCAAAATTCGCATGACTTCAAGAACAATTGATGGCGGCAAACTGTCGCCAGATTTTGAACCTTTTCAGGCCCCGCCTGGTGCGGGTTGCACCAACTCCTCGGCCCACCGATCCAACGTGTCGGCCCAGTACTCGGCCCGCACAATCGATTCGCCTTTGAGGTTCTCGTTGATGCGATCACCAAGTCCACGCAGCTTCGTGACAACTCTGGTATCGCTCATGTCGTCCAGGATCTCTTTGAACTTCGTTTCCTGCTTCCGGTTGAAGTAGGCTTCCAGGTCCTGCTGGATCAGATAAACGTTCTCACTTTGAGCAACTTCACGTTTGGCGAGCTGATCAGAACGCTTCTTCTGCCGTTCTTCCAGTTTCTTCTCAACCTGACCAAAGCTTCCAATAAGCGTGCGGTTCAGGTCGCCGGCAACTTCGATTTGTCGTCGTGACGCAGCCTTAAGTCGTTTCACGAATGTGCTATTTTCCAGCTCACCCATGACTTCGTTAAGAGCGTCCTTGATGTCTTCGAAGTCCGCCAGAATCTCTGCCTGCTCTTCAGCAGCTTCTTCCAGATCTTCCTGAGGCTCGCAGGCTTCCGGTTCACTTGGTGGACCACCCTGCAGAATGGTCTGTGGAAGACCAAACTTACCCTTGCTCGGTGGCTTTGGCGGATCGTCGCCACCGTTTTCATCCTGCTTGTTCATTCCGGATTCAACATCGGAGATTGAAGGGGCCTTGTTCTCCGGCCCTTCCTCATCGCTGGACTCACCCGGCTTGCCAGACTGGTTGCCTTTGTTTTCACCAGCACTTGGCGGGGTCTTCTCGCTTTTACCTTCTCCGGCCTTGGGTTGCCCCTGAGCGTTCGCGGCGTCCTTCAACATGTCAGCGACCGATGGCATGCGGTTCGCAGCCATGTCTTCAAGCTTCTGAAGTTGTTCGGCCCATGTTTCGAGGTGGCCAACCTGGAACTGTTCGTTCCGAGTCGCCTCTTCGATCATTCGCTTGCCGTTAGCCGTCAAAGCCTGCAGCCGAGCACCATTAGCTCGCTCAGCAGCAGCCTGCTGCTCAATCTTGCGGCGAGTCTTTGGAGCGTCCAGTTCTTCAGCATCCATCTGTCGAAGTTGATTATTGATATCGTGCAGTGCAAGTTCGTGTTCATACACCCCTTCAGCCTGACGCAACCAGCGCGACATCTGCTCGGTCATCCACGCGAAGTGATCGTCTTCACTCAGGATGTGCAATGTGTAGACAGCAGAGTACGTTCGTTCGCGATCCGGCATGTAGTCTTCTGCAAATGCTCGAACCTTGAACGACTGAGGACTAAGTCCTTCAGTTGCGGCACAAAACGTTGCAATGGTGTTCACATCCTGCATTTCCGGAGCACCAGCTGAGACGATGCGTTCGCCTTGGGCCGGGTTAGGATTGCGGAGAGCATCTTCAATGCCCTGCCATTCGAGCCCAACTTTGCGGATGCCGTAGTCGTCGCTGACGTTCAAGTCGAACTTCACAGTATCTTTGGCCAGGATCACTCGTTGCTGATCAAGCAACTCGCATCCGATGATTGGAGCAGAGTCATCCAAGGCGTTGATTTTCAGGACGAATGGATCTCGTGGAGTAAGACCGTGCTTGTCGGTCCAGCTTAGCTTTCGGGAAACAGTGTCTTCGAGAACCGGAGTTCGCGTGACGAACGTCTCACCATCAACCTTCTGTGACTCGCCATCGGCAGTGGCTTCGGTCAGTTCGCGACTGGTAGTCCCCTTAAACCTGGCGCTCGCGCCCTTCACCAACGAAATGACACCACCACGAACATCCGCCTCAACCTCACTCTTGTACTGCAGATAGGCCGGTAGTTTGACCCAGGCCTTGAGCCCTTTGAGTTCCGGTCGAGCCAGTGGCTCAACTGCGACCGACTTGCGAATGTCGCCAATCGAAACGGCCAGTGAACCGGCTTCTTTCTGTGGTGGGATATTGAAGCTGTAACCGCTGTTGTCCAAGGCAGAGCGGATTGTCTTTTGATCTCGGTACGTCGCGTAGCCTGCTTCCGGAGACCACTCAGTGTCTTTCCGCAACTGCGTTCCAACGTCAAACTTTTCGGCGATCGGAACCACAATCTTGTCCGGCAGGTCGTTGACCTTCGCGAACGTGTATCGTTCGGTTTCTTTCCACGGCATGAGCCAACGAACAAACGCGTTCGAGGTAGCTGCCTGCGAGAACACAATGGCACCAGCAATCAGCAATGCTGGGATTGCAGCTGCCCAAGCCCAACGGCGATGTCGAGCATTCGGAACCGCGTTTGAGAAGTCGCGGTCTTTGATTGATTCGTCAACCTGGTTCATCGCAGCCTGAACAAGCACAGGGCTTCGAGATTGTTCTGCGTCGCTGCGAGCGAGTTCGACGATACCCAGCAATTGGTCACTGGTTCGCGGGAACTTGTGGCGAAGCAACTTCGCGACTTGTTCCATTCGCCGCGTACCCCAAATCCACTTGTGGCATTTGAGAGGGAAGAACAAACCAAGCCCAAGCGACCCGGTCACGAGGATCAAACCTCGCAGCCAACCCGGCGTCTCCATGACCCGGTCCAGCGCGAAGACCAGGATGTACGACAGAAGTAAACCGAACAGAGCAGCAAGGATGCCCTCCGCCAATTTCACCCTGCGAACACTCTGTTGGTAGGATTCCAGCTTGGACTTCATTCCAGCTGGGATGTTCAGCCGCCCATCAATGTCAGAACGCATCTGCTGCTCCTGTGCTTTCGATCTGCGTTATTCAGTGGCTTGGATCAATCGTTCAGTAATAAGTCTACACTTTTTGGCTGCGAATTAAGAGCCATATCTGTTGTTCGACCGAGTTTAATCACCCGGAAAACCGGCTTTCGGCCAGAACTGGCATGTCTCTATTGATGCATAAACCCGGTGCTTCAGTCAGTGTTTTTGTCCACATCAATAAAATCGTTGTTTCTCGGAAGGTTTACCTGTTCTGCCGACACTCAATTGCCGAGCTGATTTCGGAGTTTTGTTGACCTCAGTTTCTCCGGTTCCTGCCCGCGATTAACTGAAACTGGATATCACCGTAACGGTATATGATCTTCATGTACCCGTTGTTTTCCTGCTCCTTGAACTGGTTCTTCAGGTCGTCCCACGCTGCAAGTTGTTGCTCACTAAGTAGTTTCGTCAGAACCGGTCTCTTCACCACAAACAGGACGTCAGCCAGCATTTGTAGTTCGGTGTAGTAGTAGTTGTTGTACTGGGAGTACTGATCGAAGTTACTTACCGCGGCGTCGATCAGCTTCGACATCGGCTCGCGCTGATCTGCCCGCAGCCAGACTTCCTGGTCGACTGTCCCCAGAAGATATCCAACCATCGCGTTGCGTTGGTCCTGCTCACGTTCTGTGAGTTCAACTACTTTCTTCTCCTCCTTCTTCTTCTGCTTGGGTTCCTGGGGTTTGGAGAACAAAGCGTCAATCACCGACGCGATTTGGGACTTCGTCTGGAGAGCCGGCGCGTCGGTCACTTCTTTTTCTGTGGTTGGTTTCTTGTCGCCGGACACCACTTTGTCACGTGTCTTAACCCAAAGCTTGTTGCGTTCCACCTGGCTGATCTGCAGCTGCGACAGTCCCCAGGAAACATTCTGGTTTGCGAACCGCTGAAGCATGCTCTCCATCTGCTTGTCGCTGGCCTCAATCCACTTATCGATTTCGCGAGCCGCTGCTCCTTTGGCCGCAATGGCAAGCTTTCGACACTGCGCGTCATTTAAGCCGTGAGCTTCCCTGAGAAACTGAATCCGAACAGCCATCGCTTCTGCGACCCGTTCGGGCTGCGCGTCGATGGCGTCAGACAAAGATGCTTCTCCGCCTCCGCTGCCCAGCGTGACCATGACGTACTGTTCGGCCTGGCCATTCTGCTTGGTTAGACGCGCGAATCGTTTGTACCGCACATCTCCCAGCACGGCTTTCAACTTCGAATTTCGTGGGAACGTAGCTCGCTGGAATGGAAACGTGTTGTTGTAGAATCCAAATAAGCCGGTGTAGAGCCGCTTGCCCAGCATACTCTTCAGTTCGTCGGCTACTGGTTTGCGCTGATTTGCAGAAAGAAACAACTCACGATCCAGAATCAGCACGGCAAGGCCAGCCATGTCGGATTTGAGCACTTCGTCACGATCGTCAAGTGCCTTGCTGAGTTTCTGACCCTGCTGCTCCGTCAGAATTTTCTCCAACGCGCGTCGTAGCTTTGAACTGTGCGTCAGCTTTCTACTGACGGAGACAAACTCGAAGGGAATGAAATCCCGGTTCCCATTTTGCTCACCACGATTCGGGGTCTTAGCCCAGCTGTCCTGACTCTTCTCAACAACCTCTGCAAAGTGCTGCTCGATTTTTCTGCGTTGGTCATCCTTAAGTTCGCAAACGGAATCCATCCAGGCCAACATCGCCGTCATATGAGCACTGACTCGCTGTTTGCGTTCCTCCTTGATCGCATCATTGGCCGGGTTTGGTGGGTTGACCGGTGCCACCATCGCCCGAGCCGGTTCCGGCGCCGGCGCAGGTGCCAGCCATTCGGCGGCTCTTTGGAAGAATGACTTCTTGCGTTCCTGAGCAGTTGCCACGGACGTAAAGCAGGTGGAAAAACAGACCGCAACCAGTGCCGCTGTGATGACTTCCTTTCGCATCATGCCCATCCTCCTTCCTGCCTGAAGAAACTTCCTAAACGACCCCAATCATCTTCCGGCCCGTCCAAAACAGGCCCAGCAAAAGTACGATTGCTCCACCCCAAAGCGGGTGGCTCCAAATGCGAACACGACGGATGACTGGTTCCGGTTCCGGAAGGTCAGCCACTTCTTTCATGATCTCATTCACATCATGAATCGACGCATTGCGACCGCGAGTAATCCGCGCGATTTCGTCTAACACGTCGTAGCGTGCCGGCTGGCCGATCTTCTCTCGAGCCAACCCCTGAACCGACAATCGTGTGTCCAATCGAGCCCCGGTTTCACGGCATGTGGTGACGAACAAGTACTCGCCGCCCTCTTTCGGTTCGAAGGTTCCGTTAAACAGCCCCCACATGTCCTCGCCAGCCGGAGCCAACCGGACCGTGTCCGTCTTGCCCGATGGCGATTGTATCTGCACGGTCACTGTGCCGTTTTGCAATGGCTCACCTGCATCCGTCATCACGTTGGCATTCAGTGTCACAACGTCACCGACGGTTGGACGTTCGGGCGACGGATAGAACCGCATCGATTCGCCTTCAGAGATATTTCGTTGATACGCCATCCAACGCACAACCTGTCCCCAGAACCGATAGTGGTAAAGGTCTTCCACACCTTCACGCCATCGCCACGCTCCATCGGATCCCATGTACAAAATCTTTCCAGTACCGGACGTCTTCGCCACAATCAGTGGCACTCGACCAAACCGAGATGTCGCCGTTCGGTGCGTCGCCAACGTCTCTGAACCTGCTTTTGCTCGCAGCGCCGCAGCGTACCACTGGAAGCCCGGCAGGGTGCTCCAGATGCGAACGTTTTCGTCATCCTGCCCGGACAATCGAGTCAGCAAACTACTCCGACCGGATTCTGTGAGTTCAAACTGAGCGGGCCGTGGCGAACCCCAGCCCTTGGGCTGAGCCGCATCCATCTGCACCGGGTAGAGCTCTTCCAGCTTCGTTTCCAACAGCGTCATTTGGTTCCCGCGAAAACCTGGCAGGAACACAAGACCGCCGGCGTGACTGCGGACGAGCTGCCGAATCTGATCGCAATTCTCAACTGTCAATTGGTTGGCCTGAACGCCAACGTCGCCCAGGAAAACTACGTCGTACTTGAACAGTTCTTCGTCTGAAGGGAACTCCTTCAAGTACCCGCGTCCGCCACCAACAGCAGAGAGGCTTGGGTGGAACATCAGGCAGTTCACTTCGACCCCAGGGTCGCGTTCCAGAGCGTTGCGGATGTATCGATACTCCCATCGCGGGAACGATTCGACAATCAGCACCTTGAGTGCCTCTTCTGTAATTCGTACCGGTACGGTCAGTTCATTATTGTCCGGCAGCAACTCACCAGACGCTTCCGGCACGTTCATTGTCAGTTTGAACTCGCCGGTTTTCTTCGGTCGCCATTCAATCGTCTCTCGCAATCGCCCCATCGCGGGAACACGCACAGCCTTTTGTAGTGACTGACCATCGGACGTTTCCATCGTCACCGTCGTCTCATAATCCCGCGCCATTGCGCTGCGGATGACGAACGGAATGCGGATCGCCTTGTTCGGAACACCAGACGTCGGAGCGTCCAGACTGACTAGTTCAATATCCGGCAGTCGTGATTCTGCACCGACACCCAACGCGTAGACCGGGATCTTTCGAGTTCGAAGTTTCGTTGCCGCGGAACTTGGCGCGTTGCCGATGTTCCAGTCACCGTCTGACATCAAGACAACACCACGCAAAGTTGGATGTTTCTGCAGCATGTTTTCCAGTGCGGCGTCGATATCCGTCGCTTCAGCCGGGTTCGGCAAATCGGATGCGAAGCTTTCAATCACCACATCCATTCGCTGATCGACAGTCTTCCATGCCGACTCTTCCAGCAACGGCTTAATCACATTTTCGCGAGTCTCAGGCGCGTCGCTTGGATTGGCAGGATCGATAACGTCCTTCGTTACCATGCTGCCCGATGTGTCATACAGAACCGCAACCTTCGGCCGCTGTTCAGGCTTAATCTGTTCCGTCCACTCAGGTTGATTCAAAGTCGCCAGCGCCGCAGCGATGAGCAACAGCCGCAGCAGTTCTAAAAAGCCCATACCTTTCGCGAACCCACTTCGCTGCCACGACCAGAAGCAAAGGCCCATCGCGATCACCATGATGATCGCGCTGAAGACCAGCGTTGGAGTTGTCCACAGGAATTTCATCATGGTTACGCGGCCTCCTTCTCGGCGACCAACCGCCGCTCAGGCAAACACAGCACCGCTTCGATAATCAGTGCGATGATCATGATGATGAGAAACATTCGCCAAATTTCGTTCACCAGCGACGACGAATCGCTCACGTCATCACTGATCTTTGTGTAGTCCAATGTTCCGAGCACTTCCTTCAGCTTGTCGTCGCTAATGACGCCAGCGGTGTCTTCCTCAATCGGCCGGTTTAAGGCCAGCAGCCGTTCGTCATCGGCGGCTCCCATTTTCCAGGTGCCCCGTTGATACGGCCGATTTGAGATGATCACATCGGTCGCTTCATCAGCCGGTTGCCACTTCGACAAGTCACCAACCGCCGCCGAACCAGCATCCAACTGCCGCGCCTTGCCAAGCGAACCGGCTCCCGCCGCGAGACCGCGTTGAAGCATGATGTAAAACACAATCGCATTGCTGGACAAAGTCGAATGCGACGTTTGAGGCAAAGTACTAAAGAAGTACGCTCCGCCACTGTTGGTCGGCACTCGGGCGAGAAGCGGAACGCCGCCGTCAAGCTGAGCCAACCGGCTAAAGTCTTCGCCTTCCAGTGAACAGTACTTGAACGCCTGCAACTCACCGACCGGAAGCGCTCCACCACTTTGCGTGTTGGACAGTAAGTCCGCCTGGTTATTCCAGCTGGCAATGTTGATCGGGTTCTTGCTGTCAGATTGTTCCCACGTTCCCCAGCTCGCGCCGAAGATCGAATTCGCGTTTGTTGTGGCTGGCGGAAAGAAAATGACCGTCCGGCCGTCCTTGACGAAGTTCTGTAGCTGCGTTGCCGCAAGTTCGTCGGGAATCGGAGCATGCCACAGCAGCATCGCTGTTTCGTTCCAGGGGATCTCATCAATCCGAGACGTTGGCAGCACGTCGGCTTTGAAGGCAATCGTTGAAACTGCCGGCGTCCCCGCAGCCAGTTGAAGCAACTTGGCCGCTTCCTTGTCATCCGAAACAATCACCGTCTTATGCACGGGAGGTTCCGCGAACACAAAGTGGTAGACATTATCCTGCGGATTTGTGTCGTTGGAAAGTTCAACACGGCCGTGCCCGGTTCTCACCTGGGCATCAATCGGAATCGTATGACCCAGTCGTTCGTATTCCTTGTCGGTCATCTCAACAGTGAGTTCCGAACGCGCGCCGTTGATTACGAACTGCAGTGGAATATTGACGGGATCACTGGACTCAGAGTCGCGACGCAGCTTTAAGTCCATGACCAGTTCGGCCTCATTACCAATCTGCCGTCGATGAACATTGGCGACCGTGACAGAAACATTTCCTGTCGCAATTTCAGGATACGTCAGCAGATAGAACCGAACTCCATCCTTCTCTGAGAACCCACTGCGGAGACCTTCCCAGCGACCGCCGCTCGCGTCCCAGTCGTTCTCTCGCAAGTCAGAACAAACCCAAATGTCGGTTCGCCCGGTCTCGTTCGCATTGATGTAATCCAGCGCCGTTTGCATCATCGACGGCAAATCCGACGACGTCGCGCTGCCTTCGGTAAGAGGCAGGTCTGGCAACACATCCGGACTCGGAACCTCTTCCGCTTTGTTCTTCGTGTTCTCAATAAGAACCAACTTCGTGGTTCGTCCCACGCTCTTCAGTAGTTCAGTCAGCTTCCGAACGGCGGTCGATCGTTTCGACTCACCCGTCTGCAAATTCTGTGACTCCATACTGGCCGAACGGTCAAGAATGATGACCGTCGTATCCGGCGCGCCGCCGGCGGTGAGAGCCAGCCAGCCGCTGGCCAGTGGTCTGGCAATCGCAAAAATTAGTCCCGCGATCGCCAGCATGCGCATGAGCAGAATGAGGAAGTGCTTTAGCTTCGCCATCCCTTTCGTCATGCGCTTCGCCTGCAGCAGGAACATCATCGCTCCCCAATGCATGGTGCGATGACGGTGCTGGTTAATCAGGTGAATCAGAATCGGCAGTGCAATTAACGGCAACGCAAACAGCATCGACGATTGTAAGAAGGTCGGTATCCACGACATGGTTAGCGAGCCCTCCCAAGCATGAACCGGGCCAGAACCTCGCCGTAGTTTTCTTCCATCGAAACGCGGTGGTAGTCAACGGCGGCATCGCGAACCACGATCCGCAGTTCCTCCGTATACATCTCAACGGCCTTGCGATACTGCTTCGCCACCAGGCTTGGATCCGCCAGCAGCGACGTTCCTCCTTCGAGATCGACAAACCGAATCGGCCGATCAAAATCGAAGTCAATCTCACTCTGTTCCAACAAGTGGAACACGGCCACATCGTGTTTTCGATACCGCAGGTGCTGGAAGCAACTCTTCAGCTCTTCCGGCTGCAGGAACAGGTCGGAGATAATAATTACCAACGCTCGCTGCGAGACCTTCTCGGCCGCTTCGTGCAGCGACTTGGCCAGACCCGTCTCACCCGCGGGCTTCGCATTGCTGAGCTCGTCCATAACAAACTTAAGGTGAGCCGCACTGCGTTTTGGTGGGATCTCTTTGGTGAACTTCTCACCGGCGCAGTAAAGACCAACGGCGTCACCCTGCCTCGAAGCAAGATAGGCAAGCGTTCCCGCCAGACTCTTGGCGTAGTCCAGTTTGCTTACGTCCGGGTTTTGCGCGCCGCCCGGACCATAGCCCATCGATCCGCTTGTATCGACAATCAGAGCCATCCGCAGGTTGGTGTCTGCTTCGAACTCTTTGATAAAGAACTTGTCGCTGCGTCCCCAGGCACGCCAATCCAGCCGACGTGTGTCATCGCCCGGTGAATACTTTCGGTACTCGGCGAATTCGAGGCTGGAACCACGAATCGGACTGCGGTGCCGCCCCGACACGCTACCCAACATCGGGATGCGCGCGTCCAGCGGCAGGGCCGCCAGTCGGCTTAGCACCTTAGGATCAAGAAAATCACGTTGCATCTAAGTAGTCCTTGCTGCGTTGTCGTAGCCAGGCAATGCCCGGCACCCGGTCACGTCAGGCCTCGCCTGACTTACAGCGATCACTACTCAGCGTTCAGTTCGTCAACCAATCGTTTGACGATGTCTTTACTCTTGATGCCTTCGGATTCCGCACCAAACGTTGTCAGCACGCGGTGACCAAGAACCGGTTCGGCAACCGCCATGATGTCTTCAAGACGAACCATATAACTACCGGTCAATGCCGCTCGCGACTTGCCCCCCAGAATCAGGTACTGAACCGCACGCGGTCCGGCTCCCCATGAAACCAGCGGCTTCACCCAGTCCGGAGCTTCCGGAGTGTTCGGTCTTGTCCGCCGAACAAGGTCCACGGCGAATTCGTAAATGTGCTGCGGAACAGGAACACGTCGAACAAGATCCTGGAATCCAAGAACCTGCTCAGCGTCAATGATCTGATCCAGCGACGGCATGCCGACACCAGTCGTTGTCTTCGCGATCAGAATTTCTTCGTCGCGTTTCGGGTAGTCCACTTCAATCAGAAACATGAACCGGTCCAACTGCGCTTCCGGCAGTGGATAGGTTCCTTCCTGTTCGACCGGGTTTTGCGTCGCCAATACGAAGAACGGCTTTTGCAGTTCGTAAGGTCGACCAACCACAGTCACTCGCTGTTCCTGCATCGCTTCCAACATCGCGGCCTGCGTCTTGGAAGGAGCACGGTTAATTTCGTCCGCCAAAATGATGTTGGCAAACACAGGGCCTTTAATGAACTCAAACTCTCGCTTGCCGCCCTGACCTTCCTGAAGGATGTCAGTACCCGTGATGTCCATTGGCATCAGGTCGGGGGTAAACTGAATTCGGTTGAACGACAGCTTCAACGTGTCGGCCAGTTGGCTAATCAACAACGTCTTCGCCAGACCTGGTACACCCATCAGTAGTGCGTGCCCGCGAGCGAACAGGCAGATCGCCAGTCGTTCGATAACTTCTTCCTGACCGACGATGACCTTCGCCAGTTCCTGCTTGAGCTGCCCGAAGCTGACTTTCAATCGGTCAATCGCGGCAACGTCATCGTCTTTGAGTGCATCTGGCTCGTTCGTGGCAGTCGCCATATTGAAGGCTCGCTATTTCGGAGAGGTATTTTGGTGAGTCATTAGTGGAGCATGCCACGCCGGGCACTTCCAGCAGTTTTCAATGATTGTGGAGCATTGGCTTCCAGTTCGGAAGCGAGTGGTAGGTCAAGTGACGGTTGAACCCGCCGGAGGGATTGCAAATTGAACGCCAAACAGCCTCGCGCGGACCGAAAAATCTCAGACAGTTTTTCCGCATGTCACGAAGTCGTGAAGAAACCCCCAACGCAATCAGGGCCCCCGCTCCTGATCGATACGATACCGCGTTACTTCCCTTTGATGCACCGACCTGAGGTTTGCGTGCATAAAAAGTGCACAATCTTCAATGAATTGGCAAGAACCTCTCACTTACTTTCGTCACACCTCAGGATTTCTTAGCCCCAATCTCACGCCACCCGCCCCTTACACGCAACCGATCGCAAAATCTTACACGCAAGGATGACTCGGAACCGCCAATGGAAAAATGACAAATGACCGATAGCAAATGACAAATTGCCAGCCGCGGCTGTTGGCGGCTCGCTCGCGAAAGTGATTCCCACCGACCCGAAACGCGGCCCTCAAGCTCACTGGCCTGAAAACAGGCGGCCGTATTCACTACGGGTCAGCACTGTTCTCTCGGCCTGCTACATTCGCGATAATATCTACTGCAAAATCACGCAGGACGCTTAGAACGCATGGCACAGGCAGCGGCACCCAATACAAAGACCCCAACCGTTGCCCAGCGGATTTGGTCTGATCCCACGTGCTTGCTGCTAATCTTCGCCGGCGGGAGTGCTGAGTTCGCCGTGCATCCCAACGTGGACTGGCTGTTCTTTACCGGGAAGCTACCTAGCGACCCGATCGGCCGGTTCTTCTCGACCATCGATTACCTGCGCAAGATGCTGGTCGTGTCTGCCGAAGAACGCGAACCCCTGGCCCGCGCGTTGCGCGGGCTGCACACCGACATCGAAGACCGTCGCGGAAGCCGCATTCCCGATCTGGCATACCGAGATGTCCTGAGCATGGATATCTACTACTCCATCGCCGCCGCCGACGTGGCCGGAGCACCGCTGAGTGGCGCAGAGCGAGACGAACTCGTCGCGGAACTCGTGATGTTCGGCGACCAAATGGGTATCCCAGATCTGCCGGCAGACTACGCAACACTCTGCGAGATGCGACAGCAAAGGTTCGCCGACTACGGGCAGTCCAGGTTCACCGCACAACTACTCAGTTCATATCGCCGATCGTTAGGGTTCGTGGGCTATCGATCGTTGCTCGCAACCTACCCACTACTGCTGGAACCCGAACTGCGCCGCAAGTTGCCGATCGGGCGGCAGCCCCTGGCCCCGATACTCAAGCTAACGCTGCCTCCTTTGTGCAGAACCAACTTGATTCACTTCGTCTATCAACTCGGCCTACCAAAGCGTCTTCGCGAGGTCGTGCAGACGTGGAGAACCAGTCTCGATTCGACTTGAACCACTGCCGCTGGTGAAGTTCGTGTTGCCATCTGTCGATTGTGCACTGAAACTGATTGAACCACGTAGCGCAGAAAGAGCTGTGACTCTTCATCACCACCGGACTTCTAAGGCTTCAGCATTAACGCATACCAATGTCGTCAAGTGGTGGTGATGCTGTGTGCGGCAGTACTCAGCGGCATTTTTGCAGTCTTCTTATCGTCTGTCGTCGGGCTGTTTGTCGTACTAGCCTGGCCCAAGTGGCAACCTGACTGGTGGTTGCTCCACCCGTACAAGGCGTTCGGATTCGGCTTCATTGCGGCAGTCCTGCTGAGGCTGTGGGTGCTGCGCAATGTGACCCAGGACGGAGACTAGTTTCCGCTTAGTGCGTTGCCTCTCCGGCTTCTCCTGGAACGCGAATGTTAGTCACCATATCCACAATCTCTTGCGGTGGTGCAGGTGTGACTCGCGATACCAAAGTGGCCACGACGAAGTTCACGATCATACCCACGAAGCCGATGCCTTCTGGCGAGATGCCAAAGATGTAGTCCGTGTGATCGACAATGAACTGGAAGTAGACGATGTAACCCAGTGTCAAACCGATGCCTGCAATCATTCCCGCAATCGCACCTTCGCGGTTCATTCGTTTGGAGAAGATCCCCATCAGAATGGTCGGGAAGAACGACGATGCTGCCAGTCCGAACGCAAACGCAACCGTCTTGGCAACAAACTCAGACGGTGGATTGATTCCGAAGTACGCAGCGATGGCCAGGAACACAAAAGACGCTCCACGAGCCCACGCGACCTCAACCTTGTCGCTCATTCCGGGGCTCACAATCTTCTTCATTAAGTCGTGAGAGATTGACGTTGAGAGAACCAACAGCAGCCCAGCCGCTGTGGACAATGCCGCCGCCACACAACCAGCCATCACCAAAGCAATGATCCACATTGGCAGCTTGGCCATTTCCGGATTCGCCATCACCAGAATATCGTTCTCGTAGTAGAACTCGTTCGCGTTATCAGTGACCGTGTTGGTAATCGGTCGCGGTCCGTCGCCGGCTCGTTCGCCTTCAAACGCAGGCTTGCCGTCAATCGCTTTACCTGATGCATACTGCATGATGCCATCGTTGTTCTTATCGACCCATGCGATCAGTCCGCGGTCTTCCCAGTTCTTCAACCACGATGGAGCAGACGCGTACGGCGTGTTGTGAACTTCTGAGATGAGGTTCGTTCGAACAAACGCACCCACGGCCGGAGCAGTCAGGTAAATGATGGCAATGCAAGCCAGTGTCCAGCACGCAGATCTTCGCACTGCCTTCACCGACTTCACAGTAAAGAACCGGACTATCACGTGCGGCAGTCCGGCGGTTCCACACATCAACGCCGCTGTAATGCAGAACATGTCCGTCGTGGACATGCTGCCGTCCGTATATTTGCTGAACCCAAGTTGTGTGTTTAACTCGTTGAGTTTCGTGAGTAACGGAACCGCCGCGTCAACTCCTTCCTTCGTGAAGTCACCGATCAAACCCAACTGCGGAACCACATTCCCGGTCAGCAACATCGAGATGTAAACGGCCGGAATCGTGTAAGCGAAAACCATCACGCAATACTGCGCGACTTGCGTGTACGTGATGCCCTTCATTCCGCCAAGTCCGGCGTAGAAGAAGACAATGGCCGCACCAATTAGCACGCCCGACGTGATGCTGATGTCAAACAACCGCGAGAACACCAGGCCCACGCCGCGCATCTGGCCCATGATGTAAGTCATGCAAATGAAGATCGCACAGACAACACCGACAAACCGCGCGAAGTTGGAATAGAACCGATCGCCCAGGAAGTCGGTTACGGTGAATTTATTGAACTTCCGCAGGTACGGAACAATCAACGTTGTTAATAGAACGAACCCACCGGTCCAGCCCATGAGGAATCGTGACGCGTCGTAACCGCTGGCGGCGATACTGCCAGCCATTGAGATAAACGTGGCCGCCGACATCCAATCCGCTGCCGTCGCCATTCCGTTCGCAAACGGTGACACACCACCGCTGGCAACGTAGTACTCCTTCGTGGTTCCGGCTCGCGACTTAATCGCAATGCCGATGTACATCGCGAACGACAGACCGATGAACAGGAAGTTCCATGAATCCTGACTCATGCCTGGTTCTCCTCATCAAGACCACACTTCTTGTCCAGGCCATTCATGAGAACCATGTACACAACCAACAGAATCAGGAACCCAATGATGGCTCCCTGTTGAGCGATCCAAAATCCGCCTGGAGCACCGCCAACATTGAACAGTCCATCCAGGAAGTCGCGGAGCAGTATCCCGCAGCCGAGCGAAATGAACGCCCACAGACTCAAGATGAACAAGACAATCTTCAGGCTGCCGGACCAGTGCGCGTCGTGCTTACTGGTGTCGGAGGGTTGCGGAGAACTCATGGTGTGACTCTCTGTGGTATTGCGAGTGCAATCGTGCAATCGCCGAAGCGTAGCTGCACAGGATACCGAGGAATCGTGCCGGTTGCATCGCCGCGGTTCAATTCAAGAAGCCAACAAACACTGAAGTTGTCTTGCTACCAGGCAAACAGAAGAACATCATGTGAGAACCTACCTGTCGCATCCGGAGAACGAGAACCGTGAACCTGAGAGCGTACACTCTTCCCACCGCTGCCTTCATCACTGCCTGCCTGTCGCTGACTGCCGCCGCTCAGTCTGTCTGCCTGCCCGCGCCGCGGCTGATGACAACAATGCCGATGGGCGGTGCGGTCGGAACCACTTTCGATGTCACCATCACCGGCCAGAATATCGACGATGCAGAACTTCTAAGCTTCTCGCATCCAGGCATCACTGCAGCTCACAAACTCAAGTCCGGCATTCCGGTTCCCGGCCGATACGTCATCACAATCGACCCCGACTGCCCGCCCGGCGTTCACGAAGCACGTGTCATGACACGGCTCGGCGTTTCGACCTCCCGCGCGTTCAATGTTGGAACTCTGCCCGAAGCCACTCGAACCACAGCCAACACGACGCTCGAAACGGCCATGCCGCTGGAACTGAATACCGTCTGCAACGCGACCATGACCAAGCAGGCCGTTGACTACTTCTCATTCAAGGCCACCAAAGACCAGCGCATCGTCGTCGATTGCGCCGCGCGGAATATTGATTCGAAACTGACGCCTGTCATCGTGGTCGCCGATAAATCCGGAGCCGACCTGGTAGTCGAACGCCGCGGCGGGACGATTGACTTCACTGCGCCCGCCGATGGAACCTATGTCGTGAAGGTTCATGACCTCACGTACAACGGGGGCCCGTACCATTTCTACCGACTAGTGCTGCGTTCGCCGGACGCGGGGGTGGTCCTGCAGCGACCGGCCGGTACCCGGACGGTGAGTTCGTTCTCCTGGCCACCAGCCGGCATGGGCGATGCCTCCGTCACTCCAGAACGCGAACCAAACAACACGGCATCGACGCCGCAGAAGATTACCTTGCCCTGCGATATCAGCGGCAGCTTCTTTCCCGCGGCCGACGTGGACTCGTTTCAGTTCACCGCGAAGAAGGGCGAGGTTTGGTGGGTGGAGGTTGCGTCAGAACGCTTCGGTTTGAACACCGATCCCGCGGTCGTTGTTCAACACGTCGCAACTGTTGACGGTAAAGAACAACTGACCGACGTCGCCGAATTCAGCGACATTGCCAGTCCTGTGAAAGTCTCCAGCAACGGCTACTCCTACGACGGCCCGCCGTACAACGCCGGTTCGACAGACATCATCGGCAAGCTGGAAATCAAACACGACGGCGTACACAGGTTGCAACTGTCCGACCTGTTCGGCGGAACGCGCAGCAACCCGCGCAACATCTACCGACTTATTATTCGCAAGGCCGCTCCCGATTTCGCCATCGTGGGTTGGGCGCTTCATATGAATCTCCGCAACGGAGATCGCAACGCATTGTCGAAGCCACTGACGCTTCGCCGCGGAGCGACCATGGCGGTCGAAGTCGTGACGGTTCGTCGCGATGGATTCAACGGCGAGATTCATCTGCAAATGGATAACCTACCGCCCGGCGTCACGGCCCACGGCCTTAAGATTCCCGCGGGTCAGTCTCGCGGCATAGTGCTACTAACCGCCACAGAAGACGCGTCGCGTGGTGTGAGCCAGGCAGGGTTCACCGGTCGAGCGATGATCGGCGGCAAGGAAGTTGTTCGAACCGGATACCTGGCGTCGATGGCGTGGCCGGTTCCAAACGCGTGGAGTGAAGTTCCCGCTCCACGATTGCTGGCTGACGTGCCTGTGTCCGTTTGCGATACGGAACTCACTCCCATCACGATCGCGACCACCACAGATAAGCCGCTGGAAGTGATTGCCGGAGAAAAGCTAACCATCCCGCTGGTTCACACGCGGCGATGCAAGTTTTCCGGAGCCAACATCAGTCTGAAAGCGTTCGGCGATTTCAGCAAGACCCCGGCGTTTGCTGCTCCGCTGACTAAAGACAATTCGCAGGTTGTGCTGGATACGAAGCAGTTGAAAACGAAACCGGGAGAGTACGTGCTGGCTTTCTATGGCAAGGCCGTCGCGAATTACCGATACAACCCAGAAGCTGTGGCGATTGCCGACGCGGCGTTGAAGCGAGCTCAAAAGCGGGCGACCGAACTGGACGCCCAGGCGAAGAAGCTGGCCAAGGCAGTTCAATCAGCGACTGCCGACACCAAAGCTGCGGCTAAGAAAGCATCCGCTGCTGCGAAGGCTGCTCACAAAGCGGCGACCGCCGCAGTCCGAACCGCAGACAGACAACTCAAAGCCGTACAGAAGAAAGCCGCGCCAAAAGATATCGTCGACATCGTTGTGACGAAGCCGGTCACTGTCCGAGTGAAGCCAGCGGAGAAGAAATGAGCCACCCGTTTAATGCTTCAACCAATTATTGTCCTGGTCCAGGTTCCGGCAGTCGCCGCGGCTTCATGCGCATGGGGCTGGCGGGGTTCTCAACGCTGACTCTGCCAGGAATCCTGCGTCTGCGGGCGGAGGCGGCTGAGTCGAACCAGGGCGAGAAGCGAACCGAGAAGACCGCGGTCATCATGGTTTGGAAACCGGGCGGTTGTTCGCATCTGGACACGTACGACCCCAAGCCAGACGCTGCTCTGGAATACCGTGGCCCGTTCAAGACGATCCCGACAGCGGTTCCCGGCATGCACTTCACCGAACTGTTGCCGATGCAGGCGAAGATCGCCGACAAGTTCACCGTACTGCGTTCGATGCGGCACGGGAGCCCCGGTCATCCGGCCGGTTCAATGCGCATGCTGTCCGGCGACACCGACGTACGCGATAAACCAAAGCCGAAGTATCCGGACTGGATGTCGATCGCGAATTACCTGCGATCACAGGACGGCCCGCGAATCAATCCGCTACCGGCCTACGTCGGCGTGAACGGGCCGAAGACTTACAACGGTCCCGCATACCTGGGCGACGCGTACTCGCCGTTCAGCGTGGTCGGCGATCCCAATAAACCCAATTTCGTTGTGCCCAACATTGGCCTGGCCGACGCTGCCGAAGTCAGACGGCTGAACCGCAGGTCAACTCTGCGGCAAAACCTCGACACCCTCGAACGCGCGTTCGACCAGGCCGGCGAGATGCAGGCGCTGGACGAGTTTGAAAAGCAGGCCATGACTCTGCTGACCGGAAAACGCACAAAGGAAGCGTTCGACCTGAGCAAAGAAGACGACAAGACGCGCGATCGCTACGGTCGGAACACATGGGGTCAACAGTTGCTACTGGCCAGGCGGCTTATCGAAGCCGGAGTCGAAGTCATCACCAGCAGCCTGCGCGGTCCGCTGTGTGGCCGAGTGAACAACTGGGACGACCACGCCGTCAACCATCATGTGTTCGACGCTTTGCGATTCCGCGCGAAGGCGTATGACCAAGCGGTGTCTGCGTTGATTGAAGACATCTACGAACGCGGCCTGGACGAACGTGTTCTGGTGGTTGTGACCGGCGAGTTCGGACGCACGCCAAAGATTAACTATCAACCCAGCACCGGAGCCGGCAATGCCAGCGCGGCAGCGGGAACCAAGCAACCCGGCCGCGATCACTGGCCCCGCGCGTTCTCGAATATCTGGGCGGGTGGCGGTATCGAAACGGGGCGGTTCATCGGAGCGACCGACAAGTTGGGGCAGGACTCAGTCAAACGCATCTGTAGTGCGGGCGACTTTCTGGCGACCATCTACCATCACCTGGGCATCGATTCGTCGAAGGTCTTCATCAAAGACTTCAACGGTCGGCCGGTTCCGATCGTGAACCATGGCAAGCCGATCCGGGAACTGATTGGGTAAACTCTAACGGCTCAAGGCAGGTAAGCCGGGCTGACGTTCCCGCCTGTGCAGTGAAACTCTGCACCAATCGCCGCACGTGCCGATGGCTGCTGTCTAATGTTGGGGCGTCTGGGTATAACGGGCGCATCGTTCGGAGCATCGCGGCCGTCCAGCTACCAACCCGTAGTGGACGAGGCCACGAGTCCCGTTTGTTCTACCCGGTTCGGGGCGTCCGAGCCACAACAAACGCAATGCTCGGCATTCATTCAGAACCCAATAAGACCGCAACATGATTGCACCACTCCGCCAGCTTTGCTTCGTTTTGGAATCGCTTACGTACGGCCCCGGCTACGGCGGACTGAACTACCAAATCCGGAACCCTAAACCGCTTGATCCGGAACCACTGTGGACGTTGGTCAACACGCGCGAACCCAATCTCAAGACCTGGCTGGCTGACAACTTCCCACCACGGTTCATGCGCCGCTTCATGCTGGCCGCCAAAATGAAGCAGGATCACCTGGTCGGCATCGACGAACACTACAACATCTCCAACGACTTCTACATGCTGTTCCTGGACAGCAAATACAACTTCTATTCATGTGCCGACTTCACACCCGGCGACACGCTGGAACAGGCTCAAACCAACAAGGCCGATTTCATCTGCAACCTTGTCGATCCTAAGCCGGGCGAGAAGATTCTGGACCTTGGTTGCGGCTGGGGCGCGATGTTGAAACGCATTTGTGAAGAGACCGATGACCGCGAGAACCTGTACGGCTACACGCTGTCGGAAGAACAGGTCAAATACAACGACGAACACAACCACTTCAATGTCGAGTTCAAGAACTTCATCACGACCGACTACCCGACAGAAACGTTCGACAAAATCTATTCCATCGGATCATGGGAACACGTCCGCCACGACGACATCGCGGGCGTTCTGAAAAAGCTGCACGACACACTGAAGCCGGGCGGCCGGATGGTGAAACACTTCCTGGCCTCGACCACCGAAGAACTCACCAACTCCATCGTCATCGCGCAGTTGTTCTTCCCGGGTTCCTACACTCCGTCGCACGCCCGACAGGTCATGGAATTCGAAGCGGCCGGCTTCCGCATTGTTCAGACCACCGTCCACGACTACCGCCCAACCCTTCGCGCGTGGTTTGATAACCTGGTTGCCAACAAAGACAAGGCTATCAAGCTTGTAGGCGTTGAAATCTACAACCGCTACCTGGTCTTCTTCGCAGCGTCCTACCGCTACTTTGACCTCGGTCGAGCGACGCTTAACCGGTATGTTTTGGAACGCGACTAACGGGCGAGGGAAATACTGCACTGCACGAGGAGCATCCGTCGTGAAGCTGATGCGGTGACCCGGAGTACGGTTCACCCTCACGAGCCAATTAGCGGGTTCCTGAATAGCCACTTCACAACTTCGCCAATCTTTGGCGTCTTGCCCTGCCACAGAATGCCGACCTGGAATATCCGAGCGGCGGCGGCGACGACAAGAAAAGTCGCGACAAGCATGATGCCAATGCTGACTCCGACCTGCCACATCGGAATTTGTGCTCCACTGGAAAGACGGATCATCATCATGAGCGGTGCGGATGGCGGAAAGAACGACAGCACCGTCGGGATTGCACTGTTGGGATCCTGGATGGCCTGCATCAGCACAAACATCGGAAGGAACATTAATGTCCAGACCGGTAGCAACAGACTTTGAGCTTCCTTGAGTTGTTTCACCGCAGAGCCGATCGCCATGAACAACGACGAGAAGAACAACACGCCCAGAATCTGGTAGACGACAAACCACGGAACAATGTGGAACGGAATCATGTCCGTCCAGCCGCTGTAAGCTGCCAACGCGTATCCGCCAGCTGCGTACAGCGCGAACACTGTGAGTGATCCGGCAACGTTGCCAATCAGTTTGCCCATGAGCAACTGTCTGGCACTCACTGAACCTAACAAGACTTCGGCAATGCGTTCTGATTTCTCCTCTAACACCGCCTCCAGCATCGGCTGTGCGGCGAGGAAGATGATCAGGAACATCAGCATCATGATTCCGAACGGAACAACCAACGAAAGCAGTTCGTTCTTCTCCTCAGCCTGTTCGACGACTCCGGTGTCCGACTTTGTCAGCAAGCCGCGACCATCAATTTCGATTGGCGTTAGCGCCTGACCAACAACGGCCGGATCGACTTTCGCTTTCGCCAGCTTCGTGGTTTGCACAATTTCGTTCACGCGACGACTAAACCAGCGTCTGGCTTGTGAGAGAGCCGCGTCTTCGGAATAGAAATTAATCTCCGGGACAGCTCCCAGTTCGATCGCGTTCTCTGAGATTTCAGCGAACGCATAAATGTCCCGCGCACGCACTTTCTCAGACAGTTCGAACCGCGCATCGTCGTCCCATGATTCGCCATCGAACGCGATAAATTCGTACGGACTGGAATCGCCGAAAGCGGCTTCCATGCCGTCGCTTTGTTCTTCCAGTTCTCTGTTTCGCTTTTCTGACAACGCCTGTAGTGGGGCCAGAATTTCACCGCTTTTATCGACGACGACCAGTTTCTTGGCTTTGTTAGTCTGCATCTTCTTAATAAGCGCCGGAACGACAGAACCGCCGGCCATCAGCATGGGCATCATGACGATGGTGAAGAGAAACGCTTTCGTGCCAACCATCGCGCGGTATTCGCGGACGGCGATTGTGAGGATGCGTCTCATGATTCGCTCCCTTCTTCGTTTTCGGTGGGTCTGGCGATCGAGACAAATATGTCGTGCAGCGAGGGCCGCTTGAGTTCGAAGTGTTCGATCTCGCAACCTTTGCTGACTAACTGTTGCAGTACGTTTTGAGGCGACTGGGCGTCCGCGAGTTGCAGCGAATACTCGCGACTCCCGGCGGACATTGTTTCAATTCCGTCCAGCTTTGGCGGTTCGACTCCGCCCGCCAGTCGCAGCGTTACCTGGTTGCGAGCGTGCTGTTCCTGAATGGAATCGACTGAACCGTCGAGAACTTTTCGACCTTTGAAGATCATGAAAATCTGATCGCACAGTTTCTCGGCGACATCCATATCGTGTGTCGAAAAGATGACGGTCGTGCCGCGATCACGCATTTCAAGAACCGCGTCTCGCAGGACTTCCAGGTTGACCGGATCCAAACCGCTGAACGGTTCGTCCAGAATCAACAGCTCGGGGCGAGCCACAACCGACGTGATGAATTGAACCTTCTGAGCCATCCCTTTGGACAACGCATCGACACGTTTCTTAGCCCAGTCACTGGCTCCAAGACGGCTCAGCCATTCCTTGATGTCCGCGTGACAGTTGTAGTGCCCCTTAAGCTTCGCGTAGTACGCACAGACGTCGTACACCTTCATGCGCTTGTACAAACCGCGTTCTTCGGGCAGGTAGCCAAGCCTGGAATCAGCTGCGGTTCCGGACGTTTTCCCGAGAACGCTTACCGTGCCGGCGTCAGGCTGGAAGATCCGCAGGATCATGCGAATGGTAGTCGTCTTGCCCGATCCGTTCGGCCCAATGAACCCGTAAATGGATCCTTTGGGAACCGCCAGATCAAGCTGATCGACGGCCGTCTGTGTTCGAAACTTCTTCGTAACGCCAGACAGTTCGACAGCGTTGGTCATGTTGAAAACTCTTGGTGGTTGTTTGCACGGACGTGCGATTGTTCTTGCCGAAGGGCACTAGCTGACTCGAACGACGCGTTGAAAATGCAGTTCGACTTTACGGTCGATGAACCGGCGAAGACCTTGGACCAGACAGATGGGTTCATTGTCTGTTTCGCCCTGCCGCTTAATTTCTTCGAGAGAAGTTCCCGGAGGAACGCAGAAAGTCGATTGATAGACCATCTGATTTCCAGCATCCGGCTCAAGAATGATGAAATGGCGGTTGCTCCATAGATCAGCATGTGGTGAGCATATGCATCGGCATACGGCCTGGAACCCCTTGAAGTGTCGAAGCTTTCCGGGGATGGACTCAAAGTGTAGTCATCCGCAATCCGGTTCGTAAGTTCTGGCTGGACCAGTTGGACCTATCGGTTTGAACCGCGACCGCTCGGCAATGGGGCAGATATAAAAAAACAACGCCGCTTAATAAGCGGCGTTGTCAGGGTCCGAGCCGTCGTCTCAGAGGCTGTAGATTTTTCAGCGCTGTAGAATCGCTGCAGCAGTGGGTTAGCGATGCCATCCAGGGATGACGTATCGGCGGGTCTATCCCAGGAAGCTGAACAGTCCTTTGCGTGGCTTGGACTTCGAATTATCCGGCACTCCTTCAGGATCTTCATCAAAGATACTGATCGAACGAACCAGGTCGGAGATGCTGTTTGTAATCTTGGCCTTCGGAGCCTGCAGACACAGTGGCACTCCGTTGTTGCGTGATTCCACCATCGTCGCGTAGTCGTTCGGAATCTGCCAGTAGACTTCACGGCCAATCGTCTCCAACGCCTTGTTCAGACTGATGTCGTTGTCCGAAAGGCCAATGCGGTTGACGATAACTTCAGTCTTGCTGACCAACTGATCGTACTGTTCGAAGTACTGCATCAGACGGACCAGGTTCCGCAGGCTCGACAGGTCCAACTGTGAAACCAACAGGCACTGATCGGCAACGTCCAGCGCCGCCATGTCCAACGCGTTGAAACTCTTGCTGGTATCGATAATGAGGTGGGTGAATGTTGCTTTCAGCAGCGCGACGATTCGCCGCAGTTCATCAGCACTGACGCCAGCTGCGTGTTCGACGTGAACAGGCCGCGGCAACAAAAACGCGCCGCATTCGTGACGAGTCAATGACCGCTTGAGCAGCGAGTAGTCGAGGCGAGTAATGTTCTCGGCAACGTCCTGAATCGTGTATTCGGGAATGATATCCAGCCACACGTCGGCGTCGCCCAGCGTCAGGTCCAGGTCAATTACCAACGGACTATAGCGTTCGTTTTGAGCCAGCAGACAAGCCATATTGATAGCCAGTGCCGTGCAACCAATACCGCCACTGACGCCGGCGATCGCGATGACCTGGCTACCCTGGACATCACCTTCTGAACCACTGGAGCTTCCCGTCGTGCGGATTCGATCCATCGCAGACATGAAGTCTTCGAGCTTGATCGGGAGGTTCAGAAATTCCTTAGCCCCATTGCGCATCGCGCGCAGAATGAGACTGCCTTCCTGGGAACTGCTTACGACGAGAACGCTACACGTCGGCAGCTCTGCAGTGATCTCGGCGATTAGCTGCAAACCCTTTTCGGGGTCCGCATCCAATGATACCAAAGCAATATCCGGTTGAGTCTGCTGCACGACGTCCAGGAAGAACTCGTACCGCGAACACTCAGCCTCAAGCCAAACCGTATCGATACCCAGCAACATGTTTTTCAACGCGTTGCGTGAATCTTCATGTGGGTCAACGGTTGCAAGTCGAACTACGTTCTTCATGACACTCTCTCATCAGGCCCTGTTCTGAAAAGAACCACGATGTCTGTAATTATGCCCCGGGAGGAATGAGGCCAGGCAGTGATTCTTCACCCAGTGGTGGTACCACAGCAGCATCCATACGTCCCTGCGGTGGTACCGGAGGAACAGATGCCGGGTAATCCAGGCGTGGTGCAGTCTGCATTGGGGCAGACTGCATCGGTGTCTGGTAAGTCGGAGCTGGCACAATCATCTGCCCCGAGCTTGCTGGTGGAGCCGCCATGACTCCGGCTGATGGGATCTGCGGTACAGATGGTGTCAGTGTTTGCGATGGTGAGATGGACATTCCACCTAAAGACGTGCACCCAATACCACCACTCTGGCATTTGGAACATCCACATCCCTGTGTAATCACGCCACCCCCACTGACACCGCCACCATAGCCTCCGGCACTGAAACCTGAACCACCCAGGCCAGATTCACAGTCGTCACCGTACTTTGGGATCTCGATCATCTGATGGAAGATGAGTTCCTTGTCTGTCGGTGAATCTGTGAACATTCCAGGTC
>CAZAIB010000037.1:0-49011 GCA_964485095.1 uncultured Planctomycetaceae bacterium | reverse complement strand
AATGTGTTACCCATGTCCTCGCACATCTGTTACCCATGTCTCCGGTCCGAACAGTAAAGTCGGGGGCGAAAGATCCAGAGTCAGTGCCAGGGAGCTGACGCCACCGGCAAGGAATCCGTCGGCCTCCCACTTGAAGCCCGGCTTCGCTCACTCGCAACCAAAGCTCACTCTTCCATTCTCCATCGCCCGACTCCGCGCGCGGGTTCGCTTCTTTGGAACACCACACTTCCATGCGCGCGTTCCACATGGAACCCTCCTCGCGCACCCGCGCCTTCACTGGCACCGTTCCTGTTCCACATGAAACGCAACCGCGCGCGTTTCATGTGGAACCAAGTGCACGCGGATTCTGTTTCGCGTTCCATGTGAAACAAGACTTCGCAACACCGCGCCTCGCGAACACAAGACTCGACGCCGCGCGCGGTATCGACTACACCTCATTGTGACAACCACACCCGCGCGCGTTTCATGTGAAACAGACTTCGTGATCCGAGAACTGAAAACACAATCCGCTTCTACGAAGTGGTTGCAACTACTGACAGTATTCCTGCTCGCGCTGGCACTTCGCGCGGTGTTCCTTGAACGGGCCGCAGTGGAACACTTCGACGAAGGTGTGTACTCGTCAAACATCTTCTTTGATGAGAGCGAAGGCTTTCAGTATCCGCTGCGTCATCTCTACGCGCCGCCACTGGTTCCTTCAGTGGTGGAATGGAGCACGACGTTTCTTGGCCACACCAGTAACGGAACAATGCTGCCGGGCGTGTTGTTCGGAGCGTTCACCGTTGCATTGGTCTTCCATGTTGCAGGTCGTTGGTTCGGAACAGAAGCGGCATGGCCAACCGCAATCATCGCGGCCCTTAGCGAGTTCCATATCATCTACAGCCGCGCGGCTTTGACTGACGTCTACCTTGGCTTCTTTCTGTTGCTGGCTGTCTACCTCGGAACAGAAGCAGTGCGCGATCGACGTTTCGGTCGTGCGGTGTTGGGCGGCATTGCGTGTGGCCTGGCCTGGTGGTGCAAGTACAGCGGCTGGCTGCCGGTTGCCATTGTCGGCACGGCAACCATCTTTTGGATCCTGCTGCATCAAAAGCACGCGCGGCCTGTGACTGCAATCGTGTGTGTTGTGTTGATGGCGGTGGTGGCGATCGGTGTTTGGTGGCCGGTGTACTTTGGACTGGAACCAACCGGCGGCTACTCAGCAGTGCAGGAGAACCACCAAAGGTACGTCGTCGGATTCACAGGCTGGTTCGACTCAGCCTGGCAACTGTTCGACTCGCATCGCGTTCTTGATGGCTGGCTGGCCTGGATCAGTCTGGGATTAGCCGGACTGTTGAACGTGGTCTGGCAACTGCGTTCAAAACATTTCACGTGGAACTCAACCGACGAGTTCGAACTCACCGCGCCGTTAATACTGAAGGTGGTTCTTGGCAGCGCGCTGTTGGTGTTATTGGCAGCGTCGGGAGTCGGAACAACTTCTATCCTGGTTTGCCTGGCGATGGGCGGACTTGCCGGGCGACTTCGCTGGCCGTGCATCCCACTGGAATCAGAAGAAGCAACCAACGACGAAGCCATCGCGCGGTGGACGCTGCCATGCCTGGTCGTCCTGGTTTGGATCGGTTCGCTCACGCTAATGACGCCCACTTATCAACCGTACCCGCGACTCACACTGCCGTGGCTCATCGCCGTCTGGTTGGGTGCGGGAGCCGGAATCAGCTGGTGGGTTCGAGCCAACCTGCGGTGGCACGGCCGCAAAGAAAAGAAGCGGCCGGTCACTCAGCAGAACCTCATGATGATGGTTCTGTGCGCTCTGTCGGCGTTTGTGATTGTGAAAAACGATGTGCTTCCCAACGCACAAATTGCCGCGTGGAAACCGCGTTCCAGCATGCGAACTCTGGCGGCAACCACGATCGATGAATGCGTCAACGAACGCAGTCGAACCGTCATCTACACGTTCGGCGAACCCGCGTTGCTGTATCACCTGAACGCCTCGGGAGTACTAACCAGGCCCGTCAGTTCGATCCCAAAGTCAGCACCGTCAGCAGGCGGCGAACCGTATGACGTACTGTTGATCGAAGGTCCGCACGCGAGACGAACACAGGCGTTCGATACCATGTCAGCCGACCTTGTCCGGCTATACGAACGAGCCGGTTCGTACGATATTTTGCTGAGTGATTTGGTGCTATTGAATGATCGCGAGGCCGCTAAGATGACGGGAACCAACGCGCGTGAAACCGAAACGTTCCACGTGTGGCGATTGAAAACGGGAGCCAATGATTGACGATTCAGATTTGATTTTCGAACCGTACATCCGCGACTTCGCCGACTGTCCGCCGTTGGGCGAACGCGTTCTGCACGTGCTGCGGTCGTTGCCCGAAGTTGTGCAACGCGACTTTCTTGACGACCCACGGTTCCGCGTCACGGTCGAACAATACGTCGAAGGCCGCGGCTGGACCGTGTTCATGAACGTGCCCGGCGCAGTCGGAAGCGGCAGCCGATCGGTGGTGCTCAGGCCGAAGCTGGCAACCGCAACTAAAGAGTACGCCCACTGGGTCATCGCCCACGAATTCGCGCACGCGTTCCTGCGTCACGGCGATGGCGGCGACACAACTCACCTGGAACGCGACGCTGACGCAACGGCCGCAGAATGGGGATTCGCTCGGCCAACGCGTTGAAAACTCGGAACCTACCGGCCAAGAATTGCGACGTTCAAATGGCCACCGAAGCCGAGAGACGTCTTCACCTGAGTCGACCAGCTTTCGTCCAACAACGAAATGGCGACTTCCAAACTACCCGCCGCGCCCAGGCAGTGGCCCAGCAAGGACTTGTAGGCACGGGTTGAAATCAGCCTGTCACCGAATACTTGCTGAACCGCGTTTTGCTCGCATACATCGTTTGGAATCGTCCCGGTGCCGTGCAGATTCAAAAGATCAACGTTGGTCGGGTTCACTCCGGATACGTCAAACGCACGGCGGATAACTTCGGCCAGTATCTGGCCAGACTCGTCAATCTGCGTCACGCCCGTTGGGTCACCACCGCAGGCCGAACCCAGCCAGTGAGCGTATCGGTGGGCCGACCTTTTGGTCGCGTCTTCAGCGCGTTCGAGAACCATGACGGCAGCACCTTCGCCGATGAGAAACCCGTCGCGATCCTCAGCGAACGGGCGAACTGCGTTGGCGGGATCAGAAAAGTTGTTCGCAAGCACACCAAGCCGATTGAACGAATGCATCGCCCAATCGCAAAGTGAAGCGTCTGAACTCCCCGCGATGACAACATCGCAGTAGCCATCTTTGATCAGTTGAACTCCGCGGGAAATGCTTTGCAGCCCCGTCGCGCAGGCAGCGATCGGACAAAGGCATGGACCGCTCAAGTCCAGATGACGCGAGACGCGCAGGGCTGGGGTGTTCGGTTGGAAGCCCGGGAAGACCACGCCAGGGGAAGCCGTGCCTGCGTCAGAACGGAAATTGTTGGCGTACGTTTCCATCGCCCCTTTGCTGGTTCCAATCACACAACCGAGCCGGTTCCGATCAAGCTCAGTCAGGTCCAGGCCACTATCGGAAACAGCGTTGTCAGCAGCCTGCAGCGCCATTTCGACGACCGGATCTGCGGCGAACCGCGACTCGTACTTTGCAGGTGCTCCGGCGTGCAAACCGCGACTTTTTGTGCCGGGAGGCGGAAGTTCATCCAGCCAGCGGAGTGCCGATTCGCCAGCGAGAACCGCATCTCGAATGACATTTTTGTCGCCGCCGTACGGCGTAACCAGGCCGATTCCCGTGATGGCGACTTCTGTTTGAGAACGGTCAACCGGCACAGGTCACTCAGCCAGAGCAGACTGAATCACGCCAATCAACTCCGCTTCTGCAACGTCAGACTGTTCGCCATTGGCAAGGTTCTTGACTTGCCAGACGCCTTTGTCGAACTCATCGGCACCGGCGATGATGGCGACGCGGAACCCTTTTTGGTCGGCGTACTTCAGCTGTTTTCTGATCGCTTTGGTATCCGGGTAAACCTCGGTGCTAATGCCGGCTTGCCGCAGAACACGGCCGATTCGCAGGTAGTCTGTGGTGCGATCTTTGTCGAACATCGTGACCAAAACCGGCGCCGGCGTTTTGGTTTCCGGCAGCATGCCGAGGTCTTCCATGGCAGCCAGCAACCGGTCTAAACCAAGGCTGGCTCCAACTCCGGGAAGTGGCTGGCTGGTGAATAGTTCCGCCAGGTTGTCGTAGCGACCGCCCGAACACACGCTGCCGATTGTTGGCAGGTCGTCCAGGAACGTTTCGTAAATCGTGCCCGTGTAGTAGTCCAGACCGCGAGCGATTGAGAGATCCAGTTGAACACGATCTTCCGGCAGTCCTGCCGCTTTGCATGCAGCGAACAGTTCACGTAGATTCGCCACTCCTTGCCCGTTGACGCCCACTAGCTTCTCGGCACTGGCGAGCATCTCCTTGGCAGTCCCGGAGAGAGAGGCGAATTCCAAGACTTTCCTGGCCACGGCCTCAGCCAGCCCACTGTACGTCATTTCGGCAATGACTTTGTCTTCACCAATCTTCAGCAGCTTGTCCAATGCTCGCAGCACGTCCGTCGATCGATCTGCAATCTGCAGCTGTTCCAACACACCGTTCAGAACCAACCGGTTATTGACTCGAATCGTGAAGCGCTGAAACCCAATCGCTTCCAACAGGTCGTTGATGACAAACAAAGTTTCGATATCGGCCGCGTTCGACTTGGTTCCAATCGTGTCGAAGTCGCACTGAATAAACTCGCGATACCGACCCTTCTGCGGTTTCTCTCCACGCCACACGGTTCCCATCGCATACCGCTTGAACGGCGTTCCAATCTCATTGAGGTGTTGAGCAGAGAACCTTGCGAACGGGATGGTAAGGTCGAACCGCATCGCCACATCGCGTTTGCCGCCATCTTCAAAACGGAACAACTGCTTGTCGGTTTCGTCGCCACCTTTGCCCAACAGCACCTCAGCATATTCAAGTGCGGGCGTGTCAATCGGAGCAAAACCGTAACTACGGTAAACCTCACGAGCCGTCTGCATGAGCCCTTCGCGGGGCAGCATTTGAGCAGGCAGGTAGTCGCGGAAGCCTTTAAGTGTTCTGGGTTTGATTCGCATGTCTGTCTTCACATTTCCGGGCGGAGCACCGTTGTAGTTCAAACAGTGCAGCGATTCGAGGATACCGGTTCTGACAGGCCAGCGTACCGCCGGGTTCACTCGATCTCGAACGGATTACAAGCTGGAAAGAACCGGCAATGCGACCGGATCTCCCGGCTGTCGTCGTTTGCGTGGCGGTAGCACCGCGTGCGCGTACTCCCAAATCTGTTCCGGAGACTCAAACAGCATGTCGTAACAGGCGTCGTCGTCGAACTCGCACTCGTCAGTCGTGTACTCGCGGCAAATGTCCGGCCGCGTTTCGTAGGTTCCGCAGCGACCGTCGTCCAGCAAGTGCTTGCAGTCGGCATGGACCATCAAGTACCAGGCCTCGCCGTCAACGAAAACGGACACCTCACCATGCATCATGTACCAGCGAATAAAATTGAACTCGCGGTACGAGGCCGGCTTCTCAATCGGCAGAGCGAAGTACCGACAGCACTTTCCTGTGCAGTGTTCGCACAGGTTCTCACCCGGTTTCAGGTCGGCTCGAGTGAACTTCTTTTTCTTCGATTTCCTGGCCATGGATCCCGGGACGCAGCAATGATTCGGAGATGTCTTGCAGTGTGCTGTGACATTCTAAGTGGGAGTGCAGTGGGTCGCTATCACTTACAACATGAATGAGTGAGAACCCTACCTAATCGCACTGATCGCCCGCGATGCTGCATTGCTGACAGTGAGATACGGGTCCTTCGACAGAGTTTCCAACTGCGGCAGGGCTGGCCGAGCCGCTTCTCCGAACTTACCCAACGCCTCGGCCGCTTCCGCACGCACCGTTGCGCGTTCGTCCAAGCAAGCTTGGATGAGCAATGGAATCGACTCATTGGGTCTGGTCTTGAGTTTGCCCAACGCGCGGATCGCAAACCAACGCGAGATGAAGTGCTCCGATTCACACTGGGCTGAAATAATGTCGAACGCGGCACCAAGTCGCTGCGGTGAGTTCCAAAGAAGTTGCCGGGCGTAGCTGGATGGCCATTTTGGATCAGCGAGCAGTCTAAAAGCGTCTTCCACCAAGGCTTTAACACCAGCCGGACCTGAGGAAAAGAGTAGTTCCTGAGCGAGCATAACCGGACTGGTTGCCAGGGAATCCTTGAGAAGACGAGGACGCAGTAACTCGATGCGATCGCCAAGCACTTCGACGATGTCACCAGCAGCGTCGTGCCACCTGCTGGCGTAGGAGGGGGCCAGGGGCTGCAACTTCAGGACATCGATACATTTGGTATCTGCTGCGTCAAGTCTGGCGATAGCCCAGGCGGCGCTGATCGCCAGGTCACTTGGTACCTCGGTGTTGCTATCCAGGTCCAGAGTTTTGTCTAACATCGCTTGACGCAACACGGCGAGCACGCGTTCCTGATTCGTGCGGACGAAGCCAAGCCCAAATGCTGCCGCCGATCGTGAGGGGAGATCTTCGTTCTCGAGTTGCTGGATCAGAAAATTGGCGATTTCGTCCCGTCTGGGCTCCCGTCTAATAATGCCCACCGCAATGCGGGTTGCATGGTCTGCATTAACATGTTCAAACTTCTCGAACTCGCCCAGCAGATGCCCCATCACTTCCGGCCCTTCACATTCGCTCACGAGACCCCAGAGGAATTTGTTCGGCGGCCGACCATCTGAAGTATCTCCATAGGCTCGGATCAGCCCCTCGATATCAACTCGGTGCCTGCTTGGATGACGGGCTACAAGAGTCAGTCCAAAACCTCCCATCGTTTTTGACTTGCCCAGACGAAGTAGGATCGGCAAAGAATACTGCCCGGACGGATCAACTGCAGAGAGTGCCTCTGCCGCCAGAAGCTGAAGTGTCCCTGCCTCGGAATTGGTCGCGATCAATCGGAGCTGTCTGATGGCGAGCCGTGCTCGCGGGCCCATCAGTTTCAAGGCGTCGAGTATCGACTTAGTCCTTAGGGAATGGGTCTTCTTGAGGTCAGCTTTCTTGAGTCGATCGACTAACAGTCGAACTGTGCGATCATCATTTTCAGAGCAGCTTGCCAGAGCCATGTAGCCGTACCACGAATCGGGGTACCTCTGCACGCAAGCCAGGATGTCGTCGTAAAAGGGAGCCGAACACTCTTGATGACGAACAGCGCTGAGAACCTCATCTCTGACTTTCGCGTCGTCATGATGCAGCAACGATCGTACGGCTTCAAAGCCGTCGTCCCGAAGAGCGACCAATGCCGCAGCCGCAAATCGTTCCCCATTCTGCGCCATCTCAACCAGCTTTGGGGTCGCGATGCGGGCTTCCGGGCCGAGCCTAAGAAGCTCCACAAACAACCGACTACGCCTACGGGCGGGTTCACTGGTAAAGTCATCCTGGCGCTCTGGCTTGTTCAACTCGGCCAGCAAGCGTACCGCTTCCCGCTCAGCTTCAGTCTGCTGGACCGGAGCTACGAAACAACACAGGCAAAGGACAAGCCCATTCATGGCGTTAGCTCAGTCCAAACACACGGTCCATGTTGGCGGAAATGTCCTTGAGCCGTTTCAAGTCTCCACCGCCGACTTCGGAGTCCAGGTAACCCCTCGAGTTCCAAGAATAATGAAAGCAACTACGCCGCGCCCCCTTCCGGTGTAAACATGTGACCCTCATAATTACTTTGGGACGGCAAATTGTAAACCGGGCCACTTTGCTTATCGCGCAGTCCATCGGCGACCGGGACTGCGGCTCCGGTGCTCGTCGGCGATCCAACAACAGGACAGACTCATGGCAATCAATGGTTCCAGTCGAATCTCCTTCCTCATTCTGTTGCTCGCTTGGGCGGGGACGACAAACCCGACTGTCGCACAGGGTGTCCTTGAAATACCCGATGTGTTTGGAAATCCTGGTGACCCGGTGGAGCTACAGAAGGCGAAGTTTGAATCCCAACTTGGGATCCGGATCGACGAAATGAAACGCGTTTGCCAATTGTCAGACGACCAGGTCCGAAAACTGCAGGTCGGTGCAAAAGGAACAGTCGCAAGGTCAATGGTGCTCTGGAAAAAACAAGCGAGTGCTTTGCAGCAGCAGTTAGGCGGCATGTTTGCCGGAGGTTTCGTGGTACCTGGAGAAGAGGAAGAGGAAGAAGACGATGAGAAAGAAGAAGAAGAAGAAGAAGCCAACGCCGCGCCGATCAACGCTCAGGTTTTCCAGATGATGGGCCAAATGATGATGGATGATATTCCACCTCATCGACAGAAGATCTGGAAAAACGTTGTCGGGAAAGTTCTTACCGACGAACAACGAACTCGACTTACGGAAGCCGACAAGGCGCGACTCGCATTTATTCGCAAAGCCGGCGTGATGAGCCGAGTTCAGGAGCTGGATCAGCTGCTGCGACTCTCGCCGCAGCAGCGTCCACGGATTGTCGAAGTCGTCGATCGCGTTCTTGGCAAAACAATCGAACAGGCCGATGGGCCCAAACAGGCTCGATCAACAATCATTTACGGTGACGAATCGCGACTGCGTTCAAAGGATCTCAAAGATATCCTGTCGGACGCCCAGCTGAAGGCATGGGAAACGTCTGAAGCGGAAGGCAACAATCCACTCGCTGCCGCTATGCAGATGGGAATGGGAGGCGGCGCGCGTCGAGTGATGGCGATGCCAGGTGTGCGACCCAATTCGGGTTACCTCGGAATCTCGTTCCGCATGAATAGTGTGAACATGAATGGAAATGCCGTCATTCATCAGGTCGTGCCGGGTGGCCCCGCGGACAAGGCTGGTTTGCAATCAGGTGACGTGTTGCTGAAGCTGAACGGAAAGAAAACTGGCCCATCAATGCAATTTATGGTGCAGCTGGGCCGCTTCAAAGCTGGCGACGAGCTCGAGATGGTCCTTGAACGGGATGGTGAAGAGATAACGAAGAAGGCAAAGCTTACGAAACGAGAGTAATTACGGGAGCCGGCCGCAATCCATCCTTCTGCGGGCGATATCACGTTCATTCGACAACGGTGGAACCTGGAGCTCCTTGAGCAGTTGCCGCGCGCGCTGCTC
This sequence comes from uncultured Planctomycetaceae bacterium, assembly GCA_964485095.1. Classification (GTDB taxonomy): domain Bacteria; phylum Planctomycetota; class Planctomycetia; order Planctomycetales; family Planctomycetaceae; genus CAYNWT01. The sequence goes on along the minus strand of CAZAIB010000037.1, from coordinate 39,898 downwards.
CTTATCGCTCGCTTTCTTGCCGTGGTTGAGTAGCCAGAGACGCACTACGTCAATCCAAACACACGGTCCATGTTGGCGGAAATGTCCTTGAGCCGTTTCAAGTCTCCGCCGCCGACTTCGGCTGCACACCAGCCCATGAAGTTAATTTCCGTTAGAGCCTTACGTACGTCGCGGAAGTCGATGTCGCCGTGTCCGATGTTGCGCCAACCGTTGTCTTTTCCCGGGTCGGCTCTGTTCGCAGCGCGGTTGAAGCCTTTGACGTCCAGCTTGATCACACGGTGGCCAAGCTGACGGATCCAGTCGCCCATGCTGCCGTACTTCCAGTGGTTGCCAATGTCGAACTGCATGCCGACCCAGGGTGAGTTCAGTTCGTCAACGAACTTCACAAACTTGCCTGCTGTCTGTTCGCTATTCCATTTGCCGTCTTTGACATGGTCGTACAGGAATTCGTTCCAAACGTTTTCGATGGCGATATGCACGCCCAACCGCGCAGCCAGTGGGACCGCTTTCCTGATGTTCTCAATCGCACGTGGCCAGATTTCTTCTTCCGTGCCATCCTTGCCATGTCCGACAACCAGCAGGCAGGTGTGGCCACCAACAGCGTGGGTCGAGGTAATCGCATCGGTCAGGCTCTTCAAAGCCTTCTCACGCACTTCAGGGTTCGGGTCGGTGTGTCGAACCTGCCAGTGCGTTGAATTCACAGAACCATCAACAGGGAGTTCCGCTTCCTGAATGGCCTTCTTTGTTTCGTCAACGTCGATCTTCGGAGCGTTGAGTTCAATCGCAGCGAACCCGGCTTCTTTGGCCAGCTTGAACTTTTCAGTCAGCGTCTTGCCGTCTCTGACCATGCCAATCTTAAGGGTCTTGTACAGCTTCCCCTTCAGCGGGAACTTGCCATCGTCTTCCGCCTGCGATTGGGCGCCGTGGGCTATTGAACCAAGTCCAGCCAATGCGGATGCAGCGGCAGCGGTTTGGATGAAGTCTCGTCGGTTGAGCGTCATTGGTTCTCCTCGTGTGTCGGCGGGTGGAGTTCTGTTTGCGTTTGCGACTAAAGGGATTTGAGATACTTCATGGCCCATTCCTGAGCAGCTTCAGTAAGCGGAGGTGTCGCTGGTTTGGAGTAATCGATGTCGTCGTAGCCGCCGTTTTCGTAAGCCTGATCGACAAGCTGCTGCAGCGGAAGTCCTACGTCATCATCTGTGTCGCGAAGCGGAATACGAATGGTCGGCAGCGGGCTTGAGAAGGTTGCCGGGTACATCTCGCAAATCTGCGAGTCGTTCGCTCGAACGGCACTAATACGGTAGGGCTCGCGGCAGTCTGCAGGAACGTTGTTTTCCGGAGCCGCAATGACCCAACTGCCCGATCGAAAAAAGTCGATCTCTACCAGGTTCACCTCGTCCAGGAGTTCTCTTTGCTTTTGTTCGTATTGATCACGACCCGATTTAGAAGTCTTGTTTGCCGGACTTAGAAACTCGATAGCCGTCACAACGCGGCGGTCATCTTTCACGTCGACGATCTTGACATATCGCAATTTTCGGGGCGGCAGAACCCGTCGGATTCGAACCGGTTCCGCCATCACGATTGCGCCAGCATCCGGCTTGGGGAACCCAGGACCATGTTCTTCAACAACATGCACATCGGGCGACATCCTGCGGTGGTCATTAGGTCCGTCGTCAGGAAGTTCGACCGCCAGGTAAGTCTCAACCCGTGCCTTGAGATCCTGCGGAAGTCGCTTCTGCAGGAAGTCTCGGGTGTATGTCGTAAGCGTAGTGTGGAGGTCGCCCCAGTAGCCTTCGAGCCACGGATTCATCCCGGGGAACGGATTAGTTTGAAATCGAAGCATGACTGCACCTCTTGGAGAACCTACAGCATACGTGCAGTGGTGCCTCTTGGGCAATCAGTCTTCTGTTGAGGTTGCCTGCAGAGAGTCCCGGTCGGACACCGAACCAAATTCCAATCCAGGACGCGGACCACGCTTCGTTCGCGGCTGCAGATTGGCCAGTCATTCTTGCCGTTGCAAGTTTTTCGACAGCCCAGGTTACTAAATCTGTGGACCACGCGGGTGATCGATGTCACTGCCGTCCAAGCCTGTTGGGAACCGGTTGGCGTTGGGCATGTTGCCCATGAAGGGCACTTTTGGACGGTCGTTCTTTTCCAGTTTGGCCAGGCGTTCTTCCAACTCAGTGACCAACTGCCTGAGGTCCCGGACTTCCCCCTCAAGCCGTTCGACACGAATGCGCGTAGCGGTTTCTTCTGTTGTCACTGTTGGTCTCCTGGTTTCGCTGAACCAAGCGTACTACAAACGATCCCAAGCAATAACGCGAAGCCCACCCAACAGCACACGATGACCGCGTTGTTTGGGGCTCCGGGATCTAAGATCTAAAATTCAAGATCTGCAATCTGAAATCCAAGATCTAAAATCAGAGATCCAGAATCTAAAACCCCTAATCCACCGACAACTGAACCAACTCAGGCACCGGCGCTTCGTCCATCGGCGTGTTCGCGCTCACGAGACCTGGTGCGGCGGTTTCGCTGTGGTCGTAACCGTCATAGACACCGAAGTCGTTAAACAAAAACTTCTTGGCCAGTCGCACGTAGAAGTTCTTCTCCGGAATCTCATTGCCCGGGTTGTATTGCGATGTGCGGATCGCCTGAGCTTCGAGTTCCGCCATGGCTGTCGCGCGAACGGTTGAATCTTTCGCGCTGTGTTTGTCGACAAGCGCTTTCAACAGGTCGGGGCGTTCTAAAACAATGCAACCGCGTGTGCTGGAGGCCGCGAGGTCGCGGAAGTCTTTGAGGTATTCCGACTGAATAAACTTGTCTTTCAGCGGACGCGGATCTTCTTCCGTGCTGTGAATCGATTCTTTGGAGAACTGAATAATCGGGCACGGTTCGATATCGCCCCACGGATTGATGTGGTGACTGATTCCGTTAACCGCAGGGCACAACGCCCTGCCTTGACCATCGTGGTACGCGTCGACGATGGCGATTGGTTTTTTGGCTCGCATCTCAACAACAAACTTGCGCACTTTGAGTTGCTGTTCCGGAGTCAAACACAGCGCGGGCGATGCGTCCGGGCCCATGGGTCGGTAGATGTGGAACCACGTATACATGACGCCCATCTCGATGAGATTGTCGACCCACTTTTCGGTCACAAGATCGTCGATGTTTGTCTTGCACACGCTGGTGCAGACGCCGACCAACAGTTTGTTGTTTAGGCAGTTCTGGATTCCCTGCATCGTCTGACTGAGAACATCTTTGCGGCCGCGGCGTTCGTCAGAAACGATCTCGCTGCCTTCAACACTGATGAGCGGTGTGACGTTGCCCATCTTGCGAAGACGTTTGGCTTTTTCATCCGTGATGAACATGCCGTTGGTGAAGACCTGGAAGTAGCAGTCCGGGTGGCCTTCAAGGATCTCAAAGATCTCCGGATGCATGAACGGTTCGCCGCCCACAATTCCAAAGAACGAATTGCCCATCGCCTTGGCTTCGTTGATAAGCTTGTTCATCGCAGTGACATCGATAGTCTGTTGCTTGGCAGCAACGTCGACCCAACAGCCCTGACAACGCAGGTTGCAGCTGTTGATGATGGACACGTAAAGAAACGGCGGAAAGAACTCGCCCTTCTTCATGCGGCTCTTGTGCTTAAACACAGACCGCGCGCCTTTGAAACCCATGTTCCAGGCAAGCTTCCAAACCAACCGCTTGTCAGTCTCAAACAGAAACCGCTTGGCCATCCGGAGGGTGTACATGTCTAACTCTTCGCCTGCTCAGATATTCGAACCGGAACGGCCCGCAGTGGCGTCGTCCGTTTACACTAATGTTACCACGAACAAGGGCCCAAAACGAGGTGCCCCGGGCCGAAACCTGTACGCATCCCACGAGGCCCCGCGTTTCACCGGATAACGTTCCCACAGCAGCCTTGTTTGGACACTCAGCGCCTCAGCAGCAACATGAAGATGGTAGACAGCTCACAAAACCCGATCGCATCAGAACCGAAACTTCTCTGGACGGTTGTGGTCATTTCCGTGACCGCGACATTCTTTCTGGGCATCGTCCCTGAACGCACCTGGGTGTTTTCAGATACCGCCCACTACATGTCCACCGCCAGAATGATCATGGAGGGCAAGGGCATACAGACGGATCTGATTTACTACGGCGAACAGACTCGAGCCGGAACCATACCAGCACCTCAGACTGTATTCCCTCCGGGCTACTCAATCGTCGTTGCAGCCGGTTCGAAGCTGACTGGCGCGAACCATCATGAACTCGCGCGATGGCTTTGCCTGACGGCTTACGCGTTTGTGGCACCCCTGATTTTCCTGCTGGGAATCGAAATACGTTTGCCGCAACACACGGCCGCCATCTGCGCGGTCGTTTGGATCACCATTGCAGAGACCTGGATGTCAACCTGGTGCTACTCATCAGACATTCCATTCCTGGTGCTGACGCTGTCCAGCATGCTGTTTTTCATTCGTTCAAACGATCGCGCGGCGGGACTGTTGATTGCCGGGATCTTGGCGGCGGTTGCCGTCTCGTGGCGATACGCGGGCATTTTTCTCGGCATCGCGTATGGAGTCGCATTGCTGTTCCAGCATCGCGGCCGGCTGTTACCAACCATCCGATCAGGCATGTTTACCATCGCGCCCGCGGTTCTCATGACACTGCTTCTGTTCGCTCGAAACCAAAGCCTTGCGGGTACGTGGCGCGGCGGCAACAACTATGTCGGTCAACCCATCGGCTTAGTCTTGAAGACGGCTTACTACTGCCTGTGTTCGCTGACAGGGTTCTCACTGAAGGGCCTGGTGGCTCTTGAGTTCACCTGTGTCACTCAGGTTGTAATTGGAACCGTGGTACTGGGAGCCGCCATGGCTTTGCTGCTCCGGGACAAGACCAGACTGCTCAGGGAAGCACTCTCCAGCCGCGCGGCGGTCGCACTGGTTTATACGCCCATCACCATCGCGATGTTGATTTATCTGCACGCGACCAAGTCGTCAGGAATGTCAACGCGTTTGTTCATTCCAATCATTCCCACAGCACTGTTGGCTCTCGGATTACTTTACGAACAGTACGCAGTTCGGTCGCGCCGCGTGAGAATTATCGCAAGCGCTGTTGGCTTGGTTGGCATCGCCGTGGTTGTCATGGGCCAGCCAGAGTGCCTGGCAGGCAACAGAGCGCTGGCGGCCCGCGGTGTCGCAACGCGGATCATCTTGGATCAGCCTGTGGCGGCTGGCTCATCGACAACACTGGGGCAATACCTACGCGCACACTGCGACCAACAGCACGCGCTATTGAGTTCCATGCCTCAGATGACGCACTTGTTTGTAGAACAGCCGTCAATCGGATTGCCAACGAGTTACTTCAATACGTTGAACGAACCGTGGACGTCCAAACGCGTTCAGGATGTGGTTATTCGGCCCTACAGCGTTCGCTACGTCTTGCTGCTGACTCACCCGGACACATCAAACCACGGGTCAGAGTTCTTCAAGGACCTTCAGGCTGGCGACCGCCCGGAATGGCTGACCGTCGTATTCCAGCAAGACGATTTCACTCTGTTTACCGTCACCGACGCGCCCTAAGCGCCTTGTCACAGAGAAAATCGTGCTCAGTCAGGCGTGAAAGCACCGCTCGGGCCGTTAGAATGAGCCTCCCGCCTCTCATTTCTATGTTGGAGCAGCAATGTCCTCTATCCCCAATCGCCGCGACTTCCTGAAGACAACCGGAGCCGCCGCAGCGGTCACCTTTGCCTGGCCCGGCGGAGCGAAAGCCACTTCCATCTCGGCAAACGAGAAACTGCAAATCGCCTGCATCGGAACCGCCAACCGCGCGTTGGATGACATCAATGGTGTGCGAGGCGAAGACATCGTCGCGCTTTGTGATGTCGACAAGGTGTTCCTCGAACGAACCATGAAAGGCAACAAGAAAGCTCCCGGTTTCCCGGACGCTCGCACCTACGAGGACTATCGCGAGATGATCGAAGCCGAGGGCGACAAAATCGATGCCGTCGTCGTAGGAACCTCAGACCACCACCACGCTCCCGCAACCATCCGGGCGATTAGAGCGAAGAAGCACGTGTACTGCGAAAAGCCTCTGACACATACAGTTCAGGAAGCACGCATTGTCGCCGGAGCAGCCATGAAGGCTGGCGTCGTGACACAGATGGGAACACAAATTCACGCCGGAGATAACTACCGACGCGTCGTCGAAGTCATCGAATCCGGCGCGATTGGTGATGTCACTGAAGTACACGTCTGGGTTGGCAAGGGCTGGGGCGGCGGCGATCGTCCGGCTGAAGGCAAAGAGCCGCCATCGCACCTCAACTGGGACCTGTGGCTTGGCCCGGCTCCAACACGTCCCTTCTACCCCGGCAAGTACCATCCGGCTCAATGGCGACGCTGGTGGGACTTCGGCGGTGGAACGCTGGGCGACATGGCGTGCCACTACATGGACCTGCCTTACTGGGCTCTGAAGCTGCGTCACCCAACCAGCATCCAGGCAGAAGGACCGGCCGTTCACAAAGAGACCTGCCCACTGGGCCTCAAGGTCATGTACGAGTTCCCCGCTCGGGGCAGTATGCCGGGCCTTAATCTAACCTGGTACGACGGCAACATGATTCCGAAGAAGGTCGCCGGAGAACGCGTACCAGGTGCGGGTGTGATGTTCATCGGAAGCGAAGGCAAGATGTTCGCGGATTACAACAAGTATCGCCTGTACCCGCAGGACAAATTCAAGAACTTCAGTCCGCCCACGCAGACCATCGCCAAGTCCATTGGCCATCACAAAGAATGGATCGAAGCATGCAAGGCCGGTGATCCGAAAGCAACTCTGTGCAATTTCGATTACTCAGGCTGCCTGACGGAAACAGTCCTGCTCGGAAACGTTGCTTTCCGAACCGGTAAGAAGCTGGAGTGGGATTACAAGAACCTCACAGCAACCAATTGCCCGGAAGCAGCCCGGCTGATTGCGAAAGAGTATCGAGCCGGCTGGGAAGTTGTGGAAGCCCCGGTTGCCGTGGGTGCCTAGTCAGTCCCCAAGCTGACTGTAAGAACACAAAGGGCTTCGCCGACTTGGCGAAGCCCTTTTTTTACGGTTCGTTGACATCGCGCGAAAGTGCCCGTGTTTGTGCGTGAGCGTTTCCCAATCGGTGTCGACGCAGTCGCCTTCAACTACCGTTAGACGACAAAACATCTGCCGACAGACACACCAGCGTCTCGCTATTCGCCGTCTCGATACTTCAACTGGATCTGCGTTCCGGACAACGACTCACCAAGCTTCGCGGCCCCCGCTTCTGTAACCGCTGTTCGCGTCAGCTTGAGATCCTTTAACGACTTCAGGCCTTCCAGTTGCGGAATCCCTTCGTCCGTGACGAGCGTGGAACCAAGATGCAGAAACTCCAGCTCCGTCATCTTTTGCAGATGAATCAGCCCCGGATCCGCCAACTGCGTGTTGTCCAGATTGAGCCACTTAAGCCTGGTCAGTCCGCTTAGGTGCCTGATGCCGTCATCGGTCACAGCCAGTCGCCACAGGTTCAACTTAGTCAGCCCCTTCATCGAACCCACGTGCTGCATGCCCACATCCGACAGGAGGCTGTTCTCGCTGATGTCCAGATCAGTCAACGTCGCCAATGAAGCCAGCTGCTCAAGCCCAACATCAGACAGTGTCGTTTGAGCAACTCGCAGCTTCTTCAGCCTGGGGAAACTCTCCAACAGAACCGGAACCGCGTCGTCATCGAACGCTGTACCAGCCATGTAGAGTTCTTCCATCGCGTTGAGATTGGGTATCAGACTAAGGCCATCGACGCTGACCAGCAGGAAGTCCAGGGCCAGAACTTTTAGGTTGGTTAGCTCAGACAGTTCAGCAAGGCCGCTGTCATCTACGGTGGCCTTACCATTTTTCCCGTTGAGCCGCAGCGCCTTGAGCTGCGTCATGCCGCTGAGATGCTTCAGACCGTCGTTCGAAACTCCACAACCGCGGAGGTCCAGATTCGTGACAGACTTCAGCTTGCCAATCGCCTCCAGAGACGAATCTGTTATCGCTGTTTCATTCAACAGAACCGACCGCAGTTTCGGAAAACCAGCAAGGTGCGCGAACATGTCGTCGGTCACTTCCACGCCGCGAAAGTTCACCTCGGCAACATTCCCGCGCTTGTCCATCTTCAGCTCAGCGATGTCTTTCAGAGACTCCACTGCAGCAGGATCATCAGGCACAGACGCCACTTTCTTCGGCTTGTCCGCACTGCTGTTGCAGCCGAACAGACAAACGGTCAGTAGAGCGCATAAGCTGAGAGTCGAATATCGCATGAGACTTCGTCCGAAGGCGGGCGTGGAGCCCACCAGGGTTATTGCTGAGGAACAAGTTCCTGTTCCGCGGGTGCTTCGATATCGGCCGCCGCACCAAAGCCCTCAGGGACAGACACGGTCGTGCCATCACTACATTCCGCAGTGAAGCCCTCAACGGTCCATACATTGGCTGTCAGCCCAAGCTTTGCAGAGACCTCCGCAGTTCCCTTGGGGCCCTTTGCCGTGAAGCTGATATCAGCGCCGCCGTCCCCGTTGTTGTTAGTCAGATTCCGAATCTTGATGGACTCCAGCTGATGTTCGATCGGCGTACCAAGCTTTTCAGTCAGCTCAGCATTCGCGCTCATCTCTGTTGTTGTTGCAACGAATGGTTCCATGCCCTTTTGGAACGTCCAATAGGTCACGCCACCGCAGCACAAGAGGCCCAGTAAAGCACCTCCGCCAAGAATACCGAGGATCAAGAATAGCTTGCTCTTCTTTTTGGCGGGTGGCCCTGGATCGATGCTCATGCTGTACCTTTTCTTGTAGGGGGAAGATACAGCATTCTGAGGTTGCGCCCTCAATTTGGAAAGGGCACTACCGCAAGCCCCCAAATCTGAGAGACCGCTGTTGCAAATATGCGCGTGGCCATGTCCGCATGAGAGAGAACGCCTCATGCGGAGAGACCGGCCCAACGAACCATTCCAATGTCGCTGCCGTACACGAATGCAACTGGCAGCTGATGGCTTAGTGCGCCGGCGGAGCTTCCGTTTGGAACGCTCTGGCCCTGAACAGGAAGTCGATGATGTTGCCTTCGTGAGGCTGAAGCCAGTTCAATTGAACCGTTTTCACCTCGCCAATGTTCAGTCGGTCGATGCTTGTCGAATCAATCAGGTCCCGTGAGAACGCCTCATCATCCGTCAGCGCCGTGCAAACCAGCGTGTAACCCGACTTCTTGATGAACTGATCGTTGGGACAATCGACGACTGAAACGAACGGGAACATGTACTCCGTGTCTGCCATCTCGTCGTCAGGATCGGTGACGTGCAAGACCGTCGGACGCAGGAAGTCGCAGCGTTCGTTCTCAACCAGACGGCTCTCACCATCACGGTACTTCTCACTGACATCGGTGACTGCTGACGACTTCACGCCGTCGTCAATCTGGCTGCTCATCGCTTCGGCAACGCCCTTCGTCGTGAACGCCGCCAGGCCAGCTTCCGGGTCGTTCATGGGCTTTGGAGCAACCGGACCAATGCGCTTCGCAATCGCGTCCGCAATTTCGGCTCCGTGACGCGGCGTCCAGATACCAGAGCAGCTAATGCAACTACGCCCACTGTTGACGTAGACGCTGTCGACCATCAAATCCAGGTACTTCTCCCAGTCGTCGCACTTGTCTTCGCCCAGCACAATCTTCGAGAACCCCGGCCCATGCGCTCCCACTTTCGGGTTACCGTGATACTTCTCAACGGTCGCCGCGCCACCAAAGATGACCGAACGTTCGCAGACATCCAGAACCGCGTTCCCGACTTCGTGAGGACCGGGATACAGGCAGAACGCTTCTGCGGGAATGCCGGCTTTCACCATCGCTTCATAGATGCGATAGGGAGTCCACGGTTCTGACGAACCCGGCTTCAAAGCCAACCCGATTTGCAACGGAATCACAGGCAGCCACAACGTGTGCACGCCAGGGCTGTTGGACGGAAGCACCCAACCGGAAACATCTGTGTTGGCCTGATAGCTGACCATCACGCCGCGGTCTTCCTTACCGTAACCGTTCGTGAAAATATCCAGCGGCAACCCACGCGTGAGAGCATCCAGGATGCCGCCCATATTGCGCAAAGCGAACGCGTTCTTGCCCATGTTGAACAAGCACATATTCTCAGGAAGCCCGGTCGACGCAGACTGCAACTTGCAGAAGTCTTCAGGCGACTGCGTTCCGTTCCCACAAGGAAGCGTGTCGTTCTCAAAGATGTCCGCCGCCTTCGCGCACATGTCGATCAGAGCAGAGATTTTGAACTCACGCAGGACGTTGCGCGCCTTCTTGCCCTTCCGCATATCCATCTTCACCAGGCCGCCATTGGCCTGATGGACCGTGGCCATGGTTTCGCCGGTTTCGAAGTGAACGACTTCGGCTTTGTCTTTTGATTCGTAGGGCTTGCCCCAACGGATGACCGGAATTTCTAGCATTTGGATGGACTTTAGAGTTTGGATTTTAGATTCTCGTGGTGGTCTGAAATCTGGAATCTGAAATCTAGTAGACACCAACGGTCGTGGTTTTCGCGAACACATGATAAGGACGAACGCTACTCACGCCGTCCCATGGATACTTCTCGTGTGGCTTCTCGCGTTCAGCCTCATCGCGTTCAAGGAAGCCTGGAATGAACAGTTCTTTGGTGAGCGTGTAGAGTTTCACCCGGCCGGTTTCGTCGTAGTCGACCAACTTCGTGTGATCGTCGAAATCCACGACCTCGATCGCCGCACGCGGCTGCGGAGCGTAGTAGGTAATCTTGTAGTCGTCCGCAGGATCGAATGGTTTGCCGCACGCCAGGCCCATCAGCGTGTTGCCGTAGGTCGGTGTGATGTAGACATTCGGTCCAAGTAGTTCTTCGCAAGCGAACCGGAACCACTGCTGCGTGAACTCGGTGCCGCCACAAAAGATTCCCTTGATGCCCACTTCTTCGATGCTGGAACCTTCATCCAGCAACCGCATCGCCAGCGCTTCCAACAGCTTCGGAGTCGTGAACATGCCGCGAATTTCATGACCCGACTTCAGGATGGTCATGGCCTGGTCGATCACGTGTTCGCCGTAGGCTTTGGCTTCGTCGACTTTGCCCTTCTTTAGCAACTTCACAACCCAACGCGGGTCCAGGTCAACGCAAAAACTAATGCCACCACGATGCTGACACAGGTGTTCGACAGCAAGCCGCAATCGGCGCGGACCTGACGGTCCCAGCATCAACCAGTTGCCACCGCGCGGGAAGGACTCGTCCGGAAGCGTTTCTGAAAACATCTCGTAGTCGATCCAGTGGTCCTCCATCACCACACGCGATTTGGGCGTGCCTGTGGTTCCACCTGTTTCGAAGACGTACAGCGGCTTGTCTGCGTACGGTTGAGGAACCCATCGTCTGACGGGGCCACCACGCAACCAATCGTCTTCGAACAACGGAAACTGCTTCAGGTCGTTGAAACACTTCACGTCCTTCAACGGATCGAAGTCGAATTCCTTCTTCTTCTCCAGCCAAAACGGACTTCCTGTGTCGTCGCCAAAGTGCCACTGCACCATTTCGACAGTGTGTTCGTCCAGCTGTTTCTTTGCGGCTTCAGTCAATTCAGTGGGGCAGTCCACGGCGGGGCTCCGGTTGCTTCTCGAGTGTTGTAGATGTCATATTAGGCACATCGGAGCCCGATTCAAATTCACCGTCCATTGCGGGCAGATCAACACAGACATACAGGCATAATGACTCTGGCTCAGATCATCTTCATCATGGGGCTCCTCGCGAGCGCCGGTTTAAGGCTGTGGGTCTACTACCTCAGCAGCATGGATGAGCGTGAGCATCGACTGAAGGCTGCCCGACGTCGTTGGGGACTCGGCGAACCGGGTATGTTTGAGCAGGACGAAGCGGACGAACCAACCGTGGTAGAACCCGACGAAGGTGGTGCGTTTTGGGAATAGCCGTGCCCATCGCAGACTCTCTGGCTATTTGCGGTCTGCGCATTAAAAAAGCGGCCAGCCGAGTTCCGACTGACCGCTTTGTCCGAAGACAAGTGGCTCAGCGTTAGCGTCGCCGCTTGGTAGCCTTCTTCTTGGCTTTCTTCTTAGCCTTTTTCTTGGCCTTCTTCTTAGTAGCCTTCTTCTTCTTGGCTACCTTCTTCTTAGTCTTCTTCTTGGCCTTCTTCTTAGTAGCCTTCTTCTTCTTCTTGGCTACCTTCTTCTTCTTCTTGGCTACCTTCTTCTTCTTCTTGGCTGACTTCTTCTTAGCCTTCTTCTTTGTAGCCTTCTTCTTCTTGGCTGACTTCTTCTTAGTCACCCTCTTCTTGGCTGACTTCTTCTTAGCCTTCTTCTTCTTTTTGGCCACCGTGATTCCTCCTACAGAGCCAATCGTGTTTCCGAGTTCGCCGCTGGCACCGGGCTTAGGTTCGGCTTGTCAGTCACACTGGGGAATTTGACCTGTCAACCGTGACAGGTCATGCAAGTCAGCTCATTCTTTTTCGGCACCGATGTTCATTCCGAAAGCATCTCTTTGGCACCAAGTCCGAAGTCACAAACGACTTACATTCAATCGGGCGACATCCTAAGTATTTCAAAAAAAACTGCAAGACGTTCTTGACACTTCAGATCGCGGATCGGGTTACAGACCTCATTGGTGACTGGGACGCACAGCAGGTTTGCAAGTCGCGTTCACACGTTCAATCAACGCAAAACAACCGCGCGCACCGGCGTGAGAACTTACCCCGCGACAACAGCATCAAGCGTGCGATTGAGGTACTCAAGACTGACCTGCGCGATGTGTTCGCAGCCGGGCTTGTAGTCAAATACTTCAACCGACACCCACCCTTCGTAGCGTGCATCAAGTAGCGCTTTGAGGATGGGTTCGTATGGAGTCTCTCCCATGCCTGGACCCAGTAAATTACTGTCATTTACGTGGAAATGACCTGTTTGTTCGCGGTAGCGATCTACCAGCACCGGTATCGATTCAGACTCCGCGCCAAGCATCGCTTTGACGTCCTGATGCAACACGAAGCGCGGCTCTTTGACACACTCGATCAACTCCATCGCTTCAGCGCATGTGTTGATGAAGTCGGTCTCTTTTTCAGTGAGTGGTTCCATGCAAATTCGCACCGCGCGATCGTCCATGAGTTCGAACGCGCGAGAGAAAACATCGGCCGCATTTTGTACCCCAATTTTTTTTGAAATTTTTTCAGAAATGTTGCGCTGATGGGGCGAACCAAACACCATTAAGTCGCCGCCGAGTTCATCACACATCCATGCCAGGTGCGCAAGGTAGCGAGCCGTGTCTTCGCGAACTTCTTTCGATGTGCTGGTTAGATGCAAACCGTCAGTCCGCGCCAACAGCCAGTGCAGACCGATGACCTGCAACCCGTGCTGCTGAGCCATCTCGCGCATCGATCGCAACTGTTCCTGCGTCACACCGAGGACATCATCCGTAATCGCAAACGGCGCGACCTCAATTCCGGTGTACCCGGTCTCAGCAATAAACGCACACTGGCGTTCCCATTCCCAGCCTTCAAACAGTTCCTGACAGATTGCGAAACGCATTTGGCTTCCTCGCTACTCACAATTCAAGTGCTAGTGTCAACATCATGGTGGTAACCAGGAGACACTACCACCGTCAAACCTTCAGCAAGCACCCTCAATTCCATTTGCGCGCGACGGAAGAGACGGACCTGTGCATCCAGCTGTTCCCACCAACATTCCGGTTGTGACGATTCTTCAAGTCGCGTGGACTGCGGATGTGGGATTGAAAACGTAGGTCAGATAAACCGCGTTCCCAACTCCACCTGAGCGATGGTTAACGACGACGTAGTTCCTGACGGGCAAGTTTCCTTTCGAACTTGTATTTTTTTTGCAACCCAGGAATTGAGGGATCAGGTCAATGAAGAACCTCTTCGCAATGTCCCTTGTCACGATCAGTATGGTCATGGCAGGGCAAGCTGAGGCAGGCCTGTGTGGATCAGCGAAGTACTCTAGCTGTCCGGGCAGTGCCTGCTCGTCGGTTGGCGGTTATGCGTCAGCAAGGAATGCTTGTGGAATGTCTTACAGGACAGTCCACGAAACAGTGATGGAACAGGTTCCATACACTGTCAACAAAACTGTTTGGGACAATGTCACCGAACAAGTACCAGTAAGCGTCAAGCGAAACGTTTACGAAACACATTACAGAACTGAGAACTACACAGTCCGCCGCCCAGTGCGACAGACTCACTACCGGACGCAGACTTACACAGTACGTAAGCCCGTGTACCAGACTCACTATCGGGAAGTGAACTACAAGACTCGTAAGCCAGTCTTCCAGACTCACTACCGAGACGTGACTTACAACACCTGCAAGCCAGTACGACACACGACTTACCAGGATGTGTCTTACCAGGTTCGCAAGCCTGTTTACCAGACGAACTACCGAACGGTAAACTACACAACTTACCGAACTGAGTCACAGACTCTGTACCGGGACGTCGTTTCTCACTCGACTCACCCTGTTACAGAAACAAAGACCATCAACGTTCAGGGTGGAAGCTGGCAGACCCAGCAGTACTCTGTTCCTGGTCCTGTTGTGATGCAGCGTGGTGTTGACGCTTGTGGTTGCCCAACCTCTTGCCCGGTACAGTGCCCACCACGCACTTGCTGCAAGAAAGTCTGGGTTCCTACTTGTGAGCAGAAGCAGGTCACCTGCACTCGATACGTGACACAGTGTCACACTAAGAAGGTTCCTTACACTGTCTGCAAACGAGTTCCTGTTTGCCAGACTAAGCAGGTTCCTTACACAACTTGCTCATGGACGTGCGAAACCCGCACTCGTAAGGTTGCTCGATGCCACACTACATGGCAGCGACAGACCCACACGAAGAAGGTTCCTTACCGCACTTGCCAGTGGGTTGAACAGTGTCACACTAAGCGAATCCCATACCGAACCTGCTCATGGACTTGTGAGCAGAAGACGCGTCAGATTCCTTACACGACCTGCACAATGACTTGCGAGACTCGTACTCGCCAGGTGCCTTACACAACCACACGACAGGTATGTGAGACCAAGATGGTTACTCGCTGCAAGCGAGTTCCTCGTCAGGTCAGTGTCACAATGACACGCTCTGTACCAAGGACTGTTTGCCGACAGGTTCCTGTCTGCAACCCAGCTCCTGTCTGTGCTCCAGTCAGCAACCCATGCGGCAACGCTGGTGTTGGCAACGCTTGTGGCGGCAACAGTGGCTTCGGTCGACGTGGCGGTAACTTCTTCCGCAACGCTTCTCGTGGAATGCGACGTGGCTTCGGCCGACGTGGCGGACGACGAGCTCGCGGTTGTGGAAACGGTGCTGGCTTCGGCGGCGGATGCGGAATCGGTGGCGGCGGATGCGGCGGAGCTGTAATCAGCTCTGGCTGTGGCGTTGCTGGCGGCTGCGGAGCTGCTGCTCCTAGCTGTGCAGTTCCATCTTGTGCAGCACCAGCTGGTGGCTGCATGTAGAATGACGATGCATTGACGAGCCGGTTATCGCTGACTGGTTCACAACCTCAATGCTTGCCTGCAATGAGAGCGACTCGGATTATTCTGAGTCGCTCTTTTGCTGCGCGCTGCGCTTAGTTGATGGCGATTGCCTACCGATGGAGATCGTCGCGATCTCGTAAGAACCGGCGGCCCCACTCCGACTCAGTCGTCCATGATGTCTTTCTCTTTGGCGTCGAACACAGACGTCACCTGACCCTCGTACTTCTTGGTCAGCGACTGAACCGACTCCTTGCACTTGTCGCGATCGTCCTCGGTCAGAACCTTGTCCTTCTGCGACGTGTCCGCGTGCTTGTTGGCATCGCGACGGATGTTGCGAATCGAAACACGAGCTTCTTCGGCCAGGTCTTTCAGCCGAGTCACCATCTGCTTGCGGCGTTCTGTTGAGAGCGGCGGGATGTTGAGCCGAATGAGCCGGCCTTCGTTATTCGGTGAGAGCCCCAGGTTGCTGGCCTGAATCGCTTTGCAGATCTCGTCAATGGTTCCCGCATCGAACGGACGGATGACAATCTGCTGCGGTTCCGGAACCGAGATGTTGGCCATCTGCTTCAGCGGCGTCGGAGAACCGTAGTAGTCCACTCGCAGCGAATCGACCAAGCCGGGATTCGCGCGGCCGGTGCGGAGGCCCTGTAGTGAATTTTTAAGGTGATCGACGGCCTTTTCCATGCGTTCTTCGGCGTCGAGTAGGATTTCGTCCTGGTCCATGGTGGAGTCCTTTAAGCAACGGTAGGTCGCATCAAATTAGCGGAACAGGACCGAATGAGGAAGGTTGAAGGAAGAAGGCAGAACCGGAAATCCGGCCTTCAACCTTCCGCCTTCAAACTTCCCCTCGCTCCAAGTTCAATCACTTCCAGCTCGCGAATCTTACGGCCATGCACCTCGAACCGCATTAACGTGCGTTCCAAGTGGAACCCATGATGCCCGGCAGCGCCCGGGTTCAGATGCACCATGTCGCCATCCTTCATCGCTCGAAGAATGTGTGAGTGACCGCAGATGAACAGCCCCGGCGGGTTTGACTTTATCTCTTTGGCCACCCGCCGATCGTACCGACCTGGGTAACCGCCAATGTGCGTCATCCACACGTCCAGGTCTTCGCAGTCGAACCGCTGGTGCTCAGGATACACGCCGCGCAGTTCTGAATCGTCGATGTTGCCGTACACACCGACAAACGGTTTGAACTCGGCCAGCTGATTAGCGACCTGCATACTTCCGAAATCGCCCGCGTGCCAGATTTCGTCGCAGTTTTCGAAGTACTCGAAGACCAACGGGTCCAGGAATCCGTGTGTGTCAGAGATGAGTCCAATGCGTTGCATGCCAGTTGATAGGCCTTTGCCGCTGCTGACGCAATCCAGTTGCCAACCTGCCACTTCCGTTCAAAGTTCGTGAGCTATCGTGAGCCACACTCTCAGTGAGCCGTTAGGTAACCAACGCACTCATCTGGTACCAGCAACATGCATCAGAAATCAATCCAGCTGGCGGTCCTCGCCACCATACTTCTAGTCGGCCCATGCTGCGGGTTCTACGCGTACATCAAGCTGGAACAACGTGCAGCCGTGATGAAGATTCCACCGCGCCAGTTACCAGGGCACGTGCTGGTTTACTCAGCCCCTGGATGACGCGGTTGCGATCTCATGATGCCGGCGGTCAGCCGGCTAAGAAGTGAAGGCTTTAAGATCATCCTGATCAACGTTCGAGTTGAAGGCGACAAGGCCGCTGCGGCGGGAGTCCGCAGAATTCCAACCATCGTTTACCGCGAGGACGGAGAAGAGGTCAGCCGGGTTACTCGGCGGATTTCCGAATCCGGACTGCGTGACATGTGCCGTGGCCTGTAGGTGTTCGCGTGGTGGGCATCCTTAGATCTCCACGCGCACATGGTTCCGCAATGGTGCGGTTCAATCCGCGACACCAACGAAGCCCCGGTATCAGACTCTTACTTGAACGGATCCGTCTCAGCACCCCGATCAGCTGGGTTCTCTTTAGCGTTCTTGATCTTCTTGACCAGGTCACCGAAGAACACTTCAACAGCCGCACCCATCTTTCGACCCAATGAACCCTGCTTAAGCAGGGAATTGGAGATGCGACCAAGGTCCGTCGAACCGCGCCACAAACGCAGCATCTCGCCGTCCTTGACGACGTACAGATGAGCAAACAACTCAAGCTCGTTTACCCTGTCGCTGATCTCAGTCAGGTTCGGGACGATAAGCAGAATCGGACCTTCATCGATAACAACACGCACGCCAGAACTCTTGACTGCCTTGCGAGCCGAATTGGTGACGGATGTCTTGACGGTCTTGTTCCTACTCACAACATCAAGTCGAACCTCCTGCAGCTCGCCAAGCAGCTGAGTTGCCTCAAGCGTTCCCTCGATCGGCCACAGATTGACGTAGACTCCCCGACCGACACGGACAGGAATGCGTTTTCCGCTGCGACGCGGCCGACCATCACGGCCAACTCCGCCCGACCGAGCCGCTCGATGCGCGACAACGGGTAGGTTCTTTGGAGTAATCTCCTGGGGCGTTGGCTGACTGAGTTCGAGAGCCTGCTTGATGTCGCCGGCCGAAATTGCGAAGTTCAACTGCTGACCAATCCGTAACGTCATGGTGTTGATCGCCACGACCTCACCAATCTCGTTCACCAGCGGGCCACCACTGTTGCCTGATGAAATCGGTGTCGTTGTTTGTAGCCAGTCACCCGCGTACGCGTCGGTTCCCATCTCCTTGTTGAAGAACGCCGCTTCGCGGTAACCGCTGATGATGCCATTCGATGCTGTTGAATCCAGCAAACCAAGTGGAGAACCAAACGCGACGACCGTCTCGCCCTTCCGCGTTTCTGTGGACAGTGGCAAGCCACGGAACTGGAACCCAGCGGGGAATTCCCCCTGAAGAACCGCAATGTCACGCTTCCGATCGACATGCAGGAACCCAACAACCGGCACCACAACTTCTTTTCCATCCGCCCCGGCGTCCTTGAAGACGGCACGGACGTTGGTCGCTCCTTCGACAACGTGGTAGTTAGTCACAATGCGGCCGCTGGCATCGGACAGGAATCCACTGCCGGCAACCTTCCCCTGCTCAGTAATCACATCGATTCGCGCGACTTGTTTTTCGACCGCCGCGATAAGACTCGGCAGGTCGCCCGCTTCAATCGCGGTTTCAGGTTCATGACTGGTGGGAACACTGAAGTCGGTCAACCACGAACTCGCGTCAGCAGTTGAGTTGCTGAATCGGCCGCCATCCATCGGTGTCTCAGTTTTGTTCCTGAGGTCGAACGCGATGAACTCCGACTGCTTCAGGCGAACGCGAAGCATCTTCTCAGCGTTAAACAGCTCCACGAATGAATCGGTTCGAAGCGTCTCATGGAACACAAGACCAACCACCGAGCTCCGCGACTTGATACCAATCGCTCGAGGATCTCCGCTGTAGACCCACATGTCTTCTTTGCGAGCGAACCCGCGCCCATTATCAAACAACCACGAAATTCGATCGCCAACCTGCGCGGTCAAATCAACCGACTTAGCCTGTTTGGTTCCCGAACCAGAACGGTCAGGCCCCTCAATCGCAGTGTACTTCGATAAGCCGGACTTTCCGGCTCCCGAAGCCGACGGCGCGCTGGCTTTGACTTTCGCTTCCGATTTTTCTTTCGCCTTCGCCAACCGTGCTTCCTGTTCTCGCTGAGCACGATCTTCCTCAAGGGCCTTCGCAAGCAAATCAACAGAACCGCCCGGCTTCTCCGGCGTCCCAACGATGATTCGATCTGGATTATTGGAGATCGCTTCCTCGCCGCGGCTCATCGCCATGAAACCGATGATGCCCAACAACGCCACAATCGTGACGCCTCCCGCGATCATGATTGTGTTGGTGCTATTGCCAGCAGTTTTCTTACGATAACCGGCCGGTCGTTGCGGACGTGATGGCCGTGACTTCGGCTTCGCTTCGGCCGCCTTTGTTGGCTCCGCTGACTTCTCACGCCGCTGCGCACGTAGCGCTGCCGAACGTGAAACGGTGGAGGACGCTACTTTCACAGTCCCAGAACATTCGGGGCAGCGAACCAGCTTACCCGCAAACTTATCAGCAGCTTGAAACGAGAAACCGCACTCACAATCTACGGAAACAGGCATGTTGCAAAGTCCTTCAGTATCGCGCGAGCTCTTGGTGTCGGTGGGGTACCGGGGTGGGAGACGAGGTAGGATGGGAGGGTGGGAAGGCGGTCAGCTCGAACGCGGCATCTACTGTCCAAATATATCGGTCGGGGGAGTTCAAATAAAGTCTGTTTGTTGCGGCTGCAGCGCGAATCTCTGATCTCGCTTGGGTTTAAGCGCCCAAATCCTCAGCCGAAGTTCAGACGTGACAGCTGGACCCCAATAACCGGACCAAGGATCGCGGATTTTGAACACAAATGCCCGCGAGACTTCGGTTCCCCGATCCCCGGACCCACCAAGTGAATATCACTGACGACCCGAGAAACCCATCAACCCGCCACATCATCGCGCGCGAGTTCGTCAGTAGACAACGACTTGGTCGGACTCCACCCAGCCATCGCCGACTCCGGGAATCACAATGCTCAACCAGTCGCCTCGCTGCTCAGACACAGAGAACTCCGTCCCGCCAGGTACCGGCTGATTAAACGCCGGACCATAGTTCGCACCGTTGCCGGTTCGCGGCACAACGCCGTCGGCAACAACCGCGCCCCACTGCGTCGCCTCAATCCGATACCACCCGTAAACCGCGCTCGCGACAACAGCCAGCGAAACAAGCAGCAACCCCAGGCCGACGCGCGAAGCCAACCAGGAACGCGTTCGCCGAGCGACAATCAGCAGCAGACTTGTCAGCACAGTCAATACTGTCGCCACGTAGAACCGCGACTCATAGCCCAGCCAACCGTGCCAGAACATAATCCGCCTTACCCAGCCAACGGGCGGTTCCGCCGCGCCCGTCTGGTTCATGGCAAGTTCCAGGTTGCCTCTGATTGATTTGTTGTTTGGTTCCAGTCGCAACGCTTGGCGGTAACACGCGATCGCATGCCCGTGTTGTTCAGCCCGCGCGAAGGCATTGCCTTGATTAAACAACACCGCAACCGACCGCAGCCCCTCATCACGAAGCTGCTGATAGCTGCCCGCCACACGGAGGTACTGCTCCTCAGAGTCTGCATTTTGGAACGCAATCTCGGCGTCATTGAACCGCTTTCGTTGCTCAACAGACGCCTCGCCAGCACATCCCGCCATCAGCAAGCTGAACGCGGCGGCCGCCAGAACCAACTGGTATCGAAATCGACTCACGCGTCCGGCCCCATACGCCTGGCGACTTTCGCAAGCCCGGCAACAACATCAGTGGCCTGAGTCTGCAGTTCGGACATTGAACCGCCAAGCCCGCCGTACCGCGATGCATCGCACACCCGCAGCAACTGGTCCGTCTTGCCGACCAATTCCGCTTCAACCCCCGCCGCCTTTAACCGCGCAACCGTTTCTTCAGTCGTCATACCGTCCGGTTCCGAATCGGACATCGCGCCTACGATACCGTTGATCGCTTCACGTATTGCCGCGGTACCGCTGATGTCGTTCGCGGCCAGTCGATCGATTCCATCTGCAAGTCGGCCTTCAGCAACAGCCAACCGTTGCTTCAACCGTACCTTCTGCTTCGCTTTCGCGGACGCCTCTCTGCCTGTCAGCACCAGTGTCAAAACTGTCAGCGCGGCGATACCGCCCCATGTCGCGAACCACACCTGGGGCCGAAGCCCTCGAACATCCAGCGTGGGCAAATTGGCAGCCAGACCGTTAGCAGTCGCCTCCAGCACGGAACCCTGAAGACGGTTTTGACCGGCGATAATATTCTCCGGCGCCAGCACCTCTGACTCTGCGATCGTGAGCGGAATCGGTGACGTCTTGCCAGTCACGAATTTCTCACGCAACGGGTTGAACCAGGCAAGTTCGATCGGTGGGAACTCAATCTCACCGGCCTCTTTCGCACGCAGGCTGTAGGTAAACGTGCGACCGCCGCCGGTCGCTTTCGATGTCGAATCGTAGACACGAAACGACTGGTTCACTTCTTCGATCTTCGTCAGGTCCGGCGCAAACGCATCGTTTAACGAACCGGTGCCGGTCAGCACCAACGTCAGCGTCAACGGTTGTCCAACACGAGCGTCTGTTGGAACAATCTGACTTTGCACATCCAGGTCACCAATCACACCACACCACGAATCGGGACGCCCCTTCAAAGGCACCGGCAACACTTCCACCGACACAGGATCGGACACTCCAAACACAGACGCCAACGACACCTGATTGTCCGCAATCGAATTGGCCAGCCGCCCCTGCAACGCGGCAGAACCAAGCTCATAGTCGCCCGGTCGTTCAGCGAAGAGCCTGCGTCTAAACGTGTAGCGGAACCACTCACGCGGGTCTTCTTCGGCGTCGTCTTCGTCCGCAGCCGTCTCCGGTTTGAACTTCTCTTCCGTTGGTAGAAATGTCAGCACCGAAAACTGTCTCATTCCATTAATACTGAAGCCAGAGCGGTCTCTGGTTTGGATCGCCCGTAGATGCAGATCAACCGGTTCCGTCCCGCGCACCTCAGTCGGCAGCGACGAATCAGCAAACCACGGAATCGTCAACTGCGCCGGTCGATTTAGCACTCGGCTGGAAACCGGGCTCAGCATCGCATACGGCTTGTCCAACGCGCGCAGATCGATGTCCAATTCAACTGTAAACTCCTGCATGGGATAAACCCGAGGCGGCACAACACGACTGCGCATCTTGAACAGTTTGCTATCCGTAGGACCGACAACCTCAATCGTGATTTCTTTTCCACGAATGTCCCGCCCGCCGACTTTGACCACCGGTGCCGGGATCACAAACGTGCCAGCCTTCTTCGGCGTCAACGAATAGGTGAAGATCGTCGTCACCGATCTGCTGACAGCGCCATTCAAGATGGTCATGCTGCTCTGCGTCATCGGCTGGCCGCGCAGTTTGGACGTGAAGTCGTCTGATACAAACGGTTGAAGCTCAGCGTCCTCCACATCGCCCACGCGCACCTGGTAGTCGAACGGCTGCCCGAGATACACACTATTCGATTCGACCTGCGCGACGACCTTCTGAGCGAACGCGATCCGCGGCGCACACGTCATCAGCACACAGAACGTCGCGAACACAAGTCGCGAACCAACAACACCCGGCTGAACCAATCTCACCAGTCGCGCTCCACTGCAGATCGCCGCAAGCGCATTGCACGAAGCTGTTCCTTCAGGCTCTTGAACTCCTGCTCACGATCACGAACCTGTCGCATCAGCGCTTCTGCCGCCTCCTTATCGCGAATCTCCTGTTCCTGCTGCTGTTGTTGTTCTTGGTCTTGCTGCTGTTTCTTATCTTTGTCGTCCAGCTCTTCGTCCTCGTCGGCCGTCTTGGGGCTTGGCTGGTCCTGTTCGCCTGAATCCTCGTCGTTGTCATCGTCCTTGTTCTCATCCTGATCGCCGTTACCCCCGCCCTGGTCGTCCTTGGGCAGGGTCTCCGCGATCTTCCTCAGGATCTCGAGCGCCTCTTTCATGTGCGGGCTGGCTGCAGACACTTGCTGAACCAGCAGCTCCTTCGAAGCGGATTCAATCGCTGCATTTAGCGCCGGGCCAAGCTCAATCGCTCGCTCAACCGCCGTCAGGTAGCCTTCGTTGCGTTCCTGTGCCTTCGTATCCTGCGGTTGTGCCGGGTCCTGCTGAACCGGCTGTTGCTGAGCTTGCTGCTGCTCCAACGCCTCGCGAAACAGTTTGGCCTTCTGCGGCAATTGTTGAGCCAACAAACCGACCCGACTTTGTCGTTCAAGCAATGAGTTCCCATCTCGAATCGGAACCTCTTCTGGCTCAGCCGGGAAACTTCCAGCAGCCGCAAGCTTTTCCTGCAGGCCCAGTGAATGAGTCACATGCTCAGGAAACTGCCCCAGCATGGCATACATCTGATTCACGCGATCAAGTGCGTCTACCTGGAACCCAATCGACTCATCACCCTGATCGCCATCCAGCGCGGTCACCGCACCGTCCGTGGCCGTTTCGACCTGCCGCGTCAATTGATCAAACAACTGACGCGCCTGCTCGACCGCCTCTTGCTGCTCTTCCGGAACCTGTTGGTTCGATCCGAACTGCCTCTCGACTTTCTCTTTCAGATCCGGAACCATTGACGACGCTTCTGACTGCAGTTGCAGCAGCGTACTTTTGTCCGGCCGAGTTCTTCCCGCTGAGTTCTTCTCAAACGCCGCCTGCTGCGCCTTGTCCAGCTTGACCAGAACCTGAGTCAGCGATTCCTCAGGCTCCTGTTGCTGTTGGTCTTTCTTCTGATCTTTCTCTTTCCAGATCTTCCGCATCTTCGCCTGCCACGCCCGAATGACTTCAATGTTGCGGCGGGCGTCAGTCCGGGAAGGATCGGCGCTCAAGCTATTGCGAAAGTGACTCACCGCATCCGCCAGGCGTTCCATCCCACGTTCGCGCTCGGCCTTCGACACACTCTCAGGCGCACCGCCAAAAACGCCCTGCGCTTCCAACGCTTCCAGACTGCCAAGGTTGTAGTGAGCAGCCGCAGCAAGTTTCGGATCGCGCGTCGCCGCCGCCTGGCGATACAAACTTAACGCGTCCGCCCGGTTTCGGATTCGAGCCTCCGCGCACGCCCTGTTGAACTTAACGGTCAGGTTTTCCGGACTCAGCAACTCCGCGTCGGCAAACGCTTTGGCAGCATCGCTGTATCTCGCCTTCCGATACTGTTCGACTCCCTGCTTAACTCGTTTTCGAACCACATCCGAGTCACCACCAATCGCCAGTATCGCGCAGACAAGCAGCCCCCATCGAACCAACTCAGTCCGACACCGAACGTGTTCCAATTGTTGAACTCGAGTAGACATAGACAAACTCTGAAAACTCATGACTTCATTGCACGCTGCGATGAACCAAATTGAACACCAAAAGCTGACAA
Organism: uncultured Planctomycetaceae bacterium; assembly: GCA_964485095.1. Lineage (GTDB taxonomy): Bacteria > Planctomycetota > Planctomycetia > Planctomycetales > Planctomycetaceae > CAYNWT01. The sequence continues at coordinate 15,446 of CAZAIB010000037.1, read as the reverse complement.
CAGTCCGTCAATCACCAGACAGAAAAACGCGATCCCGGCAAACAGCTGGAACCGTTCTCGCAACCGCCGACGCTTCTGCACATCCCTTTGCGATCGCGTAATTGCCGACAGATGATTTTCGTAAATGTCACCCAAATCGTACACACTGGTTCGAGCCGGAATGTAGGCTCCACCCGTCCTCTGAGCCAGCTCTTTCAATGTTTCCTCACGCAGAACCGACCAAACCTCCTGACCGTTGTACTGCAAGTATGACAGCGCTCCGGACTTCGATCGAACCGGAATTCGAGCCCCGTCGTTCGGATCGCCAATCCCGACCGAAATGATCCGAACATCGCGTTCCGCCGCGGCGATTGCCGCTTCCTGCACAAACGAATTCTGGTCTTCGCCGTCGGTGATCAGCACAAGCACCTGCTGTCGATCGTACCGCGATTCCATGGACTCCAACGACTTAAGAATCGCGTCACCAAGCATGCTGCCGCCTCGCGGAGTCGCGTCGGTGCTGACCGCGTTTAACTGTTCGCGAAAGAAATCCGTATCCAACGTCAGTGGAGCCTTAAGAACCGGTGTGCCCGCGAACGCAATCAACCCGATGCGATCACCCTGCAGGCGATTCACCAAATCAAGCACGTCCGACTTCGCGCGTTCTAATCGGTTCGGTTTCACGTCTTCGGCCAACATCGATCGCGACACATCCAGCAGAATGTAAATGTCCGTTCCGCTGGTCGAGATATCCTGCATGTAAGTCCCGTACCGAGGCCGCGCCATCGCCAACAACAGACAGATCAAGGCCACCGTCACCAGGACGACCTTCGCCAGCCGCCTGCCACCGTCGGCTTGCGGAGCCAGCCGGTTCAACATCGGAGCCGCAGCAAAACGCTCAGCCGCCCGGCGACGCCAACGAGCTGTCGCAAACAGCAGGAACGCCACAACAGGCACCAGCCAAAGTGTCAGCAGCCAGTTCGGTTGGAACCAATCAATCATGGAATCCCCCGAAACACCGTTGTGCCCAGCACAATTTCAGTCGCAATCAACAATACGCCCGCCAGCAACCAGGGAAAACAAAGTTCACGGTAGTCGCGGTAGATCGTGCCTTCGGTAGACGTCTTCTCCAACGCGTCAATCTCTTTGTAGACATCCAATAACGATGCTGTGTTGTCCGCATGAAAATACTTGCCGCCGGTTTCTTCCGCGATCTTCGTCAACGTTTTCTGGTCCAGCCGTAAATCCATTGGGCGGTACGCCACAGTGCCGAATGCATCGATGACTCTGACGAACCGCCGACCAGTGGAACCAACTCCAATTGAATAAACGCGAATGCCAAACTGCTTCGCAATTGCAACCGCCTGATCCGGGCTCAACACGCCCGCATTATGTTCGCCATCGGACAGCAAGATAATCACCTTGCTCTTCGCATCCGAAGTCCGCAACTGGTCAGCCGACAAAGCCAGCGCATCACCAATCGCCGTCGCGCCTTCCTGTTGATACAGGCTGTAGCCCGCACTCAAAATGGAACCATCCGGATTGCGCACCGGTTCTGGTAGCTGCACTTTCTTGAGAATATCCAGGAAGACAGTGTGGTCCAGAGTCTCCGGACATCGCACCTCAGCAAAACCACCGAACGCGACTAACCCAATCTGATCGTCAGGACGACCTGCCAGATTTGTCTCGCCATCGCCCGCGACAAACTGCCGGATGACTTCCTTCACCGCCTTCAGACGCGACACCAGGTCGCCCTTCAGTTCAAAATCCTGCGCGGACATTGATGTCGAACGGTCCAGGCAAATTTGGATCGCGATGCCCTCACGACGTTCGCGAAACCCGCTAATTCCTTTCTGCGGTCGAGCCAACGCGACCACGACACAAACAAGCCCCACTATGCGCAGCCACATCAACCACGGACGCACATGCGAACGCCACGAACGCCCGACGCCGTCCAGAATGCTAAGACTGGAAAACACAACCGACACCTGACGCCGCTGAGTAAACATCCGCACGACAAGCGGAACCAGGCACAGCAAAGCGAGAAACCACAAGGGATCATTGAAGCGATCGATGTTCACGAGACCACATCCTCCGCAGCCACAACAACTGCTGGCTGAGTTCCATCAACCACGCGTTCTACGACAAACGCCTCAGCCGTCCGCCAGCTCGCACCGATTTCTTCCTCACCGGGTGTCTGAGCCGCATACTTCACAAGGTCAGCCGCTTCCAAGAAGTACCGAAACTTCTCCTGCTCTCTGGTAGAGAACAACCGCCGCTGTTCAATTTCCCGCAGGAACTCCCCAGTCGTCTGCTCCGGCGCGCGAATGTTGGTCGTGCCTTCAACATACCGGCGCACGATGCCGGTTAGTTCGACATAGAATTCCTTGTGATCCGTTTCCGCAAGCCCCGAAACCCGCAGCGCATCAAGGTCCCGCCGCGCGATCTGGGCTGGCGTTAGAACGGGCCCCACTGGAACCGGCTTCTTCTTTCGTTTCAGCCAGGCGAAAATCAGCAGCCCCGCCAACAAAACGCCGCCCGCAATCCAGTACGCGTGACGGTACGGATCGGGTGCCAACATCAACGGATCCTGCGGGTCCGCCAGATCCGTAAGCGATGGGTTGTCCAAATCCAACATCGTCCGAACCTGAACAATTAACGGTTCCGTCTCGACAACAACCGGTTCAGAATCCTTGCCCGCCCTAAACCGATACGGAATGGCCTCCAGCGTCACCTCACCGGGCGTCAGCGGTTCCAGCGTGTAGACGTGTTCGACCACAATCTTGCCGTCTTCCGTCCGCGGCAGCCGTGTGTCAAAGTCACTGATGAGAAAATCCTCAAACAGATCCTTCATCTCTGGCGGCAACACCGAGTACTGCTCGTCACGACGAATCGTAATCGACAACGTCACCTCATCCGAAAGACTGGGCGATTCGGGAGAGAACCGAACCTGCAGCGAAACCGGTCCCCGCGAAGTTTCCGTCGTAATCGCCGAAGCGGTCTCATCCTCCACCGCCTCAACCACCGCCTTAGAAGAACACCCACACAACCCCAGTAACACCAAACTCAAACAAACCGCCAACCAAACCCTGCCACCTCTCCCGCCTGCGGGAGAGGTCGCGGTCTCAGCCGCGGGAGAGGGCCAAGCGCAACCACTGACAAATGAGAATTGACAAATAGCAAATGACAAATCCCCCAAGCCCAATTTGTCATTTCCTATTTCACATTTGCCATTTGTCATCGCTGACACCCGAGAACTGTGCCCTGACAACCACCCACTCATCGTGTCCGCCTTTCGCGCATCCGAAAGAACCGCTGCAACGTTTGCACATACGGTTCGTCCGTCATCACCGGCAGACGATCAACACCCACTCGCTTCAACTGAGCCGACAGGACCTCTTCGCGTTCGACAGCCCGCTGCGCGAACTCTTCGCGCACGCGGCGGCTGGATGTATCGACTTCTCGCAGCTGCCCGGTCTCCGGATCCTGCAGCGTCACAAAGCCAACATTCGGGAACTCATGCTCGCGCGGATCAGAGGCCGTGACCGCGACCACATCATGCCGCCGCCGCGTTATTGCGAGATTCTTGTCCGCTGGCATGCCCAGAAAATCGCTCACCAAAAACACCACCGCACGGCGCTTTTGAACTCGGTTTAGAAACTCCAGCGCCGGGTCCAACTTTGCTGCAGCCGTGACAGGTTTCGTGCTGATCAACTCCCGGATCAACCGCAAGACGTTGCTCTTACCCTTCGACGGCGGATGGTACACCTGCACCTCATCAGCAAAAGTCACCAGCCCGACCTTGTCGTTGTTCCGAATCGCCGAAAACATCAACAACGCGCAGACTTCAATCAGCAAATCAAACTTTGACTGACTGCCCGAACCAAACACGCCGGACGCCGAGACGTCGAACACAAACATCACCGTTAGTTCGCGTTCTTCGCAGTAGCGTTTGATGTACGGCTTACCCTCGCGAGCCGTCACGTTCCAATCAATCGAACGCACATCGTCGCCGGGCTGGTACTCCCGAACCTCATCGAACTCCATCCCACGACCGCGGAACACACTCTTGTACTGACCCGCCATGAAGTCATCGACAGACCGGTTCGCCACCAAACGAATCCGCTGCACCTTGCGCAGAATCTCATTCACGGTCTGATCGGTTCCGATCAAATCGACAGTCTGCGGTTCACGTTTTCTGAATGGCCAGAACATTCCTGATTTCAAATCTCATTGTCCGAGCCCCGACCCGAACCAACGTAACATGGGGCCCGCTCGGCCCGTGACTTCGCAACACTGGTAGCATGGCCATCGAGCCTACGGCACAGGCAGCGCGTTCAAGATTCGCTTGACGATGTCGTCCGACGTCAACTGTTCAGCTTCTGCTTCGTACGTCAGGATCACACGGTGCCGCAACACATCAACAGCAATGTCTTTGACATCCTGCGGAGTCACATAACCACGGCCGTTAAGAAACGCGTTCGCTCGCGCAGCCAAACCAAGAAAGATTGACGCTCGCGGTGACGCGCCGAATTCAATGTACGGTTTCAGTTCGCCCAGCTTGTAATCCTGCGGCGCCCGCGTGGCCTGAACCAGTTCCAGGATGTAGTTCTTCAACTGGTCGTCGGTGTAAATCATCCGCACAACGTCCTGCATTCCGAAGATGTCGTCTGCTGACAACACCGGTTCGATTTTCAGACTGTTGCCGTCCATCGCCGTGTCCAGAACCCGCCGCTCGACTTCGCGTTCGGGGTACGTCACACACACCTTCAACATGAACCGGTCGACCTGAGCCTCCGGAAGCGGATAGGTTCCTTCCTGCTCAATCGGGTTCTGTGTCGCCATCACCAGGAACGGGCTGGGCAACGGATACGTCTCGTCGCCAATCGTGACCTGCTTTTCCTGCATCGCTTCCAGCAAAGCCGACTGCACCTTCGAAGGCGCGCGGTTAATTTCGTCGGCCAGAACGAAGTTGGAAAACACGGGCCCTTGTCGAGTCTTAAAACTGCCGTCGGACGGAACGTAAATCATTGTTCCGATCAAATCCGCTGGCAGCAGATCCGGGGTAAACTGAATCCTCTTGAATGACGTCGAGAGAGCGTCAGCCAGAGCATTGATGGCCGTCGTCTTCGCCAGACCTGGAACACCCTCGAGCAGAATGTGCCCGCCCGTCAGTACTCCAATAAGCAGGCGGTCAATCATGACCCGCTGCCCGTAGACGACCTTCCCCAATTCCGCATTCAGCTTGTGAATCAGATCCGCTTTGCCCGCGACCTGTTCTTTAATCTGGTGGACATCCACCTGCATGTTGTTCGCCCCTGCTATATATATCCGATCCCAACTCAGAGCCGGAAACTCGCAAATCCTGCTGATCGACGTGGTTAGGATGGTGCTGACCGTACTGAAGTTCCCAGTCTACTATGCTGGCCCACTCACTGTCTTCCAACATGGGACAGAGAACGCACGCTCACCGGCAATGAGAATCCAACGGCGTAGTTATTACCGTGCAACCACGCAGCTGTGCGGTTCAGTTAGTTGCCGTACGAAGTCCATTCCGAGGGAAATCCGGGCAAAAACCAATCGGCCTGCCATCGTGGTTCTAAACCAGGCTGACAGTCCGGCGTCTCGGTTCAGCCAGCAGCCGCGAACCGACTCAACACACCCCGTTCACTGACAGCTGCCAATTCCACGCAAATACCCCGTACTCTCAGGTTTAACCGACCGGTATGTTCGCTAGCCTCGTGGATACAGACACCGACAGAGACCGATGACAAACCTTGGTGTCGGTTCCTCTCTCACACAGCGGTTCCAGCCAACTCGAGCCGGTCAAGGATGGCCAGCGAGAATTCTCCAGGGATGGAGCGGTAAGATGGAAGTTGCAATGCCTGCTGAGCAGGAAACCGGTTTGAAACGGCGTTTGGGCCGCGGCCTCAACGCGCTACTTGGTTCTGGCGACCCCAGCAACATGGAAGAACCGGCCGCCCTGTCCGCCATGCGCGACAAGGACGAAGCTGACACTATCTCCGACGAAATCGCGCTGGAACTCATCGAAACCAATCCGTACCAGCCTCGCAAAGAGTTTGACGAGGACGGACTGGAAGAACTCGCGGAAAGCATCCGCCAGCACGGTGTTCTTCAACCACTGCTGGTCCGCATGGTTAACGGCGGCTACCAGCTCATCGCCGGCGAACGCCGCTGGCGCGCCGCTCAACGCGCACAGCTATCAACGGTTCCCTGCCGCGTCATGAAGATGGACGATCGCGGCGCCTGCGAAGCCGCGATTGAAGAGAACCTCAAACGCCGCGACCTAAACGTTCTGGAAAAAGCCGAAGCGTTCCGCGAGTACCTTGACCACTTCGAAAGCACCATAGAAGAACTCGCCCAGCACCTCAGCATGAACCGCTCCACAGTCAGTAACATCCTGCGCCTGCTGGAACTGGCCGAACCCGTCCGCAACGCGGTAAAGTCCAACCTCATCACCGGCGGCCACGCCCGCGCGTTACTGGCTCTCCCAGCCGAACAACAATCCGCCATCAGTCAGCTCATCCAAAGCGAACAGTGGTCGGTCCGCAAAACAGAACAAGCTGTCCGCGAAATCCTGAACCCGGAACCCAAAGCCGCCCCATCCACCGCGGCGCGTTCCACACCGGCTCCACGACCAAAACCATCAACTCACGTCACGTCTCTCCAGGACCAGCTACGCGAGAAGCTGGGCGTCAAAGTCGAGATCGCTCTAAAGACAAAAGACACCGGCAAAGTCGTCCTCCACTTCGGTTCCAACGACGACTTCGAACGCCTAATGCGTTCCCTCCGCAACGCCGCCTAAACACACCAACGCGAACGCGAACGTTCCGTTCGATCGGTATCCGGTAGGTGAGGCGACTGAGGTTGAGGGGTTTACCTCCGGGTGATGATGTAGTGGTGACGATGGCCTATCACCTCGCCCCCTTTTGGGGGAGAGGTCGAGCTGTAAGCTCGGGAGAGGGGGGCAGCGCACACACAACAACCGGGGTACATCGCAAACCCAGGAGCCCAGCCGCGGCGGAAACCGCTGTCAGGGTGGCGTTGTCGGGTGTCAGCAATGACAAATGTGAAATAAGAAATGACAAATCGACCCTGCGGCATTTGTCATTTGCTATTTGTCAATTCTCATTTGTCAGTGGTTGCGCTTGGCCCTCTCCCGCGGCTGAGACCGCGACCTCTCCCGCAAGCGGGAGAGGTGACCAATGCTAGTGGCTGGGGAATTCTCCATAAATTCCGATGAGGGCGGTCCCGCTTAATCTTCCACCAAACATCAGGCATCCCACATGGACGACAACGAGTTACTCGACATCGTGTCCAGGCTTGAAACTGAATGCGACTACGACGCTGGATGTTCAAAGCTGTCCGGTGACAAAACAGAGTTGTGGCTCACCGGTAATCGTGACGGTCTTTTGCAATTCGCAGCAGCCTTCTTAGAGGCTGCTGCCGCACCAATACCTGACGACGAAACTCGCAGCGGCCCCGCGTTCACAGAACACGAACAAATCGTTGAAGGCGAGACTGACTACGTTCTCCGCTTCGTGCAGCGAATCGACAGCTTTCCGGAAGCCGTCAACGCAGCAAAAAACACAGGGACGGCTGCGCTTTGATCGCGTGCGCAACCATAAGTTTCGTCATCATGTCTCTGCTATTGTCCGGCGTCATATTCTGGTGGCATTTGATAACCGAAACACCACTCGGGAACCGCTAAGGTCGATGTGCAACCGTCGCCCGCAAAACGGGGAAGTCCGACCCTTGCTGCGCGCGTCAGACGCATCGACAAGCGCGTGGCCGCCAGACTATCGTTTCTGCGTAAGAACCATACCCAGGACACGTATTGCATGAGCCGCCGCAGAGAAAAACGTCGCATTGCCAAAGGAGGCCTGCCGCCCGGCGCGATTGCGGCAGACACGTCGCGGCAGGCACGCGGGAGTTCGCGAGGGGCTCGGCGAGAGTTCTACGTTGAAGTCGAATTCACGTGCCGCGACTGTGGCATCGAAGACGCGTGGACCCCACAGCAACAGAAGTGGTTCTACGAAGTCGCAAAGGGCTCTCTGTACGTGACAGCCACACGCTGCAAGGAGTGTCGCAAACAGCACGCTGTACGGCTGAAAGAACAGAGACAGCAAATGGACGCTAGCAAGAAGAACCAGCAGGGAAGCTAGATCGCCAGAACCAACCCGAAGACGGCTGAGTTCTGTTCGGCGCTGCGATCGCTGGCTGTTGTCACGTCAACAAGCGGCGCGAAGCCGGTACTTCGAACGTACTCAAAGGTAAAGAACGCGTTCGGACTGGGCTGAATACGAAGGCCAACGACCAACTGCCGATTGAACTCGAACTCGGTTCCAGACGCGCCCTGGTTCCCTTCGCCAAAGCTGCCGGACAGCACGCACGGAGTGTTGCCGTACAGGAAATCGTAAGCCGCTTCGGCCCGCCACGCACTGACACGACGGCCCGTCGATGGCCACCCATCTTCTGTCTGCACGAACTCACCGGCCATCCGCAGAGCTCCAACGTGCACCGATCCGTTCACATCCCACGCACCATTGCGAGGCCCGAACGCGGTGGGATCGATGGGATCCGAAATCGCCGCGTCGTAGATTGTTCCGTGCAGATAGCCGCCTCCGATTCCGAACGCGAGATCCGGGCTGACTTCCCAGTCGTAGCGAATGTTGGCGGCAAAGTTGTTGATATGTCCGTCCTCTTCCGAATCCACCACGCGAGTCCCCTGACCACCGGACAGAGCCATGACCTGAGCCCGCAGTCCGTTGCCGGTGTAACCCAAGCCACCACCTTCTGCGATCGCACCGAAGTAGTGCCAGGGCAGGGCCTGACTGAATGGGCTTAGCGTTCCGAAATCACCAAACGAAACATTCTTCTTTCCAAGGAACGCGTAGAATGGGCTTTGATTCAAATCGCCCAGAAGAATATACGCCTGACGAACCTGGAAGCCGTCATCGTCAAATTGGTGAAACGATGCTCCATCTGTGAACAGCGTCTCCACGTAGCCGTGGGCCCAACTGTTGGCGTGAATGACCACCGACTGGTTGGTCTGCAGCAATCGGATGTCGGTCGCCGTGTTCCCAACGAAATCCTCAGGGGAACGACCAAAGTACGAAAACTGGTCAGCAGTGTCCGTCCGACCGTACAGACCCGATGCCCGCAGCTGTGCTCCGATCGTGATGCTTGGTCCTCGAACAGCCTGAACGCCGTCTTCAAGGACGCGAACTTCTTTGTCCGTTTGCCGGTTCTGAAAATCCAGCATGTGGAAAGACAACGGCGTGTTGACTCGCAGAAACCCGGTGTCGCGATTGAACCAGCCGCGGCGCTGGTGAGTGATCGGTGGAGCAGCCGTGACAGCATCGCGGTACGTCGGACTGCTGGGTGACTGTAGGTAACTGCCCGATGCTGAGTTGTCTATGTACTCACTGTAAGGCACTGACAGCGGGGTCGGCGCAGCTGGCGTTGCGACTGGAGCGGCCGGCGTTGGGACTGGCGCCGCGTTAGTCGCGGATAGTCCCGCGTCTGGTATTGGCGACGGAAGTGTGGGCGACACAAGCGGCTGCGGAAGACCAAGCGTAGTATTCGGAGATTCGGAGGGCAGAATCGAGATCGGCTGACCCGAAGGCGTCGAACCAAAAGGCACGCGACTCGCAGGCGCTGGGGATGGCGGCGGGTTCGAAGGAGCCGGAACCAATGGTGGTCGAGTTACTGGGTTTGGAATCGAAGGCCGGTTAGGCAACGGCGGCAACGCGTCGGGATTTGGCGGCGTCGGAGCAACCTTGTGTCGTGGCGCCATCCGATCCAGTTCGGCCACATTGTCGCCGTTGGTCACCGGACCAAATGGAGACTCCGGGGGTGCGGGCGGCACCTGCTGTGGAACGTATGTCGGAGCCGTCTTGACCTTGATGACTGGTGACTGACCCCATGCCAGACCCTGCGCGCATGCGACGGTGGCGACGACGGTAAGAGTCAGGCTCCTGCAACAGTTTGTACGCATCTCACCCTCACGGAACTCGGGCCCATCATCATCTTCGGCGTTCCGACTGTGCGGGTTGAGTAAATTTTTCCGGTTGGTCCGATCAGGTAAGTACGGCAATTCCGGGACGATTGTGGCCAAACGTCAGACAGACCAACCCCGGCAATGGTTCTGTAAGGAACCCAACTAATGACTTCGCTGATAAAGGGGCTATACTCGCCCCATTAGTTGTCTCTCTCTTCCGCATCTGCCCGCCCATGGCTCGCTCCGCCAAAATCGCACTCTTGCTAGCGTTGTCCTTCGCTGCCGTATCCCGAGCTGCCGCTCAGGATGAGGAGCCGCAAAGTTCGCCGGTTATTGTGACAGAGGTTGTCGAACGAGAACTTGCCGAAGGCCAGACGCTGGTCGGAACCGTTGTCCCCGCGCGTCGGAGCGCCGTTGGCAGCGCTGTTGATGGCCGCGTATTTGAGTACGCTGTTCAACGCGGCCAGGCCGTGAAGAAGGGGCAAACTCTGGCTCGCCTCAGGACCACCCAACTGGAAATCAGCCTTCGCGCGGCCAAAGCCGAACTGGCCAACCGAACCGCCGCACTTAACGAACTCAAGAACGGCGCCCGGCCTGAACAGATTGCTGAAGCCGCCGCCATGTTGGCAGCAACAGTCGCCTCACTCAATTCCGCAAAGTCGAGGTACGAACGCGCCAAGACGTTGCACTCGCGCAAGGCGATGAACGCCGAACAGTTCCAGGACGTCACCGCCAGCTACCAAACGGCAAAAGCGAATCACGCAGCAGCCCAGGCTCGGCACGCGTTATTAAAGAACGGCAACCCGCCCGAACAAATCGACGGCAGCCGAGCACGCGTTGAATTTCAGGCAGAACAAGTCAACCTCATCGAAGAACAAATCGCCAGGCACACCGTCGTCGCACCGTTCGATGGCTACATCTCTCAGGCTCACTGTCAGGTTGGCCAGTGGCTTGGTCGCGGCGATCCAATCGCGGAAGTTATTGAACTAAGCGATGTTGAAGTAGAAGTATTTGTACTGGAGAAGTACCTGGCGAACCTGAAGATCGGGGCGAACGTGCAGGTCACCATCCCATCTGTTCCAAGTGAGTTCTTCCCAGGCCGGATCGTCAACATCGTTCCACAAGCCGACTTAAGATCGCGCAGCTTCCCGGTTCGAATTCGAGTTAAAAACACGATCGACAAGAACGTTCCGGCCATCAAAGCCGGGATGCTGGCCAGAGCGAACATGCCCCTGGGCAAACGGGGAATCGCAATGCTTGTCGAAAAAGACGCAGTCGTTTTCGGTGGACGAGAACCAACCGTGTTCGTGTTAGACAAGCACGTTAAAGAGTCTGGTGAATCAGCCGTGCGCGGCGTCCCCGTGCGACTTGGCGTGATGGACGAAGATCTCATTGAAGTTTCCGGCCAACTGAATGCCGGCGACCAGATTGTGATCCGAGGTAACGAACGCCTGCAAAACGGACAGAAGGTCAAGGTCACAGAAATTCGCACGCCCGCGAAACTTCCGACCGCCGGGAAAGCCGCTGAAGCTCCCAAGCCTGCTTCAACCGGACTGGGTTCATGAGCTTAATCGACGCGTTCGTTCGCAACCCCGTCAAAGTCAGCGTGGGTGTGCTGCTGGTTGTTTTGTTTGGCGTGATCTCGCTGTTCAAGATGCCCAAGCAACTCGCACCTGACGTCGAAAACCCCGTCATCACGATCAGCACGCGCTGGCCTGGTGCGAGCCCTGCGGAAGTCGAACGCGAGATCATTCTCGCACAGGAAGAAGAACTCAAGGCCGTCGCAGGCGTGACGCGCATGTCGTCAGAGAGTTCTGATTCCCGCTGCGAAATTTCGCTGGAATTCAACGTCGGGACCGATCTTGAAGAAGCACTACTGAAGGTCAACACACGCCTGCAGCAGGTTCGCGAATACCCGATTGACGCAAGCGAACCGGTCATCAGTTCGTCCAACAGTTCTGACCGAGCCATCGCACGGTTCGTGATCACAGCGCGACCGCCGGAACCGGAAACAATCGCGGCGTTCGCTAAGTCTCACCCGAAACTAAAAGACAAGCTCGACCGCATTCAACGCGCCATGAACCCCGGGTTGAAAGTGTTCCGGCTGCGGCAGCTGAAAAAAGAATTCGGATTCGAATACCCGGAACTGGCCGATTTGGTTCCCGCGGAAATTGACTTCGAACGCATGCAGCGGTTCATGGACAATGTCGTTGAGGCTCGATTTGAACGTGTGGCTGGCGTGGCCGATGCCTATGTTTACGGCGGGCGCGAAGAAGAGCTGCAGGTTGTTGTCGATCCTCAGAAACTGGCCGCGCGGGGACTGACCGTCGATGCCATTCGTTCGATCCTGCGTGGTCGCAACAAAGACACATCGGGCGGCAACTTCGAAGAAGGCAAACGGCGCTGGGTCGTTCGAACGCTGGGACAGTTCCGCAGCGAGAAAGACATCGAGGATCAGATCCTCACAATCCAAAACGGCGCTCCCGTCTATCTGCGCGATGTGGCTGAGGTTCAGGTTGGTTTCAAGAAGCGCGAGAGTATCGCTCGGCGCTACGGCATTTCGAGTACCGGCTGTGCCATCAACCGTGAATCCGGCGCGAATGTGTTGGCGGTCATGGACGGACTGAAGATCGCGACCGAGGAACTTAACGAAGGCCCGCTGAAGCAAAAGGGCATCCAGCTCTACTTATACTACGACGAAACAGACTACATCTATTCGGCCATTGGGCTGGTTCAGCAAAACATCTTCGTCGGCGGCGCGTTGACCATGATCGTGCTGATGCTGTTCCTGAATAGCAGCGGGAAGACTCTGCTGTTCACACCGTTTATCGCAGCGTCAGCTGTCGCCGCAGCCTATCTGTCTCCATGGTTCTTCCTGATCACACTGGGACTGATTCTCATCGCCGGCTTCTGGTTATCACGCGGTGCATTAGTGGTGGGGCTGGCGATCCCGACAAGCATTGTGGGCACGTTCCTGCTTTTAGGCCTGTTTGGTCGATCGCTAAACGTGATTAGCCTGGCCGGAATGGCGTTCGCTGTTGGAATGCTGGTCGATAACGCCGTTGTGGTTCTTGAAAATATTCACCGCCACCGACAGCTGGGCGAATCACCACTTGCCGCTGCCGTAGGTGGAACCAAAGAAGTCGCCGGGGCGGTTCTGGCTTCGACACTGACAACCGTGGCTGTCTTCCTGCCGGTTCTGTTTGTCGAAGAAGTCGCCGGTCAACTGTTCCGCGACATCGCACTCGCCATTAGCTGCGCCGTGGGACTGTCACTACTGGTGTCGTTCGCGGTAATCCCAACTGCATCCGCGCGGTTGTTTCGTGATCGACGGAACCCAGACCCGGACAAAGCTAAGAACACAGATGGCACGGTTCAAACAACGCCCAAGGCTTCGCTGGTCACGCGGTTCCTGCATGGGATGGGCAACAAAGGTGTTGGCTCAATAGTCGGCCTGAACCGTTGGATTCAAAGCGGATACATCCGGTCGCTGGCAGTGATTGGAGTTTTGGTTGGACTGTCCGTCGGTTTGGCATTCCTGTTTTGGCCCAAGGTTGAGTACCTGCCGGAGGGCGATCGTAACTTCATCTTCGCGTTCATGTCGCCACCGCCAGGCTACAACATGGACGAACTGATGCTGATGGGCGAGAAGGTTGAATCGGATATGCAAACCCTCTGGGATGCAGATCCACAAGAAGACCCGGACGGGTTGGCCAAAGAATTCCCCATCATCCACTACTACTTCTTCTCCGCTCGCGGCAAAAGAGTCATGCTGGGCTTCCAGGCTCACGACCCCACTCGCGTCGGAGAACTCATCCCGCTGGTCAACGACATTGGTTCGCAGTTTCCAGGCACACGTTGCCGCGCGTCACAGTCCAGTCTGTTCGGCCGCGGAATGGGTGGCGGACGGAATATCGACATCGAGGTCACCGGGCCGGATCTTGAAACTCTCATCGCGATCGCCAGTGATGTTCTTGAACAAGTCGAAACCATTCTTCCGAAGGCTCAGGCCAGTCCGGAACCAAGTCTCGACCTGTCCAGCCCCGAAGTGCACCTGAAGCCAAAGTTGACTCAGGCCGCCGAACTGGGTGTCGATGCGACGCAACTGGGATATACGGTCGATGCAATGGTCGATGGAGCGTACGCGGGCGACTATTTCCAAGGCGGCGAACGCATTGACCTTTCCATCGTGGGCAGCGATGTGTTCGCAAGTCGAACGCAGGATCTGGAAAGTCTTCCCATCGCAACTCCATCCGGACAGTTGGTTCCTCTGGGCGCCATCGCAGACGTGGAATTAAGCAGCGGCCCCGAACAGATTCACCGCCGAGACCGCCAACGCGCGATCACGATTTCGGTTTCGCCGGACGCCGAAACACCGCTTGAAGAAGCGATGGATAAAATCACCGCCCAGATCATTCAGCCAATGAAAGACTCAGGCCGCATGGACGGTGGGTACTTCATGAGGCTCTCGGGCACGGCCGACAAGCTGAATCAAACATGGGAAGCCCTTCGCTGGAACATCGCGCTGGCTTTGGCGATCACGTACCTGTTGATGGCGGCTTTGTTCGAATCGTGGGTGTACCCGCTGGTCATCATCTTCACGGTTCCATTGGGAGCCGTTGGCGGGATCGTTGGTTTGAAGGTGCTGAACCTGTTTATCTATCAGCCACTTGATGTGCTGACGATGCTGGGGTTTGTGATTCTGATTGGAACCGTGGTCAACAACGCGATTCTGATTGTGCACCAATCACTAAACTACATCCGTGAAGAAGGGATGGCTCCACGCGAAGCGATCCCCGCAAGTGTTCGCACGCGTATCCGGCCAATCTTCATGACCACAATGACGACGGTCCTGGGACTGCTGCCACTGGTTGTGTTCCCCGGAGCCGGCAGCGAACTGTATCGCGGACTTGGAAGCGTGGTCCTTGGCGGGATGCTGATCTCAACCATCTTCACGCTGGTGCTGGTTCCAACCGTCTTCGTGTTGGCCATGGACATCCGCCGCGCGTTCGCCCGACTGTGGCAACCCGATCCGGCTGAGACTACTCGACCGGCAGAGACTGCTGGCGTCTGAACCCTACCGGGTTTCTTCCAACAGCAAGAGCGCCTGAACTGACCGCCAACAGGCAAGGTCTGCAGCTTAGGACCATCGATTTGCAAAACGGGTGTCGGCTTCCGTGGTGGTTCGACCGCACTACCGTCACAAGCGGAATTCCTAACGTGGCTTCCACAAGTTGCGTCTCTTCTGTGGTGTCACATTTCGGCGGAACGGGTCCCGGCGACGATGTTTGGTACTGAGGAGATGTGACTGGTTTCAGTCACTCAAGGACCCCAACAAGCCGCCAACCCAGAGGCCGGGAAACCGGTGAGTTCTGGAAGCACTATAGAACGTAAGGAGTACGAAGATGCTGGTGCTTTCACGCCAAAGAGACGAGAGCATAAT
>CAZAIB010000036.1:0-49992 GCA_964485095.1 uncultured Planctomycetaceae bacterium | reverse complement strand
CGGCGGCGGCGGATTCGGTGCTCTGCTTGGAGCCGGTCTCGGTGTCGGAGCCTTTGCTCTGATCGACGATGATGACAACGGCGGCGGCGGTGGTGGTGGCGGTGGTGGAGGCATCTCCAGCCCTGCCGGCCCATAGTCGCGGCTGAAACACACGAAAACCAGACCGTGCGATCATTTTGATCGCACGGTTTTTTCATGCGCGGTCAGCGGCCATGCTATCCATCCGTTGTAGTGGCGCTTGAAGTTCGTGCTGTTCGACGGATAATGAAAATCCCTCCCTCCTCCGTCATAGCAAAGCCCGCCAAATGAAGAAGTCTGACATTGAGAAGTACAAAAACGCCCTTTTGGTTCTTCAGGCCCGGCTCCGCGGAGATGTTCACCTGTTAACCACAAAAGCTCTTGCGACGGCCGATGGTGGTTCAGCAGGCAGCCCCAGCCATCTGGCTGACGTGGGCACTGACTCGTGGGAACGTGACGCGTCTCTTCAGTTCGCTCAGAACGACCAGGAGATCCTTGCAGAGATCACCGAAGCACTGGGCCGGGTTGCGGATGGCAGCTTCGGACAGTGCCAGGACTGTGTTGAAGCCGGTAAGGCTCCATCAAAATGTGGAATTGCCAAGACGCGACTCAACGCAATACCCTACGCTCGCAACTGCATTGACTGTAAGCGTAGACGCGAAGAGATGTCATGAATCGAGTTCCCGCCAATAGGTATCTCATCTTCTTGTTGATCACCGTTGGCGGCACCGCGCTGGACCTCTGGTCAAAAACAGCCGTTTTTGCAAAGTATGGTGTCCACAAGGGGTCTGGCTGGTTCATTGATGGCTGGGTGAAGTTCGAGTTCCACACAGCCTTCAATGAAGGGGCACTTTGGGGCATCGGGCAAGGCTTCGCGTGGCTATTCGCCATCCTTAGTGTGGTCGCCTTTCTGGGCGTCATCTACTGGCTGTTCGTCGCCAAGGCCGCTCGCAGCCTCTGGCTGACCGTCACGCTGGGCCTAGTGACAGCTGGCACACTGGGCAATCTCTACGACCGACTGGCTCTTCATGGCTGGACACACCCGGAGACGGGTAAGCCATACCAGGCTGTCCGAGACTTCTTTCGCTTCCGATTCGGCGAGTTTGAA
The DNA here is from genome assembly GCA_964485095.1 of uncultured Planctomycetaceae bacterium. Taxonomy (GTDB): domain Bacteria; phylum Planctomycetota; class Planctomycetia; order Planctomycetales; family Planctomycetaceae; genus CAYNWT01. The sequence goes on along the minus strand of CAZAIB010000036.1, from coordinate 48,866 downwards.
TGGGCCACGTTTAACGTGGCCGACATCTTTCTGGTCGTGGGAGCCATCATGTTGGTAATCCAATCTCTATTCCACGAACCCATCCCGGGCGAGAGCGAACAGCAACTGGCCACCGCTCAACCAAAATCCGCGTAGGCAGGCTTGCGGAGCGAACTCTCCTGCACTGAAGATCGGCCGTGCCGGCCGTTCGCTGCTTCCGTTGCCCCCAGCCTTGACCTATTGAGAACTCCCAAGCTCCACGTTCCCTTCACCCGGCACGTCGATTCCAAGAGCTTTTCTGATGGCTGGTCGAAGGCGAGGAATCGCGAGTGACGCACCAAACTCTGTGAGATGATCGTTGTCGATGTACACGATCCGTTTTCCATCCATCAACAAAGCGCCGGATTCACTCTGATACAGATCGCGCACCCGTACAACGCTGACGTTGTGATGACGCTTGGGCAGTGAGTTCAAAACAGCCTGACCGTCACCGTCTACCGAGTCCAGGTACTGTTTTTGGCCTGCCACGGGAAGCAGCCCCTTGAAGTAAGCGACCTGCATCGCGTTCTGATTGTCACCCATATTCAGGACAGGCGGATCCTCCAATAAAAGAACTTTCCCTGAATATGTCTCAAGGAATTTAAGCAGTTCCGTTGTCTCTCCGGACTCGATGGTGTCCCAGTAGCAACTAATCACAACAACCTTTGGCTTCCAGTCAGAGATACACCGAAGCCGCGCGCGATCAAACTCGAGTTTTTCCTCCGCCGTAAGACGCTCGCTTGATTGGCTGGTGAGTGGTGGAATGCTTAGGAATGGCGATATGCCACCCATTGAAAAGAACGCGGTCGTGACACCTTCTTCTCTTGCGATCTTCCGAAGCGTTTCTGACCACATCAGACCATGTGAATCTCCAAGAACCACCATCTTCGGCGTCGAACCCGCCGGGCCTTCGATAATCCCCTGTTCCTTGTACGCTGACAGAGCATGGGAACCCGGCGGGATGTTTACGCCGCGACCAACTGTGTTCTGAACCGTTGCCGCAGTCTCTCGAGGATCCAGATTGAAGATGTAGTGGTTCCACGTCGGCTGCTCGAAGGCGGCCGTGTCGTAGTAGCGGGGAGTCCATGCCATCCACAGAGCCCCAGCCACTACCACGCCGCCGCTGGCCAGAATGACGGGAACCAGCCCCTCTCGTCGACGCGTCGATTTTTCAACCAGGAAGTACGTTGTGAGCGCCAGCAAATAGGTCAAAACAACAAGGACAATTTTGTCGGTTGAACCTGGCCAGCTAAGCCCCAGGGGTTCAGCCAGGACAAACAAAGGCCAGTGCCAAAGGTACAGCGAGTACGAAAGCTTCCCGATATGAACCACGGGACGAAGCGACAGTAGTCTGTTGCAGAATCCGTGTCGCCCGAACGCAATGATCAACGCTGTGCCCAGCACTGCAAGACCCAGGCTACCACTCGGTTTGGCGATGAACACGTATGTCGTCACGATCATGCCAAGTCCGGCCGTGGCAAGAATCTCGTACTTCCGAGGCTTAGCCGATTGATCGCTCAGGACAACTGCCAACAGACAACCGGTTGCCAGTTCCCAAACGCGAGCTGGCAGCAGGTAAAACGTAGCGATAGGCTGAACTTCCAGGCCCCACAGAAACAGGATCAGGCTGGCAAAAGCCGCGGCCAGAATAGAGCCCTGCAGCCACTTCGCTCGGTACCGAAATATCACCCACATCGCGAGAGGAAAGAACAGGTAAAACTGTTCTTCAACCGCAAGTGACCACGCATGCAGGAATGGTGATTCCTCCGAAGCCGTCCCCCAGTAGTCGCCAGTCCTCAGCCAGAAATAGACATTTGCCACCGACATCAAAGCAGCCAGGGCCTGACTACCAATCACTTGCTGATCAGGCAAATGGACACACAGATACGTAACGGTCAGTGTCACCGCCGAAACGAATATCATCGCGGGGAGGATTCTCTTGACTCGGCGAGCCCAAAAGTCCCGGAAGGTGAAACTACCCTGATCCAGTTCCCTCTTGATGATCGAGGTAATCAGGAACCCGGAGATCACAAAGAAGACATCGACGCCAATATAGCCGCCTGGAAGCCAGCTAAACCCGAGATGAAACAAAAGGACAGGAATGACGGCCACTGCCCGCAGGCCGTCGATCTCCGGCCGATACTCGATTCCTGACACGTTCGACTACCCGTCCCAAATGATGTTTGACGGAAGGCCAACTCTAACGACATCTGTCGCTGAGTTCACCAAGGGCCGTCCCCGATACGCTTCTTCTTTTTGTTGCGCAGCCCCCTGGAACTATGAGTATGGACAGTCACCCCAGGAATACACAATCGGTAACATGCGTGAGAGTACGGTCTTGGACAAAAAATGCACACGTCCAACAAACGTCACAGGAATATGTAAGGTACGGAACAACAGCCCGCGCGTTCGTCATCATTCGAGAACCTCTGGAACACTGGGAAGAAGAAGCCCGGCGAACAGAGATTCAATGTGCAGGCAACATGGATGTGCCAGGGCCGGTACTGCTTACATGCCCACTGGCCAGCACCTACCGGCCAACGCTTCCACCGCCGCCACCCTTGCCCTTCTGAGAGCTTCCCAGTTTCACGTTCCCTTCGCCCAGCACTTCAATCATCTCTCGCTGGAACTCTGCGCTACATGAAACGTTGCAGTCGTTGGCCGTGCTCAGCACGTACCGAACACGGCGGCCTGTCTTGGGCTTCCTGGCGGTCGCAACGCCGCCATTGCCGTCTGCGGCAGGCTCTGATGTCGCCGTCACTGGTCCTTCAGGCGTATCGAACGAATCCACAACAATCACGATCTCAGTCTGCCCCTGATACCGCTTCATGATCTCGCGGACCTTTTCCATGTCGTCCGGCGTATGAATTCCGCGCTGGAACTTAATAGCCACGTTTGTTGTGAATTCTTTGTCGGCCTGTTCCAGAGTCATCAACTTGTTGACGATGACGTTTGGCTCACGACCACGACGATCGACTCGGCCTTTCAACAGACAGATATTCTCAACGCGTACATCATCTTCGTATCGAGCGTAGTCTTCCGGCCAGATGATGCAGCGAACAATCCCGGATGGATCTTCGAAGTCGAAGTTCGCATAGCGTGTGTGATTGTTGCGACTTGGCTTCTTCGTCGTCGCCTTCTTGATAGCCGAAATCATGCCGCAAATGGTCACTTCCGAACCGTCATCCAGTTCCGCGAGATCGATATTGCGATGAGTCGCATGTCGCGTGACGCGGTCGCCGTATTCCGCCAGCGGGTGTGATGTGAGGTAGAAACCAAGCACTTCTTTTTCGATGGCCAGCTTTTGGCTGCGCGTCCAATCAGGCGCTTCTGGGATCCCAATATCTTCGCTGCCAACCTCTTCATCCGCCGGGTCGTCGTCGCCTCCAAAGAGACTCTTTTGGCCGCGAGCCTTGTCTTTCTGAATCGAAACCGCCGCCTGCACCGCGCGTTCGAAGACCAACAGGTGCTGTGGCCGGTTCGGTCCAAAGCAGTCCAACGCGCCGGACTTGATGAGGATTTCCAGGCTGCCTTTGGTAAGCAGCTTCGGATCGACGCGTTCGGTGAGATCATAAATATTCTTGAACAGACCGTTCTTCTCGCGTTCGTCAACAATCGCCTGCAACGCCACAATCCCGACGCCCTTAATCGCGCCCATGCCGAACGTCACTTTGCCGTCAACGAAACCGAATTCGACTTCACTGCTGTTGATGTCAGGAGGCAGAACTTCCAGCTTCATCCGACGCGCGTCGTCGACGTGTTCGCTGATTCGTTCGGTGCTTTCCATTTCGCATGACAGCAATGCCGCCATGAATTCAACGGGGTAGTGCGCTTTCAGGAACGCGGTCTCGTACGCGATAAGTGCATAGGCCGTTGAGTGAGATTTGTTGAAGCCGTAGCCGGCGAAGGCGATGATCATGTCCCAGAGTTCCTGGGCCAGTTTCTTGTCGATGCCGTTTTTCTCAGCGCCAATTAGGTACCCGTCGTAGTACCCGGCGATGATCTTTTCCTTCTTCTTACTAATCGCCTTAATACACTGATACGCACCGGCCAGCGGGACATCGCCGACGCGGTTCAGAATCCGCATCACCTGTTCCTGGTAAACCATCACGCCGTGGGTTTCTTTGAGAACCTCGTCCACGACGGGATGAACCTCCCGCGCCTTTTGCCGACCGTTCTTCACCTCGACGTATTCCATGACCATGCCGCCTTCCAGCGGCCCCGGTCGATACAGAGCAGACGTCGCGATGATGTCTTCGAACTGGTCAGGCTTCATCTTGGTCAGCAAGTCACGAATACCGCCGGACTCAAACTGGAAGATGCCTTTCGTCTCACCGCGTTGCAGTAGCGCAAACGTCTCAGGATCCGTTAGATTTTTCTGAACGCCCAACCGCGTGAACTCGGGGTGCGACCGCTGCACGTTGATGACAGCTTTGTCCAGAATGGTCAGGTTTCGCAGACCAAGGAAGTCCATCTTCAGCAGGCCGATCGCTTCGATCGTTGGACCGTCCCACTGCGTAATGATGTCTTCTTTGCCAGTGATCCGTTGCAGAGGAACCACTGTATCCAGCGGCAAATCAGCAACCACAACGCCGGCCGCGTGCGTTCCACAGTTTCTCGCGAGGCCTTCCAGGCCCATGGCAAAATCCAACAACTCCGTGATCTGCTTGTCGCTTTTGTAAGCCTGCTCGAGATCCGGGCTCTCTTTAATCGCGTCCTTCAACTTGATGCCCAATGTCTCGGGAATCATCTTCGCGATTTCATTCACACGCGGCAGCGGAACATCCAGCGCGCGGCCGACGTCGCGGATGGCGGCTTTGGCTTTCAGCGTTCCGTAGGTTCCGATTTGCGCGACGTTTTTCTCGCCGTATTTCTCTTTCGTGTAGTCGATTACCATCTGCCGACGGTCTCGACAGAAGTCGATATCGATATCGGGCGGTTCGTTTCGGCTTGGGTCGAGGAACCGTTCGAACAGCAAGTCGTACTTCAGCGGGCACACATCACTCATGCCCAGCAAAAACGCAACCAGCGAACCACACGCCGAACCTCGAGCACCACACGGGATCTTGTTTTCTTTGGCGAACCGAACAAAGTCCCACACAATCAGGAAATAACTGGCGTAGCCTTTTTCTTCGATGATCGACAGTTCGTAGTCCAACCGCTTCTGATGGTCATCAGTGATGTCGTCGTAGCGAAGGATGAGCTGTTCGTCGCAAATCTCGCGCAGGTAGTCGATGTCCTTCTTGCCTTCGGGCGGACGGAACACCGGGTACAGCTTGCGTTCTTCCAACTGAATATCGACGCGATCTGCAATCTCCTGCGCGCGGGCGACCGCGTCCGGCATGTCGGGGAACGCGGCGTACATTTCGTCGGGCGTGCGAACGTAAAGTTCCCCGCCGTGCATCTTCATGCGGTTCGGATCGTTGCGCGTTCGCCGGGTACTCACGCACAGCAAGACGTCCTGCACGTCGGCGTCGTCTTTGCCCAGATAGTGTGCGTCGTTGGTGGCGACCAGCGGCAGACCCATCTCGTTTGCAAGGTCGACGGTCTTTTCAAGAGCCAACCGCTGGATCTCGATACCAGCGTTCTGGATCTCCATGTAGAACCGATCTCCGAACGTCTTTGAATACCATTCGGCCAGCGTTCGGGCTTCATCAAACTTGTCGGCCAACAAGTACCGCGAAAGCTGACCCGACACACAACCGCTTAGGCAAATCACGCCTTCTGAGTGTTCCTCCATCAGCTTCTTATCGATGCGCGGCTTGTAGTAGAAGCCTTCCAGGTACGCGATCGACGACATCTTCACGAGGTTGTAGAAGCCGGTTTGGTTCATCGCCAGAAGCGTCAGGTGCGTTGAAGCATCCTTCATCTTCGCCGCCGTACGATCGTGCCGAGCCCCCGGCGCGACGTAGGCTTCGATGCCCAGAATCGGGTTCACTTCCTGCTTGCGACATTCGTTGTAGAACTCCATCGCACCATACATGTTTCCATGGTCGGTAATGGCGATCGAGTTCATTCCGGACTCTTTCGTCTTGGTGACGAGTTGAGGAATCCGGTTGGCTCCGTCCAGCAGGCTGTAGTGCGTGTGGCAGTGCAAGTGAGCGAACGGGCGCGTGTTCGCGGGAGCTGGCGTTTCTTCAATCATGGGCGTATCCGTCCGCAAATCGGTGGAACGCGCCAGTTTAACCAGCCAGCTGCAGTGACACCAACGAGTCAGGCGTCACTCCCACAGAGCCTCCTCTTCGTCGTCATCGTCCACGTCGGCGAATATACCGCCCTTGCGGATTCCCCATCGTTCACCGTGCACATCCAACCGTTTCTGAGCCGCGGCGCGGTGTTGCATGACCATTGAACGCACCTTCCAGGCAAGCCCAACCGTACAGGATAGAAGTAACAGGATGTCGCTGATGCTCACGTTCGTTCCGCCGTTTCTCGCAACTTCCAGCCAATCATTTGGCCCAGTTTACGAACACCCTGGCAAGCCTGGTATCCCGGGATTTTCCTTTGAACCATGAACCTTTCCTGTACGTTTGCAGTCTGGAACTCCCCCGCGATAAGCTTGACTCTACGGACCTTCGGTTCGACAGCTATCGATAGGCAACTTTCTGCGACGAGGACACTTCGGATGACCGACGAGACCACCAACGGCACTGAAAAGCCGCCTGAACCTGAACCAAAGGAGGAGGCATCAGCGCAAGAAGAACAATCGGTCATTCTTGTATCGTACCCAAAGATTGTCTTCCTTTACCCAACGCTGATTGCATCAATCATTTGCGGCCTGTGCGTTTGGCTAAGTGGAGCAGTAGACGGACCAGAAAAAGCCACGGCCGCAAATGGCGCGGCAACTGAAGTTGCAGACGATGCTGCAGATGGCGAAGACACTGAAGAAACTGCAGCGGCCGAAGACGAGGAAGTCAAATATGCCGGATCGCATTTCGGTCATGTCGTCGGGCGTCTGTTCCTGCTGGTGCTAACCATCAACCTGGTCGTGATCTCGTTCGACTTCCCCAGAACCACATCGCTGACACTGTTCTTCTTTGTGATTGCAGTGGGCGTCATCATGTGGATGGTGTTCCGGCTGAACCCGACCATGCTGCCGGGAGTCACCGACTTCATCAACAGCATCCAGCCCTTCACCAACGCAACGTTTTACTTCATGTTTGCCCTGATCATGATTTGCCTGTACATCGGCGTCGCGATCTCGGCCCGGTTTGACTACTGGGAAGTCCGTCCGAACGAACTCCTGCACCACCACGGCGTGCTAAGCGACCTGGAACGATTCTCAGCTCCTAACCTGCGGATCAACAAAGAGATTAACGACGTCTTTGAATATCTGCTGCTGCGATCGGGACGGCTCATCGTCCACGCCAGTTCAGAACGCAAAGCGATCGTGCTGGAGAATGTTTTCTTCATTAATCGTAAGGAAACTCAGATCACGCGGATGCTGGGCGCCTTGCAGGTTCAGGTTCGAGAGCAAAGTCCCTCGTAACCTGCTACCGTATGCTTCAACACAAAAGCCCGGTCCGCAAAGGCCGGGCTTTTCATTTTTCTAACGACAGATTATCGAGACAGAAGTGCAAGTACTGACTGAAGAAGAAAAACAGCTCTTCAAAGCCGCTGCGGACAAATGCATGACAGCCGTTGAGGCCGCCGGAGTTGGCGAGGACGAACCGTACGAAGACGAAAGCGCCGACGCATTTATCGAGCTGGTAGCAGGCCTGCTGGAAAAGTACGACGAACTGACCGGAATTCGATACCGCGACAAAACGTTCGTCGCAGACTTCTCAGAAGATGAAGACGGTTCATTCATCTCAGGTGTGCGTTGGTTCGACGACGATAAGTTCGAAGTTCTCACGTAGCGTTTGCGAGACGCACGGCGTCGTTGTCGGTTCATACACATCGCAACCCGCTGCGGTTGCAAAGAAAAAGGGGAGACCGCCCGAGCAGTCTCCCCTGTTTTGAACCGAATTAGCGCGGATCGATCGATTCGGATCCGCAGCGTGGTTTGATAATCAGAGTGTCAGGAAGTTGTTGACCATCTGAATTGCAGCCGGTCCCACGAGTACCACGAAAATACCCGGGAAGATGAACAGAACCAGAGGGAAAATCATCTGGACTGCTGTCTTCGCAGCTTTTTCTTCAGCGATCTGGCGGCGTTTCACTCGCATCGAATCCGACTGAACTCGCAGAGCGCTGGCAATGGATGAACCGAACTTGTCAGCTTGAATCAGAATGGCTGCCAACGCTCGCATGTCATCGACTCCGGTGCGAACACCAAGGTCGCGAAGCACTTCACGTCGTGGCTTGCCCATTTGTAGTTGCATGTTGGCGGTGTGCAATTCGCTGCACACTTCCGGAGCACCATCGTTTAGTTCATCTGCGACGCGTCGCATCCCGGCGTCCAAACCAAGGCCAGCTTCGACACAGACAACCAACAGGTCCAAAGCGTCCGGCATCTGCAGGAAGATCTTTCCCTGACGAGACCACTTCATGAGGCTCAGGATTCCCTCAGGCAGGTAGAACCCAAACCCAGCACCCACAAACAACGCTCCAATACTGCCCCTGGTCATGCCGTAGCTGGCAGCACCGTAGGTCAGGCCAAATATTCCGCCAAGAACCAACAGACCAAGCTTGATGGTCAGGAACACCTGCGAAGCATTCGTCTGGCTGAAGCCAGCATTCGCCAGTCGAACCTTCAAGGCATCCTGCTCAAGTTCACTGGTTGACTCAAGAGCCTTCGACAGCTTTGGAGCCGCCTTGTCCATCAGGTTACCGACGGCACCCTTGTCGTCGCCGCCCAGCACACTGCCACCGCCGCTGCGGACGGAAGGATCGTGAAACTCACGAAGCCGTTCAGAAGCGCGACTGGTCTTCTTGCCAAACATGTTGGCCAGAGCAATAACGGTACACGTGATCCCGCCAAAGGCGGCGATCATGATAATGATTTCTTCGTTCATGGTTTATCCGATCTCTTGTCGAGATGCGTCGAGTTGTCTTCTTCACCAGGTCAGATGTGGTTCACATCATTTACAGTGACACAGCAAGCCTTCGAAAACGGCTAGACTTTAATATCGATAATCTTCTTAATCACGAAGGCTCCGATGATCTGCAGAATGAACGCATAGAGGATCATTTCGCGACCCAACGGATCAGTGAATAGCAGCAGCATGTATTCGGGGTTCAGGTAGTACACAGCGAAGAACAATGCGATCGGCAAAGCCATCAGCACGATTCCCGACATACGACCTTCACCAGTCAGAGCTTTCACCTGCCCAAGAATCTGGAATCGTTCGCGAATAATGTGGCCAATCTTGTCCAGAATCTCTGCCAGGTCACCACCCGACTGACGCTGAATCGCAACAGCCGTCACGAAGAACTTCAGGTCAAGGTTCGGAACACGGTTCAGCATGTTCTTCAGAGCGCGCTCAATTGGAATACCAAGGTTTTGTTCTTCAAACGCCATTGAGAACTCGGCCGCAATCGGGTCAGGCATCTCGTCGCACACAACGTTCAGGCCGGAAGCCAGACTGTGACCTGACCGCAGGGCTCGACCAATAAGTTCAAGCGCGTCTGGTAATTGAGCTTCGAACCGAGACATTCGACGTTTGCGCCGGAACAACAACCATCCCCATGGCAGCATCGCTCCCAAGAAGAAAGCGACCGGGTGCATGGCGAACGGAGCACGCAGAATGACAGAGAACGCAAGGCACAGAATTCCCACGCCGATACAGATTCCGAAGAACGTATCGATACGCAGTGGAGCATCTGCCTGGCGAAACAACGCCGGCAAACTACCAAACCGAGCAGCCACTTTGCCTGCTATGGCCGACAGACCAGAGGCCGTGCCGCTCTTAACCATTTCGGCTTTAAGGACGCTTGACGTTGCCCCTGATGCAGACTTCCGCCCGGTCATCACAGCCAGTCGGCTCTCCGCTTTGGAGCCGCCCATGTCCTTCATGATGAAGCCCACGGCACCGACAAGTGCAACGACGCCGAGGAAAACGGCTCCGCTAATTAGGAATACTGGATCCATGATAGTTCTCTTACTTGAATTCATCCGGGTCGTCGCATTCAGCGACGATTTGGGGACGGACTAGCGACCAAGTGCTCGTTGAGCGAACAGGTTGCCTGGAAGGCGTACGCCGGCAGCTTCTAATTTCTGCATGAATGATGGACGAACACCGGTGCTTTCGAAGTGACCGAATGCCCTGCCGTCTTCATCAATGCCGTCGTTTTGGAATCGGAAGATGTCCTGCATAATGAGCGTTTCCTGCTCAAGGCCGACAACTTCAGTAATGTAAGTCGTTTTACGTGGGCCACCCTGAAGTCGACTGGCCTGGATGATGACATCCACCGCAGATGCAATCTGCTGACGAATTGCCTTCAATGGCAGTTCGACACCAGACATATTGATCATTGTTTCAATACGAGCGATCGCGTCACGCGGGTTGTTTGCGTGAACTGTGGTCATCGAACCTTCGTGACCCGTGTTCATCGCCTGGAGCATGTCCAGCGTTTCAGCACCACGACACTCACCAATGATGATTCGGTCAGGACGCATACGCAGGGCGTTCTTCACAAGGTCAGTCGCTGTTACACGACCCTTACCTTCGATGTTTGGCGGACGCGTTTCGAGTCGCAGCACGTGATCCTGCTGCAGCTGAAGTTCTGCCGCGTCTTCAATCGTGATAATTCGGTGGTCCTGCTGAATGAAGCTCGAAAGCGTGTTCAGCAATGTCGTCTTACCAGAACCAGTACCACCGCTAATGATGATGTTCAGGCGAGCCTTCATGGCTCCTTCCAGGAACATGACCATCTCAGGCGTGAACGCACCGAACTTCAGGAGGTCTTCCAGAGTCAGCGGGTTCGAACCAAAACGTCGAATGGTCAGTGAAGGACCATCCAAAGCCAGTGGCGGGATAATTGCGTTAACACGAGAACCATCCGGTAGTCGTGCGTCACACATCGGAGATGTTTCGTCAATACGACGACCAACCTTCGATACGATTCTGTCCAGAATCTGCATGAGGTGTTCGTTGTCGCGGAACGTTACCGGTGACTTGATCACTCGGCCGCCCTTTTCAAGAAACACGTTCTTGGGGCCGTTGATCATGATATCGGCCACGCCTTCTTCTTTGAGAAGGATCTCAAGAGGACCGAAGCCGAATGTTTCGTCCAGAACCTCTTCAATGAGACGTTCACGTTCTGATCGGTTCAGAAGTGGGTTCTCAGTATCACAAAGATGCTCTACGACCAGGCGAATTTCACGACGAAGCGAATCACCTTCGAGATCTGAAAGACGCGTCAGGTCAAGCTTTTCGACAAGCTTGCCGTGGATGTGCGTCTTCAACGCTTCGAAATCGTTTTGTGATGTGCCTCGTGTTGAGGCCGGTTTGACCGGAGCCATTGTCTTGTTCCTTTGGGGGAAACCGACCCACTGGATTAGCGAGCCGGTGTCATCTGCCGGGGGTTCGTGCAAAAACATAGGTTGCTTCTGATCAGCGCGACGGGAATCTTTGACGGCTTGTTGCCAAAAAGCCCCAAGCCGCAGGGTCGTAAGGTGCGGTGAGTTCCGAATATGAGGATTGAAACGGCCCGGCATCGCGGCAAGCGGTACGCTGTGTTACTTTTCCGGTCTGCGCCAACCGGGTCGGATCCCGCCGAAGAGGGCGTCTAAGAACAATCGGGGACGAAAAGCGCGGTCGGTATGGAACAGTGGGGGCGAGAACTTATCGGGAGGGCGGTCGATTCGCTGTCGCGATACCGCCGTATCTGGCTCCTGTTCGTCATCGTGATTCCGACCCTCGCCTATCCAATCGCGCGGAGGCTGTCGTTCGATCAGAACATCCAGTCGATGTTCAGTCAGAGTGACCAGCGGCTGAAAAAGTTCCTCGCCAGCAAAGATCGGTTCGGCGGCGACGAATTTGCAATCGTCGCATGGAAGGAACCCGGCCTGTTCAGCGAATCGACGGACGACGCGGAATCAGGGGACTCCCCCAGAGTCAGCCTCAGCCCCGAAGCATCAGAACGGATTCTGGAGTTTGCTGAGAAGCTAAGCAAAATCCCTGGCGTCAATGAAGACAGCACCCAGCACCTGGCCGAAGCACTGCGATTTCGGTTCCGGCAGGATGTCGTTATCAAACTCGTGGAGAACGTACTTCTTAGCGAGGACAGGCAAACGACTTCAATCGTCTTAAGGCTGAAGCCCGAGGACGCCACATCGGTTCCACGCGGAACCACCATTGCCGCAATCCGCCGAGCCGCCCAATCGCATGATCCCCCGGCATTTGTTGTCGGAGAACCAATCCAGGTGCACGACATGTTTCGCATCGTGCAGAAGGACGGTTCGATGCTGTTCGTCGTCTCACTGGTCATCCTCAGCGCGGTGATTTACGTGATGTTTCGAAACCTGCGCTGGGTCGTACTACCGGTCGTCGCAGTGCTGGCCACAATTGTCTGCACCGAAGCTTTGCTGGTGGTATCGCAGTTGCGACTCAGCATGGTCAGTTCGATGTTGAATTCGATGGTCACGATTATCGTCATCGCCACCTCGACTCACGTCACCATCCACTACCGCGAAATGCGTGCTTCGCTGGAACCCGAAGAGGCCATGAAGCGAACTCTGCGCGATCTGGCTGCTCCGGTTTTCTGGACCTGCGCGACCACGGCCGTTGGGTTCATGGCATTGCTATCCAGCGAAATCACACCAGTCAGCAGCTTCGGACTGATGATGGGCCTGGCAGCCATGGTCGCGTTTGGCGTGCTGGCTTTACTGCTACCGGGTGGCATGCTGATTGGTCGGCGTGTGGCGGTTCCTCGACAGGTTCCGGCTGAGGAAATGCTTTCACGAATCCTTCTCCGAATTTCGTCAGCGATTGAATCTCGCCCATTGCTGCTGCTGTTAATCGGACTGCTGTTAATGGCCATCACGTTGCCTGGCCTGTTTAAGCTGCGACTGGAAACAGATTTCAGTAAGAACTTCCGCAAGTCCAGCGACATCGTGCAGTCACTTGAGTTCTTCGAAACCGAACTGGGGGGAGCCGGAATTTGGGAAGTGAACTTCCCTGCTCCACCGGTAGAGGAACTGGACGATGAATTCCTGGACCGAGTCCGCTCGTTCGGTGCGAGGTTGAAAGAACTCAAAGATGAGAATGGCGAACCGGCGATGAAAGTCGGCGGACTCACAGATGGGTTGGATTTGATCCCGAAGATCAACTTTGGGATCGGACGGTTCCGTCTCGACCTCACCGACATGGAAACTCGCATGGAGTATCTGGAGCGGCTGCAGAACGAATTCGTACCCAGTCTCTATAGTTCTGACGATGGCAGAATGCGAATCGTGTTGCGATCTCGCGAACAACAACGCTCAGAAGAGAAACTCGCGATCATCCAGCGCGTTCAGGAAATGACCGAAGCGGAGTTCGCTTCTCCGGACGCCAAATCAGAACCGCCAACCGCAACCGGCATGTTTGTTCTGCTGACCTTCGTGATTCAAAGCCTGCTGGGCGATCAACTGGTTAGCTTCGCGTGGGCCGCGCTGGGTATCAGCCTGATGATGATGCTGGCGTTCCGCAGTGTGACGCTGGGCCTGCTGTCGCTGGTTCCGAATGTCTTCCCAATTGTCCTGGTCATCGGAATGATGGGCTGGATTGGAACGCCGGTAAATATCGGCACTGCCATGATCGCCAGTGTGTCGATGGGACTGACCGTTGATTCCACGATCCACTACATCAGTGCGTTCCATCGAGCGGCAAAAACACAAAGCATCGATGACGCGATTCGCGAGACGCACCAAAGTGTGGGCCGAGCACTTGTGTTTGCTCATGTCGCCCTGATCGCGGGGTTCCTTGTATTGACGCTCTCAGAGTTCATTCCGCTGGTCTACTTTGGCGTTCTGCTTAGCCTTTCGATGGTGGGTGGGCTAATTGGAGACCTGGTCATGTTGCCGGTACTGCTGCGTTGGGTTTACGGGCGTCGAGCGCAAAAAGCGTCTGCTTAGAATCGCGACGCGACACGTGCCGCGTGGTCAGGTAAACTAAGCCCGACCCGGAACCGCTTCTGAAGAGCCTCATGAATCCCGAAAAAGTCGGCCCTTACATCATCGACAAGAAGGTTGGCGCCGGTGGTATGGGAACCGTGTACCGGGCCCATCATGAGGAAACCGACCACGAAGTTGCCGTTAAGGTTCTCCCCGCGTCTCTGGCCAGAGAAGCCGGTTTCGTGCTTCGCTTCGAACGCGAAGTCGAGGCCATGAAGAAGGTCAAGAACCGCAACATTGTCGAATTCTTCGAAAACGGCAAGACCGACGACGGAACCTACTACCTGTCGATGGAGTATGTCGAAGGCGAAACGCTGACCGCCCGACTGGGCAGGCAACGGAAACTGAAGTGGCGTGAAGTAATCGACATCAGCGTGCAGATTTGTTCGGCCCTGAAAGCCGCTCATGACGCTGGCGTGATTCACAGGGACCTGAAGCCGTCGAACCTGATGATCCGCAAAGACGAAGTGGTCAAGCTAACCGACTTCGGCGTCGCGCATGTGTTCGCCAGCACGCGGCTCACAAAAACCGGCGGTATTATTGGCACCGCCGAATACATGTCGCCGGAACAAGCTGCTGGCAAGCGAACCACCAAACGTAGCGACCTGTATTCACTAGGCGCGGTGATGTATGTGATGTTGACCGGCCGGCCCCCGTTTACCGGCAACACGGCGACCGACATCACGCACAAACACATTTACGGACAGTTTGATCTTCCGTCTCGGTATTCGCCCGGCATCCCCAGACAATTGGAAGACGTCATCGTTCGGCTGATGAAGAAAGATCCGGAGCAGCGATACCCGGATGCATTTGTCCTGCTGAAGGCTCTGGAGGTCATTGAAAAACGCGAAGACTACAAAGCCGAAGCCAACGTCACACAGGTCGTCGGCGCGCCGGTCGATACAGAATCGACACTGGTTCCCAGTGACGAAGAGGAAATCGGTCCCGGCGGCGCGACGCTGATGCGCGACATGATGCGTCTCGAACTGGAACGCGAGAACCGGGAGACGGCGTTCAGTCGCGTACTGAACAACACTTGGGTTCTCATCGGCTTGCTGGCACTGCTGATTGCCGGCGGGTTCTACTTCGTTCGTCCAAACAGCGGGCTCTCCGCACAGGAACGCTTTGACGAAGGCGTTGAATTGCTGTCTGCCAAGCCGGGCAACGGCTGGCTCCGCGCCCGCGACGATTACTTCCAACCACTGCTGGATCAGGATGCAGATGCATGGTCAGAGAAGATTGCGCCACACATGGAAAAAATCCAGCGCTACGCAACCGCGCGGGAGTTCGCTAAAGGCCGCAAACCGTTGCAGGCTCCGGGAGACGAACCAACTCGCCTGCTAAGCCGGGCGGTTCAGCAGGCTGAAAATGGCAACATGGAACTGGCTCGAAATACGGTCACCAGCGTCATCGAGATCATGGACGGCGAAGAACAGTACAGCTACCTAACAGAAATCGCCAAAGAGCTGCTGCAAGAACTGCAACCGGCGGCGAACAAAGAGATGGCCGTGGATTTCGTCCGTCTCCAGGTCAAACGCGCTAACAAACTCGAACAGGATGGCGAGCCCGTGGCTGCTGGACGAATCTACAATAACCTGATCAAGCTGTACAAAGACAACGAGGAGACAGTGATCGTCGAACTCGTCAAACAATGCACCGATCGACTACAACAGCTCGACAACAAACAACCGGAGCAGATCACCAATGAACCTTAAAGACTACATCCGAGACGTACCTGATTTTCCGAAGCCGGGCATCATGTTTCGGGACATCACCCCACTGCTCGCATCGCCCAAAGCGTTCGGCTACGTGATCGATCAGTTCGCTGAGCGGTACCAGGACGCAAAGGTTGACGCGATTCTGGCAGCCGAAGCGCGTGGGTTTATCTTTGCCGCTCCGCTGGCCCTGAAGTTGGGAGCCAGCTTTGTGCCGGTCCGCAAGCCAGGCAAACTGCCGTTTGAGAAACTTAGCTTTCACTACGATCTTGAGTACGGTTCTGACAGTCTTGAAATGCACGTGGACGCCGTCGCCAAAGGAGATCGCGTGCTGCTGATCGATGACCTGCTGGCCACGGGCGGAACCATGGAAGCCTGCGTCAAGATGTCAGAAGAAGCCGGCGCGACTGTAGTGGGCTGCGGGTTCCTTATCGAACTGACTTTCATTCCAGGCCGAGCGAAACTGGAACCACACGACGTCTGCACGTTGATTAGCTACGACAGTGAATCGGAGTGATTTGAATGGCCACCGCGGAGACGATTGAGCGTTGCCAGAAGATCATGGCCAACGCATGGATGGTCAGAACCTTCATCAAGCATTGTGAGGAAGTCGAGGATTTTCCTGAACTCATGGGCATCGTGCGGTCCGTATTTGATACCGCGATGGCTCTGGAAACGCGTCTGGAAGATCCCGATGCCTACATGAAAATGCTGGCAAAGAAGATCGGAAAGCTTCGAAAAGCCGCAGATCAGTTCCGAGAAGACGCTCCGCTGGCTTCCACCCACACCAACTTCAAGCAGGCGGTCATTTCGATCGATTTCTGTATTGCAGAACTAGCCGGATTGCTCGAAAGTTCGTCCTAGGCCACGACTTACGCGGGAAGGAACCGCAAGTCACTCTTCTTCAACAGTGTCGCAGCGTTGGGTTCAAGGATGAATCAGCCCGCATCTCCGGCAACGGAACATATCGACCGCTATCTCGTGGACGGCCCAATTTGGCTGGGCATTTCACGCGGGATCGCCGGGTTCTTTGGCCTCGTCTGTTTGCTGGATGCGTTCCGCGCACTCATCATCAATCAGCCCGGTGCTGACTTCGGCTGGATCGACTTGTCACCCTTCCCAAGCGAAGCCGCGCGCGGCCTGCTGGCTTTCGCGGGTGTCTCCCTACTGCTTTTCGGACTCACGCATCGGCTGCCCGGAATCATCCGAACCGCCGCCATCGTCGGCGTCATGTCGCTAATCGCCGTTGCGGTTTCGAACGCCATTTCCATCCACCGATCCATCGGACAGGGAACACTCAGGGACGGCATTCCGATGCCAGCTCACCTGGTGACGCTTTTGCTACCGGTGATCTTTGGAATCATCCGGGGCCGACAGTACGGCCCGTTGCGATTCCCAACGGGCGGAGCCATCCTGTTGCTAAGCTTCGTTGCCGCTGGCGTAGGCTTTTCGGTTGGCTACGTATCTTCACTTAGCAAGTTCCATTTGCCGCAGCCGTCAGACACCGTCGTGCTGATGCACCCTCAGTCCGAAACCACAGAACTATCACAGCACATCACCATCGCGCAGGATCTTGTCAAAGCGGGTTACTCAGGGCGCGTTGTGGTTGTGAAGGATGAAATGTCGATGGTGCCTGCGTTGGTTCCCGGTGAAGTTCAAAGACTGCTGCCAGCCGGAACCGAAGTGTCCGCTGTATCCGTTGAATCCGAACAAGACCTGCGAACAGCTCTCGGAGATACTCGCCGAGCGGCAGTGATGCTGATTGGCGATCGACGCGAAGCTGCAAGAATGCGACTACTGGGGCAGCAATGGGGTGATCGCGTTTCGTTTGTTATCGCCACTGAGCGAGCTATCGACGAATCGATTGTTGACGACGTGAAACAACTGTGGGCAACGTGGCTATCACCGTTGCAATCGCGGATCCAACGAAAAATGCTGGCCAAAGCGAACCAGGTCACGCAGCCCCAGTAACGCGTCCAGGCGGACAGCCTCGGTTCTACAAAACAAACTCACACAGCTGCCGCTGAAGAGCTGTCAACTGAACCGCTGATTCACCCAGCGCGCGTTGGTCGCAACACTCGCCGCAGTTCTTCCTGCCCAACGGCACATTCCGCCGATCATTGCGCGAAGATTGACTTATCCGCAAACAGGCGTCGCTGGCTGGCAACATCCGGCTTCTGAGCAACTGACTGGCACCGCTATTCTCGACCCCCAGTCACTCAGGGCAAGGAACAAAACCATGCGCAGTATTGCCGTCATGAATCAAAAGGGAGGAGTCGGAAAGACAACCTCCAGCGTCAACCTGGCCGCCGCTTTGGCGAACCGCGGCGAACGCGTCTGCCTCATCGATTTGGATCCGCAGGGTCACGCCTCGTTCCATGTGGGTGTCGAAGCCGCCGGTTCAACTCCGACGGTCTACGATGTTCTGACCGGACAGAAAACACTCGCAGACATTCGGTGCCTGATCTCCGACCAACTTTCGTTGCTGCCGGCCAACATCGACCTTGCAGCCGCTGAGATGGAACTGGTCGATCTAAAAGGCCGCGAGTTCGTTCTCTCTCGCGCTCTCAACACGTTTCTCGAAGCCGAAGACTTCGACTACGTGATCATGGACTGCCCGCCATCGCTTGGTGTTCTCACCATCAACGCGCTCACGGCAGCACAGGAAGTGTTCATCCCCCTGCAACCACACTTCTTCGCGCTTCAGGGACTATCGAAACTATTCGAAACCAGTGCCCTGGTCAGTCGTCGATTGAATCGCGGTCTTAAAGTGACAGGCGTCATTCTGTGTCTGTACGAAACCGGAACGCGATTGGCGGCCGACGTGATTGACGACCTGAAGCGGTTCCTCGCCAGCAGCGAACCGGACACGCCGTGGGCCAACACGCAAATCTTCAGCACGAAGATTCGCCGTAACATCAAACTGGCAGAAGCCCCCAGCTTTGGCCAGTCGATTTTCGAGTACGCTCCATCCTGCAACGGTGCCAAAGACTACGGCGGACTAGCGGCCGAAGTCATGGCCCAGGCAGAACGACAAGAGGTTCAGACTCCACTCCGCCGCGCGGCGTAGGTTCTGGCCCGCGTCGGGCTCGGTGACTTTGTGGGCAGGCACGACCGAGTTGATCAGTGTTAGACAATCCACGCGTGACCGCTCACTTGGGAATTCATTGGTGATTCCTGGTTGAATTCAAACAACTGTTTAATACAGTCGTTTAATTCGCAGGAATAGAATGCCCGACAAGACACGCACCCGAATGCTTCAGGCGGCCGGCCCAATCTTCGCAAAGAAGGGGTTCGAAGCCTCCACGGTGCGCGAGATTTGCGAATCAGCCGGCGTGAATATCGCCAGCGTGAACTATCACTTTGGTGACAAGAAGCATCTGTACCTGGAGACCGTAAAGCACGCTCGCGATCTGCGAGTGGAACAGGTTCCATGGCCTGAAGTCCCCGAACACGCATCAACACACGACAAACTGTGCGGGTTTGTCCAAACCATGCTGACACGCGTTCTGGGCGTTAACGCTCAGCCGTGGCAAAGCCGGCTCATGATGCGTGAAATGCTTGATCCGACTGAAGACTGCCGGTCGATGGTAGAAGACTTCTTCCGGCCGCGACTCAACAGACTGCTAAACATTCTGGAACCAGCGTTCCCGTCGGGCTTCGAAGAACACCGGCGACAGCAGTTCGCATTTTCGGTCATGGGCCAATGTCTGTTTTACCGCGTTGCCGAAGGCGTGTTCGACATCGTCGTTCCGAAGAAACAACGCAACGCCTACTTCCGCATTGAACAACTGGCCGTTCACATTACCAACGTAACGCTCGCGGCGCTCGGCGACACCGAGCTTCTGCCTGAGACACAACCTGCCTCACATTCTGGCAAGGCATCATGAACCAACCTACCTCACCTGAGCCAAACACTGAGGCCACTTTGGCCGAACCAGACACAGCTCCATCCAGCAGCCCACTGATGGTCGAGGCACTCCGCCTCGGGACATCGGTGCTCATTATCGGCATCGGCATTCTGGGAATGCTGTCGTTCGGAAAGGGCTCCGCGCCGCCCAAAACGGAAGCGAAGAAATCGGATGCGGCTCTGGTAGAAACAGTCGACATCATTTCGCACGACGGCGGACTGGACATTCAGGTTGACGGGCTGGCAGTCCCGTTCAAAGAAGTCCAAATCGCCGCCGAAGTCGCCGGACGAATCACGTTCAAGTCCGAAGAATGTCGAGCGGGGAACTATGTCGAAAAAGGCACGCCGCTGATTCGAATTGATCGCGAAACCTATGACCTGGAAGTCCGCCGATTAGAACGACAGAAGGTCGAGGCCCAGCAGAACCTCGACGAACTCGCAGTCGAGATTTCCAACACTTCCGAGCTTCTAACACTCGCCGGCGACGACCTTAAGCTCCGAAACAACGAAGTCGACCGCCAAAAGCGGCTCTCCAGCCGACGTGTCGGTAACGTAAAAGACTTCGAAATGTCACAACGCGATCAGTTGCAGTCGCGTAATTCGCAGATGGGACTCGAAGGCCAAAAGCGAATGCTGACCACCAAGAAGGCTCGCCTGGAAACAGCGAAAGACCTCGCGGAGATCATGCTAAAAAAAGCAAACCTTGACCTCTCACGAACGGAAATCGTCGCGCCCGTCAGTGGAGTCATCGTCAACGCGATGGCTGAAGCAGACTCCTTTGTGCAGCGTGGTTCCAGCCTGCTTACCCTGGAAGATACCAGTCGAGTTGAAGTGCGCTGCAGCCTGACCATGGACGAACTCTACCGCCTCTGGCAATCCACTGATTCTGACGCCGACACGGCCAAGCGGGCTGGAGCCTACGACATCCCGCAAGCCCCCGTCACAGTCACCTACGAACTCGCCGGCCGGACATTCGCATGGAAGGGGGAACTCGCACGCTACGACGGAATCGGACTTGATGAAAAAACGCGTACCGTTCCTTGCCGAGTTGTCGTTCCCGAGCCAGGCGACGTCAAAGAGATCCGCAACGACGACTCACTGGTGGCCCCGAAAAACGGACCGCCCGCGCTGGTTAGAGGCATGTTTGTGAACGTGAAGCTACACACGACGCCGTCAACAAATCTTGTGCGAATTCCGGAAGCCGCAGTCAGGCCCGGCAACCGAGTGTGGTTGGTTCGAGACAACAAACTTGTTGTACGGAATGCGGTTGTCGCCGGAATTTCAGGCGATGATCTGCTGGTCGATGGCGACGCATCGGGGATTGCTGCAGACGAGAAAGCGATTGTCTCACCACTGGCCGAAGCCGTTGATGGCATGGCTGTTCAGGAGATTGAGAAGTGAAGAACGTTATCCGCTGGGCCGTACGTAACTCGCCCGCCATGAACACGCTTCTAATCGCCGGACTGACCCTGGGCGCCATCTGCGCGTTGACGCTGCGGCGGGAAGAGTTCCCCGAGTTCGAATTGGAGATCATTCTGGTCTCCGTCCCGTATCCGGGCGCGAGCCCTGATGAAGTCGAACAAGGCATTGGGCAAAAAATCGAAGAAGCAGTGCGTTCGATCGATGGCATCAAGAAGCAAACGACTGTCGCGAATGAGGGTTCGTGCAGTGTCGTGCTGGAACTGCGTTCTGACGTGAAGGATGTCCAGAAGATCCTGTCCGAAGTTCGGTCAAACGTCGATCGCATCCCCAGCATGCCGGACCTTTCTGAAGATCCCGTCATTCAGCAAGTCACGATGCGGCGAAAGGCGATCCAGGTGGGAGTCGTGGGGCCGGAAAGTTCCACAGACGACCCACTCGCAGAACTCAGACTGCGCGCAATTATTGAACAGATTCGCAACGACATGTTGCAACTACCGTCTGTTTCACAGATTGAACTCAACGGAACCCGCGACTACCAAATCGATGTCGAGATCCCGGAAGACTCACTGCGCAAACACGGCATGACGCTGCGGGAGGTCGCCCAAATCATCAAGCGTGAGAACCTTGAGATGCCGGGCGGCAATATGAAGACACCATCAGAAGAAGTGTTGCTGCGTGGTAAAAACAAACGACTAACGGGCGCCGAGATCTCGCAGATTCCGTTGCTCACCGATACCAGTGGCGCCGTCCTGACTGTCGGTGATATTGCCGACGTCAAGGACGACTTCTCAGACACAACAGCCATCAGCCGCATCAACGGCCGCCCCGGTCTGGTCGCCTCAGTCAACGCCGCATCGCGCGAGGACTTGTTGGTCATGACCGAAGAGGTTCGCAACTACGTTAAAAGCGAAACGCTGCCGGATGGTTACGAATTCATCGTCTATGGCGACCAATCCATCAACGTGAAGGATCGGCTGGACCTGCTAACCAGAAACGGACTTCAGGGGCTTATCCTGGTGTTCATTGTTCTGGCAATCTTCCTTGAGATTCGCCTGGCGTTCTGGGTGTCGCTGGGGATTCCGGTTTCAATCCTGGGTGCTTGCTGCATCCTGTGGTACTTCGGACAGACGATGAACATGCTTTCGATGTTCTCGTTCCTGATGGCTTTAGGAATTGTGGTTGATGATGCGATCGTCATTGGTGAGAACATTTACTCGCACCGCCAACGCGGTTCCGGCGCGATGCGAGCGGCAGTGGATGGAACCTTTGAGGTGTTGCCATCGGTCGCGGCTTCTGTGACGACGACCATCATCGCGTTCCTGCCGATGATGTTTGTAAGCGGGGTGATGGGTAAGTTTTTTGCCGTCATGCCGCTGGCGATCATTGCCATGCTGGTCATTTCGCTGGTCGAGAGCACATTCATCCTGCCATGCCACCTGGCTCACGGTGGCGGCGAACCGGACGGACGCTGGTTCTTGCTGACATCGCGATTCTACAAGTTCCTCGGACCACTGAACCCGGGAGTTGCGGTGTTGCTTAAAGTCGTGTTCACACCAGTTACCGGCTTGCTGGATATTTTAATCTACCCGTTCCGTCTGGTCGGGAAGCTAAGTATTCATATCAACGCGGCCTCGGCCGGCTTGCTGAAGTTTGTCTCGACGCGGCTGTATCACCCGGTTCTTCGGTTTGGCCTAAAGAACCCTGCGATTGTCATCAGCACCAGCCTGGCTTTGTTCATCTTCTCTGTGGGAACCATTCGCTCCGGAATGACTCCCTGGATCTTCTTCCCGAAACTCGACAGCAACCAAATCAACTCAAAGATCGTGTTCCCCAGCGGGACCTCATCCGTTGTGACTGAAGCCGCTACACGAAAGATGGAAGAAGCCATCCTGGCGGTGAACGATCGATACAAGGAATCCGAAGGCGGCCCGGTTGTCCGACTGGCACACCGGCTTGTCGGGCAAATGCAAACCGGTGGCGGGGGAAACCAGGAAACAGCCACTGGCGGCAACGTTGGACAAGTCGAAGTCGAACTGGTCGATGTATCCCGACGAGAAGTTAGTAGCCAGGAAATCATCGACGAATGGCGGAAGGAGTCACAAAAGGCCGCCGGCGGTTTTCCCGGCGCCGAAAACGTAACCTTCGCTGCACGGTCGATGGGACCAGGCGGTCAGCCGATCGAGTTCAAACTTCTGGCCGACGCGACTCAGATGTCGCAACTGGAAGCGGCAGTGGAGGAATGCAAAACAGAACTTAGCCGGAACCAGGGCGTCTTCGACATCGGTGACGACTCTCGCCCCGGCAAGTGGGAGTTCCAAATCAAGGTGCGTGACGAGGCGAAGTCGATGGGGGTTCCACTCGCCGACATCGCCGAGACCGTTCGTGGAGCCTACTACGGTGACGAAGTCATGCGGCTTCAACGCGGACGTCACGAAGTCAAACTGATGGTCCGGTACCCCAAAGAAGAACGCCAGTCGCTGGCTCGGTTCGATCAGATTCGAATTCGTGGAACCGATGGAGCCGAACGACCGATCACCGAACTAGCAGAAGTAAACGTCGCTCGCGGCTACGCTGAGATTAACCGCATTGACCAGAAGCGTTCCATCACCGTCACCGCCGACGTAGACCAAACCAAGAAATCCGGGGCCAACGCGCGTCAGATACTCATGGCGATGGAGTCAGACTTCTTTCCCAAGCTGGCTGAGAAATACCCTGCCGTATCGGTTCGAGTTGAAGGTCAGGCAGAACAGCAACAGGAATCGGTCAGCAGCCTGTTCTTCGGGTTCGGTATCGCGTTCCTGGCAATGTTTGTCCTGTTGACGGTCGAATTCCGGTCGTACGCCCAACCACTCATCATTATGGCCGTGGTTCCCTTCGGAGCGATCGGCGCGATATGGGGGCACGTGCTGATGGACTTGCCGCTCACGCTGTTCAGCGTCATGGGCATGATCGCACTGACCGGCGTGGTCGTGAACGACTCCATCGTGCTGGTTGACTTCATCAACAGCCAACTGAAAGCCGGGATGCCGCTGGAGGAAGCACTTCTCGCATCGGGACTCAGACGGTTCCGCCCTGTGCTACTGACCTCGGTCACAACAGTCGCCGGAGTGCTGCCCATACTGATGGAGACGTCACTGCAGGCTCAGTTACTCATACCAATGGTAACCAGCCTGGCATTCGGACTGATCGTGGGAACGGTGCTGGTGCTGTTCCTGGTCCCGATCTTCTTTTCGATCTACGGCCGGCTGTTCAGAGTCGAAGAGCGGTACCGACGTGAACGCGAGCTAGACAAAGAATTCGGAGTTGATGTTGGGAGAACGACCGATCCCATCATCATCCAACCATAGTCCGCTCAGCAAGAGCGACGTCGCCGACTGGCAAATCCGTACATGCAAAACGCACATAGCAAGAACGATGATGGTTCAGGCGCCGACGAGGCCTCGAATGAAAGTTGGAAGATCCCTTCGACGCCTCCTCTTTGAGGAGCTGCCGAACCGGTAAACGACTCGATGACAAAACTTGTACCTGAAAACGTCGCGATACTAGTGTCATCGACGACTGTGGCAAACGACTGCGAGAGGTCGGCTGAGGTCACACCATCTGTCACACGCGCACCAAAAGCAAATTGGCCGGTTCCACCGAACCCAGTGACCTGACCATGGTCAAAGTGTGCAAATTGAAAGCTGACCAGAGAATTGTTTGGATCGATCGGGGTCAGCATGAAGCTCAGAGCGAGAGTTTCGTCATCGTCAATTGAGTCTCCGTCCAGCCCACCGCCCGGTAACATTACGGTACTGCCGACACCCACGCCGGTCATCGTCGAGTCTCGATTCACGGGCCCGTTAGTTGAGTTCATCCCGATGACAAGCTGGTAAGTATCAAACCCGCCGTCGATATCAGCGATATCGACGTTGACAGTGTAGGTCGCCATTGAGGTGCCCAAGCCACTGAACATACCACCGTTGCTGCCATCAAGCGATACATCCACCAAGTTTGCGTCAGCTGAACAGGATAAAGCTAACGACAAAATGACAGCGGAAATCAACCGATTCATAGGGCCCGTCTCTCTGAACACCGAATACCTGTACGCAAGTGTGCAAGATTAATCACCAGATGAACCAGTTTCGAGCCTCTTGGCTAGAAAAATCCCCATTCCCCGCAAATTCACAACGCTTGAGGAGCGGCCCGAAAACGAGCTTTGACGGCTATTTCGAACCTCTCCATTGTGCCTGCCCTCTGTCTCTGTGAAGAGTGCCGGCAATTTCGTGCGAGCCTCATGAGTTCGTCACCAAGTTCCACAGATAGCCAGACGTTGAGTCTCAGTGGTATCCTCAATCGTGGCCGCCAGCTTGATTGGAAGAAGAGACATGGCTTCGCGAAGAGATTTCCTGTGTGCGATTTCAGGTGGCTTGGCTCTGACTCATTCTCCTGTGTCATGGGCCGCGGCACAGCTTCCGCGTGATGGCATTCGGATGGATGCCGAAACAAAGCGACTCGTCCGATTGATTGACGATACGCCACGCGAAGAATGTCAGGCATTGCTTGTAAAAGAATTGCGACGTGGAGTTCCGTATCGCGAACTACTGGCAGGCGCTTTCATGTTTGCCGCGCTGCGGGATGGGCATCACAGCGTGTACCTCGCTCACTCTGCGCATCAGCTTTCGCTGGACCTGGGAGCCAACGATCGGATGCTGCCGCTGTTCTGGGCCGTTGACGTGATGAAGGAACACCTGGCTCGGTTCCGCAAGTCGGAGGTGAAGCACATTAGCGGTGCGCTGCCATCTGCTGAGAAAGCGGAAGCCGAATTCAAGGCCGCAATGGAAGCCATGGATCGGGAGAAGGCTGAACACGCAATCATCGCGATCTGTCGAACACAGGGCCCGAAGCAAGCGTATGCGAAGTTCCTGCCGTATGCGGCTCGCGATAATTTCTTCATTGGTCATATCCCGATCGGGATCGTCAGTGCAGGCCGAGCACTCAACACGATCGGTTGGCATCACGCCGAACCCACGCTCAGGTACATCGTTCGTGACATGTTCCGGCAAAAGCACACACTCAAGGGGCAACCGTACCCGCATAACGTCGAGCGGGTTGATAAGACTCACGATCGTTTGCCTGTGGACTGGGCGTCTCACCAGGCGGACAAAGAACGCACCATCGAACTGCTGGCTGTGATGAAGAAAGGCAAATGGTGGAACAGCAACGACTGGGTCGCCGAGAACCTGATCGCCGGCAACATCAAAGCGGGCACCGTTTGGGACGCGATCCACTTGATGGCCGCCGAGCTAATGCTGTTCGTTGAAAAAGGCGGACAGATGGGTACGCGTGCTCTGCATTCCAACACGGCAGCCAACGCCCTGCATCATGTGTTCGTCACCAGCCTGGATTCGCGGACTCGTTACCTCACGATGCTGCAGGCCCTTTCCTGGGTCACTGAATTCATGCTGGGCGTGAAAGGCCGCGATGGTCTCCGTCCAGGCGGTGCCGCCACGCTGCAGGCGATCGACCTGAAGGGGAATGCTCAGGAAACAATCGAAGCTATGCTAACGGCCCTTCCTCCTCGGATCTTCCTGAAGCGAGATGACGATCGAACCGGGCAACTCAAGGCGGCCGAGCTAACCTTCGCCCTGACGCAGACTCGTGAAGGTGCCAACGAGTTCATCAAAGCCGCTCAACACGCGATGGCTCGACGGTTGTCTCTGAACGCTCACGAAATGAAGTACCCCATCGCGATGTTCGAGGAGTATCACCGCGTGAGTCCGGTGTGGCGTCCCCATCTGCTGGCAGCCACGAGCGCTTACCTTCAGGGTTCAAACAGCCAGAACAACCCCGCTGTCGAAAGAGGCATCAAGCTTCTGACCAGAACCGCTTAGAGGGCCTGGCGCAGACATCAGCAGGAAAGCCAAGCGAGACGTGAGGAACTAACTTGGTAAACGCTGCGGAACACCTTCAAAGAAAGTGAACCGCAGCGAGAGTCGTTCGAACAAAGCGACCGCACTTGAGTCGTTTTACTGCTCAGTTCTGCAAAGCACCAAGGTCAACAGGCTGGTTCCCGCCGACCACGGTACCGTTTAGATCCGTGTAGGTGTGATTGTCCCAGGGGACTCCGTTGTTTTCGCCAGCGATCGACGTGTAGTCGAAAGCCTGCTCGTTTCGAAACTGCGGGTCTACATAGAAAACGTTGAAATCGATATTCGCGTTGTTCCACAACGCGTCAAAAGAAACAGTACTATGCAGCAGGTTGTTTTCCCAGAAATTCCCGAAGCCGTTGGACTCGCTGGCAGCGAACGGTGAGTTGCCAGGAGCTTCTGCCACGAAGCGCGACTGCAGGACATTGTTCAGCACGTGACAGTCGTTTGCGTTCTGCAAACTGACCTGGCCACGATTCAGAAAGTCGCCGTTGGAATTAAACACATGCCGCACGTTTGCGATGCAGGTATTGTTCTTCACAGTCACCAGGTTTGCCTCGAAGACCTGCACTCCGCTGCCGCCGTTGTAGTTGCAAATATTGCCTTCCACGAGTGTCTGGTGCGGATACTCATCTACCCCGTCGGCTCGGTTCCCCAGGAAAGCTGTTTGGGTGTAGTGGTAGTCGTCAAGAATAATGCCATTGCCATCAGTCAGGTTCCCGGCCGTCGTCAACTGACTGTTGGGCTGTGTCGGCACAAGGTTCATGTTGTCGTAGCTTGCGTTTCGGCGAATCTCGATACGCCAGAAGCGCCCCTCGGGCTCTATCTGTGAGATCGGCTGGTAGACTGAAATTCCACTGTGTTGATCTGGGTTCCGGTGGCCGTTGTGATGTGTTTGATTGCTGATCACTCGAATGGAATCACAGTGATTGAAGTTAATTCCGCCTCCACCGCAGTAGGCAATCTCGTTGTTGATCACGTCGATGTGGTGAGAGTCTCGGAAGAACAAACCTGGCTGAATATTGGCAAGGTCACCAAAGATTCGCAGGTCTTCGAATCGAATAAACGATCCTTCGACGTCAATGTTTCCACGAATGAAGACCTGCCGTGGATCCTGTGCGCGGATGATCGTCCATCGATCTGTCCAGCCATCAACCCGACCACCGTTTTGACGTCGCACAGCGGCGACGCCGTTAGTGGCACCTTCTGCCTGCAGGTCGTAGCTCCCGTTCGCAATCGTCAGCGTGTCGCCAGGTTCCAGTCGAGACAATGCGAAGGTGACAGTGGCCCACCGATTGTTGAACCCAATCCCGGAGTTGTTGTTGTTGCCTCCACCTCCCACCCAGCGGTTGGCGGCATGAGCGGATTGGCCGCATGTCAAAGTCGCGACGGTCAGAAACAACGTAAGGACAAAACGCGTCATCAGAGTACCTCCAGTAAGATTCGAGAAATACCAGCCGCTGGCCCTCGCTCGACAGTTCTGTCAGCGATACTCCGATCACAACACGAACTACTAGATCACACAAGTGCGTTCCTGGTGGAGACCGGGGTGAAAGAGAGATAATATGAGCTGTTTGTGAACGCTTGATCGGGTAACCGTAGCTCCAGACCCGAAAGTCGCATCAGTTGAGAGCAGTCGCAAAGCAACTCTCCCATGAAGGCGCGGAGCACATATTCGCATTGGCCTCAAAGCTCGTCAGCGAACTGAGCCGTAGCCAGGTTTTTCCAAAACCGGGCATCAGTCCACCTACTTCTATCTTTCGATGCGATTTCTCTGCTCACCGGGCAAGTAGAACGACACTCCCGCAGAGGCGGGCGGTTTTGCCAAGTTTGCGGTTAGCGAATGGCGCACTCTCGCTTTCACAAGGACCTATTTAGACCTACCGACTGTAGTTGAAAGACCGCACCGAAGTCCCGAAGGGACGAAGCGCAGCGACCGTAGCGTGTGGCGCAAGACGCACGAGTGCCGTCGAACGGAACAACACAAAGCTGCGGAGCAGCGGCCGAAGAACCTGGTCCTTCCTTTTACTCTCTTTTTCTCACTGCCGTTTACGGCGACCCAGCACGATCCCACAACCTGCAATGCCAAGCAGCATTAGGCTACCAGGCTCCGGCACTGCAGTCAGGGTGAAGTTATCGAGCCGAGCGAATCCCAGTCCGGTGCCGCCGCTGTCAACTCCATCGAACGACACGAAAAGCGCCTTGCCGACATCTGCGGCCGTTGCTGTATAGACTGAATTCTGCGAGACGAATTCGTAAGTATTGTTCAGCGTTGAGGTACCAGAGAGGATCTGACTTCCCAGGATCGTTCGGTTTCCTGTAATCAAGTCATCGTCAGTAGTAAACAGGGTCACTCCGACCTGATCTGTGGCGTCGTCCCAGTTGAACGCATCTCGCCATTGATAGCTGATGTTGTAGCTATCACCGAGTCTGATCACATACGTCCCACTTGCTCCTGTGGCGGCGATACCGGCAATGTTGCCCACGGACTCGTCGTCCAGCTGCGCATTGCGCGTCCCATCGAAGTCCAGATTGGTCCGAGTAAATGTCGGATCACCAAAGGTGCCGATGTTCTGCCAGTCAGGAGTCTCAGAGAACCTTCGCTGGTCTGCGCCGCTCGTGTCGGCGTTGAAGTCTCCATTGTTCACGCTGCCGCCGACGAGGACGAGATCCGCCGAGGCATTTTGCGCACCCGCAGCGAGTAGGGACGTGACCACAACCAAAAGTAGAATCCGCGATTTCATTTCGGCACCTTTCCAGCTTTGTCCAGCATAGCCAACTTTTCGGAGGAATCCACGTTCCAGTCGTTTGCCACGAAACAGCGGCTGGACGGCACCTGTTCTCCTGTCCTTAGTCGGTTTTCACGAAGACCATGAGCTTTCTTTGGCTTCTTCGTGTTCCGCCCCTCGGCCCCCGAACTCTATGTGCTGTCCCGCCTGAATTTCGACTCGCCGACCTGGAACGTCAGCGATAGAATGGGACAGAAGGGACAGAAGTGTTTTCCTTTGGGAGATCTGAATGCCCGTCGCTAACCAGGCCAAAGCTGTCTACGAGTCTGACTACCGAGAGAAGCTTGTAGCGAACCATTTCGGTGAGTTTGTCGCTATCGAGCCGGAGTCTCGCGAGGCATTCGTTGCGAACACATTCATCGACGCTGCAATGCAGGCCAAGACGGCTCACCCGGACAAGAAGTCGTTCGTCATCCGCATTGGATACGACGCGGCTGTTCACATCGGAGCAGCGACGAAGTAAACGGTCGAGTTGACTGACGACGGACCGACGAGCTCTGCTGCCAATCACAATTCGAGCAAGCTTGAAGACGGAACCAACAAGCGTCGAGACCTGGATCGACACCACTTGCGATGGGCACTTCGTATTTCCCTCAGGTCTCATCAAAGATCTTGAACGCGGCGTTCGGCGATCGGAATCAACCAAAGCGATACCCCATTGACCAGGTCTGATCTGTGCTCGTATTATCGAGTTATGAACACATCGGTTGAACAACTCAGCGATTTCAATCTGTTCGCCAAAAGGAAGCTGGCTGAGAATCCTGCGGCATCGTTGGACTCGCTGTTTGATGCGTGGTGGGAACAACAACATCACGACGAAGATCGAGCAGCCGTAGCCGCATCGCTTGCTGATATGGAAGCCGGTGAAACCGGGCGGACTTTCACTGAGTTCGCTACTGAGTTTCGCCGGCTGAACGGCTTGCCGGATGCCTCATGAAGTTCGAGGTTCACACACTTCCGCGTGCAGAACTCGACGCAGCCGAAATCTTCTCATACATCTCTGGTCGATCCGCTGATGGTGCACTGCGTTGGTTGAACGCACTTGAACAGGCTATTGAGCTGTTGGCTCAAGGCAATCCCGAAGCTTGTTCACTGGCCGCGGAAGATGACATTAGCGAGCGAACGATTCGTCAGTTCTTCTTCAAAACTCGACGCGGGCGGACGTACCGCGGTGTATTCACGGTCGTGGGGAATGAGATTCGGATTCTTCGCTTCCGAGGCCCGGGTCAGGCGGATTCCGACGTTGGAGATTCAGTTCCATAGCCACGGATGAACGCGGACCTTCACGGATAGAGAACCAAGTCTGACAGGAAGCGAGCAGGACCGGCTGGCTGGCGTCTTGTCGTCATACAATCGCAAAACCACATGCAGATGGCACCGCGTAACCACAGACCTCGATCGCAAAAATCGACGCGAGTTCCTGCAGCCGATCCTCAATCCAATGCTTGCGATGCTCGCAGCCCTCCCCACAAAGAAACGCCCGCCGCACACAACGGGAAATGCAGTGGGGCGAAAAAGGCTCCCTTCTGTCACCCGCCCCCAGCCTGCGGTCATCACGAATGGTTGAATTTTGAAGTCATCGCTAAGACGATGGACGAAAGTACGCAACAGCCAACCACTGGTCTCGATAATACAGATGGCCAGAAAGAGACTCCGTTCATGACGTTTGAACTGAACAACCCGCCGATCATCGAGAGCTGGATTCGAGCGACGTTCGACGTACCCCCAGAGAGTCCTGAGTGGGACTGGGAGAGCGCCACACCGTTCCTCGATTCAATCGGTGAGGAGTTCAATCTTCCGGTTCGTGAGGTGATGCAGATCCCGGAACCGATCGTGGAAAGGCTGGATGATGAAGGCTTACCGGAGACGATTGAACTCCGAGCGAAGCCCGGTCTCTTGCGCGTGCGAACAGAGTCGCGGGATCGAGTCGTCCAAGTCGGGCAAGCTGAAGTGCTTGTCAGCCAGATGCGAGACGAGGTAGGCAGTTACCCAGGCTTCACTCCGCTACGCGATCTGTTCATGACGGTGCAGGAGCGCTTCCGACGAGCAATGTCTGTTGGCAGCTTGTCCGGGCTTGAAGTGCACTACGTCGACATGATCCATCTTCTGGTGCCGGGCGAGTTCGACCTGCGTGATTTTTTTGAAGGTGCCCCCGAACTTCCACCAGAGCCTTTCGGTCTGTCCTTTACAGCCGAATGGGCGATGAAATTGTTGACCCCAGAACCGGATTGCACTGATGTTGCCGAGCTTTCGGTTCAATCTATGCCCCCCGAAGACGGGCGGTTGCCTTTTCGGCTTGATTGGCATCGATGGTGCCGCGATGTGGCAGATGATTCAGAATCGATTGCCTCAAGGCTTGATATGGCCCATACTTACCTGAAGGACTGCTTCCGGGCCGTATGCAAGCCCGCTGTTTGGCAGTCGTTTGACCCCGTGGAATGAGGCTCTTGCTCGTATGCCGCATGTTCCCCCACCGCAAGATCCACCAGCCTACGTTTCGACGTCGGACAGTTGGTTTGGATCGATTGTTCGCAAGCAAGACTGGTTCCTGTGCGATGCCACACGCCAGTTTGTGGGTGCGTTCCAGGTTGGCGATGTACTCTACAAACCACGTAAGCGATTGACCGCAAACTTTACTCCGCCATTTCCCGGTGTGGATGGGAGATTCGCGGTTGCTGACCTGCCGGGGCTCACCGGCTTCGGCAAAACGATGGACTCAGCCCGCAAAAACTGGGAGTTGCGTGCTGACGCAATGATCCAGCAACTGTTGGGTGTGCAGGATTTCGAGCGAACGGAAGAAGACGTGGTCAATTGGAAGAATCTTTCCGAGTGCTTTGATCTCGCGGAGATTCGCTACTCAACGCCGCTTCAGGTACGCAACTACGGTCGGCTCGTGAGCGAGTTCCCACGTCCGTGGAAGGTTAGATGGATCGACGGCACCACGAGTAAGTTGCAGCGAGATCAAATTCCTGCAGAGCTTGTTCGGTTCCCACTCGGGCAAGAGTTCGAGGCTGTAATCGAACAGGACTCCCGAACCGGTGACCTAAAGAAGATCGTCTCAGTGTTCCGGTCGAATCGCGTAAGGGTGTCGACGGAGGAAGCGAGAGAGCTCTTGGCAAACACTGGTTCGCCAAACGGCCTTCCTGAAGCATCCTGGGACTAGTCTGGCTCGACTGAATGCGTGTCTTGTTTGTAGATGTAGGCCAAGGCACGTGTCAGGTCATCCTCACTGGCGATCGCAAGGCGATTGTCATTGACACTGGCAGTCACCCACGGACAGTCATCCGCACGCTTCGACTGTTCCGCATCGAGACGATCGAACTCTTGTGTGTTTCGCATAGCCATACTGATCACTCAGGCGGTGCTGCATACAAGAAGAAGCAATCAAAGAAGAAACGCAATCGCAAGCTGCGACCGTCGACAACAATGGGTGTCTTGGCACACTATCAGGACGCGATTGAACGGGTTGCCTATGTTCCGGATGTTGATCTCCCGAAGAGCCAGTTTGGCAAGCTACTGGCGCAACTGATCAAGGATGGGAAACTCTTGCGAGAAAATGTGGAGCAGATCACGAGGAAGAGGAAGCCGGAAGTTCTTTGGCAGCGCGGCGAAACAGTACTTACAGCACTATCACCGCTGGGTGGGACTGTCGTTGGGGCAATGGTTGGAAGCAACGCGAACGCCAGCAGCGCGATTCTGGAGTTACGTCACAGAGGCGACCGGATTGTGTTCGCAGCTGATTCTGAGTATCAACAATGGCGAGATATCTTCCGGCTCCGTGGAAACCGCGTTCTGAACTGCCATGCGATTACACTTCCGCACCACGGCGGACTGATGCACGGGACGACCGCCGATCTGGAGTGGTTCACGAGTTCCGCCGTTCAGGCAGAGGTCGTCGTGGTATCAGTTGGAACACGAAACGGACACGAACACCCCCGCCCGGAGCCAATTCGGGCTCTAGCTGCAATTGGTGCCCAAATCGTCTGCACTCAGATAACCGAGCAGTGCTGTGCAGATCTTGAGTCATGCCGTCCCGGCGTCATGGGTGTCCCTCGATACCCTTGTCGCTCGTCGTCTACAAAAGATGTGAAGAAGAAGAAAACGAAAGCCGGCGGCTCAATTGAGCGGAGTCACAATGTTGCATGCGCTTCGACGATTGCCGTACGGCTGACCGAAATTGGCTTTGAGTTCGAGCGACTCGATGCGCATCGTGACGGAGTCGATCGCTTGGTTGCTGAAGGACACTCGCCACTTTGTAGAGTGACGAGTGCCCACTCGGCCGAGCGCTGACAAGACAGTGAGTGAAACCAAGAGTCCTGTTCGTGGTTCAATAAAGTAGGGCACGGTGGCACTTTGAAGAAGTTGACACACTTAATATCAATGGCTAGCCTCCAGTTAATACTAAGTGAACTGCGCAAAGGACTGTGACTTGGATAGCAATGGCGGGTTTGCCTCTCCTAGAAGCTCAGCACTGATCAGGAAATACAACCTAGACGGCGAAGTTTCCCCTAACCATGCACCGTCAATTCGTGATCATCAAGAGATGCTCGAAGAACTTCGAGACGCTCTAGAAGACGTCGCGACGGATGGTATTGTGGCGGTGTTAGGTGAATTAGAGGTGGCAATTGCAACACCGGCAACTGTCGACCCGCAGTCTTGGATTGATACAGTCGGGCTACCCGCAATCCTTAGCGCGATTGAAGTTTTCCCTCGAATCGGCGAGGATAGGAACTGACCGAGATGGAGTCTCGGGAACGAACCCTCAATGGTGGATGCAATGAGAGAGAAGCTCATTCAGTTCAGTCGGGCTTGTGATGCTACGGTAAAGAAGCGTCTGCACGAGGTCGATGATCAATGGAGTGAGGATGCGATCCGAGAATTGGACATGTCGATCTGCCGAAGTGCACGACGATCTCTCACGAGTTTCGTAGATAGCTTTGGTGAAGCCCCATTTGCGGATGACGGTCTCGAACTTGGTCGGCGGCTATTGGCGACCTTCACTGAAGCGATCGTTGCCCTCGAGATAAGTAAGTACAATGGATCGAAAGACTATCTAGAAGCTGTGCAGGACAAGAAGCGAGTCCTTGAAGGGCTCCTTTCTGGAGAAACGCTGGAATCTCTTGTAGATCCAGATCGTCGGCAAGCGATCGGAGCATGAGATGTCCTCAGCGATCGACTTGGATGCAACACTCCAAGCGGTCCTTGAAGGGCCGCTGATAAAGTGTGTGAACCCGCTCTTGCTCTTTGCGGACTCGTTGTCAACCTCTAGTTGGGAACTAGCAGACAAAGACGAGAGGGATCTCGCCAATGTCGGCGTTCGGCTGGAGACCCTAATCACCATACTTGAGCACCCCGACTTCAGTGAGTCTGTTGTCGCAGAAGCCGCATTTACCCTTCGGCAAGCTGCTAGGTCACTGTCCAAAGCCGATGCGCTGTGGGCCTCGTGGGATGCGACCAACGCTGAACTCTCGAAGAGAGTTCTAGCCTCGCTGCAAGATGCTATCGATTGCCTTCGAGAAGTCCGTGAGGCCATAACGCCGATCAGCGAAGCCAATGAATCTCCAGCGAAGCTCGTATCATTGGATGAGTTTGCAAAGACAATCGGCGTCCAGAGTCTCAAGTCGTATCGCTCCAAGCACTGTAAACACCGAATCCCGGACCCCTGTGTCACCGGCTCGGGTCGACGCCCGCACCGATGGAATGAATCGATCCTTGTAGAGTGGGCTCGCCGTCTTGGACTTCGAACTTCAACGAAAGACAAGTAAGGCGAACAACGGCGACTACCACCCGCCAAGCATTTTTTTGTCGGCGTTTGCGGCCTCTTGCTCGAATTATTGAGTTCTTGCTCGGCAGTGCAGAAGCGGGATGAAACGGCGTGCTATCAAAGTCCAAGAAACCATACTGTTCTTGGAGGCACTATGTCCGATTTGCTCCGTCGATTAGGAATCAAATTTCGTGAAGCGCTGTCTGACTATCTGACGAAGTCCATACACAATCCTGACACAGTCAAGCACGCACACGGATTGCTAATCCGTGATCCCTCTATTCCACTATCCGTACAGAAAAGGAAGCTTGAGGGGTACTTGGTGTCCCCGACCATGCCAAGGCAACCGACGATCGCATCAGATACGGTTAATCCCGTCCCGCTGTCCACGGAATCCCAGCCCCATCAACCGCTTTCTCAAACGCTTCCATCTCATCGCCGATGAGCTTCAGGAGATCGGCTTCGATTTCCTCCCATTGCTCGTTGCCGATGGCCCATTGTTCTTTCGTGGTTTTGGTGGGGCCGTGGGTGCCTCGGAGGGAGCCGAACATGGCTCGTTGGAGGCGGCGGGTGATGCCGGGTTCGGTCATGACCCAGCGGGTATCCTTGAGATCGTTGCCGTTTAGTTTCCGGGTGAAGGTGTCCAGGCGGGACTTTAGCTTTTGGGCTTCGGCCAGGAGTTCGGGGGTTCCCCTGGGGTGGTTCTTGAGGAGGTCGATGAGTTCGGTGATCTGGTCGACTCGTTCGGTTAGTTGTTGGCTGGCGGCGTAGGTCTTGTTGACGTACAGGCCCATCTCTTTGATGAACGCGATGACTTCGGTTCGGTCCTGCATTGGCAATGTTGGCTGGACGATCGATTCGACTTTGAACTCGGTTGGGTCGCCCAGTGATTCGGCTTTGCCGTCGGCGAATTTGTAGGCGGCGACGGTGTAGGTTCCGGGAGCGACCATCGGGCCCGTGCGGGGGCTTTGTGGCAGCAGGCCTTCGTAGGTGAAGGTCCAGGTGGTTTTGTGGATGCCTTTGCCGCCGCTTAGATCTTTGCGAGCGACAACGGTTCCGGCTTCGTCGCTGATCTCGACGTAGTAGCGAGGTGCGATCTCGTCTTCTTCGGCCTGGAGTTCTTCGAAGGTTGGGATCGGGACGTCACCGCCGGCTTTGCGAATTTTGGCTTCGGTTTCCTTACGCTTGGCCTTCAGCGACTTGTAGGTGTCGCCGATGTAGTAGCGGAAGACGGCTCCGTAGTCCGGGTTCTTCGCGTTGTACATCGCGTCGCCCTGGAAACCTTTTTCGCCGCCGAGTGCATCGGACTTCACGTACCAGAACGCTCGGCGAATTGGGAACATGTGGAACTTGTTCTCCGTGAACAGTTCCGGCGTGGCTTCTCGCAGCATGCTGTAGTCGTCCAGCACGTAGAAACTGCGACCAAACGATGCGGCGACCAGGTCGTTTTCTCGCTTCTGGATGTCCAGGTCGCGGAACGAAATTGTTGGCAGGCCGCTGCTGAGTTCAAACCATTTCTCGCCGGCGTCCAGCGTGCAGAAGATGCCGAATTCGGTGGCGAGGAAGAACAGGTCTTTGCGAACGTGGTCCTGCACGATTCGCCAGCAGATGTGTTTGTCGGGCAGGTTGCCGACCATCATTTCCCACGTGCGGCCGCGGTCGGTGCTGCGGATGACGTACGGCTTGTAGTCGCCGGTCTTGTGATCGTCGACGCAGGCGTAAACCGTGTCGGCGTCGTGCAGGTCGGCTTTGATGTCGTTGACGAAGAAGTATTCGGGAACGCCGAAAATCTTGTCGACCTTCCGCCAGTTCTTCCCGCCGTCTTCAGAGATTTGAATCAGCCCGTCGTCAGTTCCGACATACAACAAACCTTCGACCACCGGCGATTCGCTGATGGACGTGATGTTCGAGTGTTGGCTCATCGCGTACATGTCGTAGCCGGCGTCGATGCTGTGAACGCGGCCCATAGTCGGCAGTTCGTAACGGTTGCGGTTGCGCGACAGGTCGGGCGAAACCTTCGTCCAACTGTCGCCTCGGTCGTCACTGCGATGCAGATACTGCGACGCGAAGTACAGCCGCGTGTGAGAGTGCGGGCTGATGAGAATCGGTGAGTCCCAGTTGAACCGGAATGATGGTTCGCCCTTGCCTGGCTGTGGCTGAATGCCGACGGACTGGCCGGTTTTGCGGTCGTATCGCTGGATGTTTCCCTGCTGCGATTCGCCGTAGATGGTGTCCGGGTCTTCCGGGTCGATGGCGTTGTCGTGGCCATCGCCGCCGATGGTTTTGATCCAGTCGGCGTTGGTAATACCCTGCACGCTGGCGGTTTGCGATGGGCCGTACTGCGAGTAGTTGTCCTGCGTTCCGCCCGCGATGTTGTAGAACGGATAGTCGTTGTCGGTTGAGACTTTGTAGAACTGAGCCAGCGGCAGGTTCTCACAAAACGCCCACGTCTGGCAGTAGTCGTAACTGCGATAGACGCCACCGTCACAGCCGACCAGAAGGAAATCCTTGTCGGTCGGATGGAACCCAACGGCGTGGTTGTCGACGTGCTTGTTGCGACCTTCAATGTTGTTCCAGGTCACGCCGTCGTCTTCACTTCGCATGAAACTGTTGTTGGCCTGGTACAGCACGCCGTAACGATGCGGGTCGGCCCAGAGTTCCTGGTAGTAGTGCGGACCGGTTCCGCCGGAAACAAAGTCGCTGGTCTTCTTCCAGCTGGCTCCGAAGTTTTCGCTCCGCCAAAACCCGCCCTTGCGACCGGTGAGTTCAACGGTGGCGTAAACGACATTCGATTTTTGAGGCGACACCTGCAGTGAGATCTTGCCCATGTCTCCGCCGGGCAGTCCAGTCTTGAGTTCCGTCCAGGACTCGCCGCCGTCGGTCGATTTGAAGATGCCGGTTTCCGGACCAGTGTTGATGATGGCCCAGACGTTGCGGTGCCGCTGATGCGTGGCCGCGTACATGATGTCGGGGTTCTTCGGATCGAACACAACGTCGGTCACGCCGGTGTAGCTGTCTTTGTTCTCTTCAACAGTCTTGCCTTTGCCGCCCGCCGAAAGAACGTTCTTCCAGTTCTTCCCGCCATCGGTCGACTTGAACAAACCACGCTCACCACCCGGCGACCACAACGGCCCCTGCGATGCAGCGAACACAACGTTGCTGTCTCGCGGATCGACCAGCACCTTGCTGATGTGTTCTGACTTCTCCAACCCACGATGATGCCACGTGCTGCCCGAATCGTGACTGACATAGACACCGTCGCCGAACCCAATATGACGACCGCCGTTGTTCTCACCGGTTCCAACCCAAACGGTTGTGTGCACGGAAGGATCGATGCTTACGCACCCGATCGAGTATGAAGGCTTGTCATCAAAGATCGGCTTGAACGTCGTGCCTGCGTTTGTGGTCTTCCAAACGCCACCCGACGCGACGGCGACATACCAGGTATTCGGCTGAACCTGATCAATCGCAACATCACCAATCCGCCCCGACATAAACGCCGGCCCAACACTACGGAACGTCATGGCTCCGGCCAGCATGCCGGTATTGAGTTCGGCTTTAGGTTTGGCCTTCTTATCGTCCTTCTCATCAGCCCCAGCTTCGACTGCTTTCACCGCAGCCTTTTCGACCACAACGTCTGCATCCGACGTTGGATCCTTGTCCTGAGCAACAACGGTGGTAGCGAGAAGAGCGACAAGAAAGATGTGCTTAGTCATTGGTGGCCTCGACAGTCGGATTTCCTTCCACCAGATTAGAGATGAACCCGGACCATCCGCAATTGGGTGCGCGGTCGAATTCAACCACGAAAGGCAAGAAACTCACGAAATGGATGCGCAGTCGGGTTGTAGTGGACCAGGTCACGAGCCCTGAGCCCTCAAACGCTCCGCAACCCGTGACACCGTTCCTTTCCATCAAGAGCCCGCGTCTTCCTCCGAGCATCACCTTTCGTGTATTTCGTCACTTTCGTGGTTGTAAAAAAGGAGCCACAAGAGAAATGCGCTTCGTCATTGGCAACAGATGAACCCGCCATTCGCAATCGGGTGCGCGGTCGGGTTCAACCACGAAAAACGCGAAATACACGAAAAGGATGCGCGGTCGAGTTGATCGAATTGTGGTCGGCGAGCCTACGAATTGTGATAGTTGCTAACTGCTATTGGCCGCGGCGTCGGTGAGTTTCAAGTTCATCAATAGGGCTGGGACTCGTAGCCTCGTCCACTACCAAACTCCTTCAAGCATGTCCTTTCGTGTATTTCGTGATTTTCGTGGTTGTAAAAAAAACGCCCCCTCAAAGCATCAGGAGCCAAGCAATGCCAGAAATCCTCTTCAAGGAAGAGTCCTACAAAATCATGGGAGCCTGTTTCGAGGTCTACAAAGAAAAGGGCAATGGCTTCCTTGAACCGGTCTACCAAGAGTGCCTCGAAATAGAACTTGGCTTGCAGAGCATTCCGTTCGCACCTCAGCCCGAGTTGCAATTGAGCTACAAGGGCAAGGCCCGAACGCAGACTTACAAACCAGACTTCAGCTGCTTCGACACGATCATCGTTGAGATCAAAGCGGTCTCGCAGCTTACCAATGAGCATCGAGCTCAAGTGCACAACTACCTGAAGGCGACGGACAGCCGCCTCGGTCTGCTCGTCAACTTTGGGCACCATCCGAAGGTGGAATGGGAACGGATCGTTCGTTAATTGCGCTGTCGGTTTTTGACCACGAAAGGCGCGAAATACACGAAAGGACATGCTCGGTTGGAAGAGCTGGTTCCGCAACCCGTATCGTTTTTCAACCTCGATTGTACGCGATCGAACAAGCCGATCGCGTTATTGGAACCGACTCGACTTCTTCGAGGTTACTAAGCAGCCATCGGTTTACTCGAAAACCTGCCCGCTACGGACTACTCTGCATGAGCCAGAAGATGATCCCGTAGTACTTACGAACTGACGATGGAGTGAATCATGAAGCGACGCGAGTTTCTTGGAACAGTGGCCGCAACCGGCCTGACCCCCGCTCTTGGTGAGTTCGCCCGGGCACAGGAAGATCATGCTCTGTGCCATCCGACTTATGCTTCCCCGGCCGACGCAATGAAGGCGCCGCCTGAGAAGTTTGCGTTCGTCCCGGCCATCTATGTCGGAACCGAAACCAAGCGGCCCGACTACATGGCGACCGTTGATATCGATCCGAAGTCGCCGACCTTCAGCAAAGTTGTGGGCCGCTTCGAAATGCCAAACGTTGGCGACGAACTCCACCACTACGGTTGGAACGCCTGCGCGAGTTGTCATGGAGAACGGCACCGGCGGTATCTGGTCGTGCCGGGTCTGGCGTCGGGCAACATTTACATCATCGATGCGGCCAACCCCGCCAAGCTGAAAATGCACAAGCAGATCAGCGGCAAAGATATCGCCGCCAAAACAAACCTGGCGACTCCGCACACGGTTCATTGTCTGGCAGACGGAACCATGATGATTTCGATGCTGGGCGATGCAGAAGGCAACGCGCCCGGCGGGTTCCTGCTGATCGATGACGAGTTCAAAATCAAAGGTCGCTGGGAACACGACCTGGGCGCGATGAAGTACAACTACGACTTCTGGTATCAGCCATCGATCAACGCCATGGTCAGCAGCGAATGGGCTGCGCCTTCAACGGTCGCCCAGGGCTTCAAACTGGAACACGTCAAAGCCGGCATGTACGGCCAGCAGTTGCACTTTTGGAACTGGGAAGAACGCAAGATCGAACAAACGATCAAGCTTGGAGAGAAAGGCCAGATCCCACTGGAGGTTCGGTTCCATCACGAACCTGGCAGCACACACGGATTCGTTGGCGCGGCACTGAGTAGTGTGATCTGGCATTGGCATAACTACCAAAAGCCGGGAGCCGACAAAGGCACGTGGGTTGCCGAACCGGTTGTTGAAGTCGAACCGGTCGAAACTGAAGGCTGGCCGTTTCCCGTACCGGGCCTCATCACCGACATCGTTCTGTCGCTGGACGACAAGTACCTGTACTTCGCCAACTGGCTGCACGGCGACATCCGCCAGTACGACGTCAGCGATCCTGGCAAACCGAAGCTCACCGGCCAGGTGTGGTTGGGTGGAGTCATCGGTCACAAACCCGACACGAAAGAACCAATCGTCGGCGGCCCACAAATGTTGCAGCTCAGTAAGAACGGCAAACGCCTGTTCGTCACCAGTTCGCTGTACAGCGTCTGGGACAACCAGTTCTATCCGAAAATGGCGGAGTCCGGTTCGTGGATGTTGCAGATCGATTGCGACCCCGAAAACGGTGGCATGAAACTGAACCACGATTTCAAAGTCGACTTCGGCAAAGAACCCAACGGCCCTGCTCGAGCGCACGAGATTCGGTTCCCCGACGGTGACTCAACGTCCGACATCTACACAACGCCAACTGTCGCAAAGAAGTAATCACCCGTAGTGGACGAGGCAGCGAGTCCCCAATCCGCCCCCCCGGAACCCGCAGCCTCACCACGCGCGCTGTGTCTTGAACAGGAACCCGCAGCCATCATGAGAACACCCTGCATCCTTCTTCTGCTGATATCGGCAACTGCGTTCGGACAAGAACCAGCACAAACACCACCGGTTCTGGAACTGCCCGAATCCGATATCTTCCTGTTCGAACTGGGAAACCAGGACGGCAAACTGACCGTATCGAACGGCCGCAACATCACGCCGCGGAAAGGTTACGACAACCAGCCATGGTTCACTCCCGACAGCAGTTCCATTCTGTTCTCAGCGAACCACAAACCAGATCGCACTGACGTTTTCGAATACACAATCAAGTCACAGAAAACGACACAGGTCACCGACAGCCCTGCCCAGGAATACTCGCCACAAATCTCACCGGATAACAAAACGGTTTCGTTTGTCACCGATGGCGACACAGCCAACCAAAGCATCTGGTCCGTCAACCGCGACGGTTCAAAACCAAATTGGTTACTGAAGAACCAGGGCGAACGCGAACCAGTTGGCTACTACAGCTGGAATCACAAAACCGGATACATCCTGTTTTGGTCTCGCTACGGATTCAGCATGCGACTGGTCCACGGTGATAAGAAAGTCTCCCACTACGTCACCGGCAATGCGGTTCCATCATCACCGCACATCATTCCAAAAACCGAAAAATTCAGCTTCATGCACCGCCAGGGCAACGGCGAGATTTGGATCAAAGAACTCAACCCAACAACCCTGGCAATTCGCCCGCTCACCCCAGTCATTGGCAACGCACGCCACTACGGCTGGACTCCTGACGGCGCGATCGTGATGTGCGATGGAACCAAACTACATCGCTGGACACCCGACGCAAAAGATGGCTGGGAGTCAGTCGCTGATCTCGCCGACCACAACATGCAGGGCGTCACCCGAGTCGCTGTGAGCCCCAACGGCAAATACCTGGCAGTTGTCGGCCTGCCAAAAGCCGCCGAGCAAGCCGAATAGCGTTCACGCCGATCACGGCAGCTGGCTTCGCCAGCCGCGTTTACTCCATCTCCGCTGCGCAGTCGGGACAGTACATCGAGTAATGCACTACGTACTTACTCGCACCGGCCAGTGGGCTGACTTTTGCAATCGGCAGGACATCTTCCATCAGGCAACGATAGGCGCTGAGTGGAGTTGCATGTTCGCACATATCGAATGCAACTGAGCAGGTTGCCAGGCGGCCCATGATTGCGGCAACCAAAGGCCACGCCTGTTCGTCACTGATCACATTGGCAACCGGCGGTAGCTGAATGGAATCAAACAGTGACGTTGCCAGCTCCTGCGGCCCATGCAGCACTTCATCCCACTGTTCGTACAGCGCCTCCGTCTCAGGATCGATTCCTGGAATCACTTCACTCCACGGTCGCGACTGGCCTTTCTCCACCGGCCCAGCATCCGCATCGTCAGCTTCCAACGAATGCTGAATTGCCTGCTCCATGTCAGGATCGAACAGCCCATACGGATCATCGTCAGTAGCTTCATCCGGCGAGTCAGAGACGCGTTCGACGGAACCATCCTCGCCGACGATCGTAATCTCCGGCCCATCGCCAAAATCAGACTCGTCGGGAAGCGGCAGCGCCTCGGGCGGGTCTGCCTCTGGTTCATCCTCATCGATGAACTCGAGCTCAACGTCAATCACCTCGGCCACCACGCGTCCGGATTGACCGTACCACTCAAGGTACAGGCAATCCTTTTCAGCCACCGGAAGCTCCCCGCCCGACTTGCTGATCTCCATGAACTCATCCATCGGAACCGTCGGTACTTTGCGAACCTGGAATACGACGTCTCCGATAACGCCGATCTGATTATCAAAGCCCTCAATCAAATCCGGAAACTCACCCGGCAGCA
Source organism: uncultured Planctomycetaceae bacterium (assembly GCA_964485095.1). Lineage (GTDB taxonomy): Bacteria > Planctomycetota > Planctomycetia > Planctomycetales > Planctomycetaceae > CAYNWT01. The sequence continues at coordinate 4,974 of CAZAIB010000036.1, read as the reverse complement.
ATTGAGGTTCCGCCCGGGACTCTTCTCGCACTTTGAACCGAAAGTCGCGCCCCGCCAGTTCTCCGGACAGGTTCCCGCCAACTTCCAGTCGGAATCCCCAGCCCGGCGAAAACTCAATCCAGCCAAGGACACAGTTCTTCCGCCCACCGTAGATTTCGCCCCCGATAACGTAATCACCAATTCGTGTTGCCACAGCAATCTCCCGCCTATCGGTAACGTGAACCGTCTGAACCCTGCCACATGTCAGGGTTCGAACCCAGCTCTTTGCGAACCGCTTCCGTTGCGGCCGACAAGGCCTCCACAGCATCGGCAGCCAGCGGATTGTTTAGCGACTTTACATTGGCCGTAGTCTGTTCTGGCGAAGCAGCGCCCACAATCACGCTGCTGATGCCGGTTTGCTGAGCGACCCAGTTGGTGGCAACATCAGCCATCGATCGACCGGCTTCTTCAGCGATGCCGCGAATGGCGTCGATGGCAGCAAACGTCGCAGATTCGCAACCCGCTTCACCATGTCGAGCCAACTCGCGCTGCGTCGAAAAATGCCGCGAACGCGCGCGGCCGTCGGGGACTTCGGTGGCGGTCTTGTATTTGCCCGCCAGCATGCCGTGCATCAAAGGGCTGTAGGCCAGCACACCAATTTGGTCTTCGCGGCACTTCGGCAGAATCCCATCCTCAATCGCGCGCCAGATGAGGTTGTATGGCAATTGGTTTGTGGCTGGCTTTTCAGTTTTGGACATCGCCGACATGTCACCGGTTCCCGCGTTGCATACTCCGGCGAACCGAATCTTGCCTTGTTGCTTTAGCCGTAGAACTGCGGCCCAGGAATCTTCGATCGGAACATCCGGGTTCGCCCAGTGCGTTTGGTACAGGTCCAGGTAGTCGGTTCCAAGCCGCTGCAGAGTTTCTTCGCAGCCGCGAATTACGTCCTCCGGCGACATCATGTCGGGACGAACCTTGCTGGCAATAATCACATCGCTTCTGCGGTTCCCCAGCGTTTTGCCCAGCAACTGTTCGCTTTCGCCGTTACCGTAAACGGCTGCCGTGTCGAAGAAGTTGACGCCCGCATCAATGGCAGCATTAATCGTGGCAGTCGATTGGACCGGGTCACGATCGCCCCAGTGGAAATCGCTGGCGATTCCCCAGCAGCCGAAACAAAGCTTCGAAACCTGCAGATCCGTGTTGGGTAGAGTGACAAGCTGCATCAGCGGTTCCTAACATCAAAGCCTGGCATGAAAGAAGGCGGTTCGATTGTGACAATCGAACCGCCTTTTTGAAGTCTGCCTAAGAAGAACGTCGCGTGGACGCTCGCCGCGAACCGGACTACTGATTCCCGCTTAGATACGTTCGAACCGTTCGCCAAAGACTCTGTCATCCACATCGTCGTCGCCGAAGCCGCGAGCAAGGAAGAACCAGTCCTGGCCAGCTTCGCCCATGAGCACGTCAATCTGACCAAAGTCATTGAAGACCGTTGTCTGAGTATTCCGCTCTCGCCCGGCCAGGAACTCGCGGTCATTCAGCCGATCATTGTTTGCACCAGAACCATTGCGAAGATTGGCCACGCGTTGGTCGTAATCGTTTGCTGATTCCCATTCGGCCGCGACCAGATCAAGTTCGCTGACTGTCAGCAGGCGCGTTCCAGCGGCGAGAATGTCGTCGCCGTCACCGCCCATAAGTGAATCCTGACCTCCGCCACCAATCAGGATGTCACGACCAGAACCACCACTGATCTCATCGCGGCCACCTTCACCCAGCAGCAGGTCGTTGCCATCAGCTCCGACCAGCGTATCCCCGCCGCGGTCGCCGACAAGTGTGTCACGACCCGACTGACCAAGGATACTATCGTTGCCATCACCGCCCCGCAGATCATCGTCCCCGTCTGCGCCAATAAGGACATCGTCACCGCCGTTGCCGATCAGCGTATCGTCATCAATGTTGCCCCGGAGTACGTCGTCCCCACTACCGCCTCGAATCCGATCGTCTCCGCCAGATCCCTCGAGAGTGTCAGACCCATTGCCGCCGCTAAGCTCATCTCGCCCACCGCGTCCGCGAATGAAGTCGTCTCCGCCTCCCCCAGTCAGTACGTCACCCGACGGGCCACCAAAAATGGTGTCATCGCCGCCCCCGCCTCGCAGGTCGTTCCGGCCGTTGCCGCCCCGAATAAAATCGGCTCCGGCTCCGCCATCAATTCGGACAATCAGTCCCAAATCACTAACATCGATTGTGTCGCGGCCTCCCCGCCCATCAATACGGACGTTGAACACGTTGCTGGTAGACAGCACAGTCTCTTCACCATTCTCCTGCACGAAGAAACGGCCATTCGACCTCGTCACAACAATCGTGTCAGCTTCTGCGGTTCCAGCAACAACAAGCGAATTGCCGTTAATCGATGCTGTCAGCAACGCCCGCTGCTCAAGCGGCTCCGTTGAAATCATTGGTGCTGACTTACGTCTGCGGGCGTTTCGCATCAGGCCGGAATTTCGCATAGGTGGCTCGCGCTTCCATTGGTGTAGGGCAAGAATCTTTCGGACTCACAGAATGAGGTTCGACTTGCGCAGAGTCGACGCAGAACCCCCTGTTTCCTCACATTTCGTCATAGATTCCAAGACACACCACAATCGCTTGGTGTATAGATTTGCATGACTGCAACTCACTAGCGGCGCCGACCTTGATTGATGCTTGGTTTTGTAGGAGCTTGCCGCACTGTTTCGATGTATCCTACTGTTAATAGACCCTCTACGATCGGGCCAACGTAGAGCCACACCGTGTTGTTCAATACGAGTCCGGGACGAGATGGAATCTGGTTCAGTTAGCCAATGGATCCAACAGGTGAAGGCAGGCGAAGAATCTGCCGCCGCGAATCTGTGGAACCGGTATCAGCCTCAGCTCCTGGACATTGCTCGCCGCAAGTTGAACGGTGGCAAGGGCGGACCGGCCGACGAAGAAGACGTCGTGCTGGACGCGCTGGCCAGTTTCTTTCACCGAACCAAGGGCGGCCGGTTTCCCGACCTTCAGGATCGCGAGTCACTTTGGAAACTGCTGGTCACGATTACCAATCGCAAAGCCATCAACCAGATCGCGCATGACAACCGCCAAAAACGCGGCGCGGGGAAGACCACCACTGAACTCAATGAAGCCGGCACACCGCTGCAGAATCCCGACAACGCGCCCGAGTACGCAATGGTCGTCGCCGAATCTCTGGCCGCGATGCTGGAATCACTGTCCAGCGACGAACTGCGAGAGATCGCCATGGCGAAGCTGGAGGGTTGTTCGAATCAGGAAATTGCCGAACGTATCGACTACTCTGTTCCAACAGTCGAACGACGTCTCAGACTGATCCGATCAGAATTGAAGGAACAGATCCAGCAGAATGACTCAGAGGCCCAAGCCTGACGAGACCTTGTCACTCAGGCAACAAAAACTCATCGACAGTCAGTGCATCAGCTTCGAAGACCAATTGCGGTCCGGAGCTGATCCGACAATCGAACAGTTCGTATCCAACGTCGGATCACACGAACGGGCTGAGCTTCTCTACGAACTGCTACTGATCGATTTAGATTACCAGCGACGGCAAGGCACCACGCCATCGCGCGAACAGTACGTGAAGCGGTTCCCCGACGATGCCGATACGGTTCAGGCTGCGTTCGATGCCAGCATGCGAACACAGTCGGCGGCCACAAAAAAACACGACAACCAGCCGCCCAACAAGATCTCACGGTACGAAATCGTGCGTCCGATCGGATCAGGAACCTTTGGCGTTGTCTACGAAGGCTTCGACCCGAAACTGCAGCGACCAGTGGCCATCAAGGTTCAGCGACCGCAGGCCAACCAGCACGCTTCCATCGAACTCACTGAAGCGCAAACCATTGCCCGGCTGACGCATCCCAACATCGTTCCCGTTTTCGATGTTGGCTCAACCATCAACTACCCCTGCTACATCGTGTCCGCGCTGATTGACGGTTCTGACCTGCCGGATCGAATTCGCGAACGCAAACCCACATTGGAAGAAACGGTCGACCTTGTCGCCAGGTTGGCAGACGCGTTGGACTGCGCCCACGAACAGGGAGTCATCCATCGCGACGTCAAACCGCGGAACATTCTGATCGACAACGAAGGAACGCCGTTCCTTGTGGACTTCGGGTTGGCTTTGTTGGAAGAAGACTTCGCGACCGGACCGGAGATGGTCGGAACACCCGCGTACATGAGCCCCGAACAGGCCGGTGGCGAAGGGCATCGAGTTGACGGCCGGTCGGATCTCTTCAGTCTAGGCTCCATCCTTTACGAACTCCTGACCGGTCGGCGACCGTTCGAAGACGAATCCGTCCCTGCTCTGCTGAAGCAGGTCGAACAGGCAAACCCGCCGCCACTCGCCGAATTCGTTGCCGGGTTGCCGAAAGAACTTCAACGCGTTTGCAGCAAAGCCATGGCTCGACGCGTGGAAGATCGCTACGCCAACGGGCGCGAATTCGCGGCGGATCTACGAACCGCGTTGGAGGCGGAATACGATTCAGTCATCGAACAAAAAGTTCCGCGAGGCGTCGTGCCGCGCGGGCTGCGTTCCTACGGAGCCGAAGACGCCGACTTCTTTCTACAACTGCTGCCCGGCCCGCGCGACCGGCGTGGTTTGTCGCGCTTGCTTAAGCAGTTGCTCAGCCGAATCGAAGCGACCGCTCAGGGAGAAACATTCTCCACCGGAATCGTGTTCGGCCCATCCGGATGCGGCAAGTCATCGTTGATGAAAGCCGGCGTCCTGCCGCGAACCAACGCGCGTGTGAAGTCGATTTACTTTGAAGCCACCGCCGAACACACAACCACCGACCTGCGCCGGTTCCTGCAACAACAGTTTCAGGTTCCGCCCGACGAAGACCTCCGGGAAACGCTTAGCAGGTTGCGGCGAGGCGAAGTGTTAAAGGCCGGCGAGAAACTGGTCATCGTCATCGACCAGTTCGAACAGTGGCTGCACGTCAATCAAAAACC
>CAZAIB010000035.1:0-50266 GCA_964485095.1 uncultured Planctomycetaceae bacterium | reverse complement strand
CACAAGAAAGCGTCACGGAAAAGCCCTCCATGTAATCGGGCTGGAACCGTGAACCGAGGTGTGATTGAAGTAAGTATTTGGTGCCAATCGACGATCCAAGCATGTATTCATCGAGCAAGCCGAGACCATCGACGGATCGGACGGTAACGCCAAGTCGTTCACGAAACGCGTCAAACGACCGTGCGATGCCGAACGCGGGGACATCGGCAAATGTGCGTGGGTGCTGATGCGGCCGGGCAGGAAAGATTGACGCGTCGGACGAAGGTGGGTCAACGTTTCGAGTCCGATCGGCCCATTCGGCGAAATCCGAGAGTCGGTAAAAATATGGGGGTGGAGTGTCAGAGACGTAACCACGTTCGTGGTAGTTAGCGCCAAAGACAATCTGCCACGTCCAGCAGAAGTCGTTGTGTTCGCGACCAAACGAGTAGCAACCGGGGTGGACGGTGCCGTGAGCGTCGAGCAGGTCTTGGGCCCAAGCAACGGCGTCAGTGCGAGCAAGAGTCTCCGTGCTCAAGTCTTCGAGAACGGTTGCGAGCGTATTCGAGCAGATTTCAATTGGGTAATGCGCCACGTTAAGCCGTGCCGTGCAACAGGGTTATTGTTCGACTGCCTGTCGGGAAAACAGGTTTGTCTGGGGGAGCCTGAGATACAGGTTAGTTTATCTAAGTACCGTGTTTGAAGCTGGGTAGCTTTGCCGGATGGGGAAGTGTTTGCCCCGCGGTGAGAGCAGTCCGGTGGCGGTGCGTCTTGAAAAACTCTGACTTTTGTCTCTTGAACGTTTTGGACGTTCTTCTTGAATCCGGTGGGAGAACCGCTGCGAAGGTTCTTGGGACAGTGAGAGTCTCAATGGTGAGGCTGCTCAGACGAAACAAAGTCGAATCAGGGGTTATTCAAGATGAAACGCATTGTGCTGATGGCCATGGTGGCCGTGTCGCTTACAACACCAGCCCTTCGGGCCGACGACATCGTTGATACTGCCGTCAAAGCGGGTAGCTTCAAGACGCTGGTCGCTGCTGTTCAGGCGGCAGGACTTGTGAACACATTGAAGGGCTCGGGACCGTTTACGGTTTTTGCTCCGACCGATGAAGCGTTCGCGAAACTACCTCCGGGCACTGTTGAGACTCTGCTGAAGCCAGAGAACAAAGACCAGTTGGTCGCGATTCTGACCTACCACGTTGTCCCGGCTCGAGTGACTGCTCGCGATGTATTTTCTGCTCGGACGGCTCCAACCGTTAACGGACAAAAGGTCGCTGTGAATGCGACACTAGGCGGCATCCAGATTGATGGAGCCAGGGTTCTGACCACGGATATCAATTGCTCTAACGGAGTCATTCACTTTATCGATTCCGTCATCATGCCATCGTCGGCCACCATTCCTGAAACGGCTGTCGGAGCGGGAACCTTCAACACTTTGCTGGCAGCTGCCAAGGCGGCTGGTTTGGTGGATGCTCTGTCGTCAAAGGGGCCGCTGACTGTGTTCGCTCCAACCGACGCCGCGTTCGCAGCTTTGCCGGCCGGAACCGTTGAAGATCTGCTGAAGCCTGAAAACAAAGCTAAGCTCGCAGGCATCCTGAAGTATCACGTTGTCAGCGGCAACATCATGGCGGCCGACGCGATCAAGGCTGGTCGAGCGACCACGCTGCAGGGGCAGTCTGTGACGGTTTCTTACGGAGCCGACGGAGTCAAAATCGACAACGCGAAGGTCGTTACTCCGGACATCAAAACGACCAATGGCGTGATTCATGTTATCGACGCCGTCATGCTGCCCAAGGTCATGACTGCCCAGGCGGCTCAGGAAATGATTCGTGGAGCGATCGCGGACGGATCAGAACGGTTCAATTCGCACGACCACGCTGGCTGCTGCAAGGTTTACACAACCACAATGCAAAGCATCATGGACTCGCGACCTGCGTCACTTAGTGATGCAGAAGCGATGCACCTTTCGAGCGTCATGAGCGAGTCGCTGCAAATGCACGACATGACGCAGAGAGCATGGAAGCTGCGAAGTGCGGTTGAAACGGCCTACGCTGCCCTGTCATCGCACTAGTCGGTTGCAGCTAGCGACGTGATTGTCGCGAGCGGGTGAAGATTTATAGAGCTCGTTGAGTTAGCCAACTCAGCGGGCTCTTTTTGTTTGCGGCCGGAACCCTGTCGGCAGCAGGTCGTGATGTGTGCTTTTAGTCAACTCGCACGGAAGTAAGTGCTTCAACAAACGCGTTCACATCGCGGTAGCGTTGAGCAGGAAATTTTGCGATCGAACGCATAACAACATCCGCCAGTCCGGAAGACAGCGTTGAATGGAATTTGTTTACGTGCGGAATGACCCCCGCCTTCGACAACAATCGCGAACCGCTTCGCGTCGTGTCTGCGAACGGAGCTCGTCCGGTGAGCAGTTCGTAAAGAATCGACCCCAGCCCAAACACGTCGCAGCGTTCGTCGATCTCTTCCACATTGCCGTTGGCGCGTTCTGGTGCGAGGTAGGCGGGTGTGCCAGCGATGTCGTCCGGTGTCAGGTTCAGCTGCGTGGTCGCCAGGCCAAGGTCGATGACCGTCACACGGTTGTCGCTATCAATCATGATATTACCCGGCTTCAAATCGCAGTGCAGCAAACCGCAGCGATGGATGGCCGAGACGGCTCCGCACAAATCCAGAACGATCCGAACAGCGTTCTCATCAGAAACGACGCCGGCCTCAATACGGTCTTTCAACGTTTCTCCAGGCACGTATTGAAGAACCAGGTAAGGCATCTCGCCAATTCGGTCGACAGCAAAGCACGTGCAAACACGTGAGTGCCGAACACGCGCCAGGGCGCGGCCTTCGGCGAGAATGCGTTGGCGTTCGATGTCTGATGTGGCGTTGTGATAGACCTTGATGACAACGTGCCGCAGCAGGTCGCGGTCCCACGCTTTAAACGCAACTGACTGCCCGCCACAACCCAGCACCTCGCGAAGTTGGTATTTGCCAAGGTCACGTAAAGGCGGTTCTGAATCGGGCTGGATCACCAGCGTTGAATACAGATGCAGCGCGCGTGCTGCGCGGTCCTGGTTGCGTTTTGGCGGCCTGCCCTGCTCTGTCACGGCCTCTGAGAATTTGGTTCCGTTCGGCATTTCGATCTCGTTTCAGTTCATCGTGAATTGCAAAACCAGGACTGGGCTCGGCGCGTTGCCGAGCCCACGACGACCACTAACGCATCCTGCTAATCGGTAGGGTTCCGAGCTGAAAAGTCTGTGGAACCAGAATCAGAATCTCGGCGAGAATTCTTCATCGCCCTGCGCAGTTGCTTGATTGCTCGCAGGCACATGGTTCGGGCTCCGCCAGCCGAGGATCCGATCTCGGCGGCAATAGCTTCGAACGTTGCATTGTCGAAGTAGCGCCGGCACACGATGAGCTGCAAGCGGTCCGGTAGCTGGCCGATTGCGAGTCGTAGGCGTTCGACATCCTCGGGCGCGAAGTGCGTACCCTGCAGGCCTTCCTCTGTGCCGATGCGTTCCAGCATCCCGGCTTTGGGACTGACTTCCGATTTGACAGTCCGACGTTCGGCCATGTGCTTTCGACGCGCGTTGGCCAGTCGGCCTTTGGCGACCTTCCTGGTCCACGATCGAAACTCACCTTCGGATTTGGCCTGGAACGTGTCCATGTTTTGCCACGCCTGAATTAATCCTTCCTGCACAACGTCCGACGTATCCACACGCGCATGAACCTGTCTAAGTTGATGACGAGCGTAAGCCTTCAGGCGTTCTCTCCAAACTTTCAGCATGCGGTTCATTGCTTCTTCGTCTCCGGATCGAGCGTCTTCGAAATCGGCAAGAGAGTTGACTGGTTTATTCATGCGTCTTCCTTCGGTTTGGAACTGTTGGTCGATACCGGTGGCGCACAATGCCCCTCGTAATGACGACCAAAGAAGTGAGAACCGACATGGTTCTCGACAGGAATGGACCAACTGGTCCGACACGCGCCGGTTACGATTATGTGGCAGTGACGCCAACCTCGCCCGGCCAACCTCCTACCTCGGGGCGGCGGCAATCCGCCCCCATCCATCGGTCAAAGCGACCGAAGTTACAATGTCTCTAATCTTCGCCAACATTGCCCTTTGCGACTGGTAGCCAATGTCACCGCGATGCTGAAGCTGCCCTACAACGATGCCCGGGTGAACGCCAATCTTCTGCGCAAACTGGATAATGTCGTCGCTCGAAAACGTTGGCCTCGCTTTTCGCACAAACGCTGTTAGTTGTTTTGGTGGAACCAAAATCTCCATCGCGTCCTTGTCCGCTCGACGCTCGAATTCCGGCTTCTGATTCTTGCCTGACTCTTCATTTGCCGACTGCTGCGAATCGATGGAAAGATCGTCCCTGTGTCGAACGTGCGAGAGTTCGTGAAACAACGTGAACCAAAACCCATCGATGCGGTCGTATCGAAGCGACATCCCAACGACTGGCTTCTTTGCATCCAGCCAAAGCGTTCCACCATCGATGCGTGTGCCTGTCAGGTGTTCAACGACCACGAAGCGAATTCCAAAACTCAGTAGAGCCGCCGGCACGTCTTTCGTGGCCTCCGGACTTGTCGCCAGTTGTCGCAAAGCGGCTTCGCACGCGTCCATCTTCTTTGGGTTAAACGTCGCCGCCTTCTGTCCGGCCGCAAGTTGCAGAACTCGAAAACACCACGCTCGCTGCGCGGCACTTAGTGTTGGAGCGGAAGCGTTGGTGCGACGCATCGCGGCTGACACCTTCGGTTCGTCTTCAACTGTTTTCATCTGCAGCAAATCCAGCACGCCCGATTCTGCGTTCTCAAGCGCGGGCTTCGGATCGATCCAGCCTCTTTTCCGCAGGTCGTTAATCGGAGCCAACTCATACAGCCTCGCGCGGCGTTCGATTTCCGGGTCGATTTCATCTGCTAGCGAAAGGCGGTATCGCGATTCGCGGTCCATCCAAACTTCAGGCGATACGTCAAACACAGCAGCCAGCGCAAGGGCCATCTCGGGCATCAATCCATGCTTGCCCTGCAGGATGCGATTGATCGTCGGGAGCGGGCGATTGAGGATGGTTGCCAAATCCGCCTGCGTCCACTTTCTAAGCTTCAGTTCTTCCCGGATGAAGTCTCCGGGCGACTGAATTTCCAATGCAGGGTCGGGCATGCGTTTTGGGCCGTTTGACAAAGAAAAACGTTGTTTTTTTGACGTCCCGTATTGTCTCAGAACTACCTGCAATTGGCAATAGCAATATATGACAAACTGCTACATGATCACATCTTGTGGTCGCCAATTCTGCGACCACTACGGACGGTGTTTCCGGTCATCAACACTGGTCGCATTCAGGTCGGTTTGGCAACCAGTTTTACTCAGGTTTTGCAGCGTCCGTTTGACTGTTGGTGTCGAAGACGAGGCGCAGAGAGACCGTCGCTTTTTCGCCCCGGAAGACGCGGGGTATGAGCGGAGAGTTGGGGGCGGTGATTCTGATAAAGGACGGTTGGTATTGCGGAGTCCAGTCGTGTAAATCGACTGGTAGTGGGTTCCATGGCACAGGCCCGGACGTGAATTGGAACGCAAACTGCGCCGCAGAGGGGTTCCTGGCAGACAACATTTTCTGTTTGAGTCTGCTCTGTCGAATGCTGGATTCTCGCCACGATTCCTGATCTGCAAACTGCCGGTAAATCGAGAACGTTTCTTCCTGAGAATCGAACGCTCCAGATCGCACCCAGTCGGCGTCATGATCTCCGAGCAACACCATTGAAGACGGGCTACCAATCGCCAAACACTCAAGCTTCAGGTCCAGTAAATCAGCCGCGATCTGCCTTGCCAGGTTTTCGGAGTCAACGTCATCAGGCTTGGCCCAATCGATGTCGATGGCAAGCCAGCTAGTGTGGTTCTCGACGGCCTTTCGGGCTGCGGGGGTTGTTAACTGGTCGCGCTTGGGGTTTTCTTCGTCCAGGTTTTCATCGTACTGACGCTGACTGAACGATAAGAGAAAGGAAACTGAGTCGCTGTCGATTCTCCACATCTGCACGCCTCGCTCAGCGACCTGAAGAGACTGTGGCAGAGCAACCACTTCGGCTGCCTTCAATGTTGGTGAGATTGCCTTCTCAATGCCGGCAGTGGTCAGTTCGGGCGCGTCGACGCACAGCAGAAGTTGTGTGGCCAGAGTGTAGGAATCTAATTGCGGAGGGAACTGATCCCGGAAGTCAGCGAAGTCGTCAGACTGGAGTCGGTCCGATAAGTACGGTTTGGAATACAGGCCAAATGCTGCGTAGGGACCAGCTAGTTTGGTGGCCTTGATGAGTTCTTCCTGTGTGCCTCCCTGAGCAAGGATCAGTTGGGGGCGATACCTGATTTGACTGTCTGCATCCATCTGCGCGATGTACTTGTCGGCTTCGTCGAACCGCCCAGTAACCAGAAGTGCGTCAAGAAGAATACTTTCGTTGACATAGGTTCGGCTGGTGTCTTCACGACTCGCAAGTTCGGCAAGTTCGTCCCAGCGTTTCTGTGCGCCAAGGGAAAAGACTCGTTGGCGAAGCCACTCCTCGCTACTGAGTGCCTTGTCTTTCCGGCCCCGCGCGAACAGATCTTCAAGGTCATCGAACTTCTTTTTCGATCGCATGTTTCGAACAAGGTACTGGAACACATCTTTCAGTGGCACAGTCTTTAGGAGGGCTTCCCAGGTGCCGTTAGTGACAGCATCTTTGCTGAGCCACTGTCGCATTCGCCACACATCGCCCACGTCGCTGAGTTTGCTGTAGCTGGCCAGCATTTTGTTTCTGGCAGCTTCAGTTTCGCCTTTGGCGAGCAGGAGTTCGGCTTTGCCATAGTCCAGCCACGGGTCTTTGGGGTTAGATTCTTCGCATGCCTTGATTAACGCAGCAATCGCTGCGGTCTTTTGGTCCTGGGGAAGAGCGAGGCATCGGTTTATCAAGCTGGTATTGATGGACTCTGATTCTTTGAGCACCGCATAGGCTTCAGAAACATGCTGTGAGGCAACGCCCGCGTCGGCCACCCAGCCGTCGAGATAGAACGAAAGTTCCTTGAGCAAAGGGGCGGTGTCGGACGCCGCTTCGGGTAGTTCAAGAAAGTCGGCACGCAGACTTGTCGCCGCCGGCCAGACAGAGTCGTCATTGCTGTCTTCGAGATCCGCCATCAGTAGCCCCGCTCGACTCCAGTACTTTGCGCTGAGAGCGAGGTTCTTATTCTGCGGTTGGGCGTCTTTGAGGGCGGTTGCGTATTTCCTTGCCACTTCGGTGTCGACTATGAGGTATCCATCGTCAAACGCCAGGTCATAGAAGGTTTGTGCGGGGTCCGGGGATTCGCGGATGGCCACATCGCCGGCGTCAGTCTCCTCCATCAACACGGCCCACTCGTAGCGCCAGCTCGACACGGGATCCTTGTCTGTCGCAGATTTGATTGCTTCGCTGTACTTTTCGATCGCAGCTTTCAGGTTCCCATCGGCTTCAGACAGTTTGGCCTCCATCGCCAGCCCGGCTGCGGTGGGGCCATCGCGTTGAATCACTGCAAGTAAGGGTTCTGCGAGATCACGGCGGGAATTAATCAGCCCAGAAGCAAAAGTCGCGATCTCAGCGGTTGAGCCGTTGGAGGCCACAACAGCGCTGGTGAGACTTTCCGCCCGAGCCGGTGGCAGATGCTCAGCAACATCACTCTGGAACTGGTAGTCAGCCAGCCTGGCTGCATCCAAACGCAGGGAGCGGAGTCCGGTTTCGATCGCTTCGTCGTTGCGGCCAAGCCTCTTAAGGACCTTCGCTCGCAGTTCCAGTGGGTCCTGGAGCGGGCCGACCCGTCGCTCCAAAGTGTCCAGAAGTTTCAGTGCCTCTTCGTCTTCACCCACTAAGTAGTGTTGGCGAGCTGTTACCTCCCACACGTCAGGCGTGCGATATCCCGCAGGGATTCTGTCCAGAGCTCTCTTTGTCAAATCGGGTAGCTGATTACCGACTGCATGCTGCGCCAGTAGTTTGAAAACTTCGCCCTCCAGTTGAGGCGGATAGGCTTTGTCGATGAGCCCAGTCAGTTGCGCACGCAGCCCGTCTCCTTCGATTTTGTTTTCCATCAGATTGAGATAATTGTCATACCGTAAATCGCCCACAATGGCACCTGAGAACTCCCGGGCAATCTGTTCGCTGTGTGGTGTAGCGTTCTCAACCTCCACCCAATCAACAATCTTTAAACGTCCGCGGTGATATGAAGCGTGCCAACTGATGATCGCGTTATAGCGCTCTGGGTTCATCGACGTGTGTATGACCAGGTCTCCGCCGTTCTCCTTTGAGACTGCCAGCAGCCGCGGACGTGTCCCGTCAGGGCAGTAGAACTCCATCCAGCCTCGATATTGAAAGCGATATGCCTTCGCGGTGGGGGAAGCCTGTGACGAATTGAACACGCGGTTCTGAAACTCACTCTCTGCCACCAAACGCTTGAACCGTTGGTCTGAATCGGCCTCGATTGCGTCAGCCAAATCCTCAACCAGTCTGTTCGCTGCCTCCACCTCGTCGGGCGACACCCCCTGATACCGGTCTCCTTCCAGTACCCTGGTCAGGACCGTCCTGGTTTCTTCCATCTGAGTCGATCGTGCACCGGGGTTGTCAGCGACAGACCGACCAGACTCACCCAGGTTCTCGACCATGTTCCCCAGATTGGTCATCACTCTGCCGATGAGCAACACACCAACCCCGCCACACACAAGTGTTGTGATTCCCAGGCCAATCAGAATCCAGATCAGGACATTCTTGTTCGCTTTGTCTCGGTGTTGCTCGTCTTCCGGCAGCAGGTACAGGTCATCGAATTCTTGTTCGTCGGACATCCGCGGCTCATTAGTACGGTACACAAGTGTTTCGGTGATAGGGTGATGGGCAGAAGCGGGAAGAGCAACCCAGTTGACTGTCAGACGCGTGGCAATTTGTAAAGTTCACCTCGATCTGCCGACGCCTCAATTGGTTTTCGCGAAGTGACCGCTTAAGGTCCGTCACGGCATTGCCGCCGCGATTTTTGGGAGAGACACGTCATCACGGAAGCACACTTTGACAAGCTGCGACGCTGGCTGGAGCTTGAGTCGAAAGCGGAAACCGAACGGCTGGCCGAACGTCGGAAGCGGCAGACATCGAAGAACGCTGAACGTGGTGGCGAAACTTTGCTGGATATGGTTGTCACCGACCACGACTCCGGTTTGGGCGGACGCTACTTGCTGACGTTGCGCAAGCGAACCAACGATGTGCGACTGCCATGGAACCGACTGCGTGTTGGTTCGCCGGTCGTGCTGTCTGACGAGGAGACTTTGGAAGCCGGAGTGCAGGGAGTCGTCAGCGCGCGGGATCAGGTTTCGATTCAGGTTGCGGTTAACGACTGGCCGGATGTCGAACACTTCCGGATTGATCTCACCCCCGACGAGATCACTCGAAAGCGCCAACTGGCTGCGATCAATCGCGCGGAGAACGGCAAAGGGCGTGTTGCTGCGATTCGTGATGTGATGCTGGGTGAAGTCGAACCAGAGTATGACGACGAACCGGAAATTGAATTCACAACGACTTTGGACAGTTCGCAGCAGGCGGCGGTTCGGTTCGGACTTTCAGCCAAAGATGTGGCGCTGATTCACGGACCTCCGGGAACCGGCAAGACGACAACAGTTGTTGAACTCATCTGTCAGGCAGTCGCGCGTGGTGACAAGGTTCTGGCCTGTGCGCCCAGTAACACGGCGGTGGATAACCTGCTGGAACGACTGGCGGCCAATGGGCAAAACGTTGTTCGTGTCGGCCACCCTGCCCGCGTGTTGGAAGCTTTGCGGCGGCACACTTTGGATGCGATGGTCGAATCGCACGAGGTCATGCATCTTGTGCGTGACATGATGAAAGATGCAGAGAAGCTGTTTCGCAAAGCCGGCCGGTTCACTCGCGGACGCCCTGCCCCGGGGGCGAAGCAGCAATGGCGACGTGAAGCGCGTGAGTTGAAGTCCCAAGCACGGATGTTGGAAAAGGACGCGGTGAATCGTGTTCTGGATACTGCCGATGTGATTTGTGCGACGGCGACGTTTGATGAAGATGTCATCGGGCATCGGCACTTTGATTTAGCGGTTATTGATGAAGCGTGTCAGAGCACAGAACCGGGCTGCTGGGGACCGCTGTTGATGGCCGACAAGTTGATTCTGGCTGGCGATCACTGCCAGTTGCCGCCGACCGTGTTGTCCGACGAGGCCAGTCGCGAAGGTTTCAAAGTCAGTTTGCTGGAACGATTGATTGAAACGTTCGGTGACAGCGTGCACCGCCGATTGGACGTGCAGTACCGGATGCACGAAGACATTATGCGGTTCTCGTCGGACTGCTTTTATGACGGCTCACTGATCGCTCATGAAAGCGTGAAAGGCCACTTGCTGTCTGACGACGAAGACTACGAGACCGATGTTATCGACGCATCACCGATCACGTTTATCGATACGGCAGGGGCTGACTACAGCGAGGAACTGGAACCGGACGGCTTAAGCAAACGCAACCCGCAGGAAGCGTCTTTGGTTGTGAAGAAGGTCGAGCAATTATTCGAAGCCGGCGTGATGCCCAAAGACATCGCGGTCATCGCGCCCTACGCTGCGCAGGTACGATTGTTGCGGGATGAACTGCGGATCCCGAGCATCGAAGTGGATACGGTGGATGGGTTCCAGGGGCGAGAAAAGGAAGCAGTTGTTATCTCGTTGGTTCGTTCAAACCCGGAAAACGAAATCGGGTTCCTGGCAGACACGCGGCGAATGAACGTCGCGCTGACTCGGGCTCGAAAGAAGCTGATTGTTGTGGGTGATAGTTCGACGCTGGGTGCGAACGAGTTCTACTCACAGCTGTTCGCGTACTTTGATGAGCGCGAATCGTATCGATCGGTCTGGGAAGAAATTGGGTAACGCGTGTTACGTGCTTGCTTGCGGGGGCTTAGCTGCGAGAGCTTGATGAGGTGTAAAGTTCATGCCGGGCAAGGATTTAGCCTTCGAAATTTCTTCGTTCGACATTCTTACCAGCGTTGCCTGGCAGGACGGGGTGTGGTGTTTGGTTTGTGCCAGGCTTCTTCGGTTGTGCGCGGTCCCCTCTCCCGCGGCTGAGACCGCGACCTCTCCCCTAAAAAGGGGCGAGGTGACTGGGTCGGGACGAGGAATGGAAGTGCAGCGTTCATGCGCGGCAAGGTTCAGCGTTCGAAATTCGTTGTTCGAAATTCTTACCGGCGTTTCCTGGCAGGACGGGGTTTGGTGTTTGGTTTGTGCCAGGGTTCTTTGGTTGTGCGCGGTCCCCTCTCCCGGGGCTGAGACCGCGACCTCTCCCCTAAAGAGGGGAGAGGTGACTGGGGTTGGACCTACGTTTGTTTTGGGGTTATGTCGCGGAGGACGCTTTGGCGTTCGCGGTTGACTTGTAGTTGCAACACGTCGGGGCGGGAGTAGTGGCCGGAGGGGTCGAAGTTTTGGCGTTCGCGGCGGATGGGTTCGTGGTCGAGTGTGGCGACCAGTAGTTCTTCGGTTCCGACTGTGGGTTCAATTAGCCACGTGCCGTCCGGGCTGGCGATACACGATCCGCCGTCGGAGATGAGTTCCGGGGTGTTCTTGATAATGAGTTCGCGTTCGGGCATGTCGGCGGGGATGTCTTCGTGGCGCATGAGGCCGGAGACTGACAGCACCCACGACCGTGATTCTATTGCGATGAAACGTGTGATGTCGATTGTGTTCCGTTCGGCACCTGGCCAGACCGCGACATGAACATCGACCCCTTGCGCGTAGAGTGCGGCTCGGGGCATTGGCATCCAGTTCTCCCAGCAGTTCAGACCGCCGACTGTGAATGGACCGCGTTTGAATGTTTTTAAACCGTGGCCGTCGCCGCTTCCCCAGGCAAGTCGTTCCTCGTAGGTCGGCATGAGTTTGCGGTGGACGTTTTGAACCGAGCCGGTTTTGTCGACATGCACCAGCGAGCAGTAACCGGTGTGGCCACCACGATCGGCCGGCACTTCGTAGCAACCGACCATGACATCAATCTGGTGATCTGCCGCGACTTTGCAGATCGGGTCCAGGTGTCCGTCTTCGATGCTGACTGCCTGTGAGAGGTAGTGGGCGTGGATTTGCTTCTGCCGATCTGAATTGAACTGAGCTCCATCGGTCGAGGACAGCCAGAACGGATAGCCGGGCACCAGTGTTTCGCCGAACGCAACCAGTTGGCAGTCTTCCGCGGCGGCTTTCTTAATCCAGTCAACAACTTTGGCGATGGTCTTCTCGCGATCAATCCACACGGGAGCGATTTGGGCGAGGCCGACCCTGATCTGGTCATTCATGCTAGTTCTGGTTCACGCTGGCAGTACGGACAGATGGCGGGATTGGCAGGTGGTTCGTCTTCGTCGTCAGAACGGTAGGCAGTTGTGTCTCGCAAGCCGCAGCCCAGACACTTGTGTTCCCACGAATGAATCGTGAGCCCTTTGCCTTCGAAGAAGTTGTAGGTACACGTCATTCCGTCTGCACCACACTTCGTACAAGCACCGATATCTTTCCGATCGCGCGCCACGTGCTGCCGTCCTTTGGGTGAAAGTTACCGGGTGAGCCCGTTAGCGGACGGCGACTGCAAGGTCCGCTTGTATTCGCAAAGGGCTCACACCATGTTCGTGGTGGCTAGAGTACACAATCAGGTGTGCTGGCCGAACTCAGGACGAACAAAACCGGTTGGAAGCAAGCAACTTCACACTGTTGTGTCAGTCTTCAGAACCCGGACGAGCCCACAGTTGCGAACGGCAACAGAGTGGTCGCCAGAGCAGAGCGGCCACCTGCTCCGACGCACTTAGTGTTGTTCAGCACAGCTTCCGATGTCAGTGTTCGGGTCAAGGCGTTGAACCGTGTTGGGTGCTTTGATTGGGCGCTCTGTTCGGCCCTGCTAATGGCTGTGCCCCGTGGACTGTGGTTGTTCCACATATCTCGCAACGAACCAACGGCGTTCCGCGACTATCCGTTTCTGTGACGTGGACCGCCGCGCGTGCGCATGTGTAGCAATACTTTTCGATCATTTTTGGGCCCCGCGTTGTCTGTTTGGACTTCTAACCGAGTGGGAGGAGTCCAAAGTCCTCAAAACGAACGACCCAGCGGGTCAGTTCGGGAATCGTCTCTAGTCGTAGTTTGTTGAGTAGTCCTCGTCGCCAGTTCTCAATAGAACGAATTGAGACGCCAAAGTGGTTTGCAAGTTGTTTGTTGGTTGCTCCATGGCTCAGGCGTTGAGCCAACTCGACTTCGCGTTTGTCGAGCGCCTCAAGCTGATTTAGGTTGGTGACTCCATCCGGCCAATCAGAACCCGCTTCCGGCAGGCTCGTCTTGAGTTCTCTAACGACACCTACCAGGCCGACGATGCCCTGGGTGGTTGTTGTTAATGGGAGTCTTTGAGTGACGAATTTCCTGAGAGGATCTCCGGCAAGTTCGAAGCCAAACGAGACCGTGCGACCCTGTTTAAGGACCAGATCATCGGCTCGGCTAATCAGAGCCCGGATTTCTTCGGGAACGACCTCCGTTTCCGTGCGCCCGGTCGGTTCGGTTTCACCAGGGAATTGTTTGTTAAACGCGGGACTTGCCAGAACCACTCGACCTTCGGCGTCCTTGACGACAAACGAACCGTCAAAGCTTTGAATGAGTGCAGCAAGTTGGGTAGGTGGGGAATCGATCTGTAGGTACCTGTAAGCTTCTTCGGCAAGCCTAATGGCCGCTGCATTGCGAGCAGTGCAGCGGCGATCGTCCGGTGGGTGTGTTGGCGTCACGAGCAGGAGACTCCAGAGGTAGGACCCGGACCTGCAGAATGGTGAAAAGGAGAGTGCCGGCCCAGGCATCTTAGATGTAGAGAGCGTTGTGACTCACTGTCCCGTATGAGTCACGACGACCATCTCATGTAACCAAGGTCGTCAACTTGTTGCATTTATCTTTCGCGCTCGCTGACACCGGTTCGGCATTCCGAAGGCTCATGAGTCCGCGATTAGAGCTTGTATGGACCAGGTGGGCGTACGAATGGCCACGATATGACCAGACAATCAGGTTCAAGTTTGACAAGCACTAACGATTGCGCCGGCCGGGAGTCTGAATACGTCAAAGTGTCGTTGGTCGATATGTGAAACTCCTTACTAAAATTTTGATGGGCCAGCGCCGCAGTTGCCTTGGTGCATCCGGTTGGCGTCGTGTCGACTTGACTCCAGGTTCATTGATTGTGCATCCGGAACCGACTGCAATCAGGGTATGAACCGTCTCATCACTGCTGTGGTTGTTGTCCTGACCTTGCTGAGTTCTCAAAGCCTGTGTCAGATTCCGCGATACGAACTTGGCAAGCGGGTAAAGCGGTTCGAACGCAGTTTCGAACCGATGTTGGCCGACGACTCGGTCCGGAAACAGGTGTTGCCGCATCTGCAGGCGGCTGTGTCTGGCTTCTTCACGCTGCGGGCGACGGATGCATGCCGAGAACTGGACGAGGCCAGCCTGAAGTTGAGCCAGGGCCAGTCGCCCTCGCTGGCGATGTTGGCGCTCCTGCTTGAACCAGAGCGGCGTTTGATCGGTTCCGACGCCACTGAACTACTTGTTAAAATCCGGCCGATGTACGGCGAGCCTCCGGTGAAATCAACCACCGTGCAGGTGATGCTGGTTGCGCCTGATGGAACCACTTCGGCGAAACAGGCGGCAGCGACAAATGATGAGTCAGTGAAACTGGAGTTCAAGTCGCTGCCGGAAGGTGACTACACGTTGGTAAGTCAAATTGGTCAGTTTCCGCTGACCAAGACTCAGCAAACAATTTCTGTCGTACGCGATGTGGGTTTGCGGTTGAGCAAACTTGAGTCGGCGGCGAAGGAAAATGACCCGGACCGCACAAAGCCGCTAACCGGTTACGTCAGGGATTGGTCGCGACGGGTGCGGTCGCTGCAGAAGAACCGAAAGCCGGAGACCGACATTCCAGCTCACGCGTTGCTGGTTCAACTGGAAACATGGATGAGGACCGGCAAGCCTGTGCTGCGAGCGTCCAATAGCCGCATGGTTCTGGCTGCGGGACGAAAAACACTGGCGTGTCGGGTTCGTCTTTGTGACGGCGCGTTGGAAGGGAAGGCTAAACCGGTTGTGATTGCATTGCACGGAGCCGGCGGCAGCGAAAGCATGTTCTACGAAACGTATGGTGCCGGGAAGGTTGTTGATCTGTGCGAGAAACGGGATTGGGTTCTGGTGTGCCCACGGATTTCATCCTTCCTGGGTCTGACGTTGAGCGCTGAAGAGATGCTGCAGTCGTTGGAGCGACAAGGTGTATCGATCGATTGCGAGATGGTCTTCGTTGTCGGCCATTCCACGGGAGTCGGCGCGGCCATGTCGTTGGCTCGACAAGAGACGAAGTTAACCGCGATCGCGGCGCTGGGTGGAGGTGGCTCGTCAGCAGTTTCGAAGCAGAATTCCGGCACACCATTTTATGTGGCTGCCGGCGATCAGGACTTTGGACGAACAGGTGCTGCAGGACTTGCCCGAGGTCTAAAGAGGCGTGGAGTCGAGGCGCAGTTTCACACTTTTAAGAACACCGAGCACCTTGGGATCGTTCAAATAGCGTTGGACGATGTGTTCTCGTTCTTCGATGACGCGGTCGAAAAGTAACGCGGCCGAACGACGGTATTGAAGTAGCGAGAGTTCTGGATTGCCGCCAGGTGATAGCCCAGGCTGAAGCGGCTCACCATTCCCCTGCTCTATCTGGAACGATCGCGAATTAAACCCGCTACGTAGCCGATTGAGCCAAGAATGATCCCCAGCGATACCACGCCGCAAGGACCACCGTAGTCGTCGGGTGATACGAAAGCAGTGATGAGAACCAGGCAAACCGGGATAGCCAAGCCACCGATCAGGCAACCGCGAACCGCTGCCGGCCAGGGTTCCTGTGGGGCGAAGTCGTACTCCGGTCGAGGCATCGACATGTCCAAAAAAAACGGAGCTCGATCGGGCTGATCGAACTCCGTGTGTAGCAGTCGCGTGTTAGCGGGTCTACTTCTTCTCGAAACGGAAAATGCTCTGACCGTTCAATGACTCAATGAAGTAATACACTTCGCCGGCTTCGTCCTGGCCGAAGGCGAGAACGGGCAGGCCCCCGTCGATGACGGAGTGGTTTTGTGTTGCCTTCTTTGACGCGGCGTCGTAGCCAAGAGCCCAAATGCGGCCAGAGACGTAGTCGGCGTACAGATACTTGCCTTTGAGTTCCGGAACCTTGCTACCGTTGTAGACAACTCCACCGGTGATGGACTTGCCGATTTGGTGGTCGTATTCCCAGATCGGTTCGATTGGTTCTTCTTTAGTAAACGGGGCGACGTTGTTGAACAATCGGCTGGCTTCTTTGACGCTCCAGCCGTAGTTGCCGCCCTTTTCAACGACGTTGATTTCTTCCCACAAATCCTGACCAACGTCGGCGGCCCACAGAGTGCCGGTCGCTCTGTCGAATGCCAATCGCCATGGGTTACGCCAACCGTAGGAGTAGATTTCAGGCAGTGCGCCTTCGCGACCAACGAATGGGTTGTCGGCTGGAACCGCGTAGCCTTTCTCGCCGTCGGTCTTGTTGACATCGATGCGCAGAATCTTGCCCATCATCGTGCCAAGGTTCTGACCGTTGGCGTATGGGTCGTTGCGACTGCCGCCATCGCCCAGGCCAATGTACAGGTAGCCGTCAGGACCGAACTCCATTGATCCACCGTTGTGGTTCATGAATGGCTGGTCGATTTTCATGACGATGCGTTCGCTGCCGGCGTCCGCCTTCATCGGGTTGTCCGACGACACTTTGAATTCAGAGACGATGGACTTCAGACGTTCGTTCGCTGATGTGTAGTAAACGTAAAATTTGCCATTGGACTTGTAGTCCGGGTGGAACGCGAGACCCAGCAGGCCTTCTTCGTTGCCGCCGCGCGTCCTGAAGTGCTTGACGTTGTCGCGGATGTTAAGGAACAAGCTGGCTTTTGATGTTGATGCATCGTTTTTGAACGCGTGGATCATGCCGTGCTGACTGGCCATGAACAGGTTCCCACTACCATCGCCTGCGTGCGTGAGAGCCATTGGTCGCAGCGGATCTTTCTTCCCGGTGTCGTCGTTGACGCCTTCCCAGCCTTCCCACTGGATGTTCGGGAACGCGTTTGTGCCTTTGAGCGCGAGTTCGCCGTCGATTGGGTTCTTTGGTCCGGCATCATCGCCCAGTACGCGGACTTTGATGTTGCGGAACGCGACTTCGTTGCCGTGGTCCTGCAGACAGATGTGTCCCTTGCCGGCTTTGCCGAAACCAGGGAACTTCGAGAACTTGCTTTTGGCAACGCGTCGGTCCCAGTCGGCGGTACCCATCTTGAATTTGAAGTAGCTGATTCCATTCATGCAGACTTCGCTCACGCCGCCTTCTTTGGGTGAACCGATCCGGAGATACAGATGGTTCCACTCGCCAGCCGGACGTGTTCCGTCGTCGTGCTTTTTCTTGCTGCCGGGGATGCGAGCCCAGTTGGGAACGCGGGGTTCGTAGAGTTGATAAAGCCAGCCGGATTTTTGTGGGTCGTGGCCGTCAACGTTGTCCTGGATTTGCACCTCAGGACCGGTTCTCCATGGAGTGCCTTCTTCTTCGGTCACATGGAACATCAGACCGCTGTTTCCACCCTTTGAGATTTTGTACTCGAGTTGCAGTTCGAAGTACTCGTATTTCTCTTTGGTCATGATGTCGCCGGCTTTGCCGACACGGCTGATGGTTCCGTCTTTGATTTGCCAGCCGTCGCTGACCTTGTCTTTCTTGAAGTTCCGCCAGTTGTCCAATGACTTGCCATCGAACAGCATTTTCCAGCCACTACGTTGTTCAGCAATGGTAAGTGAATTCGTGGGGGCTTCAGCCGCGTGGGCACAAAGTGGCGCAACGACCATCGCGGCGAGGCAAAGCAAGGATCTTGTTGGGTTCATTATCTGACTCTCAGGCAAATGACTGCGTGGGTTCTTCTATCAAGGTAACGAACATTGTTGGTCGTTGGAACAATCGGACGCCCACACCGTGTTCAGCGGGAACCGCGAAACTGTGAACCAATCCACGCAAACAAGTATCCGACGATGAGCGAGGGAAGGATGAGGCCCAGTCCGGTGATGATGGTGGCCGCGGTGATCTGGAAGATGCCATCCATTTCGGCGCCTCCCCGGCTACCCGCGCCGCTACAAACGCCGACTGTCACTACCCCAACGAACATGTGGAGCATGGGATAGAATTGGCTTAAAGCGGTTGCGGTGGCTCCCTTTGAAAGGTTCCTCATCATGACTGGGTTCTGTTTGCACAACAGCAGGCCAACGGCGCCGACCAATAGAATCCCAAACGGCATGCCGATGCGGCCAAAGCCCACGGTGGTTCCGGTCCCAAGCATGACCGGGACTGGCAGATTGATAAGTACCACGGCTATCCACAGCACATACGGTGGACGGCGACCTTCTGATGGAGGTGGTGCTTCAATCCGTTCCGTCGTGGGCGGAGCCGCGTATGGGTTCTCGTTTGGCTCAATCATGTTCGCGATGGCTTGGTTAGAGGGTCAGTGGAAGTGGCACAATAAACTGCAGCGCGGTCACGAACATCCCTACTAAGTCCAGAACATCTCTTTCAGCAGCATCCGGCACGGCGGTCGACGGCTCACATCTCAGCGGTATTGTGCTGGTTACTCCAAGCAACTGCTGGTCGTCGATCTGGGAATGGCTCGGATTCCGAATCGAGGTGACGTCGCGGCGTTCGGCTTGCCGTTAACAGTGAGATAGGGCCAAAGTGCCGGTTCAGAAAAAGCATACGGTGTTGAATGCTGGCCAGAATCGGGTTACAGTTCGACTACACGAGGAACCTCTAGGGAGCGATTTGCGCGCATGGGTACAAAGAGAACAGGTAAGGGTCGGCGGAAGATTGGTCGCAAGAAGCGACGTATGCGAGCCAAGATCCGCCATCGCAAGGGCTAGACCAGCCCCCCTGTAGCTGAAACAAGTTGCAAAGCCAAAAAAATCCGCATGCGCTGCTGCGCCGCGTTGATTTTTCGCAACACTTACACCCAGCACTAGCGTCACAGCCTGCCATAATGGATCATCGCGCCTGCGCGGTATGTCCGCAGACATTGATCCATAGTATGGCTGAGGTGGGAGATGCTTCGAGGAACTCTGCTGATTGCATTCGCGTGCGTGGCGGCTTTCCCCTGCCCCGGGCTCGCTCAGGACGACCCCACACTGGCTAGCAAGCTGGACGCCACGACGGCCAGGATCGTTGCGACTCAAAAGCAACTGCAAGCCGCGGCGAAGAAGCAGGCGGAACTTCAAGAGCAACTTTCGCAAACCGCGGCCATGCTTAAGTCCGGAAAAGCGGCGCTGGGGCCGCTGCTGGCTGAACAACAGAAGCTGCAACAGCGTTTCGATAAAGCAAAGCAGGAAGCCGACAGGCTGAAAGTTCTGGCTGTGTCTGCGCGGAAGCGTCGTGATACACATGCCGGGTTGGTCGCGAGTTTGACCGGGCAGTTGAACGGCCTGCGGCAACAACTTGGCGTTTCGCAACGTGCCGCGACGACGGCTAAGAAGCAGTTGGACGCGGCTACTGCCGACATGGCCAGTCAGCAGGCGGTCGTTAAGAAGGCGCAGGCTGCGAGCAAGATTGCGGCGGACAAGTTGGCGAAAGCCAAACAGGCGCATGAGGTCAACGCGAAGAAAACCGCGGTCGCTAAGAAAGGTTTGTTGTCAGCGGAGACCAGTCGTAAGCAAGCTGCGGAATCGACTGCCGCGACGGCGAAGGGTGTGGCCAGTGCGACGAAGGCGATTGACGGTTTGATTGCCGCAGCCAAGGCGGCGCCCAAGAACCAGTCGGCTCAGCAGGCAGCCACGACCGCGGCGGATACTTTGGTTCAACTGAAATCTGCTGTTGCTGCACTGAAAGAGGTTGAGACCGCGACGGCGGCTCAGGTTGTCGCGGCGGCGGCGATTGTCAAAGCTGCCGAGCAGGCTGAAACCAAGAGCAAGGCGGCCATGAAGCCGCTGGAAGATGGGGCGAAGAAGGCTGCTGCGGCGCTGAAATCCGGACAGGGAGCTCTTGCTGCGGCCACCGGGAAAGTGGCTGCGGCGAAGGCAACCATCAGCAAGTCCCGAAGCGATCAACTTATTCTGAACACACAGATCAACGGGTTGGCTCCGTCGGTTCGGAAAGCTACGGCGGAACTGAAGCATCTGGAAAATCAATGGGTTCAGCAGCAAAAACAGGCCAATTCGAAGCTCGGAAGCATTGGTCTGTTTACGTCCTTCTCAAATGAAGTCGCGCCGATCTTCTCGAAAAAGTGCATGGCTTGTCACAACACGCACGAGGCGGGCGGGCAGTTTGACATGGATACGTTTGCGTCGATCCTGAAAGGCGGCGAGTCGGGTTCTGTCGTGCATGCGGGGAAGAGTTCTGAGTCGTATTTGTTTGAGTTGATCGTAGATGGGTCGATGCCGCAGGATGCTGATCCTTTGACGCCGGATGAGATCGCAGTAGTGCGCAGATGGATCGACAACGGAGCTGGAATTGACCCCGGTTTCGATCCGGCCGCAAGGTTGGTTGAGATCATGCCCAAGGCGCCGCATCCGAATCCGCCAGCGACTTACACGCGGTCGGTTCCTGTGACGGCGCTCGCATTTAGTCCTGATGAGAAAGTCATCGCGAGTTCGGGCCACCATGAAGTCTTGCTGTGGGATGCGTCCAATGGGAACCTGCTGCAGCGGATCGTTAACGTTGCTGAACGGATACACGAAATTGAGTTTTCGGCAGACGGGACGATGATCGCCGTCGCGGCCGGCACGCCGGCTCAGGTTGGTGAGGTCAAACTTTTCCGGGCGGCTGATGGCAAGTTGTTGGGAGACTTCGTTCGCACGGACGATTCGGTCTTCAGTGTGGCTTTGAGTCCGGACGGGAAGCGGATCGCGATCGGTGCGGCGGACAATCGGGTTCGGATATTTGACGTCGCGACCGGTTCTAAGCTGCTGGATATTGATGAGCACGCCGATTGGGTGATGGACGTGGCCTGGTCGCCGGACGGGCGCCAAATTGCTTCGGCCAGTCGCGACAAGACGGCCAAGCTGTTCAATTCAGTGACGGGCGAGCCGCTGTGGACGCTCAACGGGCACACTCAAACGGTGTACTCAGTCTGCTTCAGTTCCAATGGGCGGCAGTTGGTTACCGCGAGTGGCGACCGTGATCTGAAGGTGTGGAATGGAGCCACCGGTAAGATGGTTCGACGGATTCGCGGATACGGCAACGAGATCTTCCGGGTGGCTTTGACTCCGGATGGCCATTCTTTATCTGTGAGTGCGGACCAGACGGCTCGGTTGCATAACATCAGTAATGGAAAAGAGTTGAAGCGTTTCAATGGCCATTCCGATTGGGTTTACAGCTTGGCGGTGGGCGATTCGGGTGTCCGTGTGGCCACTGGCGGGTATGACGGCGAGGTCCGCGTCTGGGACGCCAAAGAGGCCAAGATTCTGGTTCGGTTTGAAGCGCGGCCGACCGCGTCGGACTCAAAAACGACCGCCGCTCGATAAGTCCCACCAGGCTGGCCGGTTTCGGAAAAAACCGGTCTCGTTGGGTTGAGAGCAGTCAATCGTCATGTTGAAAAAGCCAATGTGCGCTGAATGTGTATCCAGTTCTAAGTGATACGGCCGAAGTCCTTGTAGAACCTGTGGTTCTGGACGAATTGTTCATTTGACTTTACCCTATGCCGTCGCTTCTTCTGGGAGACTGGTCTGCGCTGGCAAAATATCCGGTTTTTCCCTCCTTCGCGCCTTTGCGCGGGCCCCCCGACATCCAGACAACCCCCCGAAAGGTCAGGCCTTGTTTACCTCATCCCCGAGTCGCCGATCCTGGGCCATTCGTGCCGTCAGTTCTCTGTTCAATCGTCAACGATCGCTAACACGCGCAGAGCGTCTTCGGCGGAAGGCGGCCGCGGTCGAAGAACTGGAAGACCGCGCTCTGCTGGCGACGTTCGAAGTGACCAGTGCGATCGATGGAACCGTGGGTAGCCTCAGGCAGCAGATTCTTGCCGCGAATGGCACTGCCGAACCGGACATCATTGTGTTCAACATTCCTTTGGAGGACCAGATCCCGTTGGTCCAGGGTGCCATCGCGATTGATGAAGAGCTCACGATAGAAGGCACGAATCTGGCGACTGGAAACGAAGTCGTCATCAACGCTGGTGGCAACAGCCGAGCGTTCTATGTCGAGGCAACGACAGTCGCGATTCAGGAACTGACGATTACCGGCGGTCAATCCTTTATAGATCCAGACGCTGACCCGGTTGATATTGGAGACGGTGGTGCGATTTGGAGTGTTGCTTCCGATCTGACGTTGAACCAGGTCACCGTGGCGAACAACAGTGCTGTCGGACGTGGGGGCGGAATTTTTGTCAATGGCGGTTCGCTGACTCTCAGTAGTACGACTGTTTCTGGTAACAGATCGACTGCCGGCGGTGGTGGTGGCGGAATCTCGACGGCGGGCGGAAGTCACTTCATTCTTGATAGTCGCATTGAGAACAACCGAGCCAATGTCGGTTTCCTCAATATGGGCGGGCATGGGGGTGGTATCAATGCCACTGGAGGTGGCATTCAAGTTACCCGAACCACGGTCAGCAACAACTTTGCCGGAGGTGATGGTGGCGGTATCTTCAACAATGCCACGTTTCTTAGTGATGGCTCGACGTGGTCGGGGAACCTGGCTGACAACGGCGGCGGGATATACAACAACGATGGTCGCGGAGCTGAAATCCGAAACAGCACGATCTCCCAAAACGAAGTCGAACCAACTGAACTTCCTATGCCGGACCCGGGTACTGGCAATGAGTTCATAAACGGCTTTGGTGGCGGGATCTACAACGATAGTGGCCCGGCCAGAACTGTTCTGACACTGACGAATTCAACAGTTACTCAAAACGTCGGGTTCCAGGATGTTGGAACGTTAAACACGGAACGAGGTGGCGGTGTTTACAACGAACCGGATGGTGGTGAACCAGGTGAACTGCGAGTGTTCAACACAATTGTTGCCGGTAACCAGTTGGTGGACGCCGGTGGTTTTGATCCCGATTTCCCCATACTCGATGATATTCGTGGTGCCGGCGCTGATGGCCTCAGCCAAAACAATATTATCGGCGACGCTGCATCCAGTGGCAGTATTCTGGATGGCGTTCAGGGGAACATTGTGGGCGTCGGCGACCCCGATACCTTCCTTGATCCGATCTTGACCAATAACGGCGGGCCAACCTTCACGCATGCATTGGTTCCGAGAGGAATCGCCGTCAATGCCGGTGAGAACTCAAGAGCGGCTGAGGCGGGCATTGATTTGTTGCCTGAAGTCGGTGGAGCTGATGACGACCAGCCGCTTGCAAACGACCAGCGTGGCGCGAATCCGTTTCTGCGGATCTTTGAAGACATTGTCGATATTGGGGCCTATGAAGTTCAGCCATTCGTAGTCGACACTTTGAGCGACATCTCGGACGGAGACTTTAGCCCGGGTGAAGTTTCCCTGCGCGAAGCCATTGAGATTGCTGAGCTGAGTCCGGTTGAGGACTCGATTGCGTTCGCGATTGATGGTGTGTTCGACCCAGTCATCGTGATTGGCGATCAGTTTGTTGTGACGACCGACATCACGATCTTCGGGCGTAACGTGACCGGTGGCGGTTTCGTGACGGTTGATGGAGACAATGACGGACGCATTCTCCACGTCGATGGTATGACCCCGGACGTCGCGCCAGTGGTCATTCTTGAAGACCTGACATTCACCAACGGTCATGCCAACGGCAGTGACCTGGATGCCTTCCCGACCCTGGGCGGAGCGATCCTAAACGAAGGTGCCTCTGTCGAGCTTTACAACTCAGGAGTTCTTGGGAACGAGGCTGATGGGTCTGGCGGAGGCATTGCCAACATCCAGGCAGCGGTTCTCACAACAGTCAACACGACGATTTCAGGCAATACCGCCGGCTTCCAGGGTGGTGGTGTTTACAACGAACAGAGTTTATACGGGTCGGTCAACTCAACGATCACTCTCAATGAATCAGGACTGCTTGGTGGTGGTATTGCATCACCGGCTGATCCTCTGACTGAAACTCGTTTGTACAACTCGATTGTCGCGGGCAACGTCGCGGCGGGGCTGTTGCACGACCTCTCTGGTCAGTCGATCGAAGATGACGCGGCCAGCAACCTTATCGGTAGCGCGGCCAACGCGGGCGGTGTTCCGCATGGTGTCCGTGGCAATATCGTCGGGAACGATGGGCTTGGTTCCATCGATATCACGACTGTCCTGGCCCCGGAGGCAACTAAGAATGGTGGCGGGCATCCGACTCACGTATTGGTTCCTGGCAGCCTCGCGCTGGACAATGGCGACAATGGTCGTGCCTCTCGTCCTGGAATTCGGTCGGGTGACATCGTTCCGGAAGTTCCAGCCGACCTGAATGACGAACCGTTGTTGAACGATGCCCGCAACGCTCCGTTTACCAGGTTCGCTGGTGGAACAACTGATATCGGTGCTTATGAAGATCAGGTGCTCAACATCAGGGTCGATACCAGTGTTGACGAGTTGGACGCTGACTTCACGGACCTGGACTTTTCGCTGCGAGAAGCCGTGCTGCTGGTTAATCAAAACCCAGGGCTGGACTTCATTGGGTTCGAAGATTTGGGGCCATCGCCCAGAGTCTTCGTGAGTGACCAATTGGTTGTGACCTCCGACGTTTACATTGATGGATCAACTCCCGATGGAGATGTCGTACTGGACGGACTCGGCAACGGTCGTATCTTCCTGGTAGACGCGTTTGAGACGCCTGTCACCGATACGCGGTTCAGCAACCTGACCTTCACTAACGGAAGTGCGAACGGATCTGATGGTGGCCTGACACCTGAGTCCGGCGGTGCGATTTTGTCACGGTTTGCGACGGTTCAGGTTTCAAATTCGACGTTTACCAACAACAGTGCATTGGACAGCGGCGGTGCGTACTACAACGAAGACGGTGTCCTTTCCGTAATCGACAGCACCTTCACCAATAACTCGGCCGGCATCCTTGGTGGCGGGATCGCCAATGACGATGGAGCCGTTGATGTTCTGACATCGACGTTCTTCGCGAATGATGCCGAAGCCAACGGTGGAGCGATCTTCAACAACAACGGTCCGCTGTCTGTCGTGAACAGTACGGTCTCTGCGAACTCGGCCAACGTTGACGGCGGCGGGATTTACAACGAAGACGACACTGTTGTCATTGTTAATACAACGATTGTGAACAACATCGCTGATGCCGACGACAATGGTACTGGCGACGGCGGTGGTCTGCTGACCGTCGATGACAATGTGACGTTTACAAATCTGTTCAACAGTTTGTTTGCCGGCAACCAGGTCGGTTCCGGAGCCGGCGATCTTGGTGGTAAGACACCAGAGCCAATTAGTTCGAACAACTTCGTGGCCGACACAGCTTCATCGGCCGGCCTGATTGATGGCGTGAATGGAAACATCGTGGGTATCGATGGAGCCGGTACGGTTCCGGTCGCGGATGTTGTTGATCCGATTCGGTCCAACGGTGGTCCTGTTCAAACCCACTCGCTGAATCCCACCAGCCCGGCAATCAATACGGGTGACTCGAATCGAGCTGCTATCCCTGGTACGGATTTGGTCCCGGATGTCGCCGACGGTGATGTGGCTTTGGTTCAGGATCAGCGAGGGTTCCCATTCAGTCGTATCTCTGGTGGTGTGGTTGATATTGGGGCCTATGAAGTCATCAGCACGTGGATTGTCGATACTGACAGCGACGTCGATAACGGTGACTACACGGCTGGTGACCTGTCGCTACGGGAAGCTCTTAGCCTTGCCAATGCGACTCCGGCAATGGTCACGATTCAATTCGATATTCCAGTTGCTAACCCAACGATTGCGGTTGGCGATGAGTTGTTTATCGACACTGACGTCGTGATTGACGGTACCAACATCAACGCCCTGGGTGGCTCTGTCACGTTGGATGGTGAGGGAGTCGGCCGGATTCTGAAGATTGACGGAGACATCACGCCTGCGACCGTCGGTCTGACAAACCTGACCTTCGTCAACGGAAACGCAGACGGCACTAACCCTGCTCCATTCAACCTGGAAGGTGGTGCTGTCTTTGGGCTGTCTGCTGATATCTCGATCACCAACAGCACGTTCACTGGAAACACAGCGACCGAGGGCGGAGCGATTCTGACTCGCGCCGGATCTCTTGCCATCAATGACGTGACGTTTACCTCGCAGTCTGCGACTCGTGGTGGAGCCCTGCTGAGCTTCGGTTCTGACACAACGGTCACCGACTCTCGATTCACAATGAACTCTGCCGATTCGGGGGCCGCGATCCTGGCTCGTGCGGGTACGACGTCCGTCGTGGGGTCGACGATTTGGGACAACACTGCAGTGACCGGTGGGGCGGGAGCGACAGAGAGCGGTGGTAACCTGTTCTTCACGAACAGCACGATTTCCGGAAACCGTGCCAGCGGCAACGGCGGTGCGATATTCAATGCTTCAGGCTTCGCAGTTCTGACGAACTCGACCGTGACCGGCAACCTGGCCGATTCAGACGGCGACGGCACTGGGGTCGGTGGCGGTATCTGGACGGCTTCTTTCTCGGGCACTCGATTGTTCAACACAATCGTCGCGGGGAACGAAGTTGTTGATTCACTGAACCTTGCATCGCGAGTCGCGAACGACCTTGAAGGAAACGTGGTTGCAATAAGCTCAAACAACCTGATTGGTGACGCCGCAAGTGCTGGTAACCTGTTCGATGGCACCAATGGCAATATCGTTGGCAACGCTGGTGTTGGAACGATCGCGATCGGAACGGTTCTTGATCCGACGCTCGCGAGCAATGGTGGTTCAGTCAACCTGACGCACGCATTGGTACCGGGTAGTCTGGCAATTGACAGCGGTGACTCAAACAGAGCCGCAGTGCCGGGGTCGAACGGTATCCCGGACGTCTCTGCGGAAGGTGATATCGCCCTGGTGTATGACCAACGTCAGGCACCACATCTTCGGGCAACGGGCACGGTTGATATCGGTTCGTACGAAGTGACGAACGAGTGGGAGATCAGTACAAACGACGATGTCTTTGATGGTTCGTTCGGGCCAGGGTCTTTCTCTCTGCGTGAAGCAATTGAGACAGCGAATGCGAATCCGGGTATCGATACCCTGACGTTCGATATCGGGCTGTCTCGCACCAGCATCGAGCTGGGCGGAACTGAGTTTAATGTCACCGACGATCTTGTCATCAATGGACTCGGCGCCGCTTCATTGACAATCGATGCCGGTGGTCTGAGCCGAATTCTAAACATCGCTCCGGGTGTCACCGTTACAGTCACCAACGCACGCTTGACTGGTGGCTCCACGACAGGCGCTGGTGGAGCCATCCTGAATCAGGGTAGCCTGACGCTTGAAGACGTTGTTCTTGACGGCAACACGGCGAACAACGGTGGTGCTTTGAGGAACGAAGGCACCGCTGTCATCCGGCGGAGCCTGTTCACGAACAACACTGCCGTATTCGGTGGAGCGATTGACTCAGACGCGGGGCAGTTGCCGACTCGCCTTGAGAATGTGACCGTTTCAGGAAACACAGCGACTGGCCTTAGTGGAGCTCTGGCTGGCGGCGGCGTTCATGTCTCTGACGCGGTCTTCACAATCGTTAGCTCAACAATTGCCAACAATACTTCGACCGTCAATGGCGAAGGCGCCGGACTGGCGGTTGATGTGACTCCGGGATCAGTCGGTACGGTCACGCTGGTCAACTCGATCGTCGCGGACAACGTTTCGGGTGGTGTTGGCGTAGACGTTGCTGGCCATGTTGCCGCGCTGCGTCATAGTGTCATCGAAACGGATGCCGGATTTACACGGAACGACATCACAGGCAACTTGTTTGTTGATCCTGGACTGGAACCGCTCGCCGTGACCAATGGTCAGACTGCGACGCATCAGCTATCTGTTGGAAGCCCGGCTCTGAATGCAGGCGACGACGCTGAAGTGACATTCGGCACAGATCAAACAGGTCAACCGCGACAGGTTGGTTCTGTCGACATAGGTGCTGATGAGCGATTGCTGCTGGCGATTGATGATTCTGCCGGCACGCTGATTACCAACTCTGTGAGCATCGATGTGCTCAGCAACGACAACCCGTCATCGGGAACTGAGATCCGCGAGATCGTCAGCGATGGAACAATCGGATCCGCAACGATCGTGGGTGGCGAAGTAACTTACACGCCAGACGGAACCACAACAGGGCTGGACTCGTTTACGTATGCGGCGGGCCTGGCGGCACAGGTTGAGTCTGGTTCGATTGACGCCGAATTTGGTAACTCCATCGCGATCGACGGAGACTGGATGGTCATCGGAGCCCAGTCGGACGACTCACTGGCACCGGATGGCGGTAGTGTCTTTGTCTATCGACGTAGTGGTGGCTCGTGGTTGCTGTTCCAACAGTTGGGCCCGGCTGTTTTGAGCACGCAGGATCGTTTTGGTTTCGACGTAGCCATCGAGGGCACAACAATTGTTGTTGGAGCTCGCATGGATGATGAGATTGCTCGCAACGCTGGTGCTGCCTACGTATTCGAGTTCGATGCGAATCAGGGGTTGTGGCTCGAGTCACAAAAACTTCTCGATACAGTCACAGGTTCAGAGAAGGACCAGTTTGGTCATGCGGTTGCTATTCAAGGTGATACGATCGTTGTCGGATCACGACTCGACGACGGAAGCGGCCGAAACGGCGGTTCAATACTGATCTTCGAACGGTCGGCAACGGGTTGGACGACAGACGGCCGCATCAAGCCGGATGACCAGGTCCAGGGTGACCAGTTCGGCTATGACGTCGACATCTATGGCGACACGATCGCGGTCGGTGCTCGCAAAGACAACTCCGGTGGTGTTGACAGCGGTTCCGTTTACATCTTCGAACGGGATGCACTTGGAGGTTGGAACGAGACCACAGAAATTATCGCGTCGAACACTACCCGAAACCTCTGGTTCGGCCACTCGGTCTCGCTTAGTGGTGACACCCTGGCTGTTGGAACACCGCAGCGACTCTCGCGGTTCCGAGCTGGTCACGCGTATGTCTTCGAACGTGATGTTGGTGGAGCCGACATCTGGGGTGAGACGATTCTGCTTAACGATCCAGGCGACTCTCCGGAACAGGATAACTTTGGTTTCGCAGTTGCACTGGATGGTGACACGCTCGCGGTCGCGGCTCGCCGGGATGACGGAGTTGCTCCGAATGCGGGTCGGGTCTACCTGCATGAACGCGATGCGGACGGAACCAATGCGTGGGGGATCACTTCTGAAGCAGCTGACCTCAACGGCGAAGTGGGTGACAACTTCGGTACAGCTGTGGCTTTGGACGGTGATACGTTGGTCATTGGGGCACCTATCGCTGACGCAACTTCAGCCAACGACAACTCCGGATTCGCCCATATTCGGGACCTCCAGACATCAACTGCGACGGTTTCAGTACTTGTGTCTGCACCACTGCAGGCGACTGAAATCGGAACAACAATGACCGCCGACCTGACGGCTCAACAGCTGGCTCCGATTGTCGAAGAGGCAAGGAACTACTGGCTAAGCACACCACTCACGGTTGCTCAGCAGGATGCATTGAACGCGGCGACCGTGACAATCGCGTCGCTGGACGGCAATCTATTGGGACTGGAAGCTGGTGGTGCAGTCCGGATTGATGCTGATGCAGCCGGACACGGTTGGCACGGTGTGAACGGCGGCTCTATAGATCTGTTTAGGACTGTCGCTCACGAACTTGGCCACGTCATCGGCTTTGCTGACATCTACGATCCTGCTCAGTCAGATGACATCATGTACGGCTTCCTGGATGCGGTGGATTCTGACGCATCATCGCTCGACCAGGTCTTCGGTCAGTTGGCAGCAGACGACAGTTTGTACTCGTTGTAGGCAGCTGCCGAGACAATTTGATTCTTCTACCGTAAG
The DNA here is from genome assembly GCA_964485095.1 of uncultured Planctomycetaceae bacterium. Classification (GTDB taxonomy): domain Bacteria; phylum Planctomycetota; class Planctomycetia; order Planctomycetales; family Planctomycetaceae; genus CAYNWT01. Next base: position 20,323 of record CAZAIB010000035.1, on the reverse strand, counting down.
TAAAGAGGCCCGAGCGTACCGTTCGGGCCTCTTTTCATTGTGCTTGCCGACCGGTGGTGGGTGTAGCTCCGAATCACGCACGGGGCGAACGAAGCCTGCATGCCGATGCCGGGACAGCGTGATGTATGTGGTTGATTGACTCAATCCGACTGAATGAGTGCGCGCGGTCGATTCAGTGGTCCTTCTGTGGGTGGCTTCGTGAACACTGGAATGCTTATTCTCTAACTTGCATATTTTGTGCAAACTCTGTTTGGTGTTTATCTGCTTACAGAGTTCCCAGGTTGACGGGCGACAATGCCCCAGACTTAGACACAGAGTTTTCGATGGGGAACCATTCAGGTTCACCCAACAGGTTAGATAAGGACCAGGCATTCATGCGGCTTTCAACATTGATCGCGTTCGCGATCGGAATTTGTTTTCTCGGGCAGAGCCAGGCTTCTGCACAATCGTGTCATTCTTCTGACTTTGGCGGAAGCTCTAGCTTCGTCAGCTACGGACAGACATTCGACAGTGACTACAGCTTGAACTACGACAACAGCTACTCAACCTACGGCAGCAGCAGCTACCCAAGCTACGACAGCAGCAGCTACCCGAGTTACGACAGCGGTTACAGCTACGCGTCTGCTCCCACGAGCTACAACTCATTCAGCAACTACGCACCTCAGAGTGACTTCTACAGCGGTTACTCACAGGCTCCGACCTACTCTGCACCTATCAACTACGGCTACTCAAGCCCTGCGAGCTACGCTCCGGTTTCTTACGGTGGCCAAGGCGGCTTCGTTTCTCCAGCCAGCTACAGTGCTCCGGCACCTGTCAGCAACTGCGCTAACGGAAACTGCTCGCAGTCTTCATTCGGCGGTGGCTGGAGCTTCGGATACTAGTCCGGTCTCGCTAAGCTAAGCGACAGTCAGTGCGACGCAGAGCCCGCTCGATTTCGAGCGGGCTTTTCTTATTGGCCGGTTTGAGCCACCAGCACCGACAAGATAACCTAGCGGCTTGTCAGTCATGACAGCTTGGGTTGGAACCTCGGTTGCCAGCAATGATTGAGCGGTTAACTAACTGTTCACTCGTCTCCAAACTTCAACACCTGACAGGGCACCCGGCCCTCGCGCACACTTCTCCGACGGAAGCTCAATGGCTCTTCAAAAAGTCCTCATTGCTGATCAGTGGATCGATTCAAACTCAACCGGCTCATTCCAGGCCGTGAACCCGACAACACGGGAAACTCTGCCTGACGAGTATCCTGTGAGTTCATGGGACGAGATTGACTCAGCCCTGGCAGCCGCAGCTGCAGCCTCCAAGGAACTGCGTGGAGCCAGCGGCGAGAAGTTTGCTGCTTTCCTGGAAGCCTACGCAAACCAAATCGAAACCCGCGCGGCAGACCTGGTGGCGATGGCGAACCTGGAAACCGGCCTCCCTGCCGAAACACGGCTCGCCGGTGGAGAACTACCTCGAACCACAAATCAGCTAAGACAAGCCGCCACCGCCGCCCGCGAAGGTTCATGGGCAACGCCGACCATCGACACCGCGACAGGTATTCGAGCGGTCATGGAAGCCACTGGTCCGGTTGTTGTATTCGGACCGAACAATTTTCCGTTTGCGTTCAATGGAATCTCTGGTGGTGACTTCGCCGCGGCAGTCGCCGCCGGGAACCCGGTCATCGCAAAAGGACACTCATCGCATCCCGGCACCACTCGGATTTTTGCCGAAGCGGCTCTGGCTGCATCGCAGGAAACAGGCATGCCTGCCGGCTTCGTTCAGCTGATTTACCGAACCAGTCATGCGGACGGAGCGAAACTGGTTGCCGACTCACGCGTCTTCGGAGTCGGCTACACCGGGGCGCGGCACACGGGTTTGATTCTGAAGGAGGCTGCTGACAAAGCCGGGACACCGATATACCTGGAACTCTCAAGTGTAAACCCCGTCTTCGTCCTGCCGGGTGCGTTGGCCGAACGGGCTGATGCGGTGGCCGATGAATTTGCCGGTAGCTGTCTGATGGGCACCGGACAGTTTTGCACGAACCCTGGCATCGTTGTCGTTCCCAAAGGCGATGCTGGAGAAGCGTTGCTGGCGTCAGTCGCTGAAAAGTTTGGCGCGGCGGCTCCAGGTGTGATGCTAAGTGAAGGCGTTCAAAAGAGCTTTCTCTCTGGCGTTCAGGGGCTTGTGTCTGCCGGAGCCAAGTTGGTCGCCGGCGGTGAAGACGCGGGGATTGATAGTTTCAGTTGCCAGAACACACTGCTCCGAGTTGATGGTTCGGCGTTCCTGAAGAACACCGAAGCCTTGCAGGGGGAAGCGTTCGGGAACGGTTCGCTGTTTGTCTTCGCCGATGACGCTGCTCAGATGGCCGCGATTGCCGAAAGCATGGAAGGCAATTTGACCGGCTGCATTTATTCACACACCGGCGGTGACGACGATGCCGCTTACGACGCTGTTGCCCCTGCTCTGCGGAACCGAGTTGGCCGATTGCTTAACGACAAAATGCCAACCGGCGTCGCAGTCAGCGCCGCGATGAACCATGGTGGCCCGTTCCCCGCGACCGGTCACCCGGGCTTCACTGCTGTCGGAATCCCTGAATCGATTCGTCGGTTCGCAATGCTCTCGTGCTACGACAACGTGCGAGAACACCGCCTGCCTGCTTCGCTGCAAGACAAGAACCCGAACGGTTCTTTGTGGCGAATCATCGACGGCAAGCGTACTCAGGCGGATGTTGGGTAGTTGACTTCGTTTCTTGAGCCAACAGCGACTGAACGCGAAGCGCATGACGAATACCCCCGACCATCCAAAACCACAACCAATCTCCGGTGGCCCACTGATCCCGGAGTTTATTGAGCCCAAATCGGCCGTGGTCCGCGACCCGTCCGAAAAACTGCCTGTCCATGCGCAGTTGCCAGACATCTGGAAACGCCGCCAACGGCGCGCGTGGATTCTGTTCGTCCTGACATGTATCTCAACGTGGTTTGTTGGTTCCCAACAGTTTCCTGACGTGAGGCGCGAAAATGGCGAACTGCTCTCTGACGCTCAGGTTGTGAGGCTGGGGCAGGCAGGGTTCGGAGAGGCGCTTCAGAAAAAAGAACTGACAGTGGCCACGGGGTATTGGAGCGGTTTGAAATACGCCCTCGCCGTCATGGGCATTCTTTTCGCCCATGAGATGGGGCATTACTTGCAAGCGAAGCGGTACAAGGTGCCGGCCACTTTCCCGTTTTTCATTCCAATGCCGATCTCACCGTTCGGGACAATGGGGGCCGTTATTCTGCAAGGGTCTGGAACCGCAGATCGCAAATCGATGTTCGATATCGCAATATCGGGCCCGTTAGCAGGACTCGTCCTGGCGATTCCGATCCTGATTCTTGGCATCAAGTCGTCGGTCTACCAAACCTTTGAAAGCGCCGCTATTAGCTACGGGGACCCTCTGCTGGTCAAGTACCTCGCGCAGTGGATTCATGGAGTTCCGGCACCGGGGGAGGAACTGACTCTTACTCCGCTGTTGTTTGCTGGTTGGGTGGGAGTCTTCATTACGTCCCTGAATCTAATTCCGGTCGGACAACTGGACGGCGGTCACATTTTGTACTGCCTCATCGGGCGACGCGCACATGATCTGGCGTTGATGATTGTTGGTTTCGCGATCGCCTACTGCTGGTTCGTTGATGGCTCGTATATCGTCATTATCATCCTGTTGTTGTTTATGGGCGTGAAACATCCGCCAACACGAAATGATGCTGTGCCGTTGAATCGCGGACGCGTGATCCTGGGCTGGTTGACGCTGGCGTTCATAGTTATCGGATTCACGCCCCGGCCGATTACCCTCCAGGAACCAGAGCCAGAACCTGAATCAGGCGAGCCCGTCAAGGTACGAGCGGATTACGGGGACGGACAGGCTGCTTACAACCTCCGTCGCGACGGAGAAATCCTGGACCTGCGTATGTCGATTGGGAACCGAGATGATGACCGCGCCGGCTGCAGCGGCAGCGCGGGTTCCGGCTTCGCTGTCTTCGAGAACCATCATTTCACCCGGTTCCACGCCTAGTCGCTGAGCGGCCTTGAGGTAGATTTCCGGTTCCGGTTTGCCCTGCGTCACATCTTCAGCGGCTAGGTGATGAGCGAACCCATCGAACAGGTTATAGCGATTCAGCATCTCTCGCATGTATTCATGCGGTGACGACGTCGCCACCGCTCGCGGGATGCCTCGGCTATCGATATCGGCCAGCAACTCGTGGAGCCCCGGCATGGGCGCCAGATGTTCGTCAATAAATCCTTCGAAAAGTTCCTTCGTCTCCAACATCAACACCTCCATCGGTTCGTCGATGTCCATCAGTCGCTTGAGTGCATCGAAGGCTTCTTCGGGACGCCGTCCCAGCATCGCGTGGTGGCACTCTTCCGTCATCACTTTCCCGCGACGACGCATGAGTTCTTTGCCGGCCAGGTCGAAGATGTCTTCAGTGTTGAACATGAGTCCGTCGAGATCGAACGCGACGGCTTTAATGGGAGTGGGCATGGAGCTACTTTGGCTTAACACATGGGGCTTCGAACAGATGTTAGGCTCGAGGGAACCAACTGTCATTCCGGTCCTGGAATCTCAACGAGAACGATTAGTTGATCGTCAGCCAACCGGTCGATTTATTACTCGCCTCATTCGCAAAGCGAAGCGGCAGCCCGCCCTTCATTGGATTGGCAATTCGGACAGCCAGAGTCTGGCCGGATGCGTCGTCAATTTCAGCAGTCCAGACACGAGTTTCCCCAGGTAGTAGCTCTGTGATTTTCCAATCAGTCGCCCAGGTTCGAGCAACTTGTGACCGATTGATGGCTCCCAGTTCGACTTTCCAGTCATGGTAAAAGGGGGCGACTCCCGTGTTGCGGACTGTCAGGACCACGCGTGTCTTGTTGTCTGACTTCGTAATTGAAGCAGACGACACGTGGAACTCGTACCCCATTCGCTGAACCTGACTAATCGCTCGCCGTTGTCGGTTGTCTGCGTTTTTCTTCGAACCAAACATGCCGGTATCCATAAGCCATGTGGCATGAGTCTGCCGGACGGTTTCGGCGAAGTCCTGAGCCATCTTGTGCTGCGGTGTCTCATCGAAAATCTGGCCCCACAGTTCCGGTCGGATCTCGCCCCCGATCGGATGGCGTTTCCATTTGTTGGCCGTGCCGGCCGCTCGCATGGCCGGCATGAAGTACCAGGCATCTTCCTTCTTTCCAGTATCCAGCGTGGCCCAGCAAAAGGAGTCGTCGTGATATCCAAACGGATGCTTGTCGTTCGCTGCGTACGCGTAGGTGTCGTCGTTTGCCGGATACCGCAGCAGGATGGGTGTTCTCCTGAACGCCGCTGCGTACGCATCCAGCACTTCTGTTTGAACTTCCTTGCTGGCGAACAATTCTGTCTTCGGATAACAGTGCCATTCGCCCCATGTGCCCAGTAGTCCGGCCGTGATGTATCCGACTCGTGGATCTCCGTCGTACCTTTTTCCAAAGGCAGAGATGAAATTCTTGAGCGCTTGTCGCAACCTGGCGTCGTTGTAGTCGGGCGTTCGGCACTTTTCTGGCGGCAATGGGGCCGTGTTGGTGTTGAGCCATTCGGTTACCTTGAGCCCATCAGCAACAAGAAAATCGGGGATCCCCTCCTTCCGGCCGGGGTACTCCATCCAGAACCGAAAAACCGTTTGGTGGCCGCGCTGGGCGATGTCATCCAGCAAGCGTTCTAACGGTTTCCAGTTGAACTGGTTCATCCCTGTCATGACCTCGCTGAGTGGCAGGTAGTTGAACTCCATGCTGTGCGGAAACCGATTGCGTTTCTCACCAGCGTACGGAACCAGCCCACGCAGTGGATTGTCGGCTGGCGATGGCGCGTACTTCAACATTCGAAGCTGAGCACCCGCAGGCGCAGCGAGCACGACCAACAGCACTGATGCTCGAAGGAGTGCAAAAAAAGGTCGGGAGTCTTTTTCGGTCATAGCGTTCTCATTGGCTGTTTGGTGTCAGGCTGAAAAAGACTCCCGACCCTCTCCGTGCGCACGGGCCGCAGTCAACTAAACGGCCGGCTGTTCGCCTCGGTAGCTCATGTCGAGCAGGTCAACTGGATGAAGGACCGGCAGTTGTTTACCCGCTCGTTTAAGGTGCGCCTGTAGTTGTAGCGAACACCCCGCGTTGCCGGTAACGATGATCTGCGGGTCTGTGGCCAGCAGGTTCTCGACCTTACGCTTCCCAAGCCGATCGGCCATTTCAGGTTGCGTGAGTGCGTAACTACCCGCCGCGCCGCAGCAAATTTCTGGTTCGCTCGGCTGTAGCAACTCAAGATCAGGAATCGCGTTTAGCAATCGACGCGGCTGCTGCCGGACTTGTTGAGCGTGCTGTAAGTGGCACGCGTCCTGGTAGACCGCTCGCAGCGGAATAGAACCCGCCGGCGGTATGAGACCGAGTTCATCCAGGAACTCGGAAACGTCCCGCATCTTTTCGGCAAACGCTGACAGCAGTGCAATAGCTTCTTCGTCCTGCCCAAGTTCTTTCGCGATGTGTCCGTAGTCTTTCAACATCGAACCACAACCGGCGACATTCACAATCACGGCATCTAACGATTCATCCGCGAACGCCTTCAAATTCTGCTTAGCGAGTTCCATCGCGGGGTCAGACGCTCCGGAGTGATAGTGAATCGCCCCACAGCACCCCTGCCCTCGCGGCACAACAACCTCGCACCCATTCTCCTGCAGCACCCGCGCCGTCGCACGGTTGGTTCCGGAGAACATCGCTTCGGCAACACAGCCCATGAACAGGCCCACTCGCGCCCGACGTTCGCCTTTGGCGGGAAGAACCTCAGCCAACCGCGACTCGCGCGGTTGTAATTTTGGTAGTTGTTCGTGAAGGCGGCGCAGGCGTTGCGGCAGGAGCTTTGGTAGCCCAATGGCATCGATGGCTTTGTCGATACCGAACCTCTGCAGCAGTCGCATTGGCTTGAGCGTCCATTCCAAACGACTTGCGTATGGGAACAGGCCGTAAATGAACCATCGCTGGAACCAGTCCGGTTCGTTCTGCTGCACCGCTTCCGTTTCTGCGCGGAACGGTTCCAGCAAGCGGCCATATTGCACGCCCGATGGGCAGGCGGTCTCACAACTGCGGCAGTCCAGACAACTATCAAGGTGCCCCTGCACTTTGTCTGTGAGCTCAATCCGGCCATCCACGACCGCCCGCATCATGTAAATGCGACCGCGCGGCCCGTCGTTTTCGTTTCCGGTTTCCAGGTACGTGGGGCACGTCGCGGTGCACAGGCCGCAGTGCACGCAGTCCAGGAATCGAGTGTACTCGATTGTCTCGCCGATTTGTGGTTTTGGTTTCTCGTTCACACCTGTGTTGTAGCGTAATTTTGCGGCAATTTCGCCGCGAGAACCACGACTTCGGAGGTTTGTTGGCTCAGCGTGGCGTGTAGACTTCGTTACCCAGGAACAATCAGGGAAAGAAGCCTTTTCAGTTTTTCTCGCACGGTACGTGTTTCGCGAACGACGCCTATTTTCTTAGCCACAAGAAACACGAAAAGACACAAAAAGTTGCAGCGGATACGAGCACTGATTTTCGTGCCTCTTCGTGTTTTTCGTGGCTAACAAGGGACCGCGACCAACGGAGTCGGTCAGAGCTCAATGTGAGCGTTCAAAGTTCCGCTCGGGTCGAACGCTTGCTTCACCTTTCGCATCGTGCCAGACATCGTGCCTGCGACAAACGGTTGTGAATCGATCGCGTTCGCTCGACACCAGCCGCCCAGTCCGTCAGCCATTGATCGTACCGCGTGTAGCGAGTCGCTATCGCCGACAACAATTCCGTTTCCGGCGTGAGCGACGGCGGTGGGGCAATTGGCTTGCTGCACGAAACGTGTCACTACGGTAGGTCGCAGTCCGGCGATGAACCGTCTGGCGTCTGGCTGGTGGAGCGTGGACGTGCATCGCAGATGGTCGACAACATCCTGCGAAGTCATTGTGGAGAAGGCGCCGGAACCAACTTCCTTCCGTAGTTCATCCTGCTGCCAAAGGACTTCGGCTTCAGTCCCGTTGAACACAACAACAAGGCTGGTTTGACCTTCATCAACCACCAGATCAATCGCAATGGGTCTGGTGCCGGACACAGTCAGTTTCTCCAGTACTGGTTCAGCATCGGACGGACTCTCAAACAAAATCCGCACACCACCAGTCGCGACCGGCCGGGGAAGAACCTTGAACGTCAATTGCGTGATGACACCAAGCGTCCCGTGCGAACCGGTCAACAACTTGCATAAATCGTAGCCGGCCACGTTCTTGACAACCTGCCCGCCCGATTTGAACAACCGCCCTTGTCCGTCAATTGCAGACACACCAATCACGTAATCGCGAAACGTACCGTAGCCAAACCGACGAGAACCATTCAGATTCCAAGCGACCGCATCGCCGATGCTGGTCGTCTCGGGTTCCGCAACGTCGATTGGGAGATGCTGGTTATGTTCGGCAAGCGCCGTCTGAATCGCTGCAACGGTGACACCGCTTTGGACCGTAATGGTCATGTCGGCAGCCGGATATGCAAGGATCGAACAAAGCTTCCTGAGATCGATCGAGGTCACATCAGCCAACGCGCTGACTCGTGAGTGAACCGAAAGTGGAACTCCGGTCGCCACGAAGCTGGCCAGATCGTCAACGGAATTGGCAGCGAACACGTCCATCACATTGCCGCCCGTTTTCCCGTTCGCTGCACGTGTTCCATGCCGCAGGCTCCGGCGGTCGGCAGCATTTTTCCCGGGCTGCAAAGACCACCAGGGTTCAGCGCGACGCGTAGGTCGTTCATGACTTCTAAGTCGTTGGTGCTGAAAAGCTGTTTCATGAAATCGATTTTCTCGATCCCGATTCCATGCTCGCCCGTCACACTGCCGCCAAGTTCGATGCACTTCGACAGGATTTCGTCACTGGATTTCAGGACCCGAGCAATCTGATCTTCGTCGCGTTCATCGAATAGCAGGATGGGGTGAATGTTGCCGTCGCCGGCGTGGAATACGTTCACGATCTGGATGTCGTGGCGTTCTCCGGACTCACGAATGAACTCCAGAATCTCCGGCAGTTTCGTTCGCGGCACTACACCGTCCTGCGTGCAACAACTCGGAGCCAATCGGCCGATTGCTCCGAACGCCTGCTTCCGACACTTCCAAAGCTTTTGGCGTTCTTCGGGCGTCGTCGCGCGGCGGACTTCTCGGGCGCCTATTCGATTGCAGATATCAACAATCTGTTGGGCTTCCTCATCCACGGCAACTTCCAGGCCGTCAACTTCAATCAGCAGTACCGCTTCGGCATCCAGCGGGAACCCGAACTGAAATGCTTCCTCCAGCGCGCCGATGATTCCCTTGTCCAGCATCTCAAGTGCAGCCGGGACGATTCCGGCGGCGATGATTTCGGTGATTGTGGACGTCGCGTCGCGAACCGTTTCGAATATGGCCAACATGGTTCGCCAGGCGGCTGGATCTCGAGTCAGCCGGACGGTCGCTCTGGTACAGATGCCAAACGTACCCTCGCTGCCAACAAACACGCCCGGCAAGTCGTAACCGGGAAGACTCTCGGCGGTCCCCCCGATTTCGATAATGTCGCCTTCGGGCGTGACGATCTCCAAACCCAAGACGTGATTGACTGTCACTCCGTACTTCAGCGTATGCGGCCCACCGGAGTTGGTTGCGACGTTGCCGCCTATCGTGCACGCGCCCTGGCTGCTTGGGTCCGGAGCGTAATGGTAGCCGGTTCCCTGCAAGTGCTTCGTCAGGTGCACATTCACCAGGCCCGGTTGCACCATCGCGTACCGGTCGCGAATGCTGACTTCCAGAATCTTGTTCATCCTGGTCAGCGTAATCATTACGCCGCCACTGACGGGAATCGAGCCACCCGCCAGGCTGGTTCCGGCTCCGCGAGCAAGAAAAGGAACACCGTGCCGATTGCATGCCTTAACGACGTCCGCAACCTGCTGCGTTTGCGTCGGAAACACAACAACCTGCGGCGGGTTCTTATGAACCACATACCCGTCGCACTCGTAAACCAGTAGCTCGTCCGCAGACGACAGAACACTGTCGGCGCCAACAATTGCAGCAAGTTCTTTGATGAGCTCTGAAAACATTGGGGAGGCTTGAGGCTGTAGGTTCGAGGCGAGAGGCGTTCAGCCTTCCTCCTTCTACCTTCACCCTTCCCTAATAATGTCCGCCGCTTTTGCGGATGTGGACCATTGGTTCTTCGTCTTCGAAATTGTCGGCCTGACCGGCTTCTGTAATCTCGATGAGGTAGATGACATGGTCGCCGGTGACCATTCGCGAAACCACTTTGCCGATCAGATACCCCATGGCTTCATTAAGAACACGAACGCCGGAAACGGTTTCGGTTTCCAGATCGGTGAACGCGTCTTCGTCCGGTTCAAAACCCTTGCCGAAATGGCTAAGGAACTTGCCGCCGGCTTCGCTAAGCAGGTTCAGGCCAACAACGGAACCATCTTTCAGCCACTGGTTAAGATAGCGCGAACCGTTGACGGCGACGCTGACTTGCTGCGGTTCGAAGGAGGCCTGTTGAACCCAGCTGGCCAACATACCGGTCTCCTGCCCTTCTCCGTTTGCCGCGGTAAGAATGAACACACCGCTGGGGATTCGGCCCAATACGGGGAAGATTGGATTATCGTGGTTACTCATGATTCACTGCATTTGCGTACAAGAATGTCTCGCATCATACGGATAGACCACGACCACCGCGAGTCGTCCAACTACGCCAAATACCGGTTAAACTCACCGGTAAACGGCTGTTGGCAAGATTTCGCTGAGTTAGCCGAATCACCACGTAACGCATCAGATACAGCGAGCGTATCAACTTGCAGAAACGGGGTCGCCGGATCGGCCGACGAAACGATCTCGTGCAACGCAAACACATCAAGGAAATGAAATGCGAACCACAATATTTGCTGCCACAGTCCTGGCGACGCTGCTGAGCCCGAATCTTCGGGCTGCGGCGGAAGACAGTGACTCGGTCAGTGTTCCGGCCGATTCGAAGTTCCTCGTCCATGTTGACATCGGGGCGTTCAAGAAAACGCCCATCGGTGCTCGGCTGTTTGAGATGGCTAAGCGGGAAGCGTTGAAGGAAATCGGTGACGACGATGACAACGACTTTGAAGAACTGAAAGAAGCTCTTGGGTTCGACCCATTCACAGAACTCGACGCGATCACAATCGTTGGAGCCGACTTCAAGAAACCGGAAGACCACATGCACGTGGTTCTTCGAATGCGAGAAACCGTCGGGAACCTCGAAGACCTGATGGCGACAATGCCGGACTACGATTCCAGTGAGTACGGCGACCACACTATCCACTCGGCTTCACCCGACGAAAAGCAACGGATGTTCGGAGCCGTCCACACTGATGGTAAACGGGTCAAACGAGTCGTTGCGGCTCGGACGCGGAAGGCGGTCAGGAACCTATTGGACATGCTTGATGGAAAAATACGCAAGGCGTCCAAGGCGGTAAAGCTGTCCCGAGCGGAAGGTCAGTTTGTTCATATCGAACTGCTGGACATCCCACGCGAAAATATTGGCCGTGGGCCGCAGGCGAATATTGCAAGACTGGTCCAGGGGCTCTCCCTTAAAGTGGGTAGCGACGGTGACGACCTGGCCATGAGCGTGGCTGTCACGACCAAGGAAGAGAAGCAGGCGAAACAGGTTCGCCAGATGATCCAGGGCCTAACAGCGATGATTCAGTTGGTCGATGATGGTGGCGAGGGTGAAAATCTCCAACAGGCAAAAGAGTTCTTGGAGAACCTCAAGGTCAAACGAAAGGGCAATGTGGTTCAGATTCGCCTGACTGTGCCTGAAGCGGACGTAGTGGATTTGATCGAGGATGAAATGTCTGAGATCTGATTTGAAGTTTGAGTGAGTTTGACGTTTTCTGGTTCATGTAGACGGAGACCGAGTGGCAGGACTGCAAACAGAACCTGACACAAGATTGGGCGAAGTGGGGTCACACGAGTTGGCTCGGCGCGCCCAATCCGGCTGCGCGGTTTCGTTTGAAGAACTTGCTCGGCGTTATCGGCCGCGGTTGTTGACGGTTCTGGAACGCCGTTTGTCTGGAAACATTTCTGATGCAGAGGACGTTGCTCAGGAAGCTTTGTCCCGAGCCTGGCAAAAGATTGGACTGTATGATGATAAGTACCAATTCAGCACATGGCTTTACACAATCGCGTTCCGCATCGCGACCGATCACCATCGTCGCGACCGCCGGCGCAAGCACGATGTGGGCCTGGGTTCCGGTAGTGAACCTGTCGATCCCGCACAGTTCGAACGGACGGTTCAGCGAAAAGAAGAAGCCAATAACCTATGGGCTGTTGCCCACGAAGTGCTCAACGAAGCCCAGTACACCGTGCTCTGGCTGCGATACGGCGAGGATCTCGAAGTGAAAGAAGTCGCCAGGGCAACCGGCCGAACAGCAGTTGGAACCCGTGTGTTATTGCATCGAGCTCGCAAATTGTTGCAGCAACACGTGGTTCCAAAACCGATGAATGACAAACCGGGGGGCGCGTCATGAAAATGTGGATTGCGAAACGACTGATCGATCGAGCGGTTGATGACAACCGAGACGTACCCGCCTGGATCGCGCGCCAAATGGAACGCGATGACAACCTGCGCGCATACGAAGCCTCACAGCGCGCGGTGGCTGATCGGCTTCGAAGTGATTCGTATGGCTGGGTTCTGAAATCCAGCAACGACGCCAGCGTTGCCGGTGGAACGCCGCAAGTTGTGAAACAGCCGCGGTTCTCCACAGCATCCATTGCCGCGCTCACCACTGCCCTTTGCTTACTGGTTGCAGTAGCACTGTGGTTTGGCCAGTCGGAACCAGACAACGGTGGCACTGTTGCGGAGGACGTGCCTGTTGAACCGTTTGAAGCGGAGGACGTCCGCGAAGGCTTGGCTCACAATGGTCAGACGCCCGAAGAACCATCGATCGGCTTCGAAGACTACGCAGCAATTGTCGCAGACAACCGACCTTCAGACCTTGGCAGGCTAACCAGCAACTACGTCCGCCAAGCCGGTTCTGTCTACGGCCGCGGCCTCGCCATGCTGGGCGGCCAGTAACTCCACAACAAGCATCCAATCGCGTCAGCACCCACCAACGTTCCGTACTTGCGGGCCTCCGAGCCCCAAGCACGAGCGATTCGCCCATCGATGATCGTCCTATCCACGCTTAGATATCGATCAACGCTTGCGAGCTATGCACGCCGCAAGACCTTGGGGCTCGGAGGCCCCAAGTACGAGACTGCATGACATTTATCGGTAGATGAACCACTACTGCCAGGCATCCAACCGGGTCAGCACCCACCAACCTCAGTCACCTAACCCACCGGATACCGATCGAACGGAACGTTCGTTAGCCGCCCAGAGGGCGGGGTAGTTTGGTGGCGTTTTCGTAGCTGGTTTTGTCGTTGGCTTCGGTGGTGAGTTTCTTGCTCATGACACCGCCGGCCTTCTTTTCGGCCGCAGCTTTCAGCTCGGCACGGCGTTTGGCAGCCTCGGCAAGCTTCTTCTTCGCGACGCGCTTCTCGCGGTCTTTCTTCTTCTGTTCTTTACTCTTCGGCATTACGTCTTCCTCACAATTCGGTCAGCGGCGAAAGCATAGACAGACCCTGCCCTGTTGACCAGTGGTGATTGTCGATCTCGCGGTGAATCGTTGATCCACATCCTGTCCGGCTTCGTCTAGACTGTCCGAAATACCATGAGCGAAGCGGCAAACCCGGGTCAATGAATTGAGTAACTCGATGTCCAACCAAACCTCGCTGCGCATTCGCGCGGTCGAAGAGTGTGAGTTCGATCTGGTGTCGCTTGGCGAGATCATGTTGCGTCTGGATCCGGGCGAGGGGCGCGTTCGTACGGCCAGACAGTTCACGGCCTGGGAAGGCGGTGGCGAATACAATGTGGCCCGCGGCCTGCGGCGCTGTTTTGAAATGCGAACCGGAGTGGTGACTGCGTTCGCCGACAACGAAGTCGGTCGATTGGTTGAGAACTACATTCTTCAGGGCGGAGTCGACACATCAATGATCCGCTGGGTTCCGTACGACGGAATCGGTCGGGACGTTCGCAACGGATTGAACTTCACCGAACGCGGCTTCGGCATCCGCGGCGCACTGGGAACATCTGACCGCGGAAATACAGCCGCATCGCAACTAGCGCCCGGAGACATTGACTGGGACCATATCTTTGGCGAACGCGGAGTGCGCTGGTTCCACACGGGCGGGATTTTTGCGGCGTTGTCTGAGAGTTCTGCGCAGGTCACCATCGAAGCGGTTCAGGCCGCTCGGCGACACGGGACAGTGGTGTCATACGATCTCAATTATCGCCCGTCACTTTGGAAGAGCATCGGTGGTGTTGATAAGGCCCGCCAGGTGAACGGAGAGATCGCGAAGCACGTTGATGTGATGATTGGCAACGAAGAAGACTTCACGGCATGCCTTGGTTTTGAAGTCGAAGGTGTGGACGAGAATATCTCAAACATCAAGGTCGATGCCTTCAGGAAAATGATAGCCGCAGCCACGACCGCGTATCCAAACTTCAAAGTCGCCGCCACGACGCTGCGGACGGTCAAAACGGCAACGGTGAATTCGTGGGGAGCCATCTGCTGGGCCGGCGGAGATTTCTACGAAGCCACACATCGCGAAGACCTGGAGATACTCGACCGGGTTGGCGGCGGAGACAGCTTCGCGTCCGGTTTGATTTACGGACTCCTGAACGAACTCGGCCCGCAAACGTCCGTCGAATACGGTGCCGCCCACGGCGCGTTGGCGATGACCACAGCCGGCGATACCTCAATGGCGACCCAAGCCGAAGTCGAACGCCTGGTTAGCGGCGGTGGCGCTAGGGTTGTGAGGTAATTGTCTGAGCCGGGCCGATCGCTCGGGACTTTAGTTAGCCCAGTGACCAGCCTTTGCGTGGTTCCCGACCGAGGAACTGGTCGGCGTCGCGTGTGTTGGTGACGCGCAGGTTCTTGCTGTCCCACTGCAGTTTCTTGCCAGCTCGGAAGGCGACGTTGCCCAGGTGGTTGGCTTCGGTCAGCGGACCGGCGTAGCTAAATGGGCTGCTGGTCGGTGTTCCGTCTTTGATCGCCTTCAACCACTCCATGTGCTGGCCAGGCGATTGCGGAATGAACGATTCCGGCGGTTCGAAGTCTTTGAAATCGTCTTCCGGCAGAAGCACGTGTTTGCCGTAGTCGGACAACAGCATGCCTTTCTCGCCAATGAAGAGAACTCCGCTGCCCCACTGCGGGATGCCTTTCTCTTCCCAGATTTTCGGCTTCATCGCGCCCTGGTACCACGTGAGTTTGCACGCTGGCATTTCACCTCGGGCGGGGTACTCGTAGACGGCCGACATTGATGCCGGGGCGATTTCCGGATGCGGTTCGGGGCCGAACGCTTCGATGCTTGTGGGTGCAGTAAGTTTCAGAGCCCAGAACGGCAGGTCGTTCCAGTGGCTGCCAAGATCCGACATCGTGCCGTTGCCAAAGTCCCACCAGCGATACCACTTTGGGCCGGGGAAATAGACTTCGTGATACGGGCGGAACGGAGCCGGCCCAATCCACAAATCCCAGTCCAGATGCTCGGGAACCGGCATCTCTTCTTTCGGGCGCTGCGTGACGAAGACTCGGTCTTTGTGCTTCTTGTGATCTTCTTCGCTTTGCAATCCCCAGGCTCGACCAACCCAAACGTGCGCTTCTGTGACAGGGCCGATGGCGCCGGACTGGATGAGTTCAACAACCTTGCGGTAGTTGGGCATGCCGTGAATTTGCGTGCCCATTTGCGTGGCGACTTTTGCCTCAGCAGCTGCTTCCATGATGAGCCGCGATTCGACGACGTTATGGGTGAGCGGTTTCTCGCAGTAGACGTGCTTGCCGTTCTTCAGCGCGGGCATGGTCGCGAAGGCGTGAGTGTGTTCAGGAACGCTGACGACGACCGCGTCGATGTTGTCCGTTTTCTCATACAGCTTGCGAAAGTCCGCGTAGGTTTGTGCCTTCGGGAACCGCATAGCCGCGCGGCCGAGGTTCTGTGAGTTCACGTCGCACAGCGCCACGACATCGATACCGATGTCCTGCTGTTTTGTAATCGCCTGCAGGTTTCCGCCACCGCGTCCACCAGTACCGATGAACGCAACGCGGATGTTGTCGTTGGGCGAACTGGCTCTGGCCGCAGACGGTAGCTCTGTCACCAGCGTCGCGGCGGCGGTCGCTTTGAGGAAGTCTCGACGGTTGGTTCGAACAGTCATCCGGCTCTCCCAGTTCGTTGGTGGTGTATCAGTCAGTCTACGAAAAGAACCACTAATGGGCGCTGATACGACACTAATGAAAAAACATGAGCGCCCAATTAGTGTCGATTAGTGGTTCAGATGTTTCGCTACTTACCAAACGCTTCGGCAAACATGTCTTCGTTGAAGCCAATGTAAAGGGACTTACCCTTCCGCAGCGTCGGAGCTCGCAGGTTGCCGGTTGGCCCCAGCATGAGTTTGGCGAGTGCGTCGTCGTCGAGGTCGTCTTTCTTCAGGTCGACCGTGGTGACTTTCTTGCCCTTGCCCACGACAAGTTTCGTGACGCTCTTCAGCAGTTCCATGGCTTCGTCGCGACCGTACTTGATTTTCGTCGCGTTTACTTCTTCTTTGATTGTTGCATCATTCTCAGCAAGGAACCCCTGCGCTTTCTTGCAGGATGTTCATCCTGGACGGTGATAGCTCCAGTCGATTTTTGCCATTGGCTCACTCCGTGGTGTGGGTCGTTGTTGTCAGTTCGCGAGAGTATAGAGCCGATTGTGATTCGGCCAAGGGTGGCGGGCGGTGTTGGGCGGTCGCATTAGTCACCTCTCCCACTTGTGGGAGAGGTCGGGCTCTCAGGCCCGGGAGAGGGTTTGCCTGCCAACTAACCTACGCGCTTCGATCGCTTAGTCAGCCAGTCAGCGCTCGATGCTAGTAACCGGCTGCTTGACCATCTTTGCGCGATTCTGACGCACCGTAGTAAATGTCTTTTTCGGCGTCGTACATGATGCCCTGGTAGCCACCGTGTGAACCGACGTTGTAACCGACTGAGTGGCCGCGTTTGACAAGTTGGCGGATGACTTCGTAATCAAACCCGGTTTCCAGTGAAACGGTTCCCCCATCCAGCATTTTGGTTCCCGTCGGTTGTGACGATCCGGTGTGCAGGATGCGTGGAGCGTCGCCGGCTTCCTGGATGTTCATGCCGAAGTCGACGATGTTCATGACGATTTGAGCGTGGCCCTGTGGCTGGGTGGCTCCGCCCATAACTCCGAAGCTCATGAACGGTTTGCCGTCCTTAGTGATGAACGCCGGGATGATGGTGTGGAATGGTCGCTTGCCGGGTGCGTACGTGTTGAAGTGGCCTTCTTCAAGCGTGAACAATTCGCCGCGGTCCTGTAGACAGAAACCAAGCAGTCGCGTGTTTGCTCCCCTCACGAATGGGCACAGCCCCGAGCCGAAGCCGCGGTAGTTGCTTTGAATCAGCGAGACCATGTTTCGGTCTTTGTCCGCGACGGTGAGGTAAATCGTGTCCCCATCACTTAGTCCCGCGTCGTAGCGGCGTGCCGCGCGTTCTTTGATAAGTTTGCGTCGTTTGTTGGCGTAGTCTTTGGAGATGAGTTCTGCGACCGGGAGCTCATTGAATGCCGGGTCAGCGTAGAACTTCGCTCGGTCCTCGAACGCCAGTTTCTTAGCTTCGATGAAGTTGTGAATGTGTGTGGTGCTGCCGAAGCCTGCCTTTTTTAAATCGAAGCCTTCCATCACATTCAGAATTTGCAGAGCTGCGATGCCCTGCCCGTTTGGCGGCAGTTCCCACAGGTCGTACCCACGATAGTTTGTGGAGACGGGTTCAACCCATTCCGACTTGTGCGCTGCCAGATCTTCGTAGCGGAGGTATCCCTGATGCTTCCGCATGAACTCGTCAATTATCTTCGCGATGTTGCCCTTGTAGAACGCATCGCGTCCGCCTTCAGCAATCTCGCTAAGTGTTTTGGCGAGGTGCGGGTTTCGCAGGATGTCACCTTTTTTCGGCGGGCGTCCATCCGGAAAGAATGTCTCCCCAAAGCCAGGCATGCCGCGGAGACGAAACGAACGGCCCCAGTAGTAGGCGATGAGTTCAGAGATTGGAAAGCCATCGTTGGCGTAGTCGATTGCCGGCTGAAGAACATCCTTCATCGGCATGCTGCCAAATCGTCCATGCAGTTCGAACCAGCCGTCTACGCAGCCAGGAACAGACACAGGAAGCGCGCCTAGTGAAGGAATTTTGCTGATCTTTTTTTCACGGAACACATCCATGGTCAGAGCTTTTGGCGATCGGCCGCTGGCGTTCAGGCCGTACAGCTTTTGAGTCTTCGCATCCCAGACGATTGCAAACAGGTCGCCGCCGATACCGTTTCCGGTGGGTTCCATCAGTCCGAGTGTTGCGTTGGCTGCGATAGCGGCATCGATCGCGTTTCCACCACGCCGCATGACATCCAGTGCGACTTGTGTTGCCAGTGGCTGGCTGGTCGCAGCCATCGCCTTTCTGGAAATGACCTCGGACCGAGTGGCGAACCTGCGCCCGGTGATCCGGTCTTCAGCCTGAGACTTGGTTGTGGTGACAGCACTGACGAAGGCAACAAGAATGGCAACAGCGATTCGGAAACGGTTCATCTTAGTCCTCTGCAGTAATGCGGTTGCGTCATCATGATCGGTGGTGGTCGGTTCGTCTACTGACCGACGTTCTGCGCCTAGGCTGGTGACTTCAGAAGGAATGTAGCTGGCGGAGGCTCCCAGCTAGTTCGCCACATCACGACGAGATCTGATTCTAAAGGTGCTGAGCCACAATCAACCCAGCCAGGGCGGTGAAGAGTGAAGCCCGTCGAGAAATGTTCAATCGTGAACACTCTTCGCCAGGGAGTCGGGGTAAACTGTGTGCTGGCCGCGCTGCGGCGCGGGCTGTCCAGTTACTCTCGCTTGGCAAGACATCGGCATGAACTTCAAACTGCTATCCATTCTTGTTCTTGGGCTACACCTCGGCGCAGCGCCGACTGCGTTTGGTCAGGAAGACAACAAGAAGGCGATGATGGATGCTGAGTCGGACTCGAAGCCGACTCCTGAGTTCTCAAGGAAGATCGATACTCAGTCCAAAGTTGTCACCAACCATGAGATTATGATCGGCGGTCAGAAGGTTCCGTATTCCGCGACGGCTGGCACGCAGCCAGTTTGGGCTGAAGACGGACATCCCATCGCGACTTTGTTCTACACCTACTACCAGCGAACGGACGTCAAAGATACTGCCGAGCGGCCGCTGGTGATCTCATTCAACGGCGGACCAGGATCCGCGTCTGTGTGGATGCATCTGGCCTATACCGGGCCCCGCATTCTGAAGATCGATGACGAAGGGTTCCCGGTTCAGCCGTACGGTGTTCGAGACAACCCACATTCGGTACTTGATGTCGCGGACATTGTCTTTGTGAATCCCGTGAATACGGGTTATTCGCGAATCGTCGATCCGAAAGCGGACAAGACGAAGTTCTTTGGCGTGAACCAGGACATCACCTACCTGGCAGAATGGATCAATACATTTGTCACGCGCGCCAATCGATGGACGTCGCCGAAGTACCTGATTGGAGAGAGTTACGGAACCACGCGCGTCTCCGGACTGGCGTATGCGCTTCAGAACAAGCAGTGGATGTACCTCAACGGTGTGATCCTGGTTTCTCCAACTGGCCTCGGCATTGATCGAGATGGACCAGTCAACGCAGCCAATCGATTACCGTACTTTGCGGCCGCCGCCTGGTACCACAAGAAGCTGCCGAACGATCTGCAGAAGCTGGATCTGACCGAGGTTCTCAAACAGGCCGAAGATTATACGATCAACAAATTGTTGCCCGTGATGGCGAAAGGCGCGTTCGCGAGTGATGCCGAACGTAGCGACGCACGGGCCACGTTCTCTCGGTTTTCCGGGCTCAGTGAGAAGTCGATCAAGCAACACAACCTGGACGTACCGACCAGCTTCTTTTGGAAGGAGCTACTGCGTGAAGAAGGCCAGACCATCGGCCGACTGGATTCGCGATACAAGGGACTGGACCGAATGGACGCGGGAACTTCGCCCGACTTTAACTCGGAGCTTGCATCCTGGCTGCACTCGTTTACGCCAGCGATCAACCATTACTTCAGAAACGACCTCAGGTACGAAACCGATGTCAAATACAACATGTTCGGTTCTGTGCGGCCGTGGGATCGCGATGGCGACGAGACCGGTGAGAACCTCCGGCAGGCCATGGCGATGAACCCGTTCCTGAAAGTCATGATCCAAAGCGGCTACT
>CAZAIB010000034.1:0-50626 GCA_964485095.1 uncultured Planctomycetaceae bacterium | reverse complement strand
TGTCCTCGCACATCTGTTACCCATGTCTCCGGTCCGAACAATAAAGTCGGTGGCGAACAGAGGTAGGAACCTGCCATGAAAAACTCAACACTCCTCATCGCACTCACACTCCTCGTGCCCGCCACCGCATCGGCACAGAAGAAGATCACGTACGAAGAGCACGTAAAGCCCATCTTCCGAGCCAAGTGTTTCAACTGTCACAACACCGACAAGAAAAGCTCGGACCTGGACCTCACCAACTACACCGCCGTCATGGCTGGTGGAGCCGCGGGCGCCGACATCGAACCTGGCGACGCCGATAGCAGCTACCTCTTCGCGCTCGTCAATCACGATGACGAACCAAAGATGCCGCCGAATTCCGAGAAGATCGATCAAAAGATGATCGACACCCTTCGCGCGTGGATAAACGGCGGAGCGCTCGAAAACTCCGCCAGCAAAGCGATGAAAAAGAAAGCCGGCCCCAACCTCGCTCTCGGCGCGCCGGCAACCGGACGACCTGAAGGCGCGCCGCCGCTGCCGGATGTACTGGGGCTTAGCCCAGTCGTCATGCCGAAAGCGAACACGGCTGTTGAGGCCATCGCCACCAGCCCGTGGGCTCCACTGATTGCTGTTTCCAGCCAGAAACAAATCGTCCTCTATCACTCAACAGATCTGCAGCCGCTGGCCGTGCTACCGTTCCCCGAAGGCGTTCCCGAGGTTCTACGGTTTAGCCGCAACGGCAAGCTGCTACTGGCCGGCGGTGGTCGAGCCGCCTTTCAGGGCAAGGTTGTCGTCTACGACGTGAAGACCGGAAAGCGCATGATCGAAGTCGGCGACGAAGTCGATTCGGTTCTCGCCGCCGACATCAGTTCGGACATGAAGTTCGTGGCACTGGGCGGACCAAGCAAAATGGTTCGTGTCTATAACACCTCCGACGGATCGCTCGCGTACGAAATCAAAAAACACACCGACTGGGTCTACGACCTGGAATTCAGCCCCGACAGCGTGTTCCTCGCATCATCCGACCGCGCGGGCGGGCTGCACGTCTGGGAAGCCGACAACGGCCGACTGTACCTCACCCTGCTTGGCCACAAGGGCGGAGTCACGTCCGTCTCATGGCGATCCGACTCCAACCTGCTCGCGTCAGGCAGCATGGATACCACGATCAAACTGTGGGAAATGGAAAACGGCAAGGCCGTGAAGAGCTGGGGTTCGCACGGCGGCGGAGCCATGTCCGTCGAATTCTGCCGAGACGGTCGCATCGTTAGCTGCGGCCGCGACCGAACCACCAAAATCTGGGATGCCAATGGCAAGCAACAACGCGCGTTCGAAGCGTTTGGCGAAATGGCTCTGAAGGTCAGCTTCTGTGACGAAACAAACCGAGTCATCGCCGGCGACTGGCACGGTAACATCCGAGTCTGGAACGCCGCCGACGGCAAACGCCTTGGCGAACTCGCTCAGAACCCACCCGCACTGCCGCAACGCCTCGCCGCCGCGAAGGCGGACCTCGCTGCGAAAGAAAAAGATGCTGCGGCCAAAGCAACCGCTGCTGCCACCGCCATCAAAGCTCGCGACAACGTGAACAATGCTCTCGCCGCGAACAAGAAACTGCTTGCCGACTCAACCAACCTCCACAAGCAGGTCAAACAACAAGTCCCGGCTCTAACCAAAGCGTTGCAGACCATCAAACAACAGATGGCCGCCGCAACCGCCGCGCAAACTTCGTTGGCGAAGGCCGTTCCTCAACTCAAGACGGCTGCTGCTCAGGTGAAAACCGCAGCTGCAGCAGTTCCGAAAGACAAAGAACTGGCCGCCCTGGTCGCGAGCGTCCAAAAGAAGTACACGCAGAAGCAGGCTGAATACACCGCGGCCATGGCCATGGTGAAAACCAAAACCACCGAGCAAACTCAAACCAACACTAAGCTCGCTGCCATGCAAAAGCAGATGAAAGATTCGGCTGCCGCGATGGCCAGGGCTCAGGCTGAGATCAAAAAGTACACACCGCTGGTCAAGCCCAGGACCGATGCTGCCAACAAAGCCGTTGCTGTATCAACCGCTGCCACAGCCGCACATAACACGGCCAAGTCCAACATCACCCGCTGGAAGAACTACATCGCTCTCGAAGCCGAACTTGCCAGGCTTAAGCAAGCCGAAACGGTTCTTACCGAAAAGGAAGTCGCCGCCTTTGAAATGGCCGAGAAGCTCAAAACGGTTCAGACGGCTCTTGATGGCGCCAAGAAGGCGATGACTGACGTTACCAACCAACACAAGGCGACTGTCGCTCAGGCCGAGCAGATGAAGCAGACCATTGCCGCACTCAACGCAGAGAGCGCTAAGGCAATGAAGCACGCGAAGGACCTCGAAGCCAACCTATCGAAGCTAAAAGACATTCAGGCCAAGCTTGCCGAAGCCGCCAAGCTGGTTCCAGATGACACCGACATCGCCGCATCGGCTCAACAAATGGTCGCACTGGTCACACAAAAGACCGCAGCGATCGGCACACTGAAGCAGACGTCAACCGCCAAAACGGAAAGCGCGAAGAAGACCACGGCCGCCATGCAGACGGTTCTCGCCAAAGCGACTGAACTACAGAAGTCAGCCACGGCTGCCAAGGCAAAGGTCGCAAAGATGACAACCGACATGCAGCCCGTCGTCAAAGCAACGGAAGCCGCGAACGCGCAGGTGATATCGGCGAAACAGGTCGTCGATGCCGCAGCCAGTGTCGTCGAAACCCGTCGCCAGCAAATCCGCCCATTGCTGGGCTTCAAGACAGCACAGGCCGGTTAGAAATGTGGCCGACTGAGGCCCCTCAGTCGGTTCGTCGCCAAGCGACAACAACGCGCGCATGTCGTCCCTGTCACCTCGCCCCCTTTTGGGGGAGAGGTCGGGCTCTCAGGCCCGGGAGAGGGGGCAGCGCACGCTCAACAACTCAGCGTCGTTTCAATGCCACTTGCCGGCTTCAGCACCGCAGCCGTAGACCATCTTTCCGTTTCCTGGCTGGAATTCGCTAGAATGCATGCCAGGGAGAACGTTATGTCCAACAAGCTGCTGGCTCTGGTATCGGTGCCGTACATCAATGATGGCCATCCGTCGTATCTGGCGGAGTGGCTAGTCAAAGAAGGTGACGCCACAGAGAAGGAACAGCCACTCTTTGAGCTGGAAGTAGCGAAGGCCGCGCTTGACTGTCACGTTCCGATTGCTGGCAAAGTGCATCGCCAATTGGTCGGGGACAACGCTGATGTTAAGCGTGGCCAACTGATTGGCATCGTTGGATCGAGCAACATTTCGGAAACAACAATTGATGCGGTCATTGCAGCTGAGAACACTGCTGCAGCTGGACGCAAAGTGACCCTTGAGGACTACGACAGCACCTGCAAGCATAGCATCGAACGGCTCATCTGTCTGGTATGTGTCCCGGACCACCCGAGGGAAAACGGTTTTACCCGAGCCTTCGTGGACGACTGGCTGGCTACAGACGGGTCGGGAGTGAAGGCCGGCGAACCTTTGCTCATTCTCGCCGAGAACAAGTCCACTACGAAACTTGAATCGCCGATCAACGGCAAGCTGAGACGACAGGTCAAACATGATGTCGATGTAAAGCCCGGGGCGGTCCTGGGCATCGTCGCATCAGAGGACATCGACGAATCTGTGATCGACACGTTTCTGAAGGCGGAGTTAGCACCATCCGCTCCTTTTGACTGACCGGCGTGAAACTCAACTCACAACCGGCAGCCCAGCACAAGCGAGATTCTTTCTGTCGATTCAACTTCGGTTGAGCCTGTGACGCGATGCTTCCACTGCCAACGGCTCTCGCCGCTCAGAATCAGCAGACTGCCCACGGGGAGTTGAAATCGAACCACGCGAACGCCGTCCGTGATTTCAAACACAGCTTCACGTTGCACGTTCAGAATCATCGTGACATCGCCGTTCGATTCCACATCCGTGTGGAACGGGAATCCTGGCAGCTTCCCTTTCGTCGTTTGGTATCGGTTGATCGTAAACCGCCATCGGATCTCGCTGTCAGCGGTGAGTGGATTGCCGTCACAGCCGGGCTGCTCTCGCACCATCACATCGCGAATCGACGGGAGCACACCCTTCGAGACGAACTCCGGCAGGTTCAATTCGCCACGAAAGTACGCGAGCGAATGGCCTTCCTCACCATACCTTGGAAAGAACTCGCACTTGCTATCCGGTTGATCAACGGGAAACTGCCAGAACGACTCCTCCGAATGAGCAGCATCCTCCATCGGCACAATGGGTGTGCGCAACGCTGCGCGACCGCAGGCCAGACGGTCGGCGTCCAACCGATCCATCAATCTTCTCGCGGCATCGGCGAGACTCTCTGACACTGCCCGATCAAAGAACTCTGAGAAGAACAACAGCCCGGGTACGTCTTTGTGCGATGGGGTGTCCGTTGAACGATTCATGAGAGCGCAACTGCGAAAACCAAAGCCCAATTATATCAGAGGCCGGTCTTTTTCGACGAATCCGCGCCGCGAAGAGGCAGAACGAGCTCAGCCACGCGATTGGTTTTGACTCTTCAGAACAGTTGAGCGAGCAGGTAGAGCCCTGACCCGGGTAGGGCGTACGAACACAAGAATGAGCGGGAAGCTGTCGAGGACCCGGCCCACGTTGTCTTGCGGCGATACTAGCCGTTCAATGCAGATGAGCGATGCCGTCCGTCAACCACTACAGCATCACCGCACCAATGCAGCCGATCGCCACCAGCAGGATCACCACCAGCACGCACTGAAACCCGGTCAATTGGATACTGGAACCGGTCTCTTTTTTGATACGCGTGTGTTCTCGGAAGGCGTCGCGTCCCTTCCAGATACTGAATGCAGTCAGACAGTACGAAGCCACCCACAGCCAGGACGGCGAGTCGTAGCTCATCTGACGAAGAACGAACAACAGCACGTTTAACGCGAGCGACAGAACTCCGAGGATCACGGAGATAACGAAGCCGTTAGAGTAGTATCGCGGCTCATCGCTCAAATTGGATTCCGGGGCACTTGCGTCTTCGTCGTCGGTCATGTCACGGGTCCAAAACGCTGGTTACCAAATCTGGATTTCGGTTTCGAGATCCACACCGAACTGTTCGGTGACCGCGGACTTCGCCTTGTCGATTAGCTGCATCACGTCGTTGCAGGTTGCCGAGTCTGAGGTGACGATGAAGTTGGCATGCCGGTCGCTGATTTCGGCTCCACCAATGCGAGTGCCTTTGAGACCGGCTTGTTCAATTAGATCACCAGCGCTGAGACCGCGAGGGTTCTTGAATATGCAGCCGGCGCTTTGTGAAGACAGTGGCTGCGTGGCCTTCTTCATGATCCAGACTTTGCGCATCCGTTCTGTGATAGCTTCGGAGTCGTCTTCTTTGAGTTCCAGCGTACAGCTGATGACGGCAAGTTCGTCGACGCTGCTGGTTCGGTAGCTAAACGTCAGCGCGTCTTCTGCGCGTTCGCGGAGTTCACCGGTCGCGGTCAGTACGGTGACGCCGGTGACGTAGTTGCCGATGTCCGCCTGGTGGGTTCCCGCGTTTCCGTGGATGGCTCCACCAATTGTTCCGGGGATGCCCGCCAGTAACTCAAGGCCTGACAGGCCCGCTTTCACGGTTTCTGAAACGACGTTGGAAAGCATCGCTCCACCAGCTGCAGTCACCGTCGTGCCAGAGATTTGAACCTGTGAGAACGCGTCGGCAGTGAGGCGAATGACAACGCCATCGAAGCCTTTATCGGCAACCAACAGGTTGGAACCGCTGCCCAGCAACCGGACGGCCACCTTGTTCTCACTGCAGCACTTTACGAGTGCTTGTAGCTGGTCAGCGTCTTGTGGTTCAGCGACGTACTTTGCAGGTCCACCCACCTTAAGCCACGTTAGCGGCGCGAGGGGTTCATCCTGCTTCAGAATGTCGTTGAAATTGTCCAGTAAACTCATGCGGAATCCGATCGATGTTCCCGGCTCCCATCGTCAACAACACATCGCCGGGTTCGAGGGAATGGTCCAAAGTTGTGAGGATTCGGTCAAGCGACGAGCCCGCATCCGCCGGACAACCCTGAGCGGTTACGGCTTCTGCCAGCTGGCTGACCAGTTGGTCGCAGGCTTCCACCCCGATATCCTCACGAGCCGCAAAAATGGGGGCGACAATCACTCTGTCAGCCTTACAAAGGGCCTGGGCGAAGTCGTCGAACAGGTTTGTGGTCCGAGAATACTGGTGCGGTTCGAACACAGCACAGACGCGTCGTCGCGGGTACTTTTGTCTGGCGGCTCTGATTGTGGCGGTGATCGCCGTGGGGTGGTGAGCGTAATCATCGACGACCGTCACGCCTCCGAAGGTGCCGATTTCCTCAAACCGGCGTTCAAGACCGGGGAACGTGAGAAGTGCAGCTTCAATTTCTGCCGCAGGAACGCCCAGTTCGGCGGCGACGGCAATGGCGGCCAGCGCGTTCATGACATGATGTCGGCCGAACAGTGGCAGCAGGACGTCACAGTGATGGTGAGCACCGTGGCACACGCGAAACATAACACCCGCTTCAACCGGGCAGACGTCCTGTGCATGCCATCCGACGGGGCCTGAGAGTGAGAACCGCGTTACTTGTCCTGAGTACGTTTCAGCAATTGCCGCGGTGGTGCGACAATCGACGTTGGCCAGAAGCGTTCCGTCATGACTCAGCTTGTCAGCGAACTCAGCGAACGCATGTTTCTGATCGTCTTCGTCTTCGAAGCAATCGAAGTGATCGGGTTCAACGCCAAGCATGACGATGGTTTCCGGTTCGAGAGCCAAAAATGCTCGACGGTACTCGCAGGCTTCGGCCACAAACAGTTGACCGCTTCCTGCCCAGCCACTTTTGCGAGGCCATGTCAGCGACGCGCCCATGGCCACTGATGGCGACAACCCGGCTTGTGAAAGAATCCAAGTGCAAAGCGCCGTTGTTGTGCTTTTGCCATGCGTGCCACACACGGCGATCCCGTGTCGGTCCCGCATGAGTTCACCCAACATCTGCGGGTAACTTAAAACCGGAACGCCGCGTTCCTGGGCCGCTTTGACTTCTACATTGTCAGTGCCGACCGCTGGTGAGTGAACCAGTACGTCAACGTCCGATGGCAGATGGGCTGCAGCATGTCCTTCTGCAATCTGAATTGTCGGTTCGTCGAATGGTTCCGCGCCAAAGCAGCTATTGTCCGACCCTGTCACGCTCCACTGAAACCCAGTCAGTAGCTGAGCCAGTGCACGCATCCCCGTCCCGCAAGCTCCAACCAGGTGCGCGCGGCGAGCCTGACCGGATTCGGGGCGAGGTGTGAGGAGAGATGTGGGAAGGGGCGTCATGCAGAAGAACCGCTGTAAGGGCAGCGAATGGTAGCAGATCGCGCATTTGGCGTTTACAGCAACTTTCAGGGCCACCGGCGGTCCGTTCGGTCTCTTCGTGCAGGGTCGCTTAGGAATCAGGAAGACCACGAAGAACGCGAAAAAGGCACAAGAACAGGTGGGCAGTGTTTCGGCCCTCACGCCTCAATGAACCACCCAAACAAAACCATCCCGACCTCAGTCATTGCCGCACCGCGATGCAACTGGAAGTTGCCTAGCGGCGCGTGCGGATGGTTTCCCGGCGGACGAGTTCGGGAATCGCTTCGTCGTGTTCGGTATGGATCCCGGTAATGAACTCAAGTTCGTTCAGGGTCTTCTCGGTACCCAGCATGTCGTCGGCGACTTCGTTGACTTGGTCGGACACAAGGTTTGGTTCTTTGCGATTGATGGCCAGTTCGCTGAGCGTCTGGATTTTGTTTTCCAGTCGGCGAATCTCCAACTGCACGAGTTCGTGGTTCTCGTCTGCCTTACGGTAGTTGCCGAGGCGGCTCTCGCAGGTCTTGAGGTCGTCCTTGAGTGTGCTGAGGATTCGGTGGCGTTGCTCATTGGCCGGCCGTGACTCTTCGCGTTCGATACGTTCCTTCAGCGCGTTGACTTCGTTGAAGATCCGTGGTTCATCAGTCGATTCGAGGAATTGGTTGAGCGAGTACTCCGTGTAGAGCAGTTTCAGGTAGATCCACAGCAGTCGATCCAGCCCTTCCATTTGCTTTGCGTGCAGGGTCGCAGACTTGGTTGAGTGCAAATCCTCAGCGATCCGTCGCAGCTTGCGGCAACGGCCTGCCAGATCTTTGTAGCGGTCCTTCGATTTACGCGGCAGCGCCAACATAATTTTGCGGAGACTGCGCTTGGCGTCTTTGTCTGAAGACGCTTTGGCTTTCTTGTGTTCCTGAGCATCAACGTGCTTGCGGAACTTGTCATGTGTCCCGAGTAAACCGAGGTATCCGACTTCAGCGGCCATGACCAGGGGAATGGCGACATCGGGCTTGCCGCTGATTGCTGCGAAACCCATCCCGCCCGCGAAGGCCAGAATGTTCCATTTGTTTGCGAACGCCGCTTTGATGTACTTCAGAAAATCCACTGCTGATTCCGTTTGTGACGGCTTCCACCCGTCTTAGTGTAGCCGGGAGATTGATTACCTCCGCTATTTGGCTTTGTTGTGACCTGCTTCGAGTCGAGTGATCTCATCTCGAATATAGTACACGGTTTCCTGGAACGCAGACTCCCTTTGCATCTCGCGAGCCGGCCGATCAGGCGGTTCTACTTCCATTTCCTTCACCAAAGTGCCTGGCGAACTGCTAAGGATATAGACCCGGTCGCCAAGGTAAACGGCTTCTTCGATCGAATGGGTCACGAAAAACACTGTGGCTTCGACCTCTCGCCACAAACTTACCAGGAGGTCCTGCATATCCGCGCGCGTTTGGGGGTCGAGTGCTCCGAAGGGCTCGTCCATCAGGATGATGCGGGGCTTTAAGATGAGCGTTCTGGCGATGGCAACACGTTGGCGCATGCCGCCTGAGAGTTCGTGCGGGTACTTGTTGCGGTCGGCGCCTACGTCGAGACCGACTTTGCTGATCCATTCGAGGCCCAGTTCGTTTCTTACTTTTGCAGGCACATGCTGGCACTCGAGACCGAATGTGATGTTTTGCAGAACCGTTCGGTGGTCGAAACTGGTGTAGTCCTGGAACACCATCCCGCGGTCGGCTCCTGTGCCGGTGACTGGCTGACCTTGAACAAGTACGTCGCCGAACGTTGGCGGGTGCTGCGGTTCCAGTCCGGCAATCAGTCGCAGGATGGTGCTTTTACCGCATCCGGACGGGCCGAGCACACTGATGAACTCACCCTTGTCCGGGATATCCTCTACTTTGAAAGTGACATCTTCGATGGCTGTAAACGCATTGGCGCTGCCGTAGCTATAGGTCTTGGTGACGTTCTTGAACTCGACAATGTACTTCGACTGTGGTTCGTCAGGTTGGTTGGCTGATGGTTCAACCACCTTGCCGACACCGGCTTCGTTCGCTACGTCGGAACCTTTGTCAGGAGTAGCGTCAGTGTTCTGGTCTTTTTCATCGCTCATGGCCGCCACTCCGCGGGCTTTGGCGGTCCGGGATCGTCAGGGTTCATGACCGCACACTTCAAGTTGTCCCAGACTCCCGTGATGGCGCCGAAGGCGCGGTTTAGGAACCCATACCCACCGTATCGATGTGGAAACAGTTCGCGTTGAGCCCAAAAGAGCAGCCGATCGATCGCAAATGCGAGGACCGGAATGATCAGAATGATGAGGTAGATGTGTTCGCGTGGGCCTTGTCGCTGAGACGTACGGATTAGAAAGCCAAGTCCGCCTTCCTCATCCGCCAGCTTCACGACTTCGGCCAGCATGATGTAGCCGAACGCGATGCCGAAGAGCACTCGAAGTGAATTGAACACAGACGGCATGGCAAGTGGTACCAGCACTTTCATCATGATTTGCCACGTGCCCGCGCCCAGCGTCCTGGCTGTATCAATGTAGCGTTGGCCGACATCGCGAATTGCCTGTGACGAATCCGCGATGATAAACGCGACCGATGCCATGAAGATGAACATGATCTTCTGCGACTCTGCGATCCCGAAGAAAAAGAACGTCAATGGAATCAGAGCCGCGATAGGGATGTTGCGTCCGAAAATGATCAACGGCGACAAAAGCGCCGCCACGCGTGTGAAACAGCCAGCCAGCACACCCAGTGGAATGCCTACCAAACACGCCAAACCGAAACCAAACGCGACGCGGCGGATTGTCGTGATCGCGTTTCGAGTCAACGCACGCTCGAACCACAGCGATTTAAATTCGGCGAAGGTCTCAGAAATACTCGGCAACGTATTGTAGCCGATGATGCGGTCTTCTCTGACAGCCTGACGAGTTACGAACCACCAGATCGCGAAGACTATCCCAACGGAAACGGCGGCCAGTAGCACTGACTGCCACATTGGAATTGGCTGGCGCAGAGAAAACCAACCGCCTTCGGCCTTCCGAGGGGTCTCGGTTTTCGATGTTGGATCCGGTTTCACAGTGCTGTCTGTCATGTCCCGCCTTCAGGTTCTTTCCGAACTGAAAGACCACCGACCATTTGGGTCGGTGGTCAACGACAGGCCAACTTAGTCACCGGCTTCTGCTGAGAAGATCCGAACCTCAACACGTCGGTTCTTGGCGTGGTTGCCAGGATCATTTTCATCGTAAGGCTGGTCCCAGCCCATGCCCTCCGTGTTGATCCTGTCTTCACCGATCGTCTTAAACTTCTTCAGCAAGGCTTCCTTCACAGCCTTTGCCCTGTTGCCGGAGAGTTCTTTCACGAGAGTGTCGTCGGGAAGCTCGCGTTTCATGGAAGTGTCAGCGTGACCTTCGATGATCACACGAGCAGCTCCAAATTGGGACACAAGCTCGGCAACTTTCTCGAGCACATTATCGACGTTCGGGTCGTACATCACTTCGACCTTCTTGCCGTTCTCATCTTTGGTCACCGTCTTCCGCAAATCCCAGCTGTTGGAATAGAAGTGAATGATGACCGTGTTGGAAAGAATCTCGTTTTCGGCACCACGAATCGCCTGACTGGTCTTCGGTGCGAAAGAGACCTGATATTCATCTTTGCTGGATGAGTACTTCTCTTCCTGGCCAAGCTTCTTGATGATCGAAAAGTCCATAACCTGGTCGAAAGGAACCGGTCGGTGCCTGACTGATCGCGTGCGGCGGTAGACGTAGTAAGCCTGCTCCCAGACCTTTTCAAACCGAGCTGGGTTGTTTTGGTTCAGGAAGAACTCGTAGTTTTCAGCCCAGTTCGTGCTGTGAGCGTCGGCCAGCATGCCCAATGTCTCGTCGGCCGGAATTGCGTATCCCTCGGCCATTAGCTTTGCTGCCTTCTGCTTCCCTTCCTGGCTCTTCATCGCTTCCATGCCGTCGAAGATGCCACGGACAAGGCCTTCGCAAAGGTCCGGGTGCTCCTCCGCAAAGTCCGCGCGGGCAAACCAAACGTCGGCGATCAGCTTGTTTGCTGTCGCAGTTGTGACAAGCATGCGGTTCTCATCCAGGTCACTCAGGTTGTAGATATCCGGAGCCCAGGACACACAAGCCGCGATGTCTTTTCGCGAGTTGAAAGCTGCGGCTGCTTCGAACGCATCGGTCAGCGTGACCATTTCAACCTGTGACGGCTGCAGACCACCGGCAACCAACATTCGCAGCAGGAAGTACTCAGATGGACTGTTTTTGGCGAGGGCGATTCTCTTGCCCTTCAGATCCTTAACGGTCTTGATGTCTTTGCGAACAACGATGCCGTCACCGCCGTTTGACCAGTCCACCTGCTGATAGATTCGCGGCATAACGCGACTGTCTTTTGGGTTTCCGTTGGAATCAACGAAACCTTCCATGAACAGCGGCACCATGTCGAGTGTCGCCCAGCCGATGTGAACCTTGCCCGCGGCGTAGACATCCCGCATCGAAACCGGATCGTCGATCAACTGCAGATCGACTTTGAACTCCTTGCCATCCGCTGTCTTCCACACCTTGCCAGGTGCGAGGCCGTCATTGGCGAGGATAATGGGAGCCCAACCGGCCCATACGTTGATTGCAAATTTGACCGTATTGTCTTCGAGCGGCTCGTATGCAGCCGTGCCTTTGACGGCGGGGAGTCGGTCAGCAGGAACGAATGTGTATTCTTTCTTGGTAGTGACCCCACCTGTTGCATCGTCAGCTTCAGCGGGCACTTTTTCACCACCAGACGGGCCACCGGCAAGATCGCTGAGATCAATGTCCTCAGTCTTATCGGCCGCCCCCTCCGGTGCGAATAGATCCGCGCGGTAGATGGCGAAGCCGACCAGGCCGGCGATGACGGCGAAGACCGCCAGGTAAAATGCGGGAGTTGGTTTTCCAGCCATTGGTGTCCTCTCAGATGTTCACAAAATCCCGCGAGATCGCGGGTAGTCGATGGAATGTGAACGTACGAATGCCCCGATTGGTTCACGTGATTTGGTAGCGTCCCGACTGAATGACTCAGGCGGCTTCATTGCATCTGGTCTGACTACGGACGCCAGACTGAAGCGGCAGGTGGACGATGTTCCTGCATCTGATGGCAGAACTGCATGATGTTGAACGCAGAAAGTTCGCACATGAGTTCGGTTATCTTCGCGTGCTGTTCGTCGTCGAGCGTTGGCTCAACGGCCTTTAGCAATGTGACCAGGCGTGTTTCCTGGTCGCTCATTTCCTTGTCGTCGATGACGCCGTCGGCCATCGCGTCGAGGAACGTTGTCAGCTTGGCTGCGTAGTCGTCGATGAGTGGCTCGTTGGTTTTTTCGTCAATC
The DNA here is from genome assembly GCA_964485095.1 of uncultured Planctomycetaceae bacterium. Taxonomy (GTDB): domain Bacteria; phylum Planctomycetota; class Planctomycetia; order Planctomycetales; family Planctomycetaceae; genus CAYNWT01. The sequence goes on along the minus strand of CAZAIB010000034.1, from coordinate 37,962 downwards.
CAGCTGCGGCGTTCTGCCATGATTATTCTCCAGAGTTTTGAGTTCCGCTGTGAGGCGGATTCGCATTTGTTTGTGAATGCTCGTCACCACCTGCGGGTGGAACGGCGAACGCCAGCACGCTGCCGGCAAACCTCTAGTCAATCAGTGCTCGCAGGTCGACAAGTCGGTTCTGCAACGCACCGCGGTCTTCGATACTTTTGTCTCGCCAGGCGTCGGGAAGGAAGTCGCGCTGAGTGCACTCCAGTACGCCCGCGATTTCCTGCATCTCTTTTTCCAGCCCCTCCGACGACGGGATGAAAGTCTCCAACGCGTCTCCGATGTCCTTCGTTGTCAGTTCTTGTCGGCCGTCTGCTAACGCGGTCCGTTTTGCGTTCAGTACGATGCCTTCAATGTCGGCTCCACTGAGGTTCCGATTCAGATCGAATCCTTTGAGCGCGTCTTCGGCGAGTTTGATTTTGTTTTTTCGAGCCATCACGACAAACATCTGTTCCGACTCTTTTTCGTCGCGCGGGTAGAACAGCGGGATATGAACCTCCGCGCGGCCCTGGCGTTTAATGTCAATCGGCAGCAGGTCGGGGCGGCATGTCAGCAGCATCCAGATGATGCGGCCGCGGTAGGCCGTGTCGCCCATCTGACTGGCGATCATTGAGAAGATACGGCCGGACGTTCCTGAGTCACCATCGGATGTTCGATCGCCCAGCGCGGCGTCGGCTTCGTCGATGATGACAATGACCGGGCCCAGTGAACGCAGAACGTTGAGAACCTTTTCCAGGTTGCCTTCGCTTTCGCCGACGTACTTAGATCGGAAGTTGCGAAGCTTCACGCATGGGATACCAATGGAACCCGCGTAGCATTCAGCGAGGAACGTCTTACCGGTTCCCACCGGTCCACACAGCAGGTAACCCATCGGCGCCGCATCAAGCCGGTTCGACATAATGAACTCAGCATCTTCGCGCAGCCGCTTTTTTGCTGCGACGTGACCGACGACAAGATCCAGCGTGTGTTGTGGTTCGACAAATTCCAGCAAGCCCTGGCACTGCCGTTCAATCGCGCCCTTCTTGAGTTTGCGGAATCGTTTCCCATCAATCCGCGACTTCGACTGCGTCGCGCGGGACAGCAGTTGGTTGACGCTGGTGATGCTGAGCCCGTTGGACATTCCGGCAAGTTGAAGTGCACTGAAGTCCGTGATGGAATCCAAACCGTCTTCTTTGGTTGTGTATTCGATAAACGCCTGTCGGTCGTCCAGTTCCGGCATCGTGATTTCGATGGTCGCGACGTGCGGGCTTTGCGTTAGCCGATCGTTCACCTCTGACAGCTTGTCTGCAATCATCGCAAAGCAAATGTTGCGACGTTTGATGTACGGGTTTTGAGCCCACTGCAGGAACCGAACCAACCGCGAACCCTGCCGGCTGGCAAGGCTGCCTACATCGCCGGTCGGAACCAGATACTGAGCGTACTCGAACACAAGCGCCATGCTGCGGCGCTTGTTGGCATCGTCTTCAATCAGGTTGCGTTCGATTAGCTGGTTCAATGTCAGCAAGATGTCGTCAACACTGCGGGACCACGTCGAGTGCGGCCCCATCAGGTTGGTGAGGTACTCCATCATCTCTCGCAGACGGTCGCGGTCCGAACCGGCTAGCGCACGCAGGCCGTTGCTGAGGTCGTGGCGGAGAACCGTGTTCCAGGAACCGAACATGTAATCGCTAAGAAACTCAACGACGCTGCAGTAGCGTTCTTTGCCGTCGTCATCGATACACCGCACCAAATCATGGACGTTGCCGTGCAGAACGAACACGCAGGTCGAACCAGAAAAATACAGGTCGGCCAGCTCCTTTGCCCACGACGGGAACCATTCCGGCAACTTGACCGCTGGCGCGATGTCGTCGTCTCCTGCTTTCTCGTCGGTTGCTGAAGCGGGAGCTTCACCACCCGCATCGGCCAGCAACAGGCACGCCTGCGCGAACTGGGCTTCGGCGACGAGAATTTGTTTCTCACCGAAAATTTCAGCCTGGTACGCATCGACCCCGCCGGCTTTCAAAGCAGCGACGTAATCGATTTCGTCTGAAGCGAGTGTCAGAAATTTTGGAGTTGGTGCGTCACTCATTTCAGTTTCCACTGACGAAGTTTGGCGAGCAGCATGCGTGCGTCGGTTTGCCACTGCGGGTTAATGCCGCCGCGCGGCAGGGCTGTCCCCACCGCTCGCCTCGTTTGAGAACCAATGTGAAAACTCTTACTCCGTTTGAGTCTCTTTGGCTTTCGGTCCGAGTTCTTTCTCTTCGTCAGCAACGCTGGCTGTTGCCGGCGTGATGAGGCCCATCTCAGCTTCGAACTGCTTCAGAGCGTCTTCGGCCATCGACTTTTCCATCGCGACTTCGGCTTCGATCTGTTCCATGCCTTCGTCGGACAGGTCCACAGCAACACGCGCCTTGGCGCGGTTCTTGTCGATCTTTTCCTGCATGACTTCTTCGATTTGACCAAAGTCAGTGGTGACGTCGAAGTTGAAGTCGTTCGCGATTTCTGAAAGTTCCGCTTCCGCGCGGCTCATCTTCAGTTCTGCGTCGTACTTGTGGATCTTTTCTTTAATCGTCGCAAGCTTGCCGCTGGCGCGTTTGATTTTCATCAGGTTGTTGTCGTAGGCCTTCTCGTGCATGTCGAGCTGAGACTGGTTTTCTTCGAGCTCGCTCTTCGCCTTCTGAAGTTCGACAGCTAGAGTCGCAGCTGTGGCTCGGTCGCCGGCCTTGAGATAGGCGCGAATTTTTGATTCCAGAGTCGCAACGTGCTTCGTGGACTTTTCAGCCTGACGCGAAACGCGTTCGACAAGTGCGCGGTACTGCGCGAGTCCTTCTTTTCCGGTCTTCAGGTCTTCGACAGCCTGATCGTATTCGTACTGCATCTGGGCGATCGGGTCGGCCTTCCAGAAGAAGTTCGCAACCTTATTCATCTGCGCTTTGAGCGCTCGCCAGAGTTTGCCAAAGATCATCTTGAATGCCTTTCAAATGTATGCAGGTCGCTCAGCGCGAGATCGGTACGACACGTGTCAAATTCACCCGGAACGGCCTTTACTCCGGACTTCTAAAGGTACCTGTGCGCTGCGAGACCGGCAAGGAACCCGGCGCGAACTCGCCGGCATGGTCTGAAACGCACGAGAATCCGCCCAGGATCACTGTATTCGACACTCTATGGCAGATCGTTTAACAACTTTACCAACGGGGCTGTTAGGCCAACGAGAACCACCAGGAATCCGGCCGCTACGAACCACGGTGTCGCAATAGGAATCGGGTTCGCCGCATTACACGTTGGCTGGTCCGGCGAAGTCGTGCAAAGAGAATCGTTTCCGCTACCAGCAGAACCGGGAACATCGCGCATTCCACGTGGTGCAGTTGCGACTTTGTTGTGTGTCTGTTCGGCATCATCTTTCCGCGCAAAGGTCAAGTCACATTTGCGTAGTTGCCAAAGTTGTTGTTTTCCATCCGCAGTGGTTTGACTACCTGGCCTCCATTCGTATTCTGACAAAACACTTAGAGCGATGTTGGAACGGAATCACTTACATCGTCTCACCTCGTACAAGGCGTTCGAGACAAGTGTACGACGTCGCGGTTCGCCGCGAGCAGAGTCAGGGCTGCGGAGATTTCCTGATAGCGATCAGCTTTGAGCCAATAAGGATGGCCACCAAATTCGATGCAACCAGTTTCGGCGACGATGATCTTCACAAGGGGTCATGCTGGTTCTGGCGAAGGTCTTTGGGAGCCTGAACGGAGTCCGAAAGTTGAGCGTTGTCGATTGATATAGATTGGCAACTGACCGTGTTCAGGTGCTCCGCAGCCCGTTTCTTTTTGCCCCGTTGACGCTTCTTCGGAGTTTCCATGCGCTGCCTTCTGGTATTCGGTGTTCTCACAGCCCGCTGGCAAACGCTGTGAACCCAGAAGAAGCGACCGGCTGAAATCGGCCGGCTTTTTTCGTGCTTCGTGTGATCCGGCGAACCGTGGTATCCTGTTTGGGATCCTTCTGGAGCCCACCCAATGCCGTACGTTCTCTTTGCCTGCCTCGCTTCTGCGGTTTGCCCGCCGGCTACAGTCCAGGATGAACCTGTTCATCAGTGGCAGTTCACTCCCGCGACCCAGCAGCGAGACAAGTTCCCGGCGACTGCCGGAGACCTACCGGCAACGCTTACCGGTAAGCCTTCGTTTAGCCAGGAAGCTCCGCGCGGATTGGAACTCGGTGGCGATACGAAGATGCGGAACCGATTGGTCGTCGCCGCCAATCATACGCAGGCCAAAGTTCCAACCAGGGCACTGACGGTCGAAGCCTGGGTTCGCGTTGACAAGGTTCAGGAATGGGGCGGCTTGGTCTGCTGCATGCAGGACAACGGCTCATTCGAACGCGGCTGGTTGCTTGGCTTTAAGGATTCAACGTTTTGCTTCGCAGTCGCATCAGAGAAAACCAAAAAGCTGACGTACCTGACCAGCGGTCGGATGTTCGAACCAGGTTACTGGTACCAGGTCACGGGGACCTACGACGGCAAACAAATGAAGCTGTTTGTCGACGGTCGCGTCGCAGCGAAATCGTCTGCTCAATCCGGGCCCATCGCGTATCCACCATCGGCACCGTTTGTGATTGGTGCGTACGAGGACGAGAACGAGTTCTACCCGCTGAAGGGAGCCATCGAACAGGCGAGCGTCTGGGGGCGAGCGTTGTCGGAGGCGGATGTTGCTGATCGGTTCCGTCAACGACAAAAGCTGTTCCCCGGCATCATTGCCGAACACCCGGAAGTCGCCGACTGGCCAACTCATCTTCGCGACAACCAGCGTACCGGTTTGGTCACTTACAACTTCGAAGTACCGCTGCACCTGAACTGGGTGTTCGAGCAGCCAACCCCTCCCGCCCCCGCCTGGCCCGCGCCGGCGAAGCAGGACTTTTGGCACAAGAAATTCAACTTAAAAGCACGCGTCGTTTACGACCGTGCAAGTCACCTAGTCAGTGCGGGCGGTCGTGTGTTCTTTGGTTCCTCCAGTGACGACACGATCTACTGCCTCAACGCGCGGACCGGTGAGACTATCTGGACGCACACAACGGAAGGCCCCATTCGGTTATCGCCAACTGTTGTTGGCGACCGCGTACTTGCCGGTTCAGACGATGGACATGTTTATTGTCTATCGACGACCGACGGAACATTGCACTGGAAGCACCGTGGTGTTCAACAGGATCGCCGCATCCCGGGCAACGAACGCATCATCAGCATCTGGCCCATCCGCACCGGTGTTCTGGTCGATCAGGGAACCGCCTACTTCTGCGCGGGGTTGTTTCCACAACAGGGTGTCTACCAGGTCGCGGTCGATATTGAAACCGGCAAGCGTTTGGGAGAATCCAAACTCGACATCTCCGCCCAGGGCTACCTCGCTCGCCGATCGGGGCAGCTATATGTGGCGACTGGTCGCGATCCGGCCGGCAAGTTTGTTTCGAAGCTCAAGCGAACCGGGAAGGGTGTCGGGCGGGAGTTAACTGCGATCCCAGAACAGTACCGCGACGTCTTTATCGGTTCGAAGAACCTCCGCATCGGAGGTGGTGACGGACAAATCGCTGCGTTCAGCGCCCAGAACGGTAAGCAATTGTGGCACGCCAAAATCGATGGCAAGGTGTGGTCGATGGCCATGACCGGGAACCGGCTTCTTGTGAGCACCGATGCCGGGAAGGTGTACTGCTTCAGCAATTCTCCCACCGACATGCCGCTGGTTCACTCGCAGCCTCAGCCCGCGGCAACCAACGCAACGAACTCTGCTACGCAGAACCCAATTGTCGACCGGCTCACTCAAGAGTTTGATATCGACCGCGGCTACGCATTGCTGCTGCATGGCACAGCAAACCTCGCCATCCCTCTGGCTCGCGCGTCGCGGTTGCAAATTATTTGCTACCAGCCAGATGCCGCCATCGCCAAACAATCGCGAAACGACATCGCCAGCGCGGGCCTTCAGCAACGCATCACTGTGCACGTGGGTGACCCCGGCAAGCCGCTGCCGTATTCAGACTATCTGTTTAACGCCGTCATTGACGAACGCACGATCGCCGGAACAAAGTGCGAATACACCGCTGAGATGCAACGTGTTACCCGGCCACTGGGTGGCGTTGCTGTGTGCTCGCTGGAGGAATTGGGATTCCATGTCCGCGGCAAGCTGGCGGGAACGGGTGAGTGGAGTCACATGTATGCCAACCCGGCCAACACTGTTTGCAGCAATGACGAACACGTCGGTTCTGAACTTCAACTGCACTGGTTCGGTCGTCCGGGTCCGCAGCAGATGCTGGATCGACACCACCGCACGGTGGCTCCGCTTTGGAAAAATGGGCGACTGTTTATCCCGGGCAACGATCGTGTCATCGGAGTCGATGCGTACAACGGCACGCCATTGTGGAACGTCGCCATTCCCGATTCGCGTCGCATCGGAGCCTACCGCGACAGCAGTTATCTGGCTGCGACCGACGATCACATTTACGTCGCAGCAAAACAGGAGTGTCTGGTTCTCAACGCAAAAACCGGCGTCATTGAGAAACGCCTGAAGGCTCCTGGCAAGAAGACGGAGTGGGGATATCTTGCCGTCGATGAAAACGGAGTCGTCGGAACCAGCGCAAAAGAGGGCGCGATTCGCCGGGGGCATAGTCTGGAAGCGATTAACGAAGGCACCTTCTGGGACGCTCGTCCTTTGGTCACGAGCCAACGGCTGTTCCAAAGCGGAACCGGCGCGGCCGCGTGGGAGTACCTTCCGGCCGAAGGGGTTATTGCGAACTCCAGCATTACGGTCAGCAACGACAAAGTGTTCGCCGTGGAAAGCACCAATCCAGCCACGAAGGCTGTCGAAAACGGTCGTGTTTCCCCAGCCGAAATCTTCTCCAGAGGCTCGCGAGTCACCGCGATAAAACGCGATGGGGGCAGCGTCGCGTGGTCCGTCGATCTGGGACTTGAGAAGTTGCAGCACAACATCCACTGTGCATTTGCAGATGGGAAGCTGATTGTTGTTGGTTCTCGAAACAGCAGTCAGGACAAGAAAACGGCGACAGTTCTGTACGACGTTTATGTGCTGAATGCGGAATCGGGCGACGTAATCTGGAAGACGACTCAGAGACAGGGAACCAAAATCGGCGGCGACCATGGCGAACAGGATCATCACCCGGTCATCGTGGGCGACACGTTGTACTGCGAACCCTTCGCTTACAAGCTCAACGATGGCAAGCCGATCGAAGACTTCGCTTGGGCGAAAAAACACCGGCGAGGATGTGGAACCGTTTCAGCGTCTGCATCGACGTTTTACTTCCGCCAGTCGAACCCCACGATGTTCGACATTAAGAGTGGTGAGTACCGAAAGGTCACATCGTCAACAAGGCCCGGTTGCTGGATCAACATGATCCCGGCGGGTGGACTGCTGCTGATTCCGGAAGCGAGTTCAGGATGTACCTGCAATTACTCAATCCAAACATCGCTGGCGTTCCTGCCAAAGAAAAAGCGACCGCTATCAGAAAAATAGCGGCCGCATATGGAAAACAGACAGAAGCAGTTCACGCAAGCCGGGAACGCTTCCTCCGACGACGCACACCAAAACAACCGCCAAGCAAGCAAAGTGCAAGTGAGGATGGTTCTGGAATAGCGGCTCCGCCACCACCACCGCCGCCGCCACTACCGTCGTCGTTTTCCTCGAAGTCGAAGATAAGCTTGTTGAAAGTCGCCCCAAGCCCTTGGGATCCAAAGGTAACCGTCGCACCCATGTTGCCGAAGGTGTGGTTGGAAATTGCGGCGTTGCCCGTTGGGTTTCCAGAGTTGTCAATGAGAGCGGTGGTAGTACCGCTCACCTGGAAATGTGATTGAGCCTGAAGACTGCCAGGGACGTTTGGCGGAGGACCATTGTCTGGGTCGTAGTTCGCCAGATTGACCTCATTAATCTCGATTGTTCCACCAGGGCCACTGATCGTGGTCAGGGTGAAGGTAATGGTCTCACCAACGGTACTGCCGACCAAGCCTCCATCGACCCGGTCGTTGCTGGTACCAAACCCTGACCCAGCGACACCTAGTCCGTCCGCGGGAAAGGTCAGCGCGCTCGAACCAGTTGCTGTCAATTGAATCGTTGTCGACCCAACCACGATTGTCGTGGTACCTGTTGTCAGGCCAGTGAGATCGAAGCAAAAGTCCGCGGAGGCGGGAAGGGAACCGATCAGAAGAATGGCCGGTACAAGAAGAAGGTTCTTCACAGGAAATCCAATCAGGCAGCCCGCCGTGGTGAAAGTCCTAATGTAAGTAGAATGACACAACGAAATCAGAACAAGCAAGAAACAACGCTTTTTTGGCAATCAGGGCAAACCAAAAAAAGCCACGGCAACTGCCGTGGCTTTCATCTTCGAACCGAGCTTTCCCCCCTACAGAGAACCGAATAGTTCATCGAATCCGCTCAGTGAGAACAGCCGGTCGTGAGCCTGAAGTTTGGTCTCACGGTAGCTCTCAAGCCATTCCGAGTTACTCAGTTCGCTGGTTGTAGCGGTCTCGTCACGGTCCTCGATTTGCTGTCGAACCACTTTCGTTGGGCTGACTCGGTTAACGCGGCCCTTACGCATTTCGCTGCGAACACTGTGCAACCGATTCTTCTTCATCTCCCGGCGAGTCAGGTTGTGGCCGCTGTTTGCCGACCGATCGTTTGACCCCTCGGTCTCAAGAGTCAGCGTCCAGTTTTTCAGAGTCCCACCGTCTTCCTCGAAGCGGTCACGAACAACCAATGTCCAGACACCGTTTGGATCTTCGTTGTTGAACCTACCCAACGACTGCCTCGGCTTGAACGTTCCGGTGAAGGGTGCGTCTGCAAGCTGAACCTTGTCGGCTGCACTGTCGTCGAACACGGTGTTAACGAAGCCGTCACCATCGTCGCCCGCGTATCGAACCAACTGCACCCTCGTGCCCGACGGACTAACCAAAGTGACCAGCAAATCGCTGTCCCAGGTGTGGTCGATGTTTAGCTTGACGTTGACGTCAGTGATGCCACCCTGCAGTCCATCCACATTCAGCTTCGACTGAATCGTGTTGGCTCGGTCGGCCCGGATGTCGACCTTCGTGTTGTTCGTGAACGAACCACCGTTTGTGCCGCCGCCACCTTCGTCATCACCTCCGCCATCGTCGGTGTTATCGCCGTCTGTCTGGAAGCTAACCTTCCAGCTATTCAGGCGACCGCCGTCTTCAGCGAACTTGTCTTTGATTCGCAGCTTCCACGTCCCGTTGGGATCTTTGCCGTCGAACTTCGACAGGTCTCCGGCTGGCTTAAACACACCGCGGAATGGCGCATCCGCGTCCTTGATTGACTCACTGGCTTCGTCATCCAGACCAGTGTTGTTGAAGTCCTGCCCGTCACCGCCAACAGCATTGAACAGAGTAATGCGTGTTCCATCCGGAGCAAAAAGTTGCACCTGCAGGTCTTCCGTCCAGGTATGGTCGATGTCCAACTGGATGTTGAGGTCAGTGATGTTGCCCTGCAGTCCCGAGACGTTGATCTTCGAATTGATTGTGTGGACGCGATCGTCGCGGATCGTCTTGCCCTGGCCATTCGAGAACTCGAACCGATCATCGCTGCCTCCACCGCCGCCATCATCGTCAGAGCCTCCGTCGTCGTCATCGTCGGTCCCACCACCGTCGTCGCCTCCCCCATCGCCCACGATCCCGTCAATCCAACTGGCAAACGTATCCACTCGCGTATCAAACGAGTTGTCCCCAAGTGTGTGAGCGTCACCCGATCCGCCCGAAGTCACTCCGGCAATAAACAATTCGTTGCCCACCGTGACGAACGCCGGTCCTCCGGAATCGCCGGGAGCTGTGTTGCTTTCGTTGTGACTGTCGAAGTTCCATTCAACGTGCAGATTCGTCAGGCTGTCGATTTCCGTCTCGCCGACGCGCTTGGTTCCAAAATCGTTTAGCGATCCACCTCTACTGGTTCCTCCCTCACCGAACCCGACCAGCGTCAACAGTTGGCCAACCTGTGGAGCGTCACGGAGGATCTCTGCCGGTTCGACACCCGCCACCGCGCGATCGAGTTCCAGGATTGAGATGTCATAGCCAGCATCAAACCGGTTCGGATTGTACTGAGGGTGATCAATCACATCCGACGTGCGGTATGTCTGTCCGCCAACGTCGAAGGTTCCCTGTCGGTCACCAACGCCTTCGGTACAGTGAGCCGCGGTCAGCACGTGGGTCGGCGAAATCAAAGTGCCCGTACATCCGTTGTTGACGATTCCGACTGCCTCGTAATCATCAGTCTCGTTACCATTCACAATGCGAGCGGTCACTTCCTCGGCGCTGCCGTGCTGGACGTCAGTTGACGTTGCCGACAACAGTACTTTTGGTTCCAGAATTTCTGCCGGCTGAACCTGTCGGTTCTTCTGACGACGTTTGCGAGCAAGCCCACGAGACAGCTTTGACTTCAACATGATGTAACCCCTTTTTCGCAGCGAGATGTTTGGCTGATGTGTGTTCGGGAGAGTTCCCGTCATGAAAAATGTGAGGCGAATCGCCTTTCAACAGTCGTTACGAGGCACATTTAGAGATCTTGCACGGCTTTCAAAAGAAAATTTGAAACGCAAAATGGACCGCAATCCGCAGCAAAACTCAGCATTTGAGACGCACACCAGTGCGACGCTGCTGCTGCGTTTGCAGGATGTTGAAGACCATGAAGCCTGGGCCGCTTTTGTTAAACGCTATGCCCCTGTTGTCTTCGCGTGGTGCCGAAGATTCCGATTGCAGGACTCCGACGCCGCAGACGTCACGCAGGATGTGCTCATCAAGCTGATGCGCAGCATGCGCGAGTTTCGGTACGAACCAGGCAAAGGCCGTTTTCGTGGCTGGCTGAAGACAGTCACTGGCAACACAGTCAGAGACATGGCGCGCAGCTGGGAACAACGAATTCGCGGAGGCGGTGATGATAATTCGCATCAGCTACTCAACTCACTGAAAGCACCGGACGCGGTCGATTCCCTGGCCGCCGACCTGGAAGCTCAGTACCAGCGCGAATTATTGGACCGCGCGGCGCTGTCGGTGCGACCGCGCGTGAAGCCGCACACGTGGCAGGCGTGGGAACTCACATCGCTTAAGCAGGTTCCTGCAGCCACCGCCTGCGTTCAACTTGGCGTCGCCATCGGCGATGTCTACGTCGCGCGGTCTCGAGTCAACAAGATGATGGCGGCCGAGGTCCAGAGGTTGCAGACAGCAGACGAAAGCGCGTGATGAACCAAATGCAGTGCCCAAACGATGATCATCTAAGCGCGTTCCTGGAAGGTGAACTAACCAGCGAGGAAGTCTCGCAAATCAACGCACACCTGGAATCCTGCACGCGGTGTCAGGCGGCGCTGGATGCGGCTACCGAGTCACAACTGGCCGTTGGACTTCCGGTTGACCCAGCAGACGACCCCACAATTTCGAACCTCGTTTCGCGGCTCTCGCTACTCAGTCCGGCGAAATTGGAAGGTGATACCAGCGTCACGCTGTCCGGCATTCAATTCCCCGGCCCCGCAACCGACGAAGCACCGCTGGGTGAACTCGGCGAGTACCGCATCAAAGAACTCATCGGCGATGGAGCCAGCGGGTTACTGTACCGCGCCGTGGATCCACGAATTGATCGCGAGGTCGCTATCAAAGTGCTGCGGTCAGAACTCGCCGGCCAGGACGAATCGCGCCAACGATTGAACCGAGAAGCCCGAGCGGTCGCGGGGCTGGTTCATGAGAACGTCGTGCAACTTTACGAATTCGGAAACGCACCGGGGTTCCCGCCGTATCTGGTTATGGAAATGGTGCACGGCGAATCGCTGGGCCAACGACTCAAACGCGTTGACTGCATCACATCGCGGGAAGCCGTGGATATGGTCGTTCCCATCGCTCACGCTCTGGCCGCCGCTCACAAACAGAACCTCATTCACCGCGATGTGAAGCCCTCCAACATACTGCTCGACCAGCACGACAAACCACGCATTACAGACTTTGGCCTGGCACTACTGGACGACGGGAACACAGAACTCACGCGCGAGGGATCGCTTGCCGGAACTCCGGCCTACATCAGCCCCGAACAGATAATCGACCCGCACCATGTCGACGGCCGCAGCGACGTCTACAGTCTTGGCGTCGTTCTGTACCAGATGCTGACCGGCGAATTGCCATTTCAGGGCGTCGTCCGCATGACCCTGCTGGCCGTGCTGCACAAAGACCCGCCGCAACCGCGCCAATTCAATGACGAGATTCCCAAAGATCTTGAAACGATCGTGCTAAAAGCGATGTCGAAAGATCCCGACAAACGATACCAAACCGCCGACACATTCGCCGACGACCTGCAACGTTGGCGAGACGGAAAGCCCATCAAGGCGCGACCGGTTGGGCGCGTTGAACGGTTCACTCAGTGGTGCAGGCGGAACCCTGGTACGGCCGCGCTTTCAACCGCGGTCGCCGTGCTGTTGCTGACAGTCACCGTCGGGTCGCTTATCGCTTCGGTCAACCTGGCCAACGCACGCAGCAAAGCTCAACAAGCTGCAACGTTGGCCGAGTCTCAGCGCGATAAGGCGTTCTCGACTTTGAACCGGCTTGTCTATGAGGTGAACGAGAAATTCGAAGACGACGTTACCGATATCGACCAGATCCAGAAGACGGTTCTCGACATCAGCGTCCGAGGATTGCGAGACATGGCCTCGACAGCCGATGACGCCGGCAATGTCGATGTCAGTACCGCGGCGGCTCACATCAGACTGGGCATGGTTCTCACGCGATTGGAAAATGACACCGAAGCACGAACGCACTTTGACAAAGGCGACGAGATACTCGGGCGACTTGGAGGCGACTCATCCAGCCAGTGGCCCGTGCTCAGGCACATGGTCGAGTTGAAGTGGTATCGCAGCGACCTGGCGTACAACGAAGATGACTTCGGCGAATCCACGGCACTTCTTGTGGAAGCGGCGGAACTCGCAGAGACGGCGTTCAAACGCTGGCCCGAAAACTTCGAAGCACACATGACACTCGCACTGGCTCAGTCGCGACTGGCTGACCACAGCTTCGAAGAAGAATCCGATGGCGCTGAAGAAATTATCCGCAAGGCCCTGGACACGCTTGTCGAACTGGAAAAACAGTACCCCGACAATTCGGACGTGTTTCTGGAGACCACAAACATTGTCGACACGATGGCCGCGCAGTACTACTCCACGGATCAACCGGCCAGCGCCCTGGTTCATTTCAAAGAACTCATCCGCCGCTGCAACACCGCGCTGGCCAAAGATCCGGAAACCAGTCGCTGTAGTGACTGGCTCATCCTGGCCCACCATGTTTGTGCCGACATCCAAAAAGAACTCGGCAAGAAAGACGTGGCAATCCAACACCTCGTTGACGCGATGGCCGCGCAGGACAAATTCGAACATTGGCTCGACTTCAACGTCATCCAGGCCATCCAGCGCGACCTGGACGAACTCCGTCCACCCGGCGACTGAGCAGCCAGCAGCGCCAGCGCCCGGAGGTTCGTTCATCAGCCGGTTTGGGGCTTGGTTGCAGATGGTCGATAGTTGTTCCGGTTCGCCGTATCATGCATGCTCTTGCATTGGACCTTTACTGGTACGGCCGACATGAGAACCACGCTTCAGATCCTGTTTGTTGTCTTCGCAATCGCATCCCCGATGCTGGCGGATGACCGACCGAACATTCTGTTCATCTTCAGTGATGACCACGCGCCGCACGCGATTGGTGCTTACAACGGATGGCTGAAATCGGTTAACCCAACACCAAACATCGACAAGCTCGCCGCGCAGGGCATGCTGTTCGAAAACAGTTTCTGCACGAACTCAATCTGCGGACCAAGCCGCGCCGTTATTCAGACCGGCAAGCACAGTCACAAGAACGGGTTCATGAACAATGGGAACTCGTTTGATTGGGACCAGCAGACCTTCCCGAAGTTGCTGCAGAAAGCTGGATACACAACGGCCATGTACGGCAAGTCGCACCTGAAAGGCAAACCGCTGGGCTACGACGACTGGAAAGTTCTTCCCGGTCAGGGCCTGTACTACAACCCCGACATGATCACCCCCGAAGGCCGCAAGCGCATCAACGGGCATTGCACCGACGTCGTCACGAACCTTGCCGTGGAGTATCTGAAGACGGGCCGCGATAAAGATAAGCCGTTCATGTTGATGGTTCAGCATAAGGCTCCGCACCGCAACTGGATGCCTGCCCAGCGCCACCTCAATCTTTACGACGACATCGACATTCCTGAACCAAACACGCTGTTCGACAAGTGGCAGGACAATGCTCCGTCAGCCCGGTTCCAGGAACTCGAAATCGATCGCCACATGCACATCAACTTCGACCTGTTTGTCGATCTCTATCCCGACTTCGACAGCAAATCGATTGTTGGAGACTTCGACCGTTCTGCCTGGCGAAATATGAAGCGTATGACCGAAGCTCAACTCAATGCCTGGAACGCCGCGTACGGACCGAAAGACAAGAAGTTCCATGATGCGAACCTCACCGGCGACGGATTGGTTCGGTGGAAGTTCCAACGCTACGCCAAGAACTATCTGCGATGTGTGAAGGGTGTTGACGAGAGTGTCGGAACGCTCATGGACACGCTTAAGGAACTGAAGTTGGACGACAATACGATCGTGATTTACTCGTCCGACCAGGGCTTCTACATCGGCGACCATGGCTGGTACGACAAACGCTGGATGTATGAAGAATCTCTGAAGATGCCATTCATTGTGAAATGGCCCGGCGTCACCAAGCCCGGTTCGCGCAGTCAGTTGATGGTTCAGAACCTGGACTACGCCGAAACATTCCTGGATATCGCCAAAACGGAAATCCCTGACGACATGCAGGGCAAGTCAGTGGTTCCAATCCTCAAGGGTGAAACGCCGGGCGACTGGCGGAAGAGCATTTACTACCACTACTACGAGTATCCCAGCGTGCACATGGTGCCGCGGCAGTACGGTGTTCGGACCGAAACGCACAAGCTGATGAAGTTCTACGAATTCGACGAATGGGAATTTTACGACCTGGAAAACGATCCGGACGAACTCAAGAATCAGTACAACAACCCTGCGTGTGCTGAGAAAATCGCTGAACTCAAGACAGAACTCGAACGGCTGCGAACACATTACCAGGACGACAGTTCCGTTGGCGTGAAGCCGAAAGAGTGGCAGGACACGCAGCGCCCGAAAGTTATCACCGGCGCTCCGTAGCTTGGTTCCAAAACAGAACTGAGCTCGCCCGTTAATCCCACCGCAATGATCCCGTCCGGAGCCCCAACGTGCGCCAAACAATCTTGCTGCTGTCCTGCTTCTGTCTTTCTTTGCCCACGACCTGTTTCGCTCAGAAAAAAGTTCGCCCGGAAAAGACCAACCCGAATTGGATCTGGTTGAACAAAGACAACGGTCATGCTGAACCAACGGCCGTGTTCCGCAAGGAGTTTGACGGGGGCGGCGTCTCGGCGGCGCGGTTGTACGCGACGTGCGACAACGAAATGAAGATCTTTATCGACGGCAAGCTGGTCCTGGAAAGCAAGACCTGGGAGATGCCGCTGTTCAAAGACGTGTCGAAGGAAATCGACCTCGACGCTCCGAACAAGAAGCATGTCATCGCTGTCGAGTGCAAAAACGAAGGCCGGCTTGGCGGTCTGATGCTGCGACTGGATTTCGAATCCGGCTGGCGAGATGCCTGGTCGTTGGTGTCAGACAAGTCATGGCAGGCGTCAACCAGGCCGCAGAAGGGTTGGAAGACCGTTGGGTTCAAGCCAAACAAGAATTGGCGAACGCCCGACGTTATCGCTCCGCTGGGCAAAGGCGTGTGGGCCAGCCGAGTGAACCCGAAGACGCTGGCTGCGGCAGCCACTTTGAAAGAACCAACCGCGACCGATGTTGAAACGTTGAAGGTCGCGAAGGGATTCAAAGTCGAATTGCTGTATTCGGTTCCCAAGAACCAACAAGGTTCGTGGGTCAACATGTGCACCGACCCAAAGGGGCGGCTCATCGTTTCCGATCAGTATGGTTCGCTGTATCGCGTCACACCGGGCGCGACGCAGAAGGAAACGAAGATCGAGAAGGTCAATGTTGATATCGGTGAAGCCCAGGGCCTGCTGTGGGCGTTCGACAGCTTGTACGTGAACGTGAACCGAGGTCAAAAGTATCCCGGCGGCTTGTACCGCGTTCGCGATACTGACGGTGACGACGAATTAGACTCTGTAGAAACTCTACGACCGCTCAATGGTTCCGGCGAACATGGACCGCACGCGGTTCTGCCGCACCCCGATGGAAAGTCTCTGGTCGTTATCTGCGGAAACCGCACCGACCTGACAAAGATCGATACCTCCCGCGTTCCGCAAACTTGGGACGAAGATCGACTGATTCCGCGACCAACGGGCCGCTTCATGCGAGGCGTCCGCGCACCGGGTGGTTACATTTGTAAGATCGATCCGGATGGCAAGAACTGGGAACTCATGGCCAGTGGGTTCCGCAACGAATTCGACGGCGGCTACAACGCGGACGGTGAACTGTTTACCTACGACGCGGACATGGAGTGGGATTTGAACACACCGTGGTACCGGCCGACTCGCATCGTGCACGTTGTGAGTGGAGCCGAATTTGGATGGCGGAGTGGTGGCGGTAAGTGGCCGGTCTACTACGCGGACAGTGTTCCACCGGTGATCAACATTGGCCCAGGTTCTCCAACGGGAACCACGTTCAGCTACAACGCAAAGTTCCCCGCGAAGTATCAAAAGGCGTTCTACGCATCGGACTGGAGTTTCGGAAAGCTGTACGCGGTTCATATGAAGCCGCAAGGTTCCAGCTACACCGCGACCGCCGAAGAATTCATCACGGGCACACCGCTACCGCTGACCGACGTCATCGTGAACCCGACCGATGGAGCCATGTACTTCCTGATCGGTGGTCGGCGTGTTCAATCCGGCTTGTACCGCGTGACCTACACTGGCAGTGAATCAACGGCGAAGGCCGACTGCCACGACAAAGAGAACGCAGACCTGCGTGCGTTGCGGCGTTCGTTGGAAGAACTGCACATTGGCTATCATCCGGATGCTGTGGCAAAAGCATGGCCACACCTTGGACACGAAGATCGGTTCATCCGCTACGCCGCGCGGGTTGCGATTGAACACCGCCCGGTTGACGAGTGGAAGGGTCGGCTGGTCGGCGAAAGCGATCGTCGTGCGTCGCTCACGGCACTGCTGGCATTGGCTCGAAGTATGAAGCGGACTGAACGCGGCAAGAGTCCGGACATCGATTCCCCAGTCCCGGACTGGAACAACCTGCCTGAGGTTAGCGCCGAACGCAAAGAGCTCCAACAAACAGTCTTTCAAACGTTCGCTCAGGGCGCCGGCAACCCAGAACCAACCGATGAAGAACGCCTCGACGCGTTGCGAGTCCTGTCGCTCACGTTTCTCCGCGTCGCGCCGCCGGATGCGGAAATACGAGAGTTTCTTGGTCAGAGCCTTCTGCGGAACGACAAATTTGGGTTCCCGAGCGACAACTACAAACTGAACTCGGAGCTCGCGTACATGCTGGTGTATCTGCAAATCGCAGAAGCGACTGAGCGGATTGTTGACCTGCTTCTGGACGCTCCCACGCAGGAAGAACAAATCGATCTGGCCGCATCACTGCGGCACATGAAAGCCGGCTGGACTCCAGAGCTTCGGAAGAAATACTTCGGCTGGTTTACTCGAGCGCTCGGTTACCGCGGCGGAGCCAGCTTCAACCTGTTTGTGACGCGGATTCGCGAAGAAGCCATCGCAACGCTGACCGCGGAACAAAAGGAAGAACTCAAGGACATCCTGAATGCGAAACCAGCGACAGAAGTCACGTTCTCTGCCAAGCCGCGAACGTTTGTCAAGAAGTGGACCATGGACGAACTGGTCCCCCTTATTCAGAACAAACTCAAAGCTCGCGACTTCAACCACGGACGCCGCATGTTTGCCGAAGCGAAGTGCTTCGCATGCCACCGATTCGACAGCCAGGGAGGAACCGTTGGTCCGGACCTTACCTCACTGGCCGGACGGTTCAGTGGCCGCGACATTTTGGAATCGGTTCTCGAACCAAATAAGCAGATCAGCGACCAATACGAAGCAGTTCAAATTGTGACTGTTGATGGCAAAGTCATCACCGGCCGCATTGCAAACCTCGCAGGCGATTCCATTCGTGTTCAAACCAACATGCTGGATCCCGGATCACTGCTGGGCGTCGATCGAAAGCTCATCGAAGAGATGATGCCGTCAAAGACATCGATGATGCCATCAGGTTTGCTGGATACGATGAACGAAGACGAGGTTCTGGATCTGATGGCGTATTTGCTTTCGCGCGGAGACTCGAAGCACGCGATGTTTCGAAAGAAGAAGTGATTTGTCATTTACTATCGGTCAATTTTCATTTTTCATTGGGTAGCTTCGATGAATGGTGGCGGACAGCAACAGGCTGATTTGCTGGAAGATAGATTGATCGATTTCGCGGTGCGGGTGATCAAGCTGGCTGACGCTTTACCGCGTACATCAACCGCAAGGCACATTAGCAATCAATTGCTGAGATCCGGGACTTCGCCAGCTCCCAACTACGCCGAAGCACGCGGCGCAGAGAGTGCAAAAGACTTCGTGCACAAACTAAAGATCGCCGTCAAGGAACTAAATGAAACAAGCGTCTGGCTTAGAATGATTCATCGAGCCGAACTGGTTCCCGTAGATCTGCTCACCGAGCTGATAGACGAAAACCGCCAACTTAGCCGAATTCTAAACGCCTCAATCAAAACCGCGCGACCATCAACAAACCAGTAGACTGAACGAACCAACGCCCCGTTCTAACGCCCATCGAAATTGAATCGAATCTGCACCACTGCCACCCAATGACAAATGAAAATTGACCGATAGCAAATGACAAATCCCCCCCTTCCCCTGCTCCTCACACTCCTTTTCCTCGGCCCCACAGCCGCCTGCGCCCAGGAGACTGGCGAGACTGGCGAGCAGTCTTTGGACAAGATCGCCGATTGGACACAGAAAAACGAGCTGTCCGAAAAGAATCTTCCTGACCTGCTCGCCTTACCTCAATCCAATCGCGCAATAACAAAGCAGCAAGCGATAAATGTCCAGGATCTCCTGTGGCAATCGCGTCGTGAGGTACTCAAGACAGAACGCGCCGAAGAGATGAAAAAACGCGAGGTCGTTCTCGGCAAGCTAAAGATGCCATTTTGGTACAAGGTCTTCGGTGAAAAACCAGAAGGTGGTCGCAGTCTATTCATCTCAATGCACGGTGGCGGTGGTGGGCCCGCGCGGATGAACGATGGGCAGTATGAGAACCAAAAGAAACTCTACCAACCAAAAGAGGGCGTCTACCTGGTCCCTCGCGCGCCGACGAACACATGGAACCTGTGGCATCAGGGTCACATCGATGCATTTTTTGATCGGCTCATCACGAACATGATCGTGTTCGAAGGGGTGAACCCAAACAAGGTCTACTTCATGGGTTACTCTGCCGGCGGCGACGGTGTCTACCAGCTGGCTCCGCGTATGGCCGACCGACTTGCTGCGGCCGCGATGATGGCCGGTCATCCCAACGAAACCAAGCCAGACGGACTTCGCAACATCGGGTTCGCTCTGTTCATGGGCGGGAAGGATGCAGCATACAAACGGAACAAGATCGCGGCTGAGTGGAAAGAGAAACTTGCAAAGCTGGCCGAATCAGATCCTGGCGGCTATCGACACGACGTGACAATTTTCGAAGAGTTCGGACATTGGATGCAGCGCAAGGATGCGGTTGGGGTGCCGTGGATGGCGAAGTTCACGCGCGATCCGTTTCCAAAGAAAGTCGTTTGGTTACAGGACGACGTAGCCCACTCGCGGTTCTATTGGCTGCAGGTGGCTGACGAGAACCAAAAGAAACGCAGCCGCGTTGTTGCGTCCATCAAAGGCAACGAGATCACGATCGAAGAATCTGATCTGAAAAAGCTAACCGTGCTAATGAGTGACGCGATGTTGGACTTGGATAAGCCGGTTCGAATCGTGAACGGCGACGAGGTGCTGTTCGAGGGCAAAGTGGAACGGACAGCAAGCGCGATAGCGAAGTCGCTTCTGCTTCGAGACGACCCGGCGTCGGTCGTATCCGCAAGCATCGATGTCGAGTTGAAAGAGGCAAAGTAATCAGCGGCAAACGTAGCTGACTAAGGTCCTCAGTCAGCTCGTCGCGCCAGCGACGACCGCGCGCCCTGCCAGAGATGGGCAGGGACTCTTTGCAACAATTTGCTCGGTCGGGTTCAACCACGAAAATTACGAAATACACGAAAGGACATACTCGCCGGGAAAACAGGCCTGGTTGGTGGTAGAAGAAGCTGCAGGTCCCGGACTGCTGGCTCCCGATCAATCAAAGACGGGATCCCAAGTTCGTGGTCATCACGGGCGTAGGATTCATGGCCGCGCCCCTACAACTCGACTGCGCAGCCTTTCGTGTATTTCGTAATTTTCGTGGTTGAATCCGACCGCGCAACCAACCGTCAGTACCTGCGAGACTACGCACCAACAAACAGCTCACCCTGAATGTCAGTCTCGCTTTGCTTCTGAACATCGGCGGCGCACAGCGCGGCCAAGGGGCTGATCTCAACGACAGCGTCTGCCGCGACAGTATGACCGGACGCTTCCAGCCACTCTCGAGCAATCCGAATCAACGCAGCTTTCGATGTTTCGGGTGAATCGTTGCCTTCGCGGTTCTTCACCGGGTTGAACTCACGATCACGGTCGGCTTCGACGACCAGAGCGTTCTTAGCAAGTGGCAGCGCGTCAAAGATAAAGCGTTCGAATTTGATCGCGTTGGGCGCCGATGGATCGTCGGGTTTCTGTGGCGTTCCGGTTGCATCGATATACGGAACGTTCTTCTTCGCCAGGTGGAACGGCAACCCGGCTGCAGTTGTGCGTTCCAGGAATTCGCGGCCAAACATGTGGATGGCCATGTTGCCGGCCCAGAAAATCCAGTTGCCATCGGCATCTTCGCGAGCCGCCTGTTCGGGCGTGAGTTCGCTGTACTCAATAATCTGCAGGGCGCCATCGACATCGACAATCACACCCATCTTTTCCGTTGGGCTGACTTTGCGAACGACCTTGGTTGAGAGTTCTGATTCGTATTCCAGGTGGAACCCAATGAACGCCGGGTCCACAACGATCGCTGTGGGGTTATCGACCTGGTGGTAGTACAACAGGTCAATTCCATCAGCCGCCATCTTGCTTAGCAAGCCGGAAGTTGACAGCGCCTGCAGCATCCCACCGTGCCCGTCCGGACTGCGTGCGATGGAGTGTTTTTTGGACAGCAACACGTTGCCCGTTGCGCCGTCGACGGCTGGCATATTGCCCTGGGTAAAGAAGTGAACGCAGCTTTCGTCGAGCCCAAAGAAGTTGTTCTCTTTGAAGAACGCAACGGTCTCTGCGTGCGTCGCGTCGCTGGTCATGACGTAATAGGGAATGGACTTCCCACACGCCTTCGACCGGGCGATGACTTGTTCGACAAGAATCTGAAACAGCGGATGTCCCGAAACCGGACCGATGGGATACATGCCCTTCGGATGTGGGAAGCCAAGCCGAGTTCCCTGGCCGCCCGCGACCAGAATGACACCGACTCGACCCGCAGCCAGCGCCGCGTTCCCGCGATCGCGCGCGGCAGCCCAGGCGGCGGAGTTTTCATCAGACTCAGCAATTACCAGGTTGCTCGGCAAGGCAGCCCGGTCCTGGCGATTGTCATCGCCATCGTCGTGCGAACCGGACGTCAGCGATTTCAGCTGTTCGAAATCGATGGACTCTATCTGCGCGACCAATGATTCACGAGCGGCCGCGTCCAGTTCGTCCCAGAACCCCAGCAGGTGAGTTTGGTTGAACTGTTCCAGCTTGGCGACGAGTGTTTCCGGAGGCTGTTGCATGTTTGTTCTTACTGCGAAAGTTTGCGATGCACGATTGCTTGCTGCTTTGCAACACTGCGGCACCGTGAAGAGCCAGCACTTTTAGATGCGGTTGCGCAACATAATCAAAAGGCTGTAGGCGACAACAGCCCCTACAAAGAAAGCCCCGAAATCAAGCAGCATCTTTGCCGTTTTGGGTTTCCTGCGAGCCACAATCTGAGCAATCACGACCACAAACGCGGTTACGCCAAACTTGAAGAACACCAACCCTGTGGTGCTCCAGCGTTTGATAAAGAAGTCCGCGATTGGGTTCGATTCAACAACGTTCTTCGCCAGCCAGCCACGGTTACTGAAGTACAGCAACAGAAACGTCATGAACAAATCCAGCGCATTGACAAGGATGAACCGCGACGTCTCAGCCTCAAGTGGCAGGTTGGCTGTGAAGATACTCTTCCGCTTGCGAGGTTTGGATTTGGTTTTAGAGACCGGGTCGCGCTGGTGATCGACCGCCGAGTCACTCTCGATCTCAACGGGGTACTCGTCAGGATCTTCGGAGTCGTCGGCCAGCCGGTAAGTCCCCGGATTGTCTCTTCCCGGACGGTTCATTAAGCTCGAACCAACTCGCGCAACTGCTTGATGTACTTTGGAATCTCTTCCTTTGGATTCTTCTCTTCGTATTCCAGCACAACATAGCCACGGTAATTGTGCTTCCGCAGGATGCCGATGGTCTTCGCAATATCGGCCGGTTGCTTCTTGTTGTTTGGAGCCACTGCGACTTTGATCTGAGCGTTAATAGCCAGCGGAGCGATGCGTTCGAGGTCGCGGTAGGGATCGTCGGTGCGGAAGTTCCCGCTGTCGAAGTTGATTCCGAACCATGTCTTGTCTTTGACGCCATCGACGATCTTCATCATCTGATCCGGCGTGGCTGTGATGCCGCCGTGGTTTTCCATGGCCAGGAACACACCCTTCTTCGCGGCGTACTCAAGAGACTCATTGATGCCAGCCGTGCAGCGTTCGACTGCCGCTTCTTCCGAATCGCCTTTGGGAACCTGGCCAGCAAAAATACGAATCACTGGCGCACCAATTGTGGCCGCATGGTCGATCCATTCACGACACATCTTCAACTGCGCGTCGCGCTTGTCACCGTTCGGCAAACAAAAATCGTTGCCGATCGCGGTTCCGGAAATATCCAACCCCGCGCGGAAAGTTCTGGCTTTGAGACTGGCCAGATAATCGGGCGTGATGTTCTTTGGGAAGTAGTACCCGGTGAGTTCGGTTCCTTCGATTCCCAGTTCGGCACAGTAGTCGATGAAGTCTTCCAGCTTCATCTTCGCTGCCGCGATTTGTTCGGCCGTTCCACGTCGAGGCAGCATGCTGTTGAACGAATACGCTGCCAGGCTTAGCTTCAAGTCATGCGCAACCGGAACGGGCGCTGGCTGCGCCAAAGTCCGGGTTGGAAAGTGTGGTCCAACGACCGCCGCGCCTGCGAGTACGCCGAAATCGCGTCGAGTGAACTTAGTCATGTGGTTTCTCTTCGTGTATGTCTTAGCACTCAGAGTACGGGTGACGCCAACGCGGTTCAACCGCCGATCGGCGTCGAACGGACATCTGGCTTTCTCATCGGCGAAAGCGTGAGTAAGCTCAGTTATCTCACCCATTTTGACGGCCCGAGGTAGCAATGAGCTCAAACCCCTACGAATCGCCACCAGCGGTTGCGGACGAGTACCGAACTCTGCCACCCATCAAAGTTAAATTGTACGGGTTGATTCCCGTCACGAAGACTGGGTACCTGGCCATCCAAACCGTGCTGTGCGTGACTGCTTGCGGGGGGCTGTACGCCGTCCAGCCAATCGTCGCCCGGCCGGGCAGTCGCTTCGGGTTCCTGAAAGACCACTTGATCATAATCCTACTTGTCGCGCTTGCCTGGGGCGGCATCGAAGTCTTTGTCATGCTGAAGAAGTTCAAGCAAGCCGAGCTGGCAAGAACTCAGGAGAACTCCGACGAGTAGATTACTTCTCGCGATAGCGGGGGTTCGGCGTTGTCGGAATCGGCGCGTTGACATCGGCCCGCCACTGCTTCATCGCGGTGTGTAGCTGAGCTAGCTTTTCGGGGTTCGACTTCGATAGCTCATTCGTTTCGCCAATGTCGTTGGCCAGGTTGTAGAGTTCCAACCGGCCCGTCTCGAACCACTCAATCAGCTTCCAATCGCCCATCCGGATCGCTCCGGCCGGCGTGGTTCGGAACGGTCCTCCACCGGGATCGCCCTTGCCCTGCAGATAGCACGGGAAGTGCCAGTAGATGGCTTCGCGGTTCAGCTTCGCCGTCGAATTTTTTAGCAATGGTGTGATGCTTAGTCCGTCCAGTTCGTAGCCATCCGGTTTTTGAGTCTTCGTGACATCAAGCAGCGTTGGATAGAAGTCGATACCGATGACCGGTTCGTTGCAGGTGCTGCCTGCCTGCGTGACGCCAGGCCACTTCACGATTAACGGTTCCCGAATGCCGCCTTCATACAACATCCCTTTCGCGCCGCGCAGTGGGTGGTTTGACGTCGGACCACTGTGTCCTCCGTTGTCGGAAAAGAAGATGACCAGCGTCTTTTCTGTGAGTGCATGACGTTTCAGCGCGGCCAGAACATCGCGGACACTGTGGTCGACGCTTTCGATCATCGCGGCGTACTTCGCGTTCTTGTGATGTTTGGTTTTCGGCTTCGCTCGGTACTTCGCAATCAATTCGTCCCTGGCCTGGATCGGCGTGTGGACGGCGTAGTGTGTCAGGTACAGGAAGAACGGTCGTTCTTTGTTCTCCTCAATGAACTCAACGGCTTCTTTCGTCAAACGGTCGGTCAGGTACTCGCCCTTCTCCGATTGGTTCAGGTTCGGATACTTGTACGGACTGTGGTAGCCGCCACCACTGGGGCTGCCCCATTCTTTGCCCGCGATGTTGACGTCAAATCCCTGCGTCGTGGGATCAGAACCCAGATGCCACTTCCCCATTGAGGCTGTTGTGTAACCGTTGGTCTTCAGCGCTTCGGCAACGGTGACGAACTCGTCGGCAAGAACAGTTTTGTTCGCGGTTGGTTCCAGTCGTCTGCGTTTGTGATTGCCACGAACCGGATCGCCGACGGTATAGATTCCGTGTCGCGGTCCGTACTTCCCGGACATCAAACACGCGCGGCTCGGCGCACAGTTGGGCGCATTGGCGTACGCGCTTTTAAACACCATGCCTTCGCTGGCCAGGCGATCGATATTGGGGCTCTCATAGTACTCGCTTCCCATGAAGCCGAGGTCGGTCCAGCCCATGTCGTCGATGAAAAAGAAGACAATGTTCGGCTTCTCTGCCGCGTGTGACACAGAGTTCAAAGCGACCAGAACCAACAACCATGCGTGACGCAACATGCGAACCTTTCCAATAGACGCGGCGTCACCCACCTTGCAGGCTTTTCGCGCCATGAGCAAGCAAGAAGACCCGCACGATCGGTTTGACGCGAAGATTTGCCTGGAATCAAACAGAATCAGTGTCCAACGCGGCTTGAACAACGCATGCCGCGTATAGATACTTGCCGGTTCAAATCGTCCGGAGAGGTGACAGAGTGGCCGATTGTGCAGCACTGGAACTGCTGTGTGCCGGAAACGGTACCGGGGGTTCGAATCCCCCCCTCTCCGCTCTCTTGATCGGGAGTCAACGTAAGTCGTTGGCTCCCTTTTTCTTGCGCTGTCCCGCGCGAGCATCGATTGGCGAGTGTGCTTAATTTGCGCTTAATTGCCGTCATCGAACTTCGCATCGTCATCACTTCCATCTCCTTCAGTTGGTTGATCCACTGCTGGATCGTTGGGTGCCACCGGACCATCCGGTGACGAATTCAGAGTTTTGATCGCGTCTTGGGCGCGCTGGTCTGCGATGTGGGTGTAGAGCCGGATGACTCGGTCATCGACGTGCCCGACTATGTTTCGGACGACGGCTTCAGGGACACCCTTCGAGATGAGTTCGGAGATGAATGTGTGGCGAAAAGTGTGAAGGTGGCCTTCCAGCCCAAGGCGGTTCAGAATCCGTTTCAGGTAGCGAAGTAACCGACGATCGGAAATCTGGTGATCGCCCTTGGGGTATTTTCTTGAGGGCGGCGAGGTAAAGACCCAACGGTGTCTGCGTTTCCGGTTAGACAGGAGTGAACGGAGCCGAGCACTCAGGGGAATCGCTCGTCGATCACCAGTCTTTGGCGTCCAGTCATCCTTGGCACGAATGTGGAGCACGTTCTTCTTGAGATCGACGTCTTCCCAAGTGAGCCAACGGATCTCGCCCACTCGGGCTCCCGTATCCGCCAGCGCAGTCAAGATTGATCGTTTCGGTTCAGTGGCCGCCTCAAGGATCTTTTCTCGCTCTTCTGGCGACCAGCATGGTTGCTCGGTGGGTTTGGGTTCGGTGAGTCGCAACCCAGCCAACGGATCGTCTGTCAAGAAGCCGCGGTTTCTTGCGAAGTTGACCAGCTGGCGGATCACCATCACTTCGTTGTAAATCGACTTGTCTGCCCGACCGGCCTGCACCCTTACGTGCCTGTACGCATCAATGAATCGGACGTTGAGGTCGCTGATTGACTTGATCTTCTTGGTGGCGGCGAGGTCGCACACGCGATTGATCGTGCACCGGTACTTCGAGACGGTCTTTGGCTTGAGTCGCTTAATCTCGATGAATTCGAAGTAGGCATCAGCAACCTCTCTGATTGTCGCGTTGCGACTGTTCGGCTTTAGTTCGCCAGCGAGGATTTGTGTTTCTAGACGGGCTGCACGAAGCCGCGCCTCCTTCTTGTTCTTGGTTTCAAGTGATTTCCGCTTCTGCGTGCCATCTTCTTGCCAGTTCGCGTACCAGAAGTCTCCTCTCTTTAGAATCGAGACGATTCCTCCAACCATCTCACTTCGTCGATGTCTGCGTTTACTCATTAGTGAGTCCTTCGTTGAAAACCAGTTGGACGAGGCGATCGCGGACGAAGATCACGCGTTTGCCGACTCGGCGGCTACAGCGGTCCAGGAGCCCACGGCTGCGCCAGTCGTAAATCGTGCTCTTGGGCACTTGGATAAGTTCGGCTGCGAGTTCGACCGACAAAATGGGCGGGAACTTCGTCGCCCAATCGGGGGCGAGGAACATTTCAGCGATTTCGCGCTGACTAAGATCCGGCGACATCGTGATTCCCTACGGGTAACAACTCTTGGGCATTCACCAAGAGTTGGAAAACCGGACGATTTCGACGCCGTAAACGCCTACACGAATGAAAGACCTAAAACGACTGGGTCTTCAGGCTCAAGCAGTTCAAACTGCTCTGTTTTCTTCAGCACCAATTGCTCTCGCGCGGAAGCCTGTGCGTGAATTTTCTTCCGATGCGCGTACCAGGTAGCACGACAACCGTGCCCACCTGCGACGAACGCAGCGACTCTTGCTCCTTCTGATTCATATGCAGAATCAGCAACTATCTCAGCCACCACGCGGGCATTCCCCTGCAACATTCGGCTGAGGACATACCTCTGCCAAGGCAACTGTGCCTGCTTCTTCTCATGTGCGAGGACATAGGTGCGTAGTGAGTGCTGCCCGATGAGATGTAGATGTTCTGCCACAAAGTCGAAAACCTCTTGGTCCCAAAACCACCTCGCAGCCTCACGGTGTACTTCCCATGGGTCTGGCTCGAAAGAAACTGCGTGGCCTCGGTCAAGCAGTGCGGCAACGTCGGCGTTGGGGCAATCCCAACGGTTGGCAATAATCGCCACGCGGCTCGTTGTCGTGAAACTCCGAGGTATCTCGTTTTGACTCAGCGCTACAGCGTTGGTCTCCCACGACAGCTTCTTGACCTGCTCTGTCTGGCAGAGGCACTTCATCAAACGGACACTGCTGCGGTTGGCGTAGAGCCCGTCAACATCATCTAGGATGAGCGGCTTGTTGATGTGCTCCCACGCCTGCATATACACGCCAAGTGGGCTCGCGGTGCCATCAATTCTGCAGGCGTCAGCGCCGACGGTTTCGTTCACGATCCTGCTCTTGCCAACACCGGCAGGACCAAGCAAGATCACAAACCCCAAGTGCCCATTCGCAAACGCTTGAACGAACTCGCCCAGTTCTTCGTAGGTCGATAGGGATTCGACGTGATTCGGTAGACTTTTGGACCATTTCACTGCAGGCTTTCTCCCGTTGTCTAAATGTCTGGCGGAGACTCCACTGGTTAAGGGAAAACCGGACGAAAGACGTCACTATGAACCTGAAGTCGCCTAAGGGCGTGGTCACCGTTGAAGAAACTCCGCCTGCAATGGAGGACATGGACTGCCCGGTGCTCTACCGATGGCAGCCATCTCGATCGAGCGGGCTCCGACTCCCCCGTGACTTTTCGTATCGGATGGCCTGTTTCACGGACGAGGACGGCATCCGGCGTCTGCTCCCCGCCATGACTGGCCGAAGCTTTGTCCTAGAGCAAGCAATGGTCGGCCACGCGATCCGCGAGGTGAACGGTCATTGGACCCCGGAACAATTAGCACTAAGCCAGCTCCATAGGCTTGTCTATCAACAGAAAGCCCATCTGCGCGAACGGCTCGGGCGAAGCTTCAAAAGGGCATCGGACCTCGCGATTAGTCGGCGAAGTCGCAATCCGGGTGACCTGAACGTACTGCCGGAAGGTCTTGGGGGCGGAGAAGCGACATGGACCGTGCCCAGACTATTGGCTGAGGGTGAAGCAGCAGCGCGAGATGCCGGACACGGTGCGCCAACGTTTCACCAGAAGCTGCAGTTCGGGCTCTTTCGGGCAGCCCAGCAGTCCCCTATTGCTTTGGAAGAGATGGGTCAGGAAGAGCTTCGAGCCACCATGCGACTTTGTTTGTTCAACGAAGATGCAGAACTGGTTCCCCTTGCAGTGACCCGTGAGGCACGATCCAGACTGGATGATGTTCACGACCGGTTGTGTCGCGCAGTCTCACAACACCTTGACGACACGACAGAGCAGTTTCGGACTTGGTTTTTTGAGAAATCGGACGGTTTGGTTCGCTCAATTTCCAAACAACGCAAACGTGGTGGCCCAATTGCACGCGCAGCTGTGCGAGAAGTCAGGGTTCAAATGGTCTTGGAGAGTTACTACACCATGGCGGCCTGCTTGAGTACGGCCCATGCAGACTTTATGGCAGCCCTACCACGACAACACGCTTGGCCGGACCAGGAACTACTGGAGCTGCAGTACACCCGGAACGTCTGCGGACTTCCGCTGCTCCTTCTATGTGACCAACTCAGCCTTGTAGGCATCAACCCAATCACAGCGCGAACATGCCAGGTTGATCCCGCCGTGCTTTTGCAACTCTTGTTGTACTACTCTGAAATGGTAAGGAAACGACGCGCGGCCGATCGGCGGGAGAAAACTCGCGGAGGAGGCCCACAGCAGGTGTTAGCCCAAGTTGAGATTCTCAGTGGCTCAGGCCAAGACAGCCGAAATCGAGATTTCATCGCACGTGTCATTGACTATTTCGGGCTAACCTGCCCGTGCGACCAGAGTGAGTTTAGGATTGAGCAGTTTGAGGCGGCAGTGGTCAAGCTTGCGTGTCAGGGATGCTTGGTAGAAGAAGAGATCGCTCTGACTCCAGAACTGCTTCAGCAACTTCAGCGTGAGCTGAACTCTTAGCTCTTGCCCATCTTGCTGCGAGTGCTTGACCAATAAGTCGTGCAACACAGCGTTGTGGTTCTGTAAGACATGGCGGCACAGTTTCATTTGTTTCAGTCAAAGGCATTTTCTCCGGTTAGGTGTTGGCAAGCGGCCTAGGCGCCTCCGCCATTAGCTAACCGCTTTCCGTCACCTCATATGACGCAGAAATCGCCCGAATTTACCTCGATACCGTACTCAAATCCTTGCCGCTGCTCTACTTGCGGCTAGTTCACTCAATGCGAAGCTATCGGCGTGTCGGTGTCCTCTGATCAGCCGATAGTTGCGCATTTCGTAAAGTAGATGCTGGTTTTGTTGCTCTGGTTCGATGAGGACTCGAACTGCTGGGCTCAAACAAGCGGAAAATCGATGGTCCGGTTTCGGTGGTGGCCCAAGTGGTTGCGGTAGGCTGACTGGTCGGGATCGTCGGTAGACCTATTGTGAGTAGCTTACACCTAGAAGATGTTTGTCAAAGCCCCTGAATTTCAGGGGCTTTCTTTGTGTGTGCCAATCATGGGCTAACGCACTTCGACCATTGCTGGATAACACCCGTTAGTGGGGGATTGTTAGTTGGGGGATCGCAGGTTAGTGTCAGTGTTCGGTGTAGCTCGCAGCAGGTCGGCAATCTGATCCCTCCCTTGTTCTACCTTCGACAGATCTATCCGGAGCTGAAGAGCCGCTGCGAGACCTTGGACGGATCGCGGATTCCATTCAGATTCCGCTGATCTTAGCGGCGTGTCACCACTGCGGTTGGCAATGGTCACGTCCGCTCCTGAGTCAATCAGAAGCTTAACCGCCTCGGCCTGGCCGAAGAAGACACCGCCGTGCAGTGCTGTACTGCCATCAGAGTTCTTCGCATCAACGCGAGCGCCTGCCTTCACCAGACTGCGAACTACCTCCGGTTGACCGGCCATCGCAGCCCACGAGATGGGAGTAATGCCCCGTCTATCAGCAAGATTTGGGTCGTCGCCAGCAGCCAGTCGTGCCTGCAAGCCCTAGAGATTCCCCGATTTGGCTGCCAGCCAGATGTCCAGGATCTCGCTTCCTGGTTTTGCACCTTTCTCGCGAAGCAACGCAGCGACCAACGGGCGCTGCTTTCGAACTTGTGGCAGGTGCAGCCGCAGCCGGAGTGATTCGTTCATGCGAGCGATGAGACTAAATACGCTATCGAAACTCGATGCGGATACGTCGAGCGGAGTCTCCCCGTTGCGATTCCTAGCGTTGATAGATGCGTGCTTGTCAAGCAGCAACTTAACGGCCTTGTAGTGGCCCAGAAACGCGGCGCTATGAAGAGGTGTATTGTGGTCACGGCTCGTTGCATTGACATCGCCACCATTCTTCAGGAGGTACTCCAACGCGTCCAGGCTACCAGCCAGAGCTGCGGCAGACATTGCGGTCGCCCCAGATTCATCTCGCGCATCGATGTCAGTTCCATCGGTCACGTGCTGAGTCAAACGGGGCACGTCATTCCTTCTCGCGGCAAGCCAGATCGTGTCTGGCTCTTCGGTCGGGGCTTGTGGAATAGTTGTCGGTTCACGCGGAGTCGCCGTCCAGACGGGAAGCCCGCCGGACATCTCAGCAAGCACCTCACTGCGTCGAGTTCGGACGAAGTTCTCCAATTGTTCGAGACTCCGCCGAGTCTCTTGTTCCTGGCATAAGTGAGGAGCAACCAGAGTATTCACTCGCCTGATTTCTTCCAGCAAATCATGTTCGTCCCAATGCGCGTCAAGGAGTTTCGCCATTTCTTTCGCGTATCGTTTCCGGGACGCTTCGCTTTGGTAGAGGCGGTGGGCGATCAGACCCATTGACTTGGCCGACAGAGGTTCCCGTGGATCTCGTCTCAAGTGACTTTGCTTTTCGAACATTGCGTCCGCGCCCCAGGGCAGGAAGTGAATCTTGTTGGTCCGGGGATTCAGATAAACAAAGTAGTTGTTGCGATTCGCCGCATAGCCGTCCCAAAACCCGAGTAGCCCTTCGATCGCCCAGAATCTGTAGAACGCGTCCAGATCAACCAACTCGCCAATTGCCCGTTCATAGTCGGTATCGACATTACGCAGCTCGACAACACAGAGCATGTCAGTACTGGCAGGGTTAGCGTTCAGTGCCTGGATAGCGAGAACATTCTTCCCGCGCCGGAGCCTCCCTTTGAACGCGGAGACGTTTATCGACTCGAAGCGCATTGCATCCCTGTCGTCGTGGGGCGGCGTGGCGGGCGTATCCCAGCGAACCTCTGACGGAGCATTGCGGGCGGCAATTCGATGGCCATTGAGCCACGCGACAAATCCGTCGTCATACTTCACTCGCAGAATGAGATCCTGAGATGCGGCGGCAACCGGATCAGTGACTTCGAACGGAAACCTGAGATAAACACTGCCGGATCTGTTGTAGAGATCCTTGCGCAGGTCAAAACCTTCACTGATCAACTCTTCGTAACCACTCGAAGTTTCGTAGCCCGCTCCATTCATACCCGCTTTCCATGTCGAATCGTCAAACTCCAGGGCCGTCCACTGATCGGCCAACGTGTCATCAGTTGGCACGGAGGCCCGCCCGGTCGCTTTAGAGTCAACCAGAGCAACGCCCTGTCGAGTGTTAAGGGCCTGTATCAATTGGCGAAGGTGGGCTCGCCCCCGTTTCTTGCTGCCGACCTTTCTGTCGAAGCTCCCCTCCCAACCATCAAAGAAATCGGCAACCGTCCCCTCATAAAGCGTGCCCGTGCCGTCACCAAAACCGCGTCTCAGCAAAGGCTTGCCCGGCGTCTCGACATGCGAGTAGACACCGAGGTTTTCGCCGTTGATGGTCACTTTGGCATAGGCACAGCGTGGCGCCGGCGAGCCAGCCGCGTTAAAGAACCGATAACCCAGAAACTGGGACAGTTGTGTCCGGTCCTGGCGATTGTTGTTGAGAGTGAGTGTGGTGAGACCAGCAATCGATTGGTCCTTGTCGATGTAGTTCAGCTTGAGCTTCAGAGAGGGACGGGTTGAACTCTGGGATCCGATAAACCCTTTTTTCCGGATCCCCACATCACCCAACGACACACCGTCGATCCACGCTCGTGCTTTGACATACGAGTAAGGCCTGGGCGGTGGAGCCGATTTCCGCGCCTCACCCAGTGCAGCTCCGATCGTACGGATCTGATATCGGATCGTGTCCCAATCCTCCTCGGCAACTTCCAGCCGGATGTCCAGGACGCGATCGGATGGAAACAGATCGACCTGAGCAGCCTCCGCACCGGAAACAAGAAGCAAAAGACCGAATAAGGATTTCATCAACTTGTCCTTGATGTCGGGACGATGCGTGCAGATGGTCCTCTGATCCGTTTTGCGGACCACAACGACAGACGGGAGACCCGGTGTTGGTCTCCCGCCTTCAGTGGTTCTCAGCTGACTCCGCTAGTCAGCCAGAAGCGTACCGGACAGAACCCCCTCCAATTCCACGATCGAACCAACATCCAGCGATGGGAACGTCACAGGGAACGTACTGCCTTCTTCATCTTCCTCGTATTCAATCTCGAAGTCGTCGTCAGAGATCTCGTAGGTCGCGACGACGACGCCGTCAACGATCATGGCTCTCTTTTTCGGTTGGCGCCGTTTTGTTTTAGAAAAGCGGACCACATCATCGTTCAATTCGGTCTCTGGTATTTATCAAGTCCGAACGATTTGGCGTGAGGCTGGCTCAGCTCGCCGGTAGTCAGCAGCGACTGCACGCCCAGCCGTCATTGGTGTATTTGATCATCGCGACCCCAACAGGCAGTTCTCGCAGGTCGCCATGGCATGATTGTTGATCTTGCCGATCTTGAGTGCAGAATCAGTAAAGCTTGAGCCTCGAACACACTTTGTATGGCTAATCGGTGAAACACTGCTACCCGCCGAGTCCCTGCGTCGACTAGCATCAAGGGTATAGAAAAGGAGAAGTCATGAAGTGGTTTGCGAATCGGAAGTCACCGAGGCGGCGATTTGTTCCCTCGGTTTGCGCGATCGATAGTCTCGAGCAACGCACGTTACTGACGTCGTGGGCTCCACCCAGTGGCGATGCCTCGGTGTTTCTCCGTGACGGTGATCTGATCGTAGAGAACTCTCAAGGCACAGAGTTGACCGTCGAGGACGGGAGAATTCACGCCCGGCCCCGGGGTAACTTCACCCAGGCAACCGTCAATGGCGGCGCGAATTTCAGCGCGAGCCTGGATGACTTCACTGGCGATATCATCGTTGACGGGTACTTCTTCACCGCAAGAGGCTTTACGACTCCCGGTCGGCTAGTTGTGCAGGAAGACACGCGCGGATTCGTGCAACTTGATGACATGACCGTGACCGGCGATCTGGAGGTGGCGACACAAACCGAGATGTCGATAGCCGACACCCGCATTCATGGGTCAGCCAACATTGTCGCCTCGAAGGCATTCTTTTTGTCTGGACTCTATCGAGTTTCTGTCGGTCAGGATCTCATTGTTTCAGGCACGTTAGGATTTGAGCGTTTTCGGATGAGTGGAGGTGTTGTCCATGGGAAAACGTTGATCCGGACCGGAGGTGGTCGGGACATTGTTGACTTGGAAGGAATCCAATTTGAAGGCCCCACGACAGTGCATACCGGTTCTGGCGTCGATCACATCAACAGTTCAGACAACGAGTTTGCCAAACGGCTTGTCTTCAATGGAAGCCGACAGAAAGACTTCATTAACTCGCGGGATGACTCATTCTCCGGGTTTTCCTACTTCAAAGGCGGATCAGGCGAGGACAGTTTCTCAATCGAGTCACCAACAGTCTGGGGAACGGATGACTTCTTCAGCCGATTCAACATCCTTGGTGAGGGCGGCGAGGACAGCTACGAGATGACCGACGCTCGTTTCACGGAGGATCGATTCAGTGTGTCTGCACGGCGATCTGTTTGGGAACCGCAATCAGAAGATGAGGAACTGGCAATTGCCCTCGCCAACTCCGCGTATTCGGCACGAGGTGGGATGCCAATCCACATCCAGCACGTAGGCGGCCGTAGCTACCAGCTCACATATCCCGTGCGAGCCGAAAGCTTCTTCAAGACCGGTAGGCCCAAGATGCTAGTCAACCTCGAAACGGGCTATGTCGATTTTCAACCCGGTAGTGGTGGCAGGGAACGCCCAGTTGAGTTCACCGACCTTGAGCTTGAAGACGGTTGGTGGAATGACCTGCCAAGCTAGCTTGCCGTACTACGAGCTGACTCCAATAGTCGGTAGTGCCCCCCCAGAAACGAGTGGGAGGCTACA
Source organism: uncultured Planctomycetaceae bacterium (assembly GCA_964485095.1). Taxonomy (GTDB): domain Bacteria; phylum Planctomycetota; class Planctomycetia; order Planctomycetales; family Planctomycetaceae; genus CAYNWT01. Next base: position 3,171 of record CAZAIB010000034.1, on the reverse strand, counting down.
CCTAGGTTGCCAGATGCTCTCGCTTCGGATTAGTGATCGTGTCCTTCGTGGTCATGATCGTGCGAGATTGAGCCCCGATAAGATTTGCCATTGATGGTCAGGACCAAGCGTGGTTCCGCGCCTTCCTCGTCAAGATGATGAGCAAGTTCTTCATCATTGGAGACGAAGCGAGAGGATTTGCCTTGCGGGTCATTTGCATCCGGCGAGGCGGTCATCGTGAACTGTTCCGGCTTGCCGTCATGCTTGGCATTGATTGTGACTTCCGTGGCGTCAATCGGAACCTGCTCGGTGGCAGCTCCGTTGAGGACATAGATAGTGACTGTTCCTGCATCTTCATCGTGCAGAATCTCGGCGTGATATTCTTCGTTGCCCAGTTCGATCAGGTCGCCATGATGTGGACCTTCGGTTGGGTGCGCATGGCTATCGACAGCCTCGGACCCTGACTTAGTGGCCGGAGCAGTCGCCGTGTTCGAGTCGGTGTCAGCACAGCCTGTGAAACTGGTTGTGAGAAGGAATGCCAACAGCATTGCAGGGATAAGGGCTTTGTACATGTTTGTTCCGTTCTTAGGTTGTTGAATCAGCAAGCTGTGTTGCTGGAGAATCGTATGTTCCATTTGCCGAGACCATCCCGGGAAAGTCTTCCTCAGTCAGAGCGACTTCGGTCGTTGATTCATTCACCACCCGTTGGGCTTCATGCAGGCCAAAAAGCCAGAACAAAGCCGGGTGGACGAAAAAGTCGAGTAGCGTTGAGCTAAGCAGCCCACCGAGGATGACCGTGGCAACCGGGTACAGGATTTCCTTCCCGGGTTCACCCGCAGCCAGCACCAGCGGAACGAGTCCTATACCCGACGTGAGTGCGGTCATCAGTACGGGCGCGAGACGCTCAAGCCCGGCACGCACGATCATTTGTTTCGACCAGGTCTCGCCCTCGTACTTCACCAAGTGGAGGTAGTGATTCAACAGGAGGATGCCATTGCGAGACGCAATGCCGGCCAGCGAAATGAACCCAACCATTGCAGCAATCGTCAGCGTCTGTCCGGTCACAACGAGGGCTGCCACCGAACCAATAAACGCCATCGGCAATGCGGCCATCACCTGAAGCGACAGGTTCACCGAACGGAACATCGTAAACAGGACGAGAAATACGCCGACCAGCGAAACTGCGAACAGACCACCGATGACTCGGGTTGCCTTTTGCTGTGTCTCGAATTGCCCGCTGTACTCGACGAAGTAGCCCGGTGGCAGTGACGCAACTACGGGGCGAACTCGTTGTTGAATGTCCTCAACGACATCAACCACCCCGCGGTTGGAAACGTTGGCTTGCAGGATAATGCGTCGCCGAACATTCTCGCGATTGACCGTGTTGGGGCCACCAGACTCATAGATCTTGGCGATTGCCTCCAGTGGAATTTTTCCGCCGTCCCGAAGGTCGACCGTAAGCCGTCGGAGAGCATTGAGATCTTCCCGGTAATTTTCGTCCATGCGTATCAACAGGTCGAATGTTCTCTGCTCGGAAAGCACCTCGGAGACGACCTGGCCATTCATGGCCGTCTCGATGAACTCGTTAACTTCGACCGGAGTCAGTCCATAGTGCAGCAGCTTGTCTCGATCGAGTTCGATGCGCAGCTGTGGGATGATGACCTGCGGCTCCACGAGTGGATCCTTTACTCCGGGGACCGTCTGGATTTCGGCGAGCATTTCCTGAGCTTTCCGCCGAAGCACATCAAGGTCATCTCCGTAAATCTTGATTCCGATCTGCGCCTTGACTCCGGAAATCATGTGTGAAATGAGATGCGCGATTGGCTGTTCAACCGCGATCACGATCCCCGGAATATCTGCCATCGCCTCACGAATCTGATCGAGCTGTTGCTCGCGAGTCAGCAGCGACTCAGGGTCGAGATCAATGATGATCTCGCTCATGTTGACCCCTTCAGCGTGTTCATCCAGTTCTGCTCGACCGGTTCGCCGCACGAACTGAACGACGTCATCGATCTCCATGAGCCTCTGCTCGACCTTCCGATTGATGTCGTTGGAAGTCTCAAGAGATGTCCCTGGTGGCAGAACAACGTTCAGCTGCATCACTCCTTCGTTGAAGGGCGGAAGCGGATCGCGTTCGAGCTGAAGGACGAAGAGGCCAGCTACGAGCACGCCGAGGAGAGTCATCGCCAGATTGAATCGCGGAAACGTCAAGCTGAATGTGATGACCCGCCCGCCGATCCGCTTCAGCAGTCGCAGCACGAGTCCGTCCTTCTCTTCCTCCTGCAACTTGTCTCTGCCAAGCAGCCAGAACGAGAGGACCGGTGTGACGGTCAGCGACACGATGAGGGAAGCCAGAATTGACACGATGTACGCGACGCCGAGTGGGGCAAACAACCGGCCAACCATTCCTGAGAGAGCAAACAGAGGAATGAATACGAGGATGACAATCATCGTCCCAAAGACGATCGAGTTACGAACCTCGACACTGGCTCGAAACACAACGAGCAGCGGATTGAGCGGTGTTTGTTTTTGCCGATTCTCGCGCAAGCGTCGAAAAATGTTCTCAACATCGACGATCGCGTCATCAACAAGCTCGCCAATCGCGACTGCAAGCCCGCCAAGCGTCATCGTGTTGATCGAAAGCCCCATGAAGTCGAACACGATCGCTGCCATGACCAGTGACAGTGGAATCGCCGTCAGCGTGATGAAGGTCGTTCGGAAGTTCATCAGAAACAGAAAGAGGATGACGACGACCAGTACGCCGCCGTCTCGCAAAGCCTCAATCACATTGTCAATTGCGCGATCGATAAATGACTTTTGGGCGTAGAGTGGACGGATTCGGAGATCAGCAGGCAACGATGGTGTGAGTTCGGCAACGGCTTCCATGACTCGGTCAGTCACAATCCACGTGTCCGCACCCGGTTGCTTGTTGACCGTCAGGATGACGGCGGGACCTCCCTCGAACTGTCCGTCGTCGCCTCGGGAAAATGCTGAGCTGTCTCCACGCTTCACCTGGGCTCCCTCAGTGACCAAGCCTGCCTAATCGGACCAGACAGAACTCTCCGGGCAACGCGGAAGCCGCGTAGGTGTCAATGTCGATCTCATCGTTGGAACCGTGCCATTTTGACTTTATCGCTGCGCGCGTTTGGAAGCTGGCAATGGTGCGGTTTCAACTCATTCTGTTTGCCCTCG
>CAZAIB010000033.1:0-51503 GCA_964485095.1 uncultured Planctomycetaceae bacterium | reverse complement strand
GGAGTATACCAGAAGTCTCCGGGCAAGTGATGGAAAAGATGGCGCTTGATTGATGGTGCTACCTGTTGACGTCTTGATAATGGCATTGCTGCTTTTCCTTTGGTGTTGGGACTATCCGCCGGATCAACCAGTTAAGAAGTTTGTCTCGAAGTTCAGTTTCCCCTTTCTCTATATTGGGCTTTGGCACGGTTGGGCATTGTTTGCCCCAAATCCAATCCACCTCAACCGGTGGTTGAGAGCTTCAGTTACATTTGCTGACGGTACGACTACAGACTGGGAATTGCTCAATCCTGAGCGAAGCAGACTGGTAAACACTCTGTACGTTAGGCACTTCAAGTTTCAGCATCATTGCTTTGTGGAAGGTATCCACACCTGTACCGGCCATTCTGTGAGTACCTCTGTAAATGGGCTGCTGAGGATGGGCGCACTGTGTCGTCGATAGAACTGTTTAGAGAGTTTCAATATGTCAATGACTACGGGACGGAAGAACGCTACTCAGCCGTGACATCGGTTTCCTTCTTCAAGTACCAGGCCTAAGCAGAGAAGTGGTGTCGTGACGGAAGTTCCACTCTGCAGCCTGGCAGCTATTCCCCTGGACCAGGTTCTCAGCATCTGGCATGACTTCTTTCATGCAAGCGTTTCCTGCGTGAATATTGTTGTGCTTCGGATTCTGCTTGGCATTGTGCTGATCCTCAACTCGGTGCTCCTGTTGCCGCTAATCGATGACTTCTTCAGTCAGGATGGGATTTGGCCGACGGCAGCCTGGCAAAAGTACTCAAAGTGCTGACTCTCGTTTCAATTCACCATCGCAACGGATACATTCTTGCGAGTGGCGATACCTTAATGAGATTCTTCACATTCTTGATGATCTTTGGCAGGGGAGGCGATGCGTTATCGCAAGGGCGCGTTCAAGGCGATTCGAAGCGCGATTACGGTTGAATCACTGGAGCAGCTAACGCAGTCCGACGCTCGGTTCCAAAAAGCCGAGACGGGCCATGCGGCGTACGCTGAAGCCTGGGCACTGACGACTTACCTAATGAAGCGAAAACGCAAAGAGTTCATGGCTTTTATTCTGGCCAACAGCACGAACCCTCAGGGCGTCTGGGAGAAGCCGGACAAGCAGGTTGAAAAACGAACCCGCGTGTTTGCTGAAACGATTGGTGCGCCCGCGGATTTCAAGAAGACGATGGAATCGTACTTCAAGCGGGTCCGTTAGCTGGGATCGTGTGAGAATTTCAGTGACCCAAGTACCGAGTTCGAAATGGAAAGTTGTATGACTGGTTCAAGCCGAGTTGTCCCGATTCTCTGTTCTGTTCTCCTAAGTGTGCTCTACTTTGGCGGGCAGTCTGGAGCCCAAGTGGGTAAGGAGCGAGACAAAACCAAGCTACACAATATTTGGATGCTGAAGTGGCCGGCTCCGTGGAGCCGGAACGGGGACCCTCGGAAGTTCTTTGACGATCCCGAAGTCGTGACTTTGTGCGAAGCAATCGCGAATCAAGATGAGCCGCGGGTAAAGGAACTTCTGGCCTCAGGTGTGGACGCAGATACCCGAGGCCGGAAGGGTGCCACACCACTGATCTGGTGCATACCCAGAGCGGAAAGTCCGATCTTTAGGTTGCTCTTAGAGAGCGGGGCGGATCCAAACGTGCCAGTTGAGTGGCGAGGATTTGACGGGGGACCTGGTATGCGCGGGGAATGTGTAACGTATCTTGTTGCCCAGTATTGCGGCGTCAAGACTCTTAGGACAGTTCTCGAGCACGGCGGAGACCCTGGGGCGAGGGACGTTACGTCTGGAAGCGATTGCCTAAGCAAGGCGATTGGCATTGCAGGATTCGAGCCGGGAGAACGGGTAGCTAAGGTGCGGCTGCTGCTGGATAAAGGCGCCGAGCCGACTCACTTTGCTCTCTGTAAAGCTCTGCGGCGCAAGAAACTGGAATGTGCCTTAGTGGTGTTGGCAGCCGGGGCCGTCATGTCCTCGCCGGATGATTTCCAGCTATTGCCCTGTCATTATTTGTCCGAACTAGAGGATGCGTCCGATCTTGGTGAGTTAGATAAGGAGCGTGTCCTGCTATTGGTTAGTAAATTGAAGAAGGCCGGCGCGTGGCGCCCCAACGCTCGAGTTGAGCTCGCGGAGTACAACCGATTGCTCGCTAAACGGGATAGGGGCTCTGCCGCGTTCGCGTATATGAAGGGACTCTACGCGGCGAGTAAATCAAAGAATGAATAACCCGCCTGGCGTTCCAACGGATCGGATAGTCGGGCGTCCGAGAACACTGGCTCACATTGATCCGCATCCAAAACGGTAAACCACTCGGCATCTTCAACCGGGCATGCAGCCTGCAACTCCGGCCACCGCACCAACCGGATACCAATCCAACGGAACGTTGGTGAGTCAACAGCAGCGGCCGGAGGGGACGTCGGCCGCTGCTGGAATTAACTGCGAATGTTTCGTTTGTTACTTACTGGCTTCTTCGTAGGTGTTGAACGGCTGACTGGCTGGCGGAGCAGGGGGTGCACTGCCGTTAGTCGGTTCTGCCTTGGGAGCCAGAGTCTGGAGTTCTTCCGGAAGTTCGTCGTGAGTCCAGTCTGACGACGGGGGAGGCGTCGGCAGCCGGTTTGGATCGTCCTTGAGGATGAACCGATTTGCTGAGTGGTGTTTGAAGAACAAGCGGAACCACAACATGTTTTCTACGTTGGGTTGTGGAGAGAACAGGCTGATGTGGATGCCGCGTTCGTACCATTCGAACAGCATTCCAAAGAAGCCGCTTGGGATGTACTTCACACTAGACATGTCCACGCCGAGTGATTTGCACTCATCGACTTCAATGACCTTTGTGAGCGTTTCTCTGAGGAGAGCGAGGTCTGCTCCGTCCCAGATTTCGACATCGCCAATACTGACGATGGTCACACCTTCCTGATCGAAGATTTCGAGTCGTTCGCGTCGCTTGGATACCATTCCATTCTCCCCCTGAAGTGATGGTGAAGGAGAAAGCAAAGGCCGGACCGGAACGTGCCGTGAGACTTGAAAAGGCGCAAGATGCTTGTGTGAAAGGGTTTATGGTGTTTGGGTCTCTGGGCGTGATGATGCCGTTTGTCAACGGATGTTGTTTCGGTGAAACGCGGAGGCAACAAAACGCGTATTTGAGCTAAGTGCGGTGTGCCTCAGCCGAATGACGACGGGTTGGAAATCCGCATGATCCCACGGGGACCACCTACCGTTGGCCTTGGTTGAATAACCGACGTCATCGGGTACAAACACGCTGCGTGATTACGTTGATCAACAATCACCCGAATGGACTGGGTGTCGCTTTCTCTCACATTGAATTGGATGAACCATGAGACTCACTTCTCGAGTTGTGGCTCTGGCGATCGTTGGGCTACTGGCTCCGGTTGTTGGAGCACAGGAAACCGCAAAGCACGGCGTGCAGGCCGACCAGCGGATTCCCGAAGATACCTACCTCTATTTCTCAATGCCCAGCGTCAATGTGATGAAGGCCCGTTGGGGTCAGGCTCACGGGGCCAAGATGTACGAGGATCCGGCGTTCGACGGGATCAAAGAGGAGATCATGAACGCGTTCGGAGAACAGTTCGAAGAGATGAAGACTGAGATGTCTGAGAATCTCGGTATGACTCCGATGGAACTTCTGCAGATTCCAAGCGGTCAGGTTAGCCTGGCTGTTTCGGCTCTGGACGACGAACTTGGGTTCATCATGTTTGTTGACTTCGGTGACAGCCGACGTGCCGTTGACGGGTTGATGAAGAAGGCCGCTGAAGGAATGGCTCAGGACGGCATTGAGATGACCACTGAGGATTTCTCAGGCACAGAAATTAGTGTCTTCGCTTTGCCGGGAATGGACAACAACCCATTCGCCCGTGCCTTGCACTACTGCATTCGCGACACCGAACTGGTTATTTCGACCAGCATGCCTCTTATGAAGAACGCTTTGTCGAACTGGGACGGAAGCGATTCTGAAACTTTCGTCGCCAACGAAAAGTGGTCGTACGTCAAAGAACGCTGTGGAAGCGGCAACAAGCACGCTTCGATCAACTGGTTTGTTGATCCGATTGGTATGTTCAACGCTGTTGCCAACACCGGTGCGGTACCTCAGGCGGCGTTCGGTCAGGCAATGCTTCCGAGTTTCGGGCTGGACAAGCTTGACGGAATGGGTGGAACCGTGGACATGGCTGTCGGCAAGTTCGACGCCATTTCAAAGATGGTCTACCTTTGCAAAGATCCATCCGGCGTGCTGAAGGTATTCACTCTCAAAGAGACTGACATGACTCCTCCGAGTTGGGTTCCTTCTGCAGTCGCGATGTACTCAGGCATGAACTGGGATGTCGCGGGCGCCTACACGGCGGTTGAGGGTCTTGTTGATAGCTGGAGTGGCGAAGGCGGGTTAGCTCAGCAAATCGACCAGATGGCCAATGACGGTCCTGGTATTCACATCAAGGACGACATCATCGATCAGCTGACTGGCAAGATTCAAATGATTGGTGCTGCTGGCGAAGCGAGTGAAGCTCCAGCCGGGGCTGCTGGTGGAGCTGCCGCATTGCTTAGCAGCAACATGGCGATCGCCTTGGGTTGCAAAGACGAAGGTGCAATGAAGGCATTGCTTACGAAGCTGACTGAGACCGGTGGGTTCCCAGGTGAGGTTCGTGAATTCCGAGACACCACCCTTATCGAAATTCCTAATCCGGGCGGCCAGACTATGGGTCTGGGTGTGACTCGTGGCAACCTGATGATCTCTACCGACATCACACTGATTGAGCAGCTCATTCGCGGAAGTGACGATCCACTGACTGGCTCAGATGCGTACAAACGCGTCGCGGCTGAATTCCCGTCACAGGCGATGGGTCTGTCGTTCGCCGACCCGAAGTCCAGCTACAAGTCAATGTACGAGAGCTTCCGGGATGGCGATCCCGGTGAAATGTTCCCAGGCATGGGTGAGGTTCTTGAGAACATCGATTTCAAGAAACTTCCACCATTTGAAGCTGTTGCGAAGTATCTGCTTCCAACTGGTAGCTTCACCGTTTCGGATGACCGCGGCGCGTTTTCGCAGTCGTTCACACTGAAGCCATAGTTTGACTTCCCGTCGGGCGGACATTCTTGCCCGATGTGGATGGACTGGTGATAGAGGGGCTGAAGGTTTTCCTTCAGCCCCTTCTTTTATTGAATCGGCTGGGGTGACGCTGGCGGGCCGGGTAGTCATAGCCCCTGTTGTGCGGCCTCGAACGTCTCCGTGAACCGCTTTTTCCATGTTTTTTGCAGGTAGCGAGACTTTCGGTTCGCGAAGGTGTTAATTTGAGACTGCTTTAGGACTACAGGATCACGTTATGCACATCGTCGTTTCACTCACTTGTCTCGCTGCGTTGGCAACACCGGTTCAGGGAGTTTCGTCGCTCCGCAAACTGGTTGGCCAGCAGGCAGACGAGATACGGGTCTCTGTGCCGGCCCCGGCCACCGAACCGTGGTCGCGGGAATCTGGTCTGGGTTTCGGGCAATTTGACAAGAATCGGAACGGTCTGATTGAACGCTCCGAGATGCCCCGCGTCCGTGGACCCGTGCGAACGATACTTGAGAGCCGCGATGTCAACGGCGACGGGATGCTTGATCTTGCAGAGTTCCAGGGAATCCAGCCTATCGTCTACCTGGACACGGCCCGTGTGCCCAGTCTTGGTTTGCCGATGGGCGTGGACTGGAGCGACTTCTCTGAAGGCCAATCCGAACGCGTTGTCGGAGCGATGGCGATAAGTCCTGGCGTCCTGCTCTTAAACACCGTGTCGATGGCGACCGACCCGTCACAACGTTCGTTTTTCGAAGCCTATGATGCGAACAAAGACGGCAAGGTTGTACGCGAGGAGATTCCTGAAGCAATGCGACCTCGGATGGAACGGCTGTTTCAGGAGGCCGGCAAAGACGCGTTGACAGTTGAAGACTTCGAACGGCGTCCCGTGGCGATGCCAAAGCCAAAAGAACCGACGTTGTTTGAGCTAATGGACAACGACAAGGATGGCTTTGTGACGCGGGCGGAGATTAACTGGGCCGCCAGTGATGCAGCGAGCCCGGTGGCGTCTTTGGCATCTGGTCCGTTGTTTGCGGCGCTGAAGGGGTCAGTTAAAGAGAAGTTTACGAACACCGAGATGATGGCCTTGTTGCTGCCGATCGTGAAACAAGAGGAGCGGAAGCGGACATTCATGGCGCTGGACGTTAACAAAGACGGAAAAATTTCAGTCGAAGAAGCTCCCCAGCAGTATCGCGGTTCTCTGGAACGGCTCATGAGCAACAGCAAGCTGCCGCTTAGCAGCAAAGTGACGTTCGAGCAGTTTGAAGAACTTCTTGCCACTCCCGCTGAGCAGCCAGAACCTCAAGCGTCGAACCGAGTACCGGCTGCGTTCCAGCTGCTTGACGCAAATCGCGACGGGCTGCTGTCGACCGAAGAGTTCTTCGCAGAAGACGCAGTGCAGAGATTGTCACGATTGGATTCCAACCTTGATGGCCTGCTCTCAGTCGCAGAGTTCATGGGCAGTGTTCCTGGTACACCTTCCGAACCAATGCGAAAGCTACCGATTCGCGAACCACAACCATCGCAGCCCGAAATGCGACCAGGGGTTCAACCGCTCCCGCAACCACCGGCGCCGGACAACACGTTTGTGGAAAAGTTCTTTGCACGTTTCGACAAAGACAAGAACGGCAAGATTACCACGGACGAGGTTCCGAAACAGACAGCCGCGCAGTTTGGGTCGCTGGACATCGACGGCGACGGGGCTGTTTCTCGGGCGGAAATGACTGAGGCTGTGATTCAGAAGGGCAAGTAGCTGAGGACGCCGGGTGTTGCCGGCCGGCGTGGCGTTGTCGGCTTTCACAGTATCGGCAAGCTTACGCATGCCGCTCGCCGGGGAGTATGGCTCGGCCGGGGTGGCGCGTTGATGTGGCTTAAGCTGTTGCTTTTGCAGGTTTGCCTGGGTCGGTTGCGCGTTCTGTTAGTGGTTTGCGCAGGTGTTGGACCCAGGCTGGTGGGATGTTGGCGAACACCCAGTTGCGTTCGAACCGATAGTTGTCCTGCCATTCTGCGACGATCTGATCGATTTCTCGGATGCGCTTCTTCTCAGCGCCGCTGGTGACGACGCACTTGATGCTGCGAATGTAGATGTACTCGAAGTACGACAGCACCGCTCCGTCCTTCATCAGTGAGAACATCGTTTCCAATAGGTCCGACACCAGGCTTGGTTCGAAGTTGTTCATTGGCAGACCAGAAATGACGAAGTCATACCGCTGATCTGCTTTGAATTCCTGCAGCGGAAGTTGATGAACCGCGCATTGGTCGGCAACTTTTTTCCAGGCGTCGTCCGTTTCGAATCGCTTGCGCAACATGTCGGCGAAGACGTCGTTAATCTCCACCAGGTCCAACTGGTCTCCCGGTTTAAGTTGGCGCACAAGCCGGTTCGTCACCGGACCGGTTCCTGGGCCAACTTCCAGAATGCGTCTGGGAGCGTTGCCCTGTTCCATCGGCCAGCACATCGCTTTCGCCAGGAACCCACTGCTGGGCGCAATCGCGCCAGTGGTCTTGAACCGTTGGCGGAACTGGCGGAAGAACTGAATGTTATTGTCGAATGCACCTGGCATTAAGGTGGCCTTGTGTGTTCACGACCTGGAGGACGTGATTTGTTCGATGATGTCTATACCGACTAGTTCGCTCCACGCGTTGCACAATTCGAAGAAAATCGGGCCCGGCAGGCCGTTTCCTATCTTACGTTCAGCAAACTGCGTTACCGGTAGCAAGCCGTAGGGGGTCGACGAGATGAACGCTTCGTCCGCAGTTTCCATGTCGTCTGGTCGGATTGGGCGTTCTTCATACTGGAGCCCCAGAACGCGACAAAGTTCGCTGACAACCTGACGACTGATCCCCGGCAGTACATCGGTCGCGGGTGTGACAACACTTTCGCCGAACGCGGCGAAGAAATTGGCCGTGGGTGTTTCGGTTAGTTGCCCGGATTGGTTCAACAGGATCGCCTGAGCGGCCGGGTTCTTCGCTCGGACCTCCATCGACGCCAGATGCCAGTGAAGTCGGCTACGTGTTTTGGCTTCCGGCGGCAAACACGCAGCCGGAAGTTGGGGGACGTTTGAAACCAGTAGCGAGACCCCATCCTGGATCGTGTGGCTCCAACGGGCCAGCGGTAGATCAAAGGTATGAACGCAGACGGTCGGTCCGTGAGAGTTCTCACCGATGTAAGTCGGATTGGGTCCGGCTGTCACCACAATGACCAGTCCGATGTCGGTCGATGACTTCACGAACGATGAATTTCGCATGCCGATGATTCGGCAGATCTCATCGAGGCCTTCGGTGTCGGCTTCGATTTTCACAGCGGCCAGTGACGATCTGAGCCTCTTGAGGTGATCTTTGAGCCGGAACAGGTTGTGATCGTATGTTCGCACCATTTCCGTTACGGCCAGCCCGTGCAGCCCGAGGTCAGATACGGGAACTGCAGCGGCCTGGGATGGAACAAATCTCCCATTGATCCAAGCCAATGGCCCGTCAACAACGTCGTCCGGCGAATTGTGGCTGAGTAGCACCAAGATCGGCTCGTCCAAGGGGTGCGGGTTCAGTGACTTCGAAAGTCCGCACAGGTATGATGAATCGCTTACGCATGATGTCGGGTTCGCCTCGACACGAAAAGCGTCAGGAGATTGCGTTTTCGGAGTTGGGCAAAGCTGTGGCCATTTTACAAGTTGAACCAGGCAAAACACGCATCGGTTGGATCGGCACCGGTGTCATGGGTTCCAGCATGTGCGCGCATCTTATGGATGCGGGGTTCGCTGCGACTGTCTACACCCGCACAAAGTCGAAAGCGGAGAGCCTCATTTCAAAAGGGGCAACTTGGGTTGATACGCCGAAAGCGGTTGCTGAAGCTTCGGACGTGATCTTTTCAATTGTTGGGTTCCCGCAGGATGTTCGCGACGTTTTGCTGGGCGACGACGGAGCCATCGCGGGGTGTTCAGCCGGAAACGTGTTGGTCGATATGACGACCAGCGATCCGTCTCTGGCGATCGAAGTCTACGAAGCAGCAACCGCCAAAGGAGCCTCATCAATTGACGCTCCGGTTTCCGGCGGTGATGTCGGCGCGAAGAATGGAACGCTGTCGATCATGATCGGTGGCGACAAAGAAATCGTCGAATCGCTTAAGCCCTGTTGGGATGCGATGGGCAAGACCGTCGTCTACCAGGGGCCTGCTGGTTCTGGTCAGCACACGAAGATGGTGAACCAGATTCTGATCGCCACCAACATGATTGGCGTGTGTGAAGCGTTGCTGTACGCGAATCAGGCCGGATTGGATTTGCCGACGGTTCTTGAATCTGTCGGTAGCGGCGCGGCGGGAAGCTGGTCGTTGTCGAACCTTGGTCCGCGGATCATGGACAACAATTTCGATCCCGGCTTCTTTGTCGAACACTTCATCAAAGACATGAGCATCGCACTTTCGGAATCGAAGAACCTTGGTTTGTCGATGCCGGGCCTGGCGTTGGCTCATCAACTGTACCTGGCACTGCAGGCTCAGGGGCATGGCCGTGATGGCACACACGCGCTGCAACTTGCAATGGCCAAACTATCAGACGTTGATTGGACAAATCGCGACGCGTAGTCCATCCAGAATACACTTACTAACAAAAGCTAACTGAACTAAACGGAAGAGAATCATGAGTCGTAAGGGAGAACAATTCGCAGGGCTGACAACCGCACTGATCACTCCATTTAAGGATGGAAAAGTCGACGAAGCGGCGCTGCGAGAGTTGGTCGATTTTCAAGTCGAAGCAGGAACCGACTGTGTGAGCCCTGTTGGCACCACTGGTGAAAGCCCAACGCTGACGCACGACGAACACGAACAGGTCATCTCTGTTGTGTGCGAACAGGCTGCCGGACGAGTCAAGGTAATGGCGGGTACTGGTTCCAACAGTACGACCGAAGCCGTTCGGCTGACTCAGTTCGCCAAAGACGCCGGTGCGACCGGAGCACTGATGGTGGCTCCGTATTACAACAAGCCAACGCAGGAAGGTTTCTATCAGCACTACGCAACAGTCGCACAAGCCGTTGATATTCCGATCATCCTGTACAACATCCCGGGCCGAACTGCGGCCAACATGGAACCAGAAACGATTGCTCGCATTGCTAAATTCGACAATGTTGTGGCCGTCAAAGAATCGACTGGTTCTATGGATCAGGCTTCAGCGATTCTGAACCTGTGCGATCTGACGCTTCTGTCTGGCGACGACAGCCTCACATTGCCGCTGATGTCACTTGGCGGAAGCGGAGTTGTTTCGGTCGCGGGCAATATTGTTCCGAAAGACGTCAAAGCCATGGTGACTGCGTTTCGCGAAGGGAACGTTGCCGAAGCTCAGCGACTGCACCAACGTCTGTTCCCACTGTGTCGGGATATGCTGGGGCTCGCGACGAATCCAATTCCGCTTAAGGCCGGCATGAAGCTTTTGGGCCGCAACAACGGCGAAGTTCGGCTTCCGCTGACTCCGCTGACGGACGAGCAAGTCGAACAACTGACACAAACGCTACAACGCTACGAACTTCTGACCTGAAACCCTGACGAAACGGTCTGGCATCCAGCTGACTAAGTCGGATACTTGATGCGTGACCGGGCGCAGTTTTCTGGGTTCCGGTCACCAATACATCCAAAGCTGAACAGCGACGCAGTCAGGGTTCTGAGGAAACCTGAGTCGGCTCGCACATTGATTTTATAGCAGAAGGCAGTCACGTGGTTTTTGGTCGAAAGAAACGCGAAGTCGAGGAAGAGATCGAGGATGAAGAAGAGGAGATGGAACTCATCCTCTTTCAGGGTTCTCTGAACGGCGTTGAAGCGAACCTCAAGGCCAACGCGAAACTTGCGCGGGCCGGATTGCTGCCTGCAAAAGAACTTGTCTCCGACGCAGTCTCCCGCGGCGCGCAGGAAATTCTAATTGAACCACGTGGCCCGAAAGCGGCCGTTCGATGCATCATTGATGGGGTGGCTTACCCGCTCACCAGCCTGCCCGGCAAACGCGCACTCGCGATTATTCAGGTGCTGAAGCTTCTGGCTGGCCTGGATATTAATATCCGCGACGAAGAACAGTCTGGCGGTATCAACGCTGAGTACGAAGAAGTCGAATACATTCTGGTCGTAGACACGTCGCTGACAAAAAACGGTCAGGAACGCGTGCGGGTTCGCGTTGAGAACCTCAAGAAGCAAATCCTCAAGGCCGATCACGCCGGGTTCACTCAGGATTTCCGCAAAGAGATCCGCGCGATGCTAACGGAGCAAAGTGGTGTGGTTCTGGTTGTGGGACCGCCTGCTTCCGGGGCGACGACGACTTCCTACGTTGTTCTGCACACAGTCGACGCATACCTCTACACCGTTTACAGCATGGCCGACACAGGTCACCGCGAACTGATAAACATTGCTGAGTTCACTCCGGAAGAAGAACACGATCTCGCGATGAGCCTTGATCGCGTGCTGAGACGTGAAGCGAATGTCCTGTTTGTCGATCCGATTGATGAACCAGAAACCGCGCAGACGATTTTCGATTTCCAAAAGAAGCTGGCATTCATCGCCGAATTCCCCGCTCCGGACCCGGCGACGGCGATTCAAACGCTGATTAGCTGGCTGGGTGCCGACGTTGTTGCAGAAGGCCTGCGAGGCATCATCACGCAGAAACTTGCCAGAGCCCTATGCGAGGATTGCAAAGAAGCTTACCGGCCGAACCCGCAACTCCTGAAACGACTGGGAATGCCTCCAGAAACCAAAGTGCTATACCGCGAGCCGGTTCCGGACGAAGAGGATCCCGAAGCACCAACCATCGAAGAGCTATGCGAGCCATGCGGCGGTTCACCGTACCACGGCCGCATTGGGATGTACGAACTCCTGCGAGTCACGGACGGGATGAAGGAAGTCATCCTCGCTGGAGCAGACCCTGCAGCCATCAAGGAACAAATGCGGGCAGACAATGGGATGACGCTGCAGAAAGACGGACTCCGCCTGGTAATGGAAGGCAAGACCTCGTTGGAAGAACTCCAGCGAACCCTAAGTCCTCCACGCAGGCGCCCTGGCAAAAAACGCCGTCGCCGCCGACCGCCAGAATAGTCGGTATTTGGTCGGGTAAGGCAATGCGATACACGGCAGGCTCTCATGGCCTGTCGGTGAGCGTCTCCCCCCCGTCACACCGACCGGACTTGCTGTTTGAGTTTTTCCAGCAACCGGCTTTGGAATCGGTAGGGGTTCCAGACCATGGCGATGGTTCGCGTTGGCTTCGCGCCGGCGACGGATCGGTAGAGACGCCGGTCGCTGTCGTCCAGTGTGACGGCCATCGTTGGCACCATCGAGACACCGTGGTTGAGCGAGACTAATTCCTGGACAGTGGCCAGTTGACTTGTCCGTTCCACTGACACCGGGTTGAACGAACGTTGTCGGCAGAAGGTTCGGATGTTGTCCGAAAGACAATGTGCTTCGTCCAGCAGCACGAACGGCAGTGGTTCGATATCCGACATGCGGATTTGTTTCTTGTCTGCCAGCGGGTGGTCCGTGGGGAGTACCAGATGGAGTTCCTCCTCAAACAGGTTTTCCACCTCCAGATACTTCGCGGTGATCGGAAGCGCGACGATTGCGAGATCGACCTCACCCTGCGTGCAGCATTTCAGAAGGTTGTCCGTCGTGTCTTCCTGCACGGTCACGGTGGCCTTTGGGTTGTCTTTGGCAAACCGCTGCAGAAGCTCCGGAAGATAGAACGGTGCGATGGTGGGGATCGCCGCCAGTCGAATACGACCGCTCTCGCCATCGTCTGAGATCTCAGCCTTCGTGTCCTCGACGATTGCGACAATCTGCTGGGCTCGGGAGTGCAATAGCTGGCCAGCGTCTGTCAGTATGACTTTTCGAGTTTGCCGTTCGAAGACGGGTTGGCCCAGTTCCTCTTCCAGTCGGGAGATGGACCTGCTGAGAGCCGGCTGTGACAAGCCAATTCGCTCAGCTGCTCGCGTGATGTTCTGTGTTTCGGCGACCGCAAGAAACTGGCGGAGCTGTTCGATTTCCAAAAGTCTGCCTCTTGCTGACTATGTGATGTAAGCATCGATCATAGTCATTGAATGTGCATCTTGCATCGTGCGAAATGGGACTACTTGACCGGTCCTTTTACTCGCACGTCCCAACCCTGTTCGCAGAACGCCTTGAAGTTCTTCAGGAACCCCATGTTCTGTTTGCGAAATACCCAGGGAACCAGCACACCCATCAGCTTCTCCGGTAGGGAACCGAAGTTGTAGGCACAGGTGCTTTCCCATCGTGTCGTGTGCCCGTCGATATCAATGAACCGGTTTTCCAGAGTGTTTGAACTCTTGTTCCATTCGTACGTGCCGTTGAACTCGTCTGGAAGATCTACTTTGGTGATGGTCTCAATAAGCTCAATTCGCATCTTGCCGTTTTGGTAAACCAACAACGACCTCGCACCCACCTGGCCCGGTTCACCTGAGATGTGTTCGAAACTCTGAAGCCCGGGCTGCCAGTAGAAGATGTTCTCTGACGAATCAAACAGCTCAACAACCTCCGCGCGGGGTTTGTTGATGTCAATCGAGACGGTGTACGGTTTCATCGAGCAGTCTTTGTCTTTGATTTTGTTTTGGCAGGCTTGGGTTTCGAAGTCGGCTTATCGATGGATGACGGCGTCAGTTCCAACACGGCCAGGATCGCTCGATGGTCCGATGCAACAGCTTCGTCAAGAACCCTGGTTTCGATGGTCTTCCAACGGGGCTTCGGTGCCGCCAGTACATAGTCGATCTGCCGCGCCGGAGCACTCACGGGGACCGTCGGTGAAGGTTTCTTGTTGGCCTGAGTCCATTGCTTCAGCAGGCTTTTCACGGTGTCACTGTTCGGGCCAGCGTTCAAGTCTCCGGCAAGCAGTGTCGGTTGATCAGGTTTCAGGGCGAGCAGTTTGTTAACCGCTTTTGCCGACGCGTGGCGTTCGTCTGATGGCTTGCGGTGGTCGAAGTGAGTGGCGAGGAACCTAAGTGATCCGCCGGGAACCTTTAGCATCACGTCCAGCAATCCACGTTGTTCTCCATTCTCAAAGCTTGGCAGTTTGTGGTTCACTTTGCTGTCGATTGGGAACCGAGTCATCAATGCGTTCCCGTACTCACCCGTACCAAGGTTGATGTTCTTTTCGAACACAACATTCATCTTCGTTAGTCGAGCGAGTTCCGCAGGCTGGTCAATGTCCCCGGATCGTTTGCACTTCTTATCGACTTCCTGCAGTGCCACGATGTCCGGCTTGACCGACTTAATGACCGCGGCAATGCGATCAAGATCCAGTCGCTTATCAACTCCCTCGCCGTGATGAATATTGTAGCTGAGGACCCGCAGACGCAGCGGCCTGTTGACGCCGGCGCGCGGTTGCTTGCTGGGTTCGGGACGCTTGCTTAGCAGCTCAAAGAGGCTCTTCTTGCTGGCTCCTGCTTGCCGATCCACTTCCTTCGCATCCGAGCCTTCCAAAACGAACGTCGGAATAGCTGTAACGTCATAGGCTTCGGCAGTGTCCTTATCCTCATCGATGTCAATTCGCACTAACACGAAACCGGCGAGAGAGTTTTGGACCTCATCATCCGGTAGAAGTTTTTGTTCAAACTGCTTGCATGGAGCACACCACTCGGCGCGAAAATAGACCAGTAGCGGCTTGCCGGTTTCTTTGGCGGCGGCCCGGGCCTTCGCTAGATTTGTCCGCCATGGTTCAGGGCCGTTCATCACGTCCCGAAAGATTCTCACGTGTTTGGCGAACTCTTCGTCGGTAACGGTTCCGTCAGAGTCGGCATCGACGCGTTTCACGATCTCATCCAGTCGTGCGTCAGTCAGCCCCGACAACTTCCCGGCGGCGTACTTTCTGAACTCGTCGACAGTGCGGTCTTTAATGACCACCGAACCGCTGGCACCCAGCACGAACCCAAACGCGATGACCAGTTGGACGAATTGCCGCATTCTTTCTCCTTCACAGATACGTCAACAGGATGCCATGCTCAGGTTCTTTTGTCACGCTGCCTGGCAATTTGGGGGCACGTCAGAATTCCCGCCGACACTCGACGGAGTGGCTCGGGTGACCGTGCAAGCTGTCTAAGCAAGCATCGCAACATCTTTTCGTGACGCTTCGTGTTTTTCGTGCCCACATCGAACCAACTCAGGCCATCAATTCCCGAGTGTCCTTCCGCAAGTGATACCGTTGCTCTTTAGTTTTCGATCGGAACTCATCAACCGCTGCGGTTGTCCTGCCACCACGCTAAACAGCCGACCAAAATTTTGCACCAACCCCAACCACACCGATTCCGAAATCCCCAACCGAACAAAAACAGCAGCCAGTTCCTTCGGCGTCGAACCGCGTTTGTCCGACCGAGTCACCCGAGCCGTCCAGTCCAGCAACGTCAAATAGTCGGCCGTCGACATCGGCAGGAACCCCTTGTTGCTGCACCTGCTGCCCTGTTTGTTCAAATTCGGTCCGGGCTTGACCGTCCGTTCCTTCAAATCAACCGGGGCCAAATGCCGAGCACTCAGGCAAGGTTTCAACCCATGCGACAAAGGCAGAATTACCGCTCGGCGTCAATCAAAGGTTCCTGACACCTTTGTCTCTACCGAGCTACTTCTTTTGATCGCTCTTGAGAATCTGGTAAACCCAGACTTCATCGTCTCTCGCCACAGCGATGTTTTGGCCGTCGGGTGAAAAGCGAACAATCCAGTCATGCCCACTACCGGTGGCCTCGGCCAGCAAGTCTCCAGAAATATTGAAAAGCTGCAGATGTGCCCTCGAGCCACTGCTCACAATTAAGTTGATGTGTTCTCGCACATAGACATCGATGACCATTGCACTGTTTTTCCCGGGTATCTCTTTCACACGCCGGGTGGGAATGTCATAGATCTTTACGCCCCCTTTTTCCAGAGGTCTATCCCAGCTACTCACCACCACGCTCGGCCCAGCAAGCTTTACATGACTCGCATGAGGTACATGTCCGAGATTTCTTTCGAAGGGGATGTTTGGCTGCCGGCCCATGGTCACTACGGCATTGCCTTCAAGGCTCTGCACCTTGATGTACTCTCGTCCTTCCAGCGTAACAAGATCACCTTTCTTCGACACATACAGATCTCGGGCCATCTCCTGAAGCTGCACAGTCTTGACCAACTTTGTTAGCTTTGAGTTGAGTACATGTACGTGCCCGTTCTTCGCGGACAAATCCGCAACATATACCAGTCCTGCAGATCCGGTCCGTACACGCCAAGGTGTAGCATTTGGATTCCTGCACAAGCGTTGAAAGCTCGACAAGCTTAGTTCTGTAACCTTCCGACCACTGGTTGATAGGGCCAAGACACTTCCGTCCTCTCGAAGTGTCATGACACAGTCGCCTGAACGCTGCTCGTCGCAACTCTCCACGGGCACTTCACTATGGTAGGTCCATACCGGTAGTTGCCCTTCCAGAGAATGGCACACGACATCACCAGATGATGTCGTCGCCACTAACCGCTCGGCGTCAAGCCAAGCGATACCGGTAATGCGTTCGCACTGCGGGTGTGCAAAACTTTCTTTCAGGTCGAGTCGGATGTCCCAATTCGGAGAACCTGCGAGGCAAACCAGGAACATTGCAGCTGACATGTCTCTCGCCTTTCATGAACTGTTACTTCTTAGGCAGTGGCGGGATTCCCCCCCAGGCCAAGGGAAGGGTGTGCCAAGCTCTATGTGCCTGTCGATCTCACCCTTATCCGGATCATCCGTTGGACGCCCATCCTTCCCGTCGTGCCCGAAGAGTTTCCACCGCAGTTCCTGAGCTTCGCTGAAAAATTGGACGTACTTGCCAACTAATTCGCAGTCTGGACGATTGAAGGGTGTCATGGACGATTGAAGGGTGTCAGGAACCTTTAATTGACCCTCCGCTATTCAATCAACTCATCAATTACTCCACCACCGAACTGAGTTGCAAACAATGGTTCCTGACACCTTATTCGGACTTCTGACACCTTATTCGGACTTCGGTGCCTGAGTGACCAGCAACGCAACGAAAAGCACAGACATGATTCGCTCCGGGAAAAGAACTACTCTCAATCAACAGTACGCAGCGTCGACATTTTGTTTGGGCCGGCCTCTTCGTGGGAATCCATATTCCATCAGTGCGGGATGCTTAGCAATGGCAACTGCTTGATGACATCATCCACGCCCACCATCTCCAGCGGCTTGAATCCGTTGTTCGCCGTGCGGAACGACTGTAGTGCGCATTCCCTTTTCGATGAAGTACCAACGATTGCTGTCGCATGTGATTGACTTGGGTGGCCCCATTGTTCTCCGTTCGTCAACCCACGCCGTTTGTCCGTTCCGCCCGCCGGAGGTGTTCACACTCTCGAAAAGGTCTGCACCACTAATCGACACTAATGGGTCACCAATGTTTTTTCATTAGTGTTATATCAGTGCCCATTAGTGGTTCCTTTCCAAAACTGGTGCCAGCAAGTCGAGCTTGCAGAACTGGATGGCCCCGTTTGTCTGCCGTGGGCTGACAGACGAAAGTCTCGAATGGTTGTATAGGATTAAGAACACGTTGGACGATTGGCTCGAGGAAATGGCCGAACCGTTCGCAAAAGAAGCGGCAGAAGCGGCAGCTAAAGCCGCGGCTAAGAAGCACGCGAAGGAAATGGGGGCGAAGGCCGCCAAAGATGTGCTGAACGGTTCATTGCGGCGGAAGTTCCCGAGCGAATACTTGGGGAAATCGCTCGGCGAAATTAAAGATGCCCTGAAGACCGTGACGGGGAAAACGAAGGACAAGTTGCAGACAGCACGCAAGATCCTTCAGGACTCGATCAGCGACAGTTCAGATCGGCTTCTCAAGAAAGTTAGAGGAAAGTAATGAAAACGTACTTTGTCTGTTCGCGCATAGAGTCCCGCAGTGATGGCCGTCCTGATGGGGATTACGAGGAGTCCATTAGACTAGTCATGGCGGAAGATCAGTTTGAGGCGCGAACAAAGGCCGAGTCATTCAGCCGCGACGCCGAACACGACTACGTCAATGATCGCAATGAAGTTGTCTCTTGGCACTTCGTCGCGGTGGAACACATTAGAGAGTTTCCAGAGGAAGAATTCTCTGATGGCGCAGAGGTCTACTCGCGACACAGGACACAAGATATGGACACAGCATGAAAGCTCGAGCGAGTGCATTCATGCTTCACGCGGTAAAACAGTGTCGTGGCATTTCGTTGAGTTGAACACGTACGTGATTTCGTCGGTGACAAGATCGTGGATGGAGTTGAGGTGTATTCGCGATTTAATCGCGGATGAGCGACGCGTAGTTAGGTCGCTGGCCAGATGCTTCGGTGGACTTCATCTATGCAGACCAGCGACCGGCCAATTCCGCTACTTCCCCGCGCAGACCTTGTAGGTCTGCGCGGCTCTATCGTGGTCAGTGCCATTGGGTTCTGAAGGACTCATTGGCTCTTCGGACGATTGAAGGGTGTCAGGAACCTTTAATTGACCCTCCGCTATTCAATCAACTCATCAATTACTCCACCACCGAACTGAGTTGCAAACAATGGTTCCTGACACCTTATTCGGACTCCTGGAGTTTATTGAAGCTTACCGCGACATCATCGCTATCATCAAAGATGATAAAGAGGAGGTTTGCCGCATCGACTTGCTTGCAAGGCTTAAGAAGAAGTACCCACCTACGCTTATTGCCTCTACACCGAAATTGTCGAGCTTTGGCTACCTTTCATTAATTTGTACGCTGGTATCGCTACAGTCGGCTATGCCGGTGCTTTCCGTAGCCGGGGCGATCGGAACGATCGGGGACGCGGTGCAGCACGCAGTGCGGTCATACCACAAGGATCTATGCAACGGGCGGCCTGCACTGGAGTCAATGATCAATCATCTGATTGAAAAGTACTTGTCGTCGTAGAGCGTGACCACTGGGGCATTCACATTACGGACTATTCTGTCAGAACGTAACGGTCGGA
The DNA here is from genome assembly GCA_964485095.1 of uncultured Planctomycetaceae bacterium. Taxonomy (GTDB): domain Bacteria; phylum Planctomycetota; class Planctomycetia; order Planctomycetales; family Planctomycetaceae; genus CAYNWT01. The sequence continues at coordinate 32,513 of CAZAIB010000033.1, read as the reverse complement.
GCTCATCGTTGTCGTGGCGGTGCCGATAGCAAACGATAGTCGCGTCATCGCTGTCAAAGGCGACCACGGAATCGTCCAGCAGGCTGTCGATGTGAGTCTGAGAAAGAACTTCGTTTTGCACAGCTGTGCCCAGCGACGGTTCATCAAGAATCGCGCCGTCACTGCAGAGGGTCAATACATCGTTGCTTGCTAACTTGACGGTGGTCTCATCTGGTTCCAGTTTGCGAGCTCCGCTGAACCAGTTATCGAGTACGTCCAGTGAGCTTGAGTGGGGAACCGTCAACCGAGTGCACTGCCCGTCGGCGCGTGTGTGAAAAACCGGCGAGTCACCCGCCCAAAGGATGTGAGCTGTGTTCCCAGTAACTAATGCGAACGCGATTGACGCTCCACTGGTTAGGAACTCCTGGATATCATCGAATTCGGATCGGATCTCGCTATGAAGTCGTTGCAGGATGTTCAGCAAAGATCCATCCGTTGCGTGAGCCGGTACATTGGCGATTAACCATCGTGCGACGCTACCGCCGTAGGTGTTCGAACCAATTCCATCGGCCACGGCCAGTACCAGGCGGTCGTCGTCAATCTGCCAATGCCCATAGTGATCTTCATTTTCGGCGTGCTTCTGACCGCATCGTGTTCCAGCAAAGATCTCCATTGGACGACTCCTGCCATGTGACTTTTGATGAGCCAGCCATGCTGCCAGGCACGTGCGGCTGAACCGGCACGACTACTACTAAGCGAACTCAGCTTTCAGACCACCTGCGGCTGCATCGGCTTCGCGTTCTTTTGTGGCGCACCTTAGTTGTCCCGCGAGTGCGGTGAGGTCCGAGTATCGTTTGCTGAACGAGCAGGGGCGTGTGCCTTCGCCGTTTAGTTCCAGCGTGTTGGCGACGATGCCAGACAGCATGACGGGTTCGCACTTGTCAAACGGAAGCTGCATTGTCAAAGCCGGTCGGAACCAGCGTTTGCTGGTCAGCAACCAACCGTCGTCTTTGGGTTCCAACTCACATTTGGCTCTGGCTGGAAACGGTCCGAACGCGGCCGTTGGGAACACCGTTAACTTTGGTGCAGTGGGGATCGCTCGCTTGGGGAAGAACCGGGACAGGATTGGGTCAAGCGCCATGGTTCGGCAGAAGACGACTCGGCGATGGATCCAGCGGAAGACAAACAAGCACGCTGCCAGCAGGACCAGGTTAACGGCTGTCGCGATTGTCGGACTGTAACCGTACAACGCCATCAAGCCTGCGCAGAGTGCTTTGTTGCCGGCTTCGAAGCAGGCGTCGATAAACGGAACCGGCGTGATCCAGATCAGGAACTCGAAGAAGAACCGTACGGCGTGAATGACAATCATGTTCACGACCATGGCAATCATTAACAGCATGTCTGCTGTGAACGTGAATATGCCGGCGCTGTAGACGGCGACTTGTTCGGCGGGGACTTCTTCACCGCCGGATGAGATCATGAGTTTTAGAATCAGCAGTGTGGCGATGCCGGCGTAGGCTTCGACGTGGTCGACGGCTTGTGCGAACGGTTTGCTGACTTTGGTCAGTCGCGGCAGTGAGGTAAGAACCGTCAGGCCGAGGAATGTCCAGAAGATCGCAGGGTTCCCCAGTGGGCCGTCGGGACTCAGCAGGCCGGATTTGCCCGGCAACCAGTCGCCTCCCCAAATGGCCATTCCGGACAGGCAGGTGACTCCAAAAAACGGAGACAACGCCATCGGTGCCAGCGGCCCGAGCCATTCGGTGATCGGTAGCGCGTTGACCATTTCCGTCGCGCCGGCCAGTTCAGTCGGCGAGACCTCGGAGTCTTTGGTAAGTTGCTGGGTGATCCGTTCTTTCAGCGATTCGGGCGATTCTGGCGGATCGGTTTGCTCTGCCTGAGACAGGTTCAAAGCGAAGGCCTGTCCGCAAATGAGAAAGAAAACCAGCGACGGGATCAGCAGCTTGCGTCCTGCGAGACGGGATGACGTGTTCATGCAGATATTGTACGAGATTTCGCACCGATACCGCTATTCGCCCTGTTTTGAGGCGTTTTCGGCAGGGGGAATTTGCTTGCCGTGTGGGTCGACACTTGACGCATCCAGTTCTTCTTCGATCTGTTCCTGCAGCTTCGGGCCGATGTAGTGTTCGACTCGGTGAGCTGGCTCGTGAAGGTGATCGGCGTCCAAATCGAAGTGCTTGCTGATATAGCTTTCCCACAGTCGGTGCGAACGCAACAGCGATCGCCCTTCGCTGCGGCCGGTGGCTGTGAGCTGAATATGATCGTCGCCAGCGGGAACCACCTGTCCGTTGCGCCGCATGGCTGATAGCGAGAGCCAGCCCAGGAACCCACCTCCGGCAAGCTGGCGACATTGCGTTCGCGTCAGAGTCACCGGTTCTTTCGCCGCGCTCGTTTGCGATTCTTCCATTCGATAGAGCCGCGACAAAATATCCTCGCGCGCGATTCTTAGGCGCAAGCGCAGGTTGTTGAAGCCTTTGCCCAGCAGTCCGTGCGTCGGGGCGAACACGACTGTGACGGCGAACTGTGCGCCAGCAACTACGGCAATCATGCCGGACATGGTTGAGTTCACGTACAGCGCCGCGAGGTACCCGAGTATCGTGGCCGTCGTGCTAAGCAAAACAGACAGCAGCATCATTCGGACAATGCGATCCGTTAGTAGGTGCGCCGTCGCGGCCGGAACGATGAGCATCGCGATCACGACGATGGCTCCCACGGATTCCAGGGATGTCACCGTAACGACGGCGACCAATCCCATGAGCAGGTAGTGAATGAGCCCGGAATGGAAACCCATTGCTGTTGCGAGTTCGCTGTCGAAGGACGCGAGTTTGAGTTCCTTCCACAGCACAAACACAAACCCCAGCGTGATCAACAAGCTGCCGCCGAGCCGCAACATTGCTTCCGGGATTTCGTAACCAAACACGTTCGCTTTCGTGTAGCTGACGAATTCAAACTTGCCGTACAAGACGCAGGTCACGTCGAGGTCATGTTGTGGGAACTGTGAGATGATGACCACGCCCACAGCAAACAGCGTCGTGAACACCACGCCCATGCTCGTGTCTTCAGGGACATCGGCCAGGGTCTGGAACAGCTGCGTCAGGAACCCCGTGAGGACTCCAACGACAATCGCGCCGATGAAGATTGGAATAAACTGCGCGCTGCCTGTGAGTAGGAACACGGTTCCGATGGCGGCGAGGATGGAGTGGCTAATGGCATCGCCCAGCAAACTCATGCGGCGCAAAACCAGATAGCAGCCAATCAATGCACAGGCGGCGTTGCCCACGATTCCGGTTCCGACCGTCCACAAATGCAGCGGCCACATGTCCCGCGCGAACACGGACGCCGTGTCGGCGATTATCGGATCAACCGGCATGAGATCCTCCGGTTGCTGTTTGTTGTGCGAGCAGTGGTTCCAGTTCGGCGATGATTTCGGGCGGCAGTGTTTCGTCGACAGTTTCGGCGTCGAGATCGGTGAAACTACTGGCCAGCTGCGGGTGTTCTGACAGGAACAGCTTCCACAGCCCCATCGCTCGAACCACTTTCGCTCCGTACTTGCGACCTGATTCGGTGAATGTCCAGCGGTCGTCGACGGAGTTGAGTACTCCCGATTCTTCCAGGCGTGTGTACGACCGATTGAGTTGTTTCTCTGACCACGAGCGTTCTGCCAGCAGTTGCTCAAGCGTCGCCGACCCGCCGGCTTCTACCAGTTCGGCAGCCAGTCTTTGGTCCAGAACCCGAAACCGAAACTCGCGCAGTCTGAGTGATTGGGCGATGACGCCGCGTTTGGGCGCGGCAAGCAATGAGATGACAAAGATTGCTGAACCAACCAGCACAATGCCCGGGCCCGCTGGCAGAGTTGCAAAGTGAGCCGTAAAGAAGGTTCCAATCGCTCCGGTCGCCAGTCCGAACGCCGCAGCCAACAGCAACATGACGGACAGCCGGTTCGTCCAGAACCGCGCCGCCGCGGCCGGGATAATCATCAGCGCGGCCATCATGATGGCGCCGACCGCAGGCAGCCCGATAACGACGGTCAGAGCCACCATAGTCATGAGGCCCAGATCGATCATCAACACCGGCCACCCTTGAACCTCGGCAAAGCCAGGATCGAACGCGATGACTTTGAATTCCTTGTACAACAAAAACACCAACACCGCGCAGAAAATCGCGACACCGCCGATGAAGTACACGTCCTGCCGAATCATGCTGGCCGTGGCGCCCAGGATATAGCGGTTCAGCCCGGCGCTGTTGCCGGTTGGTTGTCGCTGAATGATGGAACTCAACACGATGCCGGCACCGTAGAAAACGCTCAGCACGATACCGATGGCCGCGTCTTCTTTGACACGCGTTGCCCGCCGCAAAGCGGTCACGATAAACACGCCAATCACACCGCTGATGAGTGCGCCGAACAGTAAGATTGGCAGGCTGCGGCGTTGGATGATCAGGTACGCGATGCACAACCCCGGTAGCGCTGCGTGTGACAACGCATCACCGATTAACGCTCGGCGACGAAGAACCGTGAAGCTGCCGACCAATCCTGAGACGGCTCCCAGCAGGCTGGTTCCGACTAAAACAATAAGTGTATTGTAGGCCATGCGGAGTCGCCTCTAATCACTCCGCGTTCGGGCTCGAACCGCTTCGCCAGCGGTGTCCAGCAGACTCAATCGGCCGCCGTACGCTTTTTGCAGATTGCTTTCGGTGAACGTCGTTTCCACCGGACCGCTGGCAACCAGCCGCATGTTAAGCAGAACCAGCGAGTCGAAATATTCCTTGACGGTTCGAAGGTCGTGATGAACCACCAGCACCGTCTTGCCGTTGTCTCGCAGCTGTTTCAGTAGATTAAAGATGACACGTTCGGTCGCCGCGTCCACGCCGGCCATCGGTTCGTCCATGAAATACAACTGCGCGTCCTGCGCCAGCGCGCGGGCGAGGAATACGCGCTGTTGCTGGCCGCCCGAAAGTTGTCCGATTTGGCGGTTCGCCAGTTCCGCAATGCCCACTTTGTCGAGGCATTCTTTGGCGAGTTCCTTCTGCTTGCGTCCTGGTCGTTTGAACCAGCCCAACGATCCATAAGTTCCCATCACAACCGCATCCAACGCGCTGACGGGGAAGTCCCAGTCAACCGATTCGCGTTGTGGGACGTAGCCGATGAGGTGACGTTGTGAATCGACGGGTTTACCGAATACCTGGACGCGTCCGCTGGCTTTGGGAACCAGTCCAAGTATCGACTTGATGAGCGTACTCTTGCCAGCGCCATTGGGGCCGACGATTGCAATCAGTCCGGGGTTTTCGATGACCAGGTCGATGTCCCACAGGACCGGTTTGCGACGATACGCAACGGTGACATCGTGAACATCCAGAACCGCTGCAGAGCTATCGCCGTTTTCAGAAGTGCCGCCGTTTGCCATCGTTATTTTGATGCCTTCACGATGGTGTCGATGTTGTGGCGAACCATGCCCAGGTATTCGCCAGCCGGGCTGTCTTCGGGCCCGAGTGCATCGGAATACAACTCGCCGCCCAGTTTCACTTCGTGGTCCTTCGCCGCGCATCCTTCCAGCAGTGCTTCGACGTTCTTGCTGTTGATGCTGGATTCGGCAAACACGGCTTTGACGTTGTTCTTCACCATTATGTCAATCAGTTCGGAGAACCGACCGACACTGGCTTCCGCTTCTGTGCTGACTCCCTGAATCGCTTCCACTTCAACGTTGAACGCGCGGCCGAAGTAGCTGAACGCGTCATGCGCGGTGACAAGGAACCGGGGTTCGGGCAGCGATCCGATTTGTTCTTTGCCGTAGGCTGTGAGTTCGAAGATCTTCTGCTGGTACGCGTCGCCGCGTTCTTTGTATTCGGCAGCGTTGTCCGGATCGAACTTCGACAGAGACTCAATGACGCCGGGAACACAGGCGCCCCACAGTTCCGGATCGAACCAAACGTGCGGGTCGAAATAGCCACCTTCGAGTGCGATGAGTTTTTCGCTGGCGCTGTCTTTTAGGTAGTCGCCAACGGCGTACACAGGTTTCTTCTTTGAAATCGCGACGAAGACCTTCTGCATGTTCGGTTCCAGATGGAGACCGTTGTAAAAGACGATGTCGCTGCGTTCGAGTTTCGCGTTGTCGCTGAAGGTGGCTTCGTAAACGTGAGGGTCGACGCCTTCGCCCATCAGTCGATCGGCCTGAACGCGATCGCCACCGATCGCGGCGACCATGTCGGCGACCATGCCGGTGGTGCAGACGATCTTGATGGGGTAGCTGCCGGAGAAGGTCGCGTCAGATTCCTGGAGCTCGTGCGATTCAGAACTGCCGCACCCATAAAGCGCTAGCGGCAATGCGAACAGGGTCGCTGTTAGTAGAATCCGCAGGGCAGGGAGTGTTCTGGATTGGGTCATTGAGCCGTAGTTCGTAGAGTTTTTGATTAATCAAAAACTAGCAGAGGCAGCCGTCAAAGGCAAGACGGCGCGTGGCAGCGTTGGGTTCGATCAGAGTGGTCAGGTCAATCAATCCGGCAGCCAGGCAGGATTGCTCAGCTCACTAATGAAGCCGATGTTGCACCGCTTGAAGCCCCGAAACTCACTGGTATACTCCCACCTCGCTCGCGTGGCGGAATTGGCAGACGCGCTAGCTTGAGGGGCTAGTGTCTTTCGGGACGTGGAGGTTCGAATCCTCTCGCGAGCATTGATCAAAGGGGTTTGCGTTTTTCGAACGTGAGCCCCTTTTTTTGTTTGTCCGTCAGAGATGTCACGAACGTCGCCGATGTTGGCGCGCCAAACGTGTCCAGCCACATGCAACTGTGCATGAACCCACTGTAACGCAGCGTGGTTCGCCAGTACCAATTTGTCAGGGTGTGTGTCACAATGGAACCATTCCTGCGTGACGTAAAAAGCAGGCCAACCACTTGGAGTGCTGTCTTTTGACGCCGGCGGACAACAATGAAATCCGCGATGCCGATGGCCAGGCGAAGCGCGGCATAAGCGGACTCATTGGCGGGTTCCTCGCGCTGGTAATCCTGATTGCGGGCGCGGTTGTGGCGGTGTTCTACTTCAATCGCCCGTCCGAAGCAGACGAACTCGGCGCGCAGGCGCAGGTGGCTTTCGAGCAGGGTTTGTACCCTCGGTCGCTGCGGCTGGCTGAAAAGGCCTGGGAGATTCGACCGAGCAACGCGATTGCAGCCCTGGCGGCTGAATCGGCTCAGAACCTCAACCAACCCGACGCTGCGCTGAAGTGGTATCGGCAATTAGAAGATGATGGCAGCCCGGAATACGCCAGTGGCGTGGCGGCTCAGGGCGAACTGTGCCGGTTGGCCGGTCGCGTGACTGAGGCCGAACAGTGTCTGAAGAAGGGGCTGGAATCCGATCCCGATTCACCCGATCTAAACCGGCAACTCGCAAACCTGCTCACCGCAGAAGGCCGGCGTTGGGAAGCATCGAAGTACTTCTTCGCCGCGCTGCATGCGGACGCGTTGGAGGAAGTTGTCCCGCTGGACGACGCGCTCATGTTGGCGAACTTCGAGGCGCCGTTCGAAGATGCTCCAACCGTTCAAGCGGCACTGGCGGCGGTTCCGGACGATCCGCTGCCGTCACTCGGAACCGTTCACACGCGGTATGTGTTCGATAAGTTCTCCGAGGGGATCGGCATTTGTGAGACCGTGATTGCTCGCCATCCGGACAATGTTCAGGCCCACGTTTGGCTTGGCCGTGGCCTAACTGGCGCTGGTCAGATGGATAAGGTTCCCGCCTGGAACGCGGCACTACCACAGGCCGCCGATGCTGTTCCTGGTGTTTGGCATGTCCGAGGTTTGTGGGCCGCAAAGAACCAGCAACCGGAAGCCGCAGCCAGATGTTTCTGGGAAGCGTTGAAGATAGAACCAAACTACATCGCAGCGAACTACCAGCTTGGTTTGGCTCTGGTCGCACTGGGACGGAAAGAAGACGCTCAACCGTTTTTCGACCGGCATTCGATGTTGTCTGATTACAACCAGATCACGCACCCGATGTACACGGAAGGGCCTCGCAAAGATTCACTGCTTCGGCTTATCGAACTATGCAAGAAGATGGGCCGACAGTGGGAACAGCTGGTTTGGTCACAGGTCCTGATTCAATTCGCTCAGAAAGACAGCGACGCGGAAAGTGTGGCGGCATGGAGCCGTGAGTATCGCGAACTGTCTGCGAGCATCGCGGATGCCCAACCGGTTCGGAATTTGGATGACAAGAACCCGGCCGCCGGAATTGATCTCCAACAGTACCCGCGCCCGGATTGGTCCAGGAGTGGAAGTTCTGCTCCGGATCCTGCGGTGGCCAATACCGCGTCACCGATTCGATTTGAAGATATCGCATCCGAAGTTGGTTTGGATTTCACGTACTTCAATGGTGCGGAAGCCGGAACCGCAGGCATCCGCATCTTTGAAACCACCGGCGGTGGAGTCGCCAGTATCGACTACGACCTGGACGGCTGGAGCGACATTTACTTCACGCAGGGGAGCGTTTGGCCTGCGGATTCAAAGACCGGACTGCGAGACAAGTTCTTTCGGAACGGTGGCGGCAGTGCGGTAGAAGACGTTACGAAACTCGCCGGCCTTGGCGATGCGAACTACAGCCAGGGTATCAGCTGTGGTGACTTCGACGACGATGGGTTCCCGGATTTGTACATCGCCAACATCGGGCGGAATCGCTTGTTTCGCAACAATGGCGATGGAACGTTTACGGAGGTGTCTGACGGCTTCGAGAATATTCCATCATCGTGGACAACCAGCGCCCTGATGGCGGATCTTAACGGTGATGGTTTCGCCGATTTTTACGATGTGAATTACCTGGGCGGCACAGACATTTTCGATCGGTTGTGCGGAGCCGAAGTGCAACGCGTTTGCGCGCCGAGTGCGTTTGCTGGTGAGTTGGACACGCTGTATCTCAGTAACGGGGATGGGACGTTTACGAACGCAACAAGTTCGTCGGGGCTTGATGAGGTCAAAGGGAAGGGGCTGGGAATCATCGCGGCCGACTTCGATGGCATCGGACGGCTAAGTTTGTTTGTGGCGAACGATGGAATCGCGAACCACTACTTCACTTCCGAAGGCAGCGGTTCCAAATTGAAGCTGGTGGAACAGGGGCTCGAACGCGGAGTCGCGTTCGATTACGACTCCCGCGGGCAAGCTTGCATGGGTGTGGCGGTTGGTGACTACGACGGCAATCAGAAGCTGGACTTGTTCGTGACCAACTACTACGACGACTCCAACACGCTTTACGCGATGCTGTCCGCTGGCGACTTCTTCGAAGATCGAACACGCGACGCAAAGTTGCGAACACCCAGTTTCCAGTTTCTTGGGTTCGGAACGCAGTTCATGGACGCCGACCTTGATGGCTGGCCGGACATCGTGCTGACGAATGGTCACGTTGACGATTTCTCACACGAAGGCGTGCCGTTCCGAATGAGGCCTCAGTTCTACCGGAATGTTGGCGGCAAGTTTGTCGAAGTGATCCCGCCTGCCGACGCTGACTACATGAACAAGCAACAGTTGGGACGTGGGCTTTCGCGGTTGGACTTCGATCGCGATGGCCGCATGGATTTTGCTGTCAGTCATTTGGACACGCCCGCGGCACTTTCGCAAAACGTCACCCCAAAGACAGGCCACCATCTCACGCTCCGGCTAATCAGCGTTGCATCCGCACGCGACGCCATTGGTGCATCAGTGATAATCGAATCTGGCGAGCGGACGGTTACCAAACAGCTTACGGCCGGTGACGGATACCAGGCGACCAACGAACGAACGTTGAACTTCGGTCTGGGTGATGCTGAAGTGATTGACAAACTCACGGTGAAATGGCCGTCGGGGTTCCAGCAGACGTTCACAAAGGTGCCGGTGGATGTTGAGATTGCGATCGTTGAACGACGGCTCAGCCCACTGCAGCTGCCTCGCTAAGTCAAAGTCGCCGGACTCTCCGAGTCCGGTCCCTGCACTGGTCCGCACCGGGTCCGACCACGGAGTGTTCGGCGACTATGTCAGCGACCCACAGATTCCCGCTTTGACTGCCAGGATAGTCCTCCATGAGACACCTACTTGCGATCCTCACGATTCTACTTGTCACTAGTCAGAGTCAGTCGGCACAGAATCAGGATACTCTTCCCGCTTTAACCGGCGATACGGCGCCACAGAATTTTGAACAGATGTGGGCCGGCTTCGATCCGCGTGCGGAACCGCTGGAGGTCGAGACTCTGCAGGAGTGGGAAGAGGGCGAAGTGGTCCTTCGGATTGTCCGGTTCCGCATTGGTGTGTTCAAAGGCAAGAAGGCAACACTGGCTGCGATCTACGGGTTCCCAAAGAACGCAAAAGCAGCGGGACAGAAAGTTCCAGGTCTGGTCCAGATTCATGGCGGTGGCCAGTACGCCGATCACAAGGCATGTCTGGCCAACGCAATGCGCGGCTATGCCACTGTGTCGATCGGGTGGGCCGGCCGCATCAGCGCGCCGCAGTATCGGGTGACGCCGGCGGAGGTCAAACTGTTCTGGGAAGATAAGAAAGACGACCCCGCCTATCGGCTCACAACAGACTGGGGCGCGGTGGATGGCTATCACGCTCCCGGGCGCAACCCGAGGAACGCGTTCCCCAGCGCGCGGCCGCATCCGTGGACTTTGGATACGGTTGAATCGCCTCGCAACAGTGGCTGGTTCCTGTGCGCGCTTGCGGCCAGACGGGCGTTGACATTTCTGGAGAAGCAGCCGGAGGTTGATGCGGACCGTTTGGGCGTTTACGGGCATTCGATGGGCGGCAAGTTGACGGTGATGGCAGCGGTTGACCCGCGAGTCAAAGCTGCCGCGCCATCGTGCGGTGGTGTGAGCGATCGTTACAACGACAGTCCGCTGTTTCGGGCGACCGTGGGCGATGACGTCAGCCTGAAGCACGTATCCTGTCCGATCGTTTTCCTAAGTCCCGCGAATGATTTCCATGGCCGGATTGGTGACCTGCCCGAGACGGTTCAGGAGATTCAGAGTCAGGACTGGCGGGTGACGTGTTCTCCCCACGCCAGTCATCAGGATACGGCTGAGTACGAAGTTGCGACGTTGTTGTGGTTCGATCAGCACTTGCGAGGCAACTTTGTTTTTCCGCGGACGCCCAACACGAAGCTGGAACTGAAAACTGACAGCCGGCAACCGACGTTGTCAGTCGAGGTCGATTCATCACGAAAGGTCGTTTCCGTAGATGTCTTCTACACCCAGCAGGGCAAGGAAAAGGAGACTCCGCGCGACCGTGAAGAAACGATGCATCGGTTCTGGCATCACTCGAAGCCTGTCAAAACCGGTGGACGCTGGATTGCGAAGCTACCGCTGGTGACGACAGACAAACCATTGTGGGCCTACGCCAATGTCACATACGCGCTGGACCAACCAGTCTCAGGGGCTGGCTACTACTACGGAGCCTACACGGCGGACTCCTTCAACGTGTCATCAATGCTTGTCAAAGCATCCGCGGCGGAGATCAAATCAGCCGGCTGTGTTTCGGCGCTCAAGCCATCAATGCTCATTGAAAACTTCGAAGGCGATTGGCAGAAGCAGTGGTTTACCTATCGATCTGCCGAATGGGCCAGGACAACTCACAAACTGTTCGATCCAACATGGGCTGCACCCGAGAACGCCACGCTGGCGATTGAGGTTCAGGCGGAGAAGTCGAACAAGCTTGTCGTGTTGCTGGACGGTCACGCCGCTGAGGTTCAGATTTCCGGTGGTACCCAGTGGCAACAGTTGAAGCTCACCCCGTCCGATTTTAAGAACGCTGCTGAAGAACCGCTGTCAGACTTCAGCCAGGTGCGGCGTTTGAAACTAAGCCATGCAGAACACCTCCGGCACAAACGCGGCGACCAACGAAAGCCGCGATTGGTTGGCAAGTCGTGGCAGGGAGCCGATCCGCAGTTCCGCAACCTGCGTTGGGATGTGTCGCAGTAGTTGATGGAGATTAGACTTCGGGGCTCTACAGCGTGGCTCGCAACTCCTGCAGCAGTTGGCCCAGCATGTTTTGGCCATCGGATCTCGGGCCAGTTCCCCAGTAGGCATCGCCCGGCTTAATCTGAACCAGCGGCGACTTCTCGGTTGAACACAGCAACTCCTGCAACCTGTCGTTACTGGTGAACTTTGCACGCAGTGCACGCGCCATCACGCTGCGTTTGGCCTTCTCCCAGTCTGGTCGCAGTCGGCAAGCCTGGCCCATCCGAAACGCCTGGTCAGGGTCCAGAATCCGAATCGATTCGTGCGATTCTTCGTGTCCCGGTTGGCCGAGGCTCTTCATGCTTTGGAAGTACGCTTCCGAACATGCGTACTGGGTTCCGTCTACGGTGATGGGTGATTCCTCGTACGCAAACGTTGTGTGTACGTTAGAGAACTCCGGAGCCCACAGAAAAAAGCCGTAATGCTTTTCGCATCGACGCACAGTCACATCGCCTTGCTTCCCAAACAGCGTTCGCGAAATTAAACGCTGGGGTAACCAGGCTGGCAGCGTCGCTTTGATACCCATTCGAACACAGAAGCCGCGCCGTTGCTCCGTGTCATCGAAGTAGCAATAGGACTCTTTGAGTTTTGCCATCGTAACGCCTCATGCGTTCGCGCGAGTGCCGGCTTATGGCTTGGAAGTGACCGGATTCTTCGCATCGCCCGCGGCTTTGGCCTTCTTCGCTTTTTCAGCGTCGGCCTTCTTCTTGCGTTCTGCTGCGTCAGCTTTGGACCAGGCTGATCTGGTCTTGCGGCGTTCGGCTGCCGCTTTGAGACGGTCTTCGTGCTCTTTCTTTGCAGACGTCGCGGCGGTCTTGATTCGCGATAACCGTTCCGGGCTCGCGATGCCTTCGGCCGCGTCCAGAAGATCCTTGTCCAGGCAGACCTGCACGAGTTCCTCAAACAAAGCCTTGGCTTTTTCTGTTCCGTCCACAGCGGCGGTGTCTACCAGTAGGTCTCCGTATCGGACGTACGACAACGTTCCAGCGGCATACAGTTCGCGTTGTAGTTTCAAAGCGGCATCAGACAGGCCAGCTTCTCGCAGCGCGTCGATGCCCAGCATTCTTAGAGCTTTGTCCTTGCCGATGTCTGCCAACACGGGGCTGAGAGTCTTCCGGGCTCCCGGTTTGTCTCCGTTCTGTGACTGCCGATAAGAGCAGATCGACAACATCTCCATCGCCATCGCGCGGGGCAGGGCACCGGACTTGTACTGTTGGTTAATCTCTGCACTCGCGGCACTTAGCCATGCCGTGTAATTCTCAAAGCGGTCGTGTTCTTTTGGGAAGAGCCGAAGGAACTCAGGTCGTCGGAGTTTTTGTTCGTAGACCACGCGGCCAATTTCGTCCACGGGCATTCCGGTTCGAAGAATCGCCGAACGCAGGCACTGGGTCGCTCGGTCCAGCTTGTTGGCTTCGGCAAAGATGAGAGCTCCCCAGACAGACGGGACGACTCGGGTGGCGATCGGGTCTGAGTCCAGCTTCGCAAAGAAAGGATCAGATCGTTCGGCCGCGAGTTGCGGACTAAGCTGCTTGTGGCGAAGGTCCAGAACCGCACTCAGCGTGACGTCACTCTTGACCGGGGTCGCCTCGAACATGCGTTCGACCAGTTCGAAAAGCTCGTCGCCTTCGAAGACTTCCCTGGCGTCGTCAATCAACTTCGTGAAGCTGATGTTCATATCGGTGTTGTAGTAGTCGCGATCCGACGCTCGAGACGCGTAATGCACAAACAACGCGGCACCGCGTTCTCGCTGGCCGGACTTGACGCACAGCTTGGCCAACTGCAGTGAAACAGAAGCCTGGTCCAGATTGAGGTTTCGGGACAGGTCTTCAATGATCTCTGCGGCGTTGTCGCCAAGCAGTTCGTGATTGTCTTCCAGCATCGAAGTGATCTGGATCGTCTGCATCTTGCCGGCTCGTCCGGAACGGATTGATTCCAGCAGCGACTTGAACACAGCTTCGTCGCCTTCTTTCGCACGTCGATTCTTCAGCAGTGCCTGAACGATTTCAGGCAGTCCGTCCAGTTCTGCTGGCGTACGGCTGCGGACGATGCGGTTCATTTCCGCAACGGCGAATGGTTCGCTGGCCAGCTTGCTCCAGACAGTTTCCGGCGGTTTCACTTTCGGACGAACGCGTGGTGGGATATCCAGGACGGCTACACCGCTGCGAAGTCGGCGACGTTTGTCTTGTTCGGCCTTCTTTTTGGCCTCCTCCGCTTTCTTCTTTGCTTCTTCAGCCTTCGCTTTGTCTTCTTCTGTGGGTTCCTTCTTGTCCTTCTTTGGATCCGGTTTCTTAGGCGTTGTTGGCCATCGCAGTGAGTTGACTCGAGCCGGACTGCTGAAGCTGGCGTACGGAGTCGCTTCAATGGGCGGGTACGAACGCCAGAGATCCCGCAGGATGTCAGCGGCTTCGTCCGTCTTTTTGGCGTCGAACGCTTTCTGTAGATCCTTGACCGTCTTTGGTTTTGTGGATGGCTTCGCTGCAGTCTTACTTTGCAACGGTGCTACCGTTCGAGTCGCGGCAACGGCTGCGGGCACCAGGCGAGCGGCTTTGACAACGGCCACCCCGCCGCCAGCAGGACGGGCTGGAGTCATCCGGATGGCCGGTGTTGTTGATATCGCCGGCACCGCGGTTTGCGCTGTGACAGGCTTCTTTGGTTCGGGAGGATCTACCTTCTTTTCTTCGTCCTTCGATGGCGGAGCTTTTGCAGTTGCTTCACGCCTGGCTTTCTCAATGGCGAACCGAGCAATGTCCAGGTCGTCGTTGGTTCTCCAGTTCTCAAGGCCGTTAACCGGGTGGCCGACCGCGAACCACTGATCACCGAGTCGCCGCTGCATGCTGGTCAGTCGTGATTGCTGCGACTTCGCTTTGCGTTTTGCGTCGGCGGCATCCTTGGGCGTTTCCTGTTTGCGGCGCGCTTCGTCCAGCAGGCGCTGGTCGATTGCCAGTACGTTCATGGTGCGACCAGCTCGTTGTTCCCACGACCGATACGCTCGGGAATACTTCGTCAGTTTTGGATGCGCGGCCCAGGCGGCTTCGTATTCGTTCCTGATCGCGGCTTCGTCGTTCAAAGTTCGCAGGAACGCCAATCGCTTGTCCGTTTCTTCGACAGACTTCTTCTTAGTGGTTCCTGCCGTCATTGTCTTTGCGAGGAACTTCTCCGGTGCCAGCGGGAACAATTCGCGTTGGACTCGCTCCCAGGTATAGCGTTCGTAGTAGTCGGTAATTTTGCGTTTTGGGTCGTACAGCTTCAGCGCCATTTCGATGGCTTCGTCTGCTTTACCGATTTCGTTCAGGAGCAGAATTTTTACTCCGAGCGCACGGTTGGCGACTTCGGGGTTTGATGCTTTGATTTCTTCCGTGTTGAACTGATCGAGAACCCGCATCGCGCAATCGGCGTTGGCTCTGTTCTGCACGATCGCAGGTGGGGTAGTATTCGGGTTCACGTACCGGCCCGGGAGCTTCATGGTGATGTAGGACAGATAGTTGTCCTTTATCGCCGCTGGGATGCCTTCGCCAACGCCTTCGACGATGACGTCCTGAACGTCTTTATCAAGCGCTTTTTTGTGTTCAAACGGAACCACAGCCAGAGGGCCGGCCACCATCTTCTGGTCAGTGTTGTCCATGACCCGGGTCAGGGCGTCGGTGAAAATCGACTTCGGGAATATCTCCGCCGCTTGTTCGAACGTGAATCGGTAGTAGTCGAGCCCGATTTTGAGGTCGTCCAGTTTCGCCAGCAGATCTTCGTCCGACAACGACTCGTCTTTGAGTTGGCCTACCAGCCACAGGTAGGTCAGGCCATTTCGGTCGTCATCCTTATATGACGACAACGCAAACCTCGCGAGCGAGTTGAATTCGGCTGGAGGCAACAATCCCTTGAACGCTTTCAGCAGTGTGATGCCCGGATCGCCGAACACGGGACCGCTGAAACTACTTGAGTTCTGAAGCCGTCCCCGCGCGAGTTGCAGAGCAAGGCCTTTGTCGCCCAGAGTCAGAGCCAACTGACTGAGGATGAACACATCGGATGCCCATCGTTGTTCGTAAGTCGGAGCGCCGCCTGTGTAGACGTAGTTGATGGTCTGCCCCAACGCAGAACCCGTAATCTTGCGGGTGTCGATGCGTCGTAGTACTTTCAGTGCGGCCGCTTTGTCACCAGACATCCAATGCGGCAACAGACGCTGCCACATTTCTTTGGGAGCCAGCTTGCTGGTGCCGTCGAGTTCTGATGTGGGAGCGTTCCCCAAAGCCAGAGCGAACCGGTTCTTAGTGGCTTCGTCGGCGTTGCTGGTCTGCAGGAAGTTTCTGGCTGCGGCGATTTCACCTCGATCCAGGCGTTCCTTCGTAAGCTTTCCGATTAGCTGGTCGTCTTCGGTGAATCGCTGAGCCAGCAGCAAGTCCATTCGCTGCAGAATCTCTAAGCGGTCGAACGCAAAACACAACCGGCGGAGTGCTTCAGATCGCCGCGCAATCTGAGGGGCGTCGGACAGCATCTTTGCCGATCGGCCTTCAGCCTTCTTGTCTTCAAGAAGCTGTAAACCGTTCTTGAGCAGCACCTCTTCGGCAGCCAGGAATTCGTCGATTGAATCATCCGGCATTGTGATCAGCACGCCACGCACAAGCTGTTCGGCGTACTTGTCGTATGCGTCCTGGTTTCGAGCCCAGTAGCCCGTGGTCTCTTCTTCCTCTTCCATCGTCGTTAGCGGAGTCTGAGCCAGCAGCAGGTCGAACCCGCGCTGGTAGAACTTCGCAGCAATCTCGTCTTTGCCTCGCTGTTCGTTAAGCGTTCCAACTCTTGCGATCAGCGCGACGTCTGATGGGTTTGTTCGGAGCAGCCGATCGTAGCGATCAAGCGATTCCTGTTTGCGACCAGCCTTTTCGAAGATCTTCGCGACGCTGCGTTCGTAGCCGCGTTCGTCTGCGTGGTTGCGGGCCATGTTGAACGTGCGTTCGGCGCTGCCGACGTCGCCGTCGTCCAGAAACGCCTGGCCAAGATCCAGGAACACCTGCGGCGGCATGAGTTCGCCCAAACCGATCAGACGCCGACCGAATGCGAAGAACGGTTTGTTTCCGGCGTTGGTCGGTCCGCGCCGGCTTGAACTGAAGAACGCACCACCGCGGATTCGCGAAGACAGGTCCATGCACTCCCGTAAGATCGATTGCCGACGTGTTCCGGAGACAGCCAGCGAATTCTCAAGCGCGCGAATCTGGCCGGATTTGTCGTTTACTTCTTCAGACAAATCGGCCAGTAGTTGATAGAGGTAGTTCTTATCGTCTCGAGCCGCCAGACGTTCCAGCGTGATTCGTCTGGCCCACTGCAGGACACCGCGAGGTGCTTCCATGTTAAGCAGGCCATCAATTGCGATGGTGAAGAGGTCGTCTTTGTCAGCTGTTTCAGCAAGGTACTGAAACATGCCAACCGCGCGGTCTGTCTGACCGAGGTCTTTTAGCAGGTTGGCCAGCAGCAAGTACGATTCAATTCGGTCGGGGTAGGTTGCGATACCTTTTCGATAGGCGTCAGCTGCTTCCTTTTTCATTCCGACCAACGACAGCACGCCCGCTTCGAACTCACCACCGATATTGTCTGTGCTGCCTGCGGCGCCGCGTAGCTTCATGAGGACTTCGCGAGCTTCTTTCGCCTTGCCGCGTTCCAACATGCTTAGCGCGAGTTGTCTGAGGTAGTCGGTCTCGCCTTCCGGGTCGGTCTTGATGAGTTGTTCGATAACCTTTTCGTAGTTCCAGTAATCGTTGCAGACCTGGTAGATGCGGGCCTTTTCCTGGAGTCGTTCGACTTCCTGTTTGCCGGCCTGCGTCATGTATTCTTCGAGAACCTCGGAGGCCGCGACCGAATCGTTCACGCGGCTGTAGATTCGGGTCAGCAAACCGGCTTCGCGATCGTCAGCTTTGCCGTCCATTAGCTTCACTTCAAGATCGACGGCGATATCACCGAGCGTTCCCAGTCGGCTGGCAACCGTCATCAGGCGATCTTCCACGTACCGTCGCCGCGAGACCGACTTGGTTTCCTTCCACAGCGACAGCCACTGGTCCAACGCCTTCTCTTCTTCGCCCGTTTCGCTGTAGAGCCAGGCGAGCCGCATTTCCAGGTCAGTGGCAACCTCATCTCGGCTGGCACGGATGCCTTCGATGACTTCGACCGACTTGTCCTGCCGACCGACCCGTTCGAATGCCGCGGCAAGTTCGAACCGAACAACGTCGCCCGCTTGTGTGAGGTTGTTGAGTCGATTCAGTGTTTCCTCTGACTGGTCCAACTTACCGCGCGTTTGCTGCAGGTCAGCCAGATACAGCAGGCCTTCACCCGCGTCCGCTTTCAATTCGACCATGCGTTCGATTGTCGAGGTCGCGAGATCGTCCAAGCCCAGTTCGCCCAGCGACTGCGCCGCGAGAAGAAGCAACGAGCCTTTCTCAAGGCCTGCGATGTATTCAGTCCAAAGTGCTCTGGCGTCTTTATCTTTCCCCTGTTCCAACAGAATCCGAGTCAGCCCGCCGCGCCAGATTAGCTGGTTCGGTTCCGCTTCAATTAGCTTCCGATACGACTCAACCATCGCGTCCGTGCGGCCGGCTTCGCCTTCCATCTCAAGCAACTCGCGCCGCATTTCGACAGTGAAAGTACCTTCTCCGCCGGCGCTTTCTTTGAACAGTTTGATGGCGTCGTCGTAGCGTTCAAGTTCTCGCAGCAGGCTAATCCAAACCGTTCGCATCTCATCGGTCAGTGTTTGGTTCTCGTCTTTGTCGCGCTTGACGAATTCGGCGACCAAAGCCTCAAGGCCCTTCTTTTCTTCTTTGATGCGATACGATTCGACCAACAAAGCCAGCGCGTACCGTCGGTCTCGCTTGATCTTTGCAGACTCGACCGCTTCCCAGCCAGACGCCAATGCCTTCTCACGGTCCTTCGCGCGGATCGCCCATTCGCAGACTCGGCTGGCTGAACGGAATCGGTCCGTTTCCTTTCCCTGAATCTTGAACAGCTTTACGGCCTCTTTGTATTTGTTTTGAACAGCCAGCACATTCGCGGCTCGATTTCGAAAGCTCGCGTCTTCTGATTTTTCAGCCAGTTCAATCAGCGTTTTGGCATCCTTCTTGCCGTCGCCCAGCAGACCCATCAAAGCAAGACGTAGACGTACCTCTTGTTGCTGTGTGTTGGAGAGCTTCTTCTCTTCAACAAGCTTCTCGTAGGCGTCGCGTGCTTCGGCGACTTTCCCCAATGAGTCAAACAGTCCGGCTTGCCACAAGCGGAGATCAACCCTCGCGGTAGACAATGCCTTGTCTTCCAGCAGTCCCTCAATCAGGCGACTCGCGCGGCGCAGGTCGCCGGTTCGTGCGGAGACGTGACTTTCAATTTCGGTCAGAACGCGTAACCGTGGGTTTGTTGCAGTTTTGCGAGTGTCGGCAAGCCAGGACAGCAATGGTTCCACACTTCCGAACTTGATGATGGCTGACCGAAACAGGGTCTCCACATCAGCCGATTGAATGGCACGGTCGTCGGCGAGCTTAACTGTCTGCTCAAGTTCTGCGGACACCTTCGGCGGGAGTTCGGCCTTGTTGGCCTGCTGCTTCTGCCAGTTGCCGAGGCACAGGCATGGACACAGCAGGAGCGTCAGCACTGAGGCTTTGAGTATTGTCAGGTTGGGCGATCGTTTGCTCATAGTCGACTTGCCTGCGGTTTGCGTCGCCAAATCAATTCACACAAGAACACAATTAACGCTGCGGCGAACAGCCACGACGCGAGAGGTCGCAGTCGTTTGCCGCCAGGTTCGCCGTTGTTTGACCAGTCGCTGTCCAGCGTCAGAATGCGGCCGTCCGCTGACTGCGCCAGAGCGTCAAGGTCAAGGGCGTTACCCGGATCGACACTGTTTTCTTTTACCACCGGCGAATTTGCAACCAGCGGCTCAACGCGAGTTGGTGTCGAAGAAGCTCCGGCCATGATTCGTAGAGATTCTCCGACAGGCGCGTTGGGGGTGCGAGCCACAAAGCGGTCCGGACTGCGAGCGACAAACGTCAGTTCGACGCTGTCCGATTCGTCCAGCAACTTCGCGACTGGAACCGGGTCGTCCTGGGTTCCCGTTCGCGGCCGTTGTCGGATTGCGTGAAGAACCGTTTCGGCTCCATCGTATTCAATTTCGAACCGGAAAGGGTCTCGTGTGTCGGCTGCCGAACGTTCCATGATGCGAGCCAGCGCTTCGCCGTAGTCTTTCCAGTCACGCCATGGTTTGGTTCCTTCGCCGACAGGTTCGGTGGCCAGCGTCGTGACGCGGCCAAGTCCGTATCGCCAGGTGGCCAGAACCGGATGGTTCCCTTCGACCGTTTCCAACAGGACCTCGCTGCCGGCACGCGGTTTCGTTTCGACGTACCCGGCGAGAACCGGAACGGACGATGTATCGACTGTTCCCCACCATCCCGATCCACCCCGCGCGCGGACGTTGTGAACGCCGGGACGGTAGGACGGCAGCTTGGCCGTGGATGGTTGCTTCAGCAGGATTTCGGGCAGGTTGAACCGGTTCGGGACGTTGTAGAATCGGCCCTTGCCCCAGTTGGAAATGTTGACCAAAAACTCACTGTGGTATCCGCCGCCGCAAAGAACGGTGGAGACGTTGATGCCCTCGCTGCCCATCCGCCGCATGAGTGATTCAAAGTCGCCGGCTTCCACGCCGCCGTCGGTCAGAACCAAAACATGCTTGTACCGCGTGTCAATGTTTTGCAGTCCGTAGAAGGCTTCTTCCAACGCCGGCAGGATGACGGTTCCACCACCCGCGTCCATCCGATTCAACGCACGTTGGAGTTCGATTTGGTTTGACGCGGGTTGCAGCGGCGCGGCCCAGCGTTTGGCTCCGAAGAATTCCACGATGCCGACTTTGTCGTGTGGCATGAGACGCCGCATGGCCAACCGTGACACTTCTTTTGCAAGTTGAACACGCACGCCGCTCATCGAACCCGAGGTGTCGATGACGATGACCAACGAAGTAGACGGGTCGCGTTTTTCTTCTTTCTGAACCAGTTCGACCGGCAGCATGGTTTCGACAGGATGGTCGTGCCACCCGCCGGATCCGAAGCCGGAACGCCCGCCGCTCATGACCATTCCGAGTCCTTCGTTGGCGACCGCGTTGACCAGTTCGCGTTCGGCTTCGGCAGGAACCGTGTCAGCAGCAAGGTCGTCCAGAACGACCAGGTCTGCGGTGGCCAGAGCCTTTCCGTAGGAGTTTGCGTCGGCCGGATCAGGAGTTGTGATTTTGAAACCGGGGCCAAGGACTTTCGATAGCTGTTGGCTGGCGTTCTCCTGAAGATTACCCAGGTAGACGACATCGACGGGCTGCTTGATTGGCAGAGTCACCGGTAGTGAACTCTCTTTACCGTCGACATCGACGACAACTTCGGCGTCCAGGAAACCGGCTTCCGACGGTTCGTATTCCAGGGCAACCGATTCTCGCTGGTTGCCGTTGTACTTCGCTGTCGCCAGGACGTCGTCGCCGGTTCGCAGTGTCACAGTGCCGGCGCTGCTTCCGCCGCGGGCGACGATGGTTGTTTGAAGTCTGGCGGTCGATCCGACCTGCAGTTCACCCAGCCAATTCAGTGCGACCGGCGTCGCGCTGGTTGAGGTGCTTGTGAGCGGGACGATGTCGATTGGAATGCCCCGGCTTCGCAGGCCACTGATTGCTCGAGCATCATCCGGCCGCGTTCCCAACCCATCGGATGCAATCATCACAGAACCATTACCGGTCCGTGGGATCAATCCCGCGGCATAGGCGATGGCTCCGGAAAGTGGGCTGGAACCTTCGGCTGCCGGATTGATTTGGGTGGTTGATGCGAACGGTCCATTCGTGGACGGTGCGTTCGAACCAGCCATGACCAGGTGCGTTCGGCCTTGGCTGTTCTTTGCGGCGGCGGAAGCCTTTTGGATCGCTTTTGAAATCGCTTCTGAATCGACACTTTCGCTGGTGTCGATGACGACGATGTTTTCGAATATCGCGTCGTCGCTGGAAAGATGCGGACGCGACATGGCCGCGGCCAACAGGATGAACGCTAACGAACGCAGAATGTTTTGCAGCTTGTTCTTGCCACGCAGTGGGCCGACCCACGGCAGCAGAGCCAGCAACGACAGTAACCACCAGGCGGATGCAGAGAAGATCATGGCATGTGTCCTCTCTGGTACAGAACCCATTCGGCTGTCAGTAGGACAGCAGTCAGCAGGCCAAGCAGAGTCAGAGTGTTGAATCCAAGTGAGAAGCCGGCAACCTGCGCTTCGGGGACGGGCGCTGGGTTTCGAACTTCAGAGGAAAGGCTGGTCGTCTTGATACTACGACCGTCGCTACTCGCTGTGGTCCCGGTTCCGGCTCGAGCAAACTGCGGCGACTGCGCCGGTAGGCGTTCTCCCACGGCGGCCCATTGGATGATCGGTGGTTTGTTGGCCAGCCACCGGATGGCTCGGGAAACGACAACGGGGCACGATCGGCTCTCGCGAAAATCAAACGCTGGCGTAAACAGTTCTCGCCAGATCGCAATCTTGCGAGTCTCCGCGGTTTGCAGTTCGATTCCGATGACCTCGCCACTCTTTTCAGCAAGTCCGGTGGCGTCAATCTGACGTAGAGCCAACTGGTCGACAATGTTGGCCATCGCCACGTTTGGATCGGTGTCTCCATCGCTCCAAATCCCAAACGCCGCGCCGCTTTCGATGCTGCTTAACTGCAGGTTGGCCGCTTCGCCGGTTCCGATCGTGACATCGGCGTTTGCTGCTACGACCTGGCATGCGGGGTCAAGTTCAACCAGTTCTCGCACGATAGTCGGGACCTCGCCATCGAACGCGACTTTGATCAGGTTGCGAATGGGCAGCGTCATAGAACCGATCGGCTGGCCATCGACAGCAAGATCCAGCGTCGCGCCATCCGCGGGAAGGTTTCTAAGTTCGAACCGTCCGTCTTCGCCCTTGAGCAACGGCTGAGTGACAGCTTGTTGGTTGACGCTCATTGCAATCTGATTGACTTCGACGGGGGTGTCGCCGGCGAAGTCGAACCACAGGTCAACGGAGTCCCACGATCCGTCTATTGAATCGGAAACGCCGAACGTGCTTAGCTTGATTTGCGGATCGAGCGGGTTTTTTCGTGGGACGCGAGACACAGACAGTCCAGTCTGTGTTGCGGCCTGAAGTCGGTTTTCTTCCAGTTTCGCGTCGCCGACAATGTAGGCGGCGACCGCCTTATCTGCCGACGCGCGGGACGATAGTGTTTCGATTGCCCAGTCGAATCCCTGGGGACCGGTCTGGCTGATCATGTCTTCGGCTCGCAGTCGAGCCAGATCGATTGGTTCGTTTGGTTTGAGAAGCGTTTCAAGTCTGGTGCCGACTGCGATGATTTCCCGATTGTTGGCGGGCAGGGTGTTGGCCAGTTCGATAGCGGCGTCCAGATCTTCGGTTCGAACCGATTCGTCATCGACGCTCCAGTCCAGCAGGACAATGTGCTGAGTGCCATCGGCGGACGACCGTTGCGGCCCCGCAAACAGCATCCACAGCAGAGACGCGATCGCAACCAGCAACAACCAGGCCGGCCAGTGCCGGAATCGTTTTGTAAACACGCGAGCGCGGGTTTCTTCCAGCGCGACCTGCCAGAATAAAGTCGTCTGGACTTCAACTTCCCGGTGTTGGACTCGCAAACGCTGCAGTAACCAAAGTCCTGCGGCCAGGATTGCGGTGCCAAGTAAAACGCCGGGGACTGAGAGGAGTTCGAAACTCATGCGACGAACCTCCCGCCGTCAAACAGTGAAGCCAGTTGGTCCATCACATCGGACTCCGCGTCGATTTGCAGCCAGCCTCCCTGACGCTGTTGGACAAAGGTTTGCAGCGTTGCAAAATGCTGGTCGTAGGCGTCGCGGTACCGGGCCAGAACGGCTTCGTTGACTGAGACATCCGAAACCTGCCCCGTTTCGCAGTCCTTGACGCGAACATCGCCGGATAGATCTGGTTCACGGTCCTGCGGTCGGCTGATGGCAACAAACAGCGGTTTGTGTCGTGAGCCTTTGAGTTCCCTGAGAACCGATTCGGCTCCGTTGGGATCGAAGAAATCTGAGAGAACAACAACCAACCCTTCACGCAGGCCCAATCCATTGAAGCGGCTTATCGCTGCGGCCAGGTCGGTTCCGCTTTTCTTTTCTTTAGCGGTTGTGGCCATGCGCGTGAGAGCGTCGGCCAGAACCGTGATGCGGCCTTTACCGGAGGTGGGGCGAACGCTTACGTCCAGTTCTTCACCGAACGGGAAGATGCCCACGCGGTCATGTTGATCCAAACCAATCGCGGCCAGGCCAATCGCGGCCTGCATCGCGACCAGTGCTCGCGGCTGTTCTTCGTTCCACATGCTGTGGGACAAATCCGGCAGCAGGTAGATGGGCAGATCCTCCATCTCCTCGAACAACCGAATCACTACGCGACCGAGCCGTTGGTAGATGTTCCAGTCAATCGAACGCATTTCATCGCCGGGCGAATACGGTCGGTAGTCACGAAACTCCAGACCCTGCCCACGATCGCGCGACCGATGATCGGCCCAGCGTCCCGCCGGAGCAACCCGCCGCGCCATAATCCGCAGCGCGCGGGCGCGGTCGAGGAACTTCGGGTCTAGTAAGTTGAACTGGTCAGTTTGCATGGTGTGTTTTTTTGAACCACTAATTGGCACTGATAAGGCACTAATGTCTTTGTGTTGAGTGACTATGGAACGCTTAAGTTTGGGCGGCCTTCGCCTTCATTAGTGTCCCATTAGTGGCGATTAGTGGTTCACGCAGCAACCGGCTCCACGTGCTTGAGAACTTCGGTGACGACGTTGTCCGGGTTGATGCCTTCGCTGAGGCCCTGGAAGTTGACGAGGACTCGGTGACGCAGGACGTCCGGTGCGACGGCTCGTAGGTCTTCGCCAGCGACGGCGAAGCGGCCTTCTCGGAGAGCTCGAACCTTGCCGGCCAGGATCAGTGCCTGAACACCTCGCGGTGAGGCTCCCAGTGAAACGATTTCGTTGACCATGCTTGGGCAGTAGTCGCTGCCGGGTTGAGTTCCCATCACCAGGCGAATGGCTTCTGATTCGACGTGTTCAGGAACCGGAATGGCGCGGACGATTTGCCGCATTCGCACGACGGTTTCAGCGTTCGAGACGGCACTTAGTTCAATCGCTTCGTTGGTTGTCGTGCGTCTAAGGATCGTGCGGTAGTCGGCTTCGGCCGGGTAACCGACAACCAGTTTGAACAGGAATCGGTCCAGCTGCGCTTCGGGCAGTGGATAGGTTCCTTCCTGTTCGACGGGGTTCTGGGTTGCCATCACGCAGAACGGTTCTTCCAGGATAATCGTCCGTTTGCCGACAGAGATTTGCTTCTCCTGCATCGATTCCAGCAACGCTGATTGGGTTCGTGGGGTCGCTCGGTTGATCTCGTCGGCCAGAACCAGGTTGGCGACCAGTGGGCCTTCCTGGAACTCCAGTTTGGTTCCGCCCGTCTCGCTTTCAGACAAAACGTTGGTTCCGCGAATGTCGGCCGGCATCATGTCCGGTGTGAACTGGATTCGGCTGAAGCTCAGGTCAACGGCCTTGCCCAGCGAACTCACCAGAAGCGTCTTTCCCAATCCGGGGACACCTTCCAGCAAAACGTGTCCGCCGGCAAACATGGCTGCCAGAACGCCTTCGACGACGGCTTCCTGGCCGACCATCATCTTGCCGACTTCGTCGCGGATTGCGGCGTGAACTTTGTTGAATTCCGCGGCAGCGTCGCGAGCGGCTTTTGGGTCGTCCAGTGTCAATGTCATGGTGTTGCTCGATGTGAGATTCGAATGTCGTGCAGGTCGAACGCGGTCGACTTAGCCTTTGTTTGTGCCATCGGTTGGTTTGTCGGTGGCGGTTGTGTTGTCTGATTTCTTGTCTGCTGCTTCGCGGCGTTTAAGGAAGTACTTTTTGACGTAATTCTGAAGCCATGGCGAAAAGTCCGGATGATGGATCGGTCCGACCGGTCCATTCCGAGTGCCGCGATCTTCGGCCGGAACCGATTCGGAATCCTCGCCCTCGGGTGTGATTCGTTGCTGTGTGATCCGGGTCCGGCCCTTGTTTGGTTGCCCTGTGATTCGGTCCGGAATCGGAACGCCAAGAATCAACGACGCCACGCCGCGTGACTTCTTCTGTCCGCCAGGACCACCACGGCCGTTTGCATCCGGATTCGGACGCGCTCTGCCAAGACCGATGTTGAGGTCTCTGTTAACGGGAGGTCGCCGGTCGCGCATGTTCGGTTGAACTCCGCCGCGGCTTTCCTGTTCTTCGTCGTCGTCCTCAGCGTCTTCATCGCTGTCGGCGTCTTCGTCTTCTTTGGTCGCTTGCTGAGACTTGCTGGACCAGTCGTTGGCGGCCGCGTTGTTGTTTGAACCACGAGACGAACCCTGACCCGCCGTCGCGCCGGAAGGTTCTTCCTTCTTCTCTTCCTGCTGCTTCGGTTTTCGCTGGTTTGGCTTGGGCTTTTGTTTCTTCTTCTTTTTCTTCTTCTGGTCAGCTTCATCCGGTTTGGATGGTTGACCCTGAGAAGACGGTGCCCCCTGTGCGCTGCTTGGGTTTGATGACTGCTGGCTCTCGCTGCTCTCGCCTTCGGTTAGCTGGCCGCGAGATTCCTCAGCCTCGTCGGGAACCGAACTGACAGGCGACGAGCTCTTTTTGGCGGGGCGCTTGGCTGCGGGCTTCTGTTTCTTTTCCTCGGCCTTAGGTTCTTCTGTTTCCTCAACGGCGGGAGGTGTCTGAGCGATGGCGTTTTCCGTCGTGACAGATGGTGGTTCGGGTTGTGGGTCTTCTTCCGCGACTGACGCGGCGGCGGTGCGTTCCAATCCTGAAATGCCAAACGCAGACAGCAGCAGGACGATGGCCAGAGGAACCACAAACATGGCTCGATTCTTGGAAAGAGTCTCTGTCTCTTTTGTAGCGACGTCGGCAATGCGTCCCTGTTCGACCCAACCGGCGGCGTCTTCAATCGCGGCCTTTTGGAACCCGTTTGGATGTTCGGCCTGCATGAAGTCGTCCGCAGTCGCAAGACGATCGGCCGATCCCAGCGTTCTGTCCATGGCGATCAGAGCTTGCCGCCGGTTGACGCTGGCCGAGTGCATGTAGGTTCGAACGAACAACGCAATCGCTGGAACAGCGCAGGTCAGAATCGCCAGCCAGCCAATTCCGAACCAGCCAACCGGTTGTCCTGAGAACCAACGCAGCGCCTGCCAGAGTAGCGCGGCAACTGGAACAATCAACAGCAGCAGCAAAGCCCACGGAACGTGAGTCCGCATGACTTTGCTGCGGTCGTCAGCAATCAACTGACCGCGCGCGTTGCGTTCGACGGCGTCGATGCCGCGGCTAAGTGTTTCGGGAGTCATGCTGCTCATTCGGCGGCTTCCTTCCGACCTTTGATGGGGCACTGATAGGCCTGGTAGACTCGGCCCGTTGTCTTGTCACGCATCACGACGATGACTTCCACGCTGTTTGGTTCAATACGAGTTCCCAGACGAACTCCGGCAGCTTTGCCCTGTTCAAGTTTGTCCAGGTACTTTTCGTTCTCTGCCTGAAGCTGTTCGAGGCTGCGATCAAATTCGACCGTGAACCGGCCGGCTCCATCGGGTTCGAAAGCCACGCCGCTTAAGTCGCCTTCGGTTGCCAGCCCGCGAGCCAGCATGCGGTGAATGACAACGGTGCTGGAACCGTGGAAGACCACGCCGCGTTCGGCGATAACAACCTGAACGACAATTTGACCGATGGGAGGATCGAATGCGTCGATGTCCACACCTCCGGTCACGCGACCGTTCTCCACTGACACTTCGCCATTGATAAGTATCGATGATTCACCGGCCAGCCGCTTAATGACCGCGCTCTTAAGCATCTTGTAGAGAGCCTCACCTTGCCGACGCCGAGCGGCCCCCGGAGCCTTATCGCGACCCGAGATGACGTGCGTGGCCGGGTTCGGCACCGACAGCCATCTGGCCATGTGGGCGGCAAGTGGATTGCACAGCGGTTCGATTCGCGGGGTAGGGAGGTGGTACGACAGGAACACACAGTGTTGCTTGTCGAAGTGCGACATCAGTCCCTGGTTCCCAAGCGCCCCGCCAATCGCGCCGCCGCGTTCGTTGCCGACGTATGCGTTGGTGAAGAACTCAACCAATCCGGTCTTGCCGGTGTCTTCTTTCGGTTCGTACGAATCAGGAGCCGAGAAGTTATGAACGCGACCCGAGATCATGCGGTCGATCTTCTCAATGGTCAGCTTCTCTTCGGGCGGCAATTCCTTGTCCATCCGATTCAGCGCGGCCATGGCGAGCGCGGAACTGTCTTCTTTGATTAGCGCCTGGACGTAGCGGCTGAACGCACGCGTTGGCTTGCCGTTCGCTTCATAGCAACGTCCGAGGTTGTAATTGATCATCCCGTCTTCAGGTAAACCGAACGCGGCCGACAGCAAATGTCGCCACGCCTGTCGGTTGTCGGTCGCCAACAGAATTTCGCCAAGACGTCCGTGCAGTTTGTAGTTGGATTCCGGATAGCGATCTTTCCGAGCACTCTTCAAACCCAGTTGGCCCGCTTTGACGCCCAACGCTTCCTGACCTTCGTTGACCAGCTCTTCCAGCAGATCAAACATCCGGGTCGCTCGAAGATCTTCGAGCATCGAGTCGTTCACGAATTTGACCGCTTGTTCCAACTGTTCCTCTTCAGCACCCTCGTCCAGATACAGAGTCAGCAGGAACTCGGCCGCTTCTGCATTCAACCGCGACTTTGGGTTCGCTGTCAGCCACTCGACGACCTTCGCTGAGTCCTCAGCAATCATCGCCTGGAACCACGCCAGTTCTTCCTTCGGGAACACGGGCGATCGCGCAGCCTGCACGGTGACCAACAACGACTTGCGGTCAACATGAACGCGAAAATTCTTCAGCAGGTTCAGGCCCATCACACCAGCCACGCCGTCCGGATGGACCAGAACAATATCGTCCGGTCGAAACGCGACGTACGGCGCGAGGTCAATCTTATCCAGCTTCACTGCGCCGATGTTGCCAGCGGGTGCGCCCAGAGAATTGCACAGTCGCTTGTCGAAGACGGTGTCGTACCGCGAAGACCCAATCGCCAGCGCGCGTTTGATTGGCTTGTCACCGCCTTCCAGCGTGACGGGCAACCAGACCAGGTCGTTCTGTGTTGTGACTCGCGCCAGGACTTCTTTTGGGTGTTGTGCGGCTTGCCGGCCATTCAGCTGACCGGGCTTTAGCAGGCTCACTTGTCCGCTGGGCAGGTCGAACACAACGTCGAAGTGTTTTAAAACCTGAACACCAATGGCGCCGGAGAGCGCGTTCTCTCCGATTTCTTTTGAGTTGTACTTGGTGAACTTCTCGAAGTCGTCTTCCGGTCCCAGTTCACGTCGAGCCAGCGTCATGTCGAAGTCGGGAAAGTGCAACGTCAGCGGAATCGGTCGACCCGCCTGCGTTTCGGCCGGCAGTCCCGCCGCGGCTCGGTTGTGCAGTTGGAACCCATATGCGCCGTCGAAGTCCAACCATAGATTGATTGGAGCTCGCATTCGTGGACCGGAGATATCGCACGCGATCACCATGCGCCCGTCGACAATGCTGACGGGTATCGATCCGCCTTCCCCGGTAATTTCGGGTGGCTTGTTGATCTGGTTCTGCTGAGCACTCGCACTGCTTAGGCACAGTAGCAGTGTTGCAACACCGGCAAGAAAGCGCAATGCTGGCTTGATGATGACAGTCCGAGTCTGAAACTTTGGTGGCGTCACGGTTACCTCGGGGCAGACAGCTTCATGTCGTGGCTTTTGTATCCCCTATAAAGTAGGCAACTTTGCGCGCCGCTGCACTCACCAAGTGCAACATGCACAAGACGATCGGGCAATTATGGCTGATTCAGAGCCTGTTCCGATTGGTCCGCTTGACCGGGGATCGGTTGTTGGGACGTGTTGCTTTTCCACAACATGGGCTGTGAACGCCGTTTTGGGGGCGTTGTCAGTGGAAAACGGTGCCAGTCAGTTGTCCTGGTGACCGGGCTCGAACGCAGCGTCGACGATTTGCCAAACCGTACTGGCCATCAATTCGTGACCAGGCTGCGAAAGGTGAATGGTGTCCAACGTCGAATCGCTACCAGCGATGACGGACAGGAAAACACGCTTCGGAACCAAACGCACGCCATGCTTCCACGCGGCGGTTCGTTGAACTCGTCCGTACTCATGGAAGAACGGCGGTAACGGCAACTCGAACATGATGACCTGTCGGTTGTGTTCGGTGACGTGTGCCAGCAGTCGGTTCAGGCCGCGTTCGAACTCAGCGACCGTTGTCGCCCCGAGCACATCGTTGCCGCCGATTTCAAGAAGCACGACCTGCGATTCGATTTTGTGATCCTGAGCGCGCTTCAGTGCGGAGGCAACCGTTTCACCCATGTGGGAGATGTCCTGAACCGCGAGATCGTGTTGCCTGGCGAGAATGGCTGGCCAACGTTCGGACTTCTCATCGCCGCCAACGCCCGCGGTCACTGAATCGCCGATGACCGTCAGCTTGCGTTCGATCGCCGGTTGGATTGCTGGCCCGATGTGGTACGGAGCTTCCAATGCGGCTGCCAAGAACCAAACCGCGACCATCGCGTAAGCAGTTTGGGCTCCCCATGGTTTCTTGTTCCGCGATACCAGCCATGCACCTGTAACAAGTCCGGCAGTCACGCAGAACCAGTAGGGGATGGGTGTCGAAGACAAGGCAACCGCGGTTGCTCCGGCCAGAAACGCGAACGTGGGCACTCGCTTGATCGCTGGCTTCGGCCGAACCGACACGACCGCGGCGAGCATCAACAAGGCAA
This sequence comes from uncultured Planctomycetaceae bacterium, assembly GCA_964485095.1. Taxonomy (GTDB): domain Bacteria; phylum Planctomycetota; class Planctomycetia; order Planctomycetales; family Planctomycetaceae; genus CAYNWT01. The sequence goes on along the minus strand of CAZAIB010000033.1, from coordinate 1,736 downwards.
CGCCTGTAAAGAACGAGTGCCCGCTAACGCAGTGGTAGACCAACGGGTTCATGCAGTTGAATTCGGAAAGTAGACAGGGATCGACTTAGGGATCCATGACGCCACCGTTGTTGTCTACTGAATTACTGGCTGGCCTCGAACCGACTTTCAGTGCGGTCGTTGTTCCGAACGCCTCGATTGACTCACGCGCCAGAGTACGTTTGATCGTCGCCGGACTCTCCGAGTCCGGTCCTGGGACCGGCCCGAACACGGAGTGTTCGGCGACTATGGGGCAACACTTTGCATGACGTACCTCCGTGTAAAGCGACTGGCGGTGAAGACGCGAGCTAAGTCTCTTCTGACGATGCAGCTTTGTAGGCGGCCAACAGGTCGGTTACCAGGATGCCATCTATTCGCATGCCGGTGACTTCAATGTCTGTCAGTACGGCGTTCGAAAAGTCCACGTTGTTAATGGTGGCTCCCGCGAAGGTCACGTCTTCGAACTTTGTTCCGGCCATGCTGACATCTTGAAACCGGCTACCGGTGAAGGCGACGTCGCGGAATGTGGATTCAGACAGGTCTGCGTCTTCGATCTTCTGTTTGCCCTGCATCTCTTTCACCTCCCGGACTGGGTACGACCAACCGAACTAGGGGAGTGGCGTCCAGTCAATTGAGTCAAAACTCTGACGTTCTCTTTCCTGGTCAACTTGCCGATGGATATGCCCGATATATGCGCACAGGCCGTTGAAGACCCCAAATTTCAGGAAGGTCTTCCAAGTGTTCTGGCTGAAGCTGTCGAACAAAAGGTAATGGTCTATCGCCCACATTCCGCTGACAAACAGGACCGGGTAGCCGACGGCATAAGCCACTAGGTCTGTGTGCGAGAACGCGTTTTGAATTAGGGTTTTCGTCGAACCACCGGTGGGGTTCCGAGCGCCTGTCACTGCTCGGTCGATGGTCCCCACGTCCCGGTTTCGCTTAAAGAAGAAATAGCCCACTCCACCAGTAAACGCACCGATCAACAGACTGCGAATCCATATCTCCCGGGCCCTTTCAACGCCAAAGTATTCCGGATCTGGCGGATGGAAGCCAGCCCTCAGGGCAACCGTAAGAATCGTGCCCCCAGCGACGTACGCCAGGAAATGCACCCACGAAAAACGCGGAACTGGAATGGCCGAATTGCCACCTATGCGACGTTGGATCTCTTGTGCGTCGGCGACAAGAATTCGAAGTCGCAGCCGAGATCGATACCTAAACAAACCCACGGCGGCGCCGAAGACTCCAAAGATTGCTGGCACCATCCACTGCTGCGGTTGCTCACGTAGTCCAACACTGGTGACATAGAATAGACAGTAGAACCCGAGCGCTGCGATCGCGCCGCCGCCCATCCACATGGCAAGGTGTAACCATGAGAATCGCGGCTCATCGTTCGGGGTATTGGCGTCTTGGCTAGTGTTGGTTGTCACGCGATGCCTCCAAAAGCTCAGACTAAACTTCTGCATCCACCAATCTGCGTTCGCGCGGCGCCGGACAGAACTATGCCTACCACGGAAAAACGACGAGCCGATGTCGGCTCGTCGCTGAAAGTACTTTTGTATGGATTCGAATCCATGGGCAAGAACCTACTCGCCTCGCTGTTCGCCTCTGATCTTACCGAAGGCGAAAGTTTCAGCGGTCATATCAACATCGATTTCAACATTTGATGGCACGTTCACGACGGCCGGTACAAAGCCGCGGCCTCAACACGAGCCCGGCAG
>CAZAIB010000032.1:0-54345 GCA_964485095.1 uncultured Planctomycetaceae bacterium | reverse complement strand
GGTCCAGAGCGTCTCACCACTGGTCGCATCGAAGCCCATAATGGTCGCTTCTGCGGTAATCACAATTTGACGACGGCCGGCCAGTTCAACCAGTGACGGACTGGCGTAACCAATCATCTGATCGCCGGCCTTCCACTTGAGTTCGCCCGAGTCTTTGTTGAACGCCAGCAGCGTGTGCATCTCGCCGTCAACAGTTTGGACTTTTCCATTCACATTTTTTTCGACCACGGGACCGCCACCGGGAATGACGACCATGTCATCCACGATCAATGGCGAAGCCGCTCGCCCCCAGGCCAACCGATAGTGCTTCTCGCGGAACGCCGGTTCGCCCGCACGGCCTGTGACTTCTTCGAGTTCGATGCCCAGAATATCGTGGATGCTCTTTTGCCAGATCACGTTTCCGGTTGAACCGTCCAGACACACAAAGTTGCCCAGCGAACCGCAGGCGTAAACCTTGCCCTCATGAATCGTGGGCGTCGATCGTGGCCCAATCTTGCCCATGATGTCGTCATGGCGAGCCTTGTGCGTGTAGATCCACTTCAGATCACCGCTGCCAATCTCGTAGCACGTGACACACTCTTCTTCGCCACGTTGTTCCATAGTCACCGCAAAGCCGTTTCTTGCAGAGAACGCCGACCAGCCTTCGCCGATCGGTTTCTTCCACAAGATTTTCGACTGCGCGAATTTCGCGGCATCAATTTCGATGCCGTCCATGATTCCATTTTGGTTCGGGCCCAAAAACCCCGCGAAGTCGTCGGCCGTCTCAACACTCAAATCAACGGCCGCAGAATCAGCAGAAGGTGCAGCGATATCTGTTGAAAGCGCCGTGCGAGCGCGTTTGAAACGCCACCCGTTCAGGTCGCCGCCGATCGGTTCGAACAGCAGCAAGAATCCGATTGGAATCGACGCAACCACAGTTGCCAGAAATACTCGTCGCCACCATTTCCAACCGCTAAAGAACACGATGTACAGAAACCACGACAGGAACAACAACATCGCGCAGGCCAGTCCGCCGATGCCTGCGAAGTCCAGCCCCTGACCGGTCGCTTCTTCGATGTCGGCGATGAAAACCTTCGGCAGGATGAACCCGGCGATCAAAATGATCGACCAGACAGTCATCTTCCAGGGGAACCTAAACTTCTGCTGTTTGTCAGACATGACATCTCTCGAAATGAGGGCGGCTTGCAGAACTCTACGCAGTCAACCTAATCGCAGCAACGCCTGGAACCTTACGTGGTCGCAGTCGGCCCAGCCTCATCAGGTGCGATCGCATCCGAACCGGGCTTCGCACCGAACCGCGATAACAACGGCGGCAGGAATATCAGGTCGCCCAACAACGCCGAACCGATTGTCAGCACGCCCATAACCGCAAAGATTTGCTGTTCGCGCGAGTCGCTGGCGATGACCGTGGAGAACCCGGCGACCAGAACCGTAGTCGTCATGATGAGCGCCGTGCCGACGCCCGTAAACGCGTTGCGGATCGCAAGATCGCGGTCTGGCGTGAGCGCGGTTTCTTCCTGATACCGAGTCAAAAAGTGAATGGTGTCATCGACGGCAATGCCCAGGCACACCGTAAAGTTCACGACCATCACCAGTTCCAAATTGTAGCCGGCCAGAGCGAGGTAGGTTCCGGTCACAACCAGTGGGAACATGTTGGGGATGATCGAAATCAGCCCCAGCCGAACAGACCGATACACAATCGCCAACACGATGAAGATAATAATCGAAGCTGTTCCCAAACTCAGCGCCAGATCGACTACGACCTGGTACAGGTTCTTCCACCGCCAAACCGCGCGGCCAGCCAGTTCCAGGTTGTACTCGGGGTGATTGGCCATCACTTCTGCAAGCTTCGCCTCGGTTCGCTCGAACACACTTCCGTACCGCGCGATACCCAGATCCTGAACGCGAAACGAAATGTTCGCCTCACGCCGCTCGGGTGTGTAGAACGCTCGCTTCAACGGTGGTGGTAACAGTTCCAGCATCGACATACGTTCGACCGGCGGACCAGAACCGGGTTGCGCGTCGATAAGGTTTCGAATCGAAAGCGGATGGCCGATGAGTTCCTCTGATCGCAGGAAGTCATCGACTTCCGTTAGAACCTCCAGCAGCTCCGGCGAGTCATCCGCAACATTGCCTGACCATGTGACATTGACGCTGGAAAACTCAAGGCCCTTCATGGATTTGTCCATGTGCATGTAACCCTGAGTCGCCTCGGCGTCCTGCGGCAGCCCCATCATTTGTCGTTGGTCCGGTTTCAACGTCAACGAAATCGCAAACAGCCCGGCCGTCACCAGAATCGCCAGCACGCCCATGAACGCGGGACGCTTTAGCACCGCGTCGATGACAATGCTGACCTTGCTCAGGTTCTTATCAATCAAACTGTGTTCCTGGCCAACGTGCACGTTGCGACCAAGCCAGGTCGAACACGCCAGCGGAATGGCAAGGATCACCGACAGGAAACACAACAGCACACCAATCACGCACGCCAGCCCAAACTCCTGGACCCACTCCGAATTGGCCAGCATCAACGATGCGAACCCAATCGCCGTCGTCAACGACGTCAGAAAACACGCCAGCCCCACCAGTCTGAGTCCCTGCCGAGCCGCCTCGCGTTCGTCCAAACCTTCCGCGCGGAGTTTGCGAATTTGAACCATCAGGTGCACGCCGTCCGTCAGCCCAACCAGACTCACAAGGATCGGCAGAATGACCGTCAGCAACTGGTTCTGACCGTACTCCAAAAACCCAACAAACCCGATCGTCCAGTACACACCCAAAATCGGCGCCAGAGCCACAATCACGACGGCTCGAATGCCGCGGAACAGAATGATGGCCATCAGCCCAATCACGCCGTAGCCGATGGTCTGATATTTGACCCGGTTCGATTCGTTAGAACTAATCGCCGCGATCGTAATCGGCATATCGCCGGTCACCTGAAACTGAATGTCCGTGTCAGGAAACTCATCAGCCGCTGCTTCCGCAGTCTCACGCAGCAGATCGGTGGCTTCGTAATCGGACAGCATGTGAAAGCGGTCCGCCGTCACCATCAACAACATTGTCTCACAGTCTTCGCTCAGCAACTGCCCCTTCACCAACGGATGCGCAAGGGCCTTTTTCTTTGCGGCGTCGAACCGCTGCTGCGATGCGTTCTCGTTGGGCAAAATCGGTTCTGGCAGGCCGAAAATATTCAGCATGGGAACACGATCCATCCACAGGATGTAGCGCGTCTGGTCAAGTTCATCCAGCTTCTCAACAACCCGCCGCATGGTCTTCGCTCCATCGGGAGTGAAGAACTGCTTTGACCGGGCGACGATAACAAGGTCGGCTCGCGAGATACTGACTGGATCAACGTTTGGCGGAGCCGTGGTACCAACTTCCGATCCGGCAGCCACACCCGGCACTTCGACGACATCGTCTTCGAACAGATCCAGAATCAGCCGCGGCTGCACATGGCCAATCGTGGCGAGTGTCGTAATGCCAATCAGCAGCAGGAACACAAACCAACGGTGCCCGACAACAAAGTCGGCAAGTCGATGAAAGAAGCGAGTCATAGTGGGCGATTCAGTGGCGATCAGTAAATTCGTTCAAAACAGATGAATCGCTGGAGCACGAGTGGCGACTCGGCGATGTCAGACGTTGTCCAACATCATGGGCAGCAAACATCGCTGCATTACTTCAACAAATCCTGTGCTCGTGGTCTTAACTTGATGATGAACTCATCAAACTCGCGATCAAGTTCTGCCTGCTCTGACTTCCTATTCAGGTTCGGAACTTCCGGTAGATTCTCGACCACCAGACTGGCCAGGCTCAGGGCTGCTACATCACAAATACGTCGCTCCGGTTTGCCCAAGAGATTCCTCCGGCCAAATCGACGTTGATCGTCGATCGCGGTCAGCAATAGCGACGTCACAGCTCTGCCCTCAGCCGTGCTCCGCCAAGCTTTGAGTTCCTTCTTCTGCTGTTCAGACCTAACTGCGTATCGCGACACACGCGGCAACCTTGCCACGACGACCTCCGCCGCGTACGGCGTCAGTTTCCCAAAATGCAACCGCGCCTTATCGATGGACTCTGGCCCCGTAGACAGAAGGAATCTCGACAAGTCACTCAAGTAATTCAATTCCTGATCTCTGATCGCCTTTGGTACGCCATGCTCAGTGAACCGAAGCCAGTCTTTCCAGGCCATCGGCATTCCTGACTTATCGCCCAGTTTCCAAAGTGCCTTGGCTCCACCAAACCGTAAGGACGCTGAATCGGACTTCGACAAGGACATCAAGAACTTGACGTAGCTCGGCGGCTTGTGTTCTCCAATGTCCTCGACGAAATGTCTTGAGACATAAGGGTGACTGGCCAGTTTCGGCCCAATAACACCCAGAGCCTGGTCAGGGTACTTCTGAACCAAACTCAGTGCGATTTCATAAAAGTCCCAGTCATCTTCAAACACACGGTCCAGCTTGCCGGCCCAAAACTCAACACGATCTGTCTCTTGATACTCGCGCCACCATTTCCGCGCACGTTTTTCGATCTTTTTCAGGTGAGGCTGAGGCTCGAACAAACCAGTCCGTTCAAACTCCATGCCAAACTCTTCACCCAGCATGATCTCATCCAGTATCTGCGCAGCACACTCGCCACAGGAAAGGACACGGTAGTTACCACCCCTCACGGTCGATGTGCCCAGGTATGTCAGGCGAGTGTCACTCAAAGCATCCAGGAGTTTGGGAACAGCAACGTCGCCCAACTCCACCAACGCTTTGGCTTGCGCGTTTTCCAAAATGAACGGATTTGCGAGCTGCCCATTCATGGTGACGCCCCCGGACACGTACTGCAGTTGCTGAATCAGACCATCCACATCCTTGCGTTTCGCCATCTCCTTAATCTCGTCAACAGACTTCTCAGGGTGGCGTTTTTCATCGGCGATCGTCTTTTCTAACAACGGAACAAACCGCTGTGCCTGTTCGGCGAACTCTGTACCCGAGTGGGTCTTCACGAACCGCCGCACGCGTTCCAGCAGTTCTTGTTTGGACACGCGGGCGGAAGCTTGCATCGAGCGATTATTAAGCAGCGCATAGAACCCTCTAAGCGTCCCCCTGACCCGCTTAATTATGAAACGCTCCCTGTCCAACTCGTTAAACAGCCCCGCGTGTTCAGAACAAATCTTGACCAGGCTGTCGTAGGATTCCTGTTCCCCCGCATTCTCTGAAATCACCAGGAAGGTCAGCAGTTCGATAAGCTCAAACTCGCCGAAAGGATGATGCGGATACTCCTCAAGTCTTGCTGACAGTTCTCGTCGAAACAGCAAGTACGCGCGGCGATATTCCAGTGTCCGAAGTTCTGTGGCTCCCGGTACATCTGCCTTCGCAATCGGACGACTTACCAATCCCAGAGTCAGCGAACGGCAATGCACCTGCTTGTCATCTCGACTAAGTTCCAGCATCAGGGATGGACGATTTCGAGGCAAGTCAACCGGGTGCTGCCGGGACGTACGAACAAAAACCGGTTTAGCCTTTTTCTCGATCATGCCCTGCGAACGCAACCAGTCAAGACAGTCGTTCAATCGAGTCTCGAACGACTCCGTTGGCGCCCGCCGCATCCCCAGTTGTGCGGAAGCGGGTTCCGTCAAACCACAGACGCACACGGCAAAGAAGATACAGATTGGCAGCTTACGATCGATGAGCATTCGAAGTCTCCGAATTGGCAGTCCAGGCGATCAGTAAATTCGTTCGGCTGCGGTCTTCACTTCTTCGCGAGTGATCCGGCGGTCGCCGTTGTTGTCGAGCGTTCGGAAACTGAATCGTTGCAGCACAATTGGCGACTCGCTGTATTCGATGATTCCATCTTTGTTGGTGTCGAGCTTCTTGAAGACGCGGGCAATGTACGCATCAATTTTTGCCTGCCTTTGCTTCGGGTTCGGCCTATTTCGCTCAGCGATTGCCTGCGTGTCTTTGATAACGCGCGGTTCGGCGACTTCGAAGAACGCGACCGCCATTTCTTCCCACGTCTGGTCGCCCCATGTGACCCACTGTTTCGGATCAGGATTGAACGGGTTGCCGTCGGAGTTATCAAACGTCGCCTCGAAGTGCAGTCGCTCAATGTCCTTCAGCGGAATCGGCTTGGTTAGCTGGTAACTGTGCTGCCAGTTGAAGTCGTAGTTCGGCACGTTAAGCAAAGTGTTCTCTTTGGCTTTGTCGGTAAACAGCCGAAAACTCTTCCCGCGATAGTGCATGTGTGGAGCGATACCCAGCAGCTCGCCGTGCTTCGGCAGCCACGGGACAGTCGCACTGACTTTGTGTGACGGCGCGTTGGGTGGAATTTCGAACTCCTGATCGATACCGACCAGCGTGAAGATTTCGTGCGTCACTTCTGATTCGTTAACAAAGTTGATTCCCACGCGTGATGTGTCCGGCGTTTCGGTTCCATTGGGCGTGTAGTGCATCTGGAACACGAACTTCGAACCAGCCGGAACCCGCCGAGCGCGGCCTTTTTCAAGGCTGACCAATCGCTGCCCCGGCACGTACGCGGTTAGCCAGCCGACGCCGCGAAAGCGTTCTCCATCAGGCGGGCGAATGAACACGATCGCGTGATGCACAACCGAGGGGCTTCCCGGAATCACCTGCGCGGCGCTGACCCACTTGTCTTCTTCGAAACCGGGATCGACGACGAAGTACTGGTACTCGACCGTGCCTTCCGCCTTCACCATAAACGGACGATCGCGCATTTCGATGACGCGGTCTGGCTGTTCGGCCAACTGCCAGCCTTCGGTGTACTTCGTGGCAGGCGGCAGATCGGCTTCGTCGCCTTTCGGGGTTCCGGCCGCAATCCAGTCACGGATAATTTCTTTGTCGGCTTCCGGCATCGAACGCGCGTTGGCGAAGTGACCGAACTTCGGATCGGCGTGCCAGGGCGGCATCCGACCGTTGTCGATGACTTCCATCATCGTGTCGACCCAGCCAATGACTTCGTCGTAGTCATCTAAAGCGAAAGGACCAATCTCGCCTTTGCGATGACACTCGTTGCAGTTCTTCGCCAGGACTCGGCTAACCTGTTTCGTGTACGTGATGCCCTTTGGGTTCGGAAGAGCCTTACGAACGCGGCCGATCAGGCAACCGGTAGGCTGTGTCGTCGCAACACTGATTGGTTTGCTGGCGAGTAGTTCTTCAATCGCAGTCCGCAGGTATTCCTGCCCCGGCTTGGCCCGACTGATTCCCGGCGCGTATTGATCGTCAATCGCGCCGCGGTAGACGACTTTATGATCGCTGTTCAGAACGAAAACCTCCGGCGTTCGTTGTGCCTGGAATTGATCAGCGATCGTGTTCCGTTCGTCGCGAACCAAAGGGAACGCGATTTTGAGTTGCTTCACGTACGCTTTAATTTCATCCAACGAATCCTGCTGGTTGCTGTTCACTCCAACAAAGCGAACGCCCTGCCCTTCAAAGCGTTCTGCGAGTTGCGAAAGCCGCGGCCCATACAACCGCGCCATCGGACATTCGGTTCCGAGAAAACAAACTACGGTGACGGCGTTGCCGGCGGTGTGAACGGAACGGCCATCGACGGCGCTGGCGTTGATCTGCAAATCGGCAGGCAACGTAGCGAGACAAGCGGCTAACAGAAGGTGCATGATGGTGTGTTCTCAAACAAGCGTTCTGGGTGTTCGCCAGCAGGCAAGAAATGTTGGTCGAAATGTCCTGGAACCTTCAATCGATGGGACAGCGTTATACACATTCCGAAATCTGATCGCAGGTATTGATTCATTCTACGCGCCAGACTGCACTGTCCCAAACAAAACAACATGTCAGCCTTGTCGCTCGAACCGAACACCATCGGCATGTATTGCCTGCTATTCAGGCCGATCCAGCCAGGCCACCGAGGCAAAGCGACTTTGCAACAACTGAACACATTGTGACGCAGCCCACCACATTTGCGACTCGGAAGGAAACCGGCGCTGCACCCGCGCAGGGAATCCTGGCTCGATCACCCTGCTACGCTACGGTGCAATGAACCGTTCGAGCTACGTCCTCGGGGTCACCCGTGCCTCACTCTACCCCGAGACAAAGCAGAAACTGTGACCCTCGTCACCCAGGCGGCGAAACCGCGCGTTCGCAATGATTTGCGAGACCCCGTGGTCGCATGGTAGTTTTAGTAATGCCACTCCGACGTGACTCTTCTCGAAAGTATCTGCATGTCTCATTTTTCTCTGCGCGTGTTGCCTGTCGCAACGATCGCTCTGCTGTCTGCCTCGACCTCGCTCGCGCAGTATCAGACTGCCAAACCAGTACCTGACAAATACTCAACCGGCTTCAACAGCATCAACGTTGAGAACTCACGGAAGCACCTGAATGTCCTTGCCGGAACCGAATTCGCCGGCCGCGGAACCGGGCAGGAAGGCTTCTTCAAAGCTGCGAAATGGTACGCAGAAGAACTGGCGAAGGTTGGCTTCGTTCCAGCCGGAACCGATGGAACCTGGTTCCAAACCGTGCCGCTGATTCGCACGAGCGTCGCGGAAGAAACAGCACTGGCTGTTAACGACGCCAAAGTCGATTTGCAGTTTGGGGTGAGTACTTACGTCGGCGAATCGAAAAACTCAGCCCCGATCGTGTTCATGAACCTGACGGACACGCAAGCCGACATCGGAACCGCTGAACAATTCGAAGGAAAGATTATCGTCTACCAGGCTGCCGCACGCGGACGATTCCGCCGGACGTCAATGCCTGCGGTTCTCCGCGACGCCAAACCCGCAGCCATAATTCGCGTGACTGCCCGAGGCCTGCGGACAGATCGAATCGGCCGGAGAGCGTCTGTGCCGACCGACACGCCCTCTATTTCGATTGGTGTTGCAGACGCCAATAAACTTGCCAAAGAGTGCTACCTCGCTGAGAACTTCTTCTCAGAACGACCAAAACAAAACGTTGTCATCTCGACAGGATTCAAAGCCGATTACACGATCGAAGTCGTTCGAGAGACCGTTGAAATACCCAACGTCATCGGGTGGTATCCTGGTTCTGATCCAGACCTCCGCAACGAACACGTTGGACTGGGTGCTCACCTGGACCACCTCGGAACACAAGGCAAAACAGTCTTCCCTGGTGCAGACGACAACGGTTCCGGTTCGACCGCTTTGCTGCAGATTGCCAAAGCGATTCACACGAACCCTGTCAAACCGAAGCGGAGCATCTTCCTCATTGTCTTCTGCGGTGAAGAACTCGGACTTCTGGGTTCAGCACACTACGCGGACAATCCAACCAAGCCACTAAAAGACATGGTTTGCATGTTGAACATGGACATGGTCGGCAGAAATGAAGAAACCAATCAGGAAACCGCCGCGGAGAATGTGGGACATATTCACCTGGTCGGTAGCAAACGAATCTCGATGGCCCTGCACGACCTGACACTGAAAGCGAACGAACATGTTGGGTTCACGTTCGAGTACGACCAGGAAGGCGTTTACACCCGCAGCGACCACGCCAACTTTGCCAAGAAGGGTATTCCGATCACGTTTGTCTTTGGCGGGTTCCACCCGGACTACCACAAGCCAACGGACACAGTGGACAAGATCGAGTTCGAGAAAATCGTTAACGCAGCCAGGCTGAATTATCTTGCTGCAATGATGGCCGCCGATCACGGGCACTTTGAGAAGAACGAAAACGCCAAGTAAGCTCCGGCTATTCTGAAAATGCCACTGCTGGTACCTTCCGTCAGCAGTGGCATTTCAATTTCCGGGTCTTGCCTGCTGATCGCCCGGGTATGAAGTCTTCGCGGGAGTAAAAATGCACATCCTGTTCGTCCACAAGAACTTCCCGGCTCAGTTCGGGCACATTGCCGGACACCTTATCCGCAAGCAGGGGCATCAATGCACCTTCGTTAGTGAATTGCCCGACGACAACGTCAACGGCATTCGGCGCGTGCAGTACAAGACGAAAAGCGGAGCCACCGCGGCGTCGCACTACTGCAGCCGCACATTTGAGAACGCGACCTGGCACGCTCATGCTGTGTACGAAACGTGCAAAGCTCATCCTGAAATCAAGCCGGATCTCATTGTCGGCCACAGTGGTTTCGGTTCGACCGCATTCCTCGCGGATCTTTATGACGTCCCGATCCTCAATTACTTCGAATACTACTACAGCAGCAAGGGTTCCGACCTGGACTTCCGACAGGAGTTCCCAACCGAAGAACTCACCATCCTCCGCTCGCGCACACGCAACGCGATGATACTTGTCGATCTCGACACCTGCACACGAGGCTACTGTCCCACGTCATGGCAACGCAGCCTGTTTCCAAAAGAGTATCAGCCAAAACTGGAAACGATCTTTGACGGAATCGACACCAACGTCTGGGCGCGCCGCGAGGGTGTCGAACGTAAAATTGGCGATCGAATCATCCCACCGGAAACGCGCATCGTCACCTACGTCTCGCGCGGGTTTGAATCCATGCGTGGGTTTGACATCTTCATGAAGGTCGCAAAGAAAATCTGCGACGCGCGAGATGACGTGATCTTTCTGTGCGTTGGTTCTGACCGAGTCTGCTACGGCGGCGACGAGAACCACATTAAGGAAAAGACATTTAGAGAACACGTACTGAAACAGGACGACTACGATTTGGATCGGTTTATCTTCACCGGTCGAGTGGACCCATCGACGCTGATTGATGTGTTTAGCATGTCTGACTTGCACATCTACCTGACGGTTCCGTTTGTACTTAGCTGGTCCATGATGAACGCACTCTCGTGCGGTTGCACCGTTCTGGGCTCTGACACTCCACCCGTTCGCGAGATGATCAAGCACGGGACAAACGGCTTGATGGCTGGCTTCTACGATGTCGATCGCCTTAGCGAATTAGCTCTTGAGGTTCTCGAGGATCCTGAACAGCACCGACACATGGGCCAGGCCGGCGCCGCCATGATTCGTGAGCACTACAGCCTGGAACTGTGCCTCGAGAAAATGCTGACGCTGTACGAGGACACACTCAACTCCTGATACTCGCGTCAGCGAATATGAGTCCCGCTGTGCAGCCATTCCTGCTAGCACCGGGCATGTTTCGGCAGAAAGTGCCACTAAGCCGTTCTGCCAAACGTCCATATTGACTCCGGCCGACGTTTCCCGGTACATAGCCTAAGCGCCGGCCGTTTCGTTAGGACTCTCTCGCCCATGATGATGAATGCTCGACTCGCCCACGATGGCGTCTTCCTGTTCCGCTGGCGCAGTCTCCTGCCGTTCATGCTTCTGGCTCCCGCCGCGGCCGTAGCCGCGCGATTCAACTACGAACCGGGTGTCGAGACTCCGCAGGGGTACTGGGCATTCGGCTGCCTGGCCATTTCAGTACTGGGCCTGGCGATTCGTGTGGCAACCATTGGCTTTGTCCCTCGTGGAACATCCGGCCGCAATACGCACAGCCAAAAGGCTCTGTCACTCAACACGACCGGCATGTATTCGATTGTTCGGAACCCGCTGTACCTTGGCAATTTCATCATCTGGCTGGGCGTGGTGTTAGTCGTCGGCGATCTTTCGTTCACAATGATCTACGTACTCGCATTCTGGTTGTACTACGAACGGATCATCGCCACTGAAGAGGCGTTCCTCACAGAGAAATTCGGTGACGAGTACCTCCGGTGGGCGGCAGAGCGTCCGTGCTTCATTCCAAACTTCAGCAAATGGCAGCAACCCTCCAGAGACTTCAGTGTTCGAACTGTCCTGAAGAAAGAATACTGCGGCGTCTTCGGCATCACGACCGGCTTCTTCCTGATGCATCTGGCCCAACATGTTGTGGTCGATCGACGGTTCTACCTGGACACCAGCTGGACCGTAATTTTTCTGTTTGGCCTGGCAGTCTTCGTCACGCTGCGGCTGCTCAGGAAAAAGACCAACCTTCTTAGAGTCGTCGATCCTTAGGCACAGGATTGTCGCCGGACTCTCCGAGTCCGTGCTTCAAGGCGTTTCGGAGCCGGCTTCCACTCCATGCTGTGACCGAACCGGAGAGTTCGGCGACTTTGCCTTACTCGCAGCATTTAATCGACGCGAAAGCTGTCTGACACAGTTCAGGCTGACCCTGACAGCAGTCCTCAACCAGGAATGCCAGTAGCGACTGCATGCACTGGACATGGAGTGAGTAGATTATTTGCCGACCGTCGCGCCGCTGATTGATAAGGCCTGCACTTGTCAGTTCCTTTAAATGGAACGACATCGTGGCTGGCGCGACCTTCAGCTTCTCTGAGATTTGCCCGGCCGCCATTCCAGACTCACCCGCGCGCACCAGCATCCGGAAGACCTTGAGCCTGGACTCCTGAGCCAAAGCGGACATCGCGCGAACAGCTTGGGTTGTTTTCATGATTCGATAATTATAGAAATGTGAAACTAATTACGAAATGCACATGAGAGCCGACGGGCACCTGGCATGAGAAAGTATGTCGCAGAGTCGATCGGAACGTTTTGCCTGGTCTTTGCAGGCACAGGCGCCATTATTGTAAACGATGTCGCCGCCAATGGCCCAATCACCCACGTTGGTATCGCAATCACGTTTGGCCTTGTCGTCCTGGCAATGATCTACGCCATTGGCGATATCTCCGGCGCGCACATCAATCCCGCGGTGACAATCGGGTTTGCGGTGGCCAGACGCTTTGAACGGCGACAGGTGGTTCCGTATATCGTCAGCCAAAGCACTGGGGCGTTTTTAGCCAGCGGTTTGCTGAAGGCCATGTTTCCGGACCACATCAATCTGGGAGCAACGCTACCCGCCGGGCCCTGGCTGCAGTCGTTTGTGTTCGAACTGGTTCTGACATTCATCCTGATGTTTGTCATTCTGAACGTCTCAACCGGCTCAAAGGAAAAAGGGATCACCGCTGGAATTGCCATCGGATCAGTTGTGGGATTCGAAGCAATGATGGCTGGCCCCATTTGTGGAGCCTCCATGAACCCGGCTCGTTCTATCGCTCCCGCACTTCTTAGCGGCCAGGTTCAACACCTGTGGGTCTATATCGTCGCGACAATCCTGGGAGCCGCCCTTGCAGTCCCGGCCTATGCCTGCATTCGCACTGACCAACCGGAATAGTCAGACACCTTGCCAGCTCGCGGATACTTTGCGAACCGGCCCGGCATTTGCCATGATCCGGCAGTAAACACACCGTGTACTCAGGGATCCAGCCCATGCTCCGAAACGTCGTTTGTCTCCTCTGCCTGGTGGCCGCCGTGCCACTTGCCGCCTCAGCCGATGAAGGCATGTGGCTGTTCAATGACCTGCCACTAAAGCAACTCAAAGAACGTTACGACTTCGAACCGACAAAGCAATGGGCCGACCATCTGCGGCTTTCGTCGGTACGGTTCAATTCAGGCGGATCGGGTTCGTTCGTTTCATCAACCGGACTGGTTCTCACCAACCACCACGTTGCCAGCGAAACACTGTTCAAGCTCTCCAACAAAGATCGCAACGTCGCAGAAGATGGCTATCTGGCAAGCGGCCCTGGAGAAGAACTCAAAGCCCCGGACCTGGAACTCAATCAACTGGTTTCGATTGAAGACGTCACCGACAAGGTGATGGCTGCTGTCAAGGACGGCGTCTCCACCGAAGCCGCCGCCAAAGCCCGCCGCGCGGCGATGGCTGAGATCGAACAAAAGTCTCTTGATGCAACAGGACTCCGCAGCGACGTTGTGACTCTGTATGGCGGTTCGAAGTTCCATCTCTACCGCTACAAGAAATACACCGACATCCGTTTGGTGTGGGCTCCCGAAGCCGCGATCGCATTCTTCGGCGGTGACGCTGACAACTTCGAGTACCCCCGGTATTGCCTGGACGTAACGCTGTTTCGCGTTTACGAAGACGGCAAACCCGCGAAGATTGACAACTTCCTGAAGTGGGCGGATGAACCATCAGCAGAAAACGATTTGGTGTTCGTATCCGGAAACCCCGGCCGAACACAGCGTCTCTTCACAGTAGATTCACTGCGGCACCTGCGCGACGCGCGAATCCCGTATGTCCTGGATTTCATTCGTCGCAAAGAGATTCTGATGCAACAGTTCGGACTTGGTGGTCCTGAACAAAAACGCCGCGCTCAGGACGATTTGTTCGGACTGCAGAACTCACGCAAAGCGTACACCGGGATGATTGGCGGCTTGCAGAACCCGGCCGTCATGAAGAAAAAGATGCAGGCCGAAGCCCGGCTGCTTGCAGCAGTGAAGGCCGATCCAAAGCTAAAACCACTGGCAGCCGCGTGGGACGATGTCGCTCGACTGCAGAAAGAGAAAGTCAAGACACTCGGCAAGGTCACAACCTTCCGTTCACGCCTTTACGGCCTCGCGGAAACGCTGGTCCTGATGTCGGCCGAAGACAAGAAGCCCAGCGCCGAACGTCTTCGCGAGTTCAGAGACAGTGCACGCGAGTCGCTTGAACAAAGCCTGTTCTCATCCGCGCCCATTTACCCGGACCTTGAACGAGTAAAACTAGCCGACGAACTGGCTCGATTAGTCGAGTACTGGAACGCCGAGAACGAACTGGTTCAAAAAGTCCTCGATGGCAAAAGCCCCGCAGACCGAGCGTCCGAACTGGTCGGCGGAACAAGCTTGATGGACATCGATGCTCGCCGCAAACTGGCCAAAGGCGGAACCATCGCCGGCTCTGATGATCCAATGATTGCCCTAGCCAAATTGATGGAACCACTGCTTCGCGAATCACGAAAAGCCAGCGAAGCAGCAGCCGAAGAAGAACGTCAGGCCTACGCGAAAGTCGCCGAAGCAACCAATGCGGTTCAGGGAACTGGAACCTACCCGGACGCAACGTTCACGCTGCGTTTGGCATACGGAACCGTTCGAAACTACCAGGAAAACGGCGAAACCGTTCCTGCCTGGACCACGATGGGCAACGCGTTCAAGCACGAAGCCGACCACGGCACGACTGGCGACTGGAAGCTGCCGACATCGTGGGATGGTGCGAAAGACAAGATCAAAAGCGAAACGCCGTTCAACTTTGTTTGCACCGCAGACATCATCGGCGGCAACAGCGGCAGTCCTGTGGTCAACCGCAAGGGCGAGTTTGTCGGCATCATCTTTGATGGCAACATTCAAAGCCTGACCAGCGACTATCTCTACACCGACGACGTCTCCCGAGCCGTCTCAGTCGCGGGATCAGCAATCCGCGAATCCATGCGAACCGTCTACGGAGCCGGCAAGTACGCAGACGAACTCGGCAAGTAGTTCAGCCCGTCAATCTGCAACAATCTATGGACGTTGGCCACTTGGTCAACGTCCATTTTTTGCGCGCCCACCCGTCATTCCCCTCCGAGGCTATGAATAAATGGGTGGCCGGGGTTGGAGCGAGGCACGAGTGAAACCCCGGAACGTGGTTCGAACGTTTCACTTGAATTTGAGCACTGCGCGCTAATCGAACCGGGGTTTCCTTCGCGGGCTCAGTCCAACCCCGGCCACCCAGGATAGTGATGGACCAAAAATTCACAGTCTCTCCGGGAGAGTCGGGCTCTCAGACCCGGAGAGGGCCGAGCACAGACCACTCCAAGACAGAGCGAATCCCCGCCACACGAACGCAACTACTTATCGTACGGACCTGCCCCAACCACAGCGTACTCCCGAAACCCGGTCGAACACGCTTCGCGAATCGCGTCCGTAATGGTTCCGATATCTTCCGTCGAGATATCCAGATGAGTGCAGGCTCGCATCCGTTGCCCGCCCATGGGACCAATGAAGATGCCCTGCTCTCGCAGCTTACCTGACAACTGCACGGCGGTTCCGAGTTCAGCGTCAATCGTAAAGAACACCAGGTTCGTTTCGACATCAGCCAGATTCAAATTGATGCCATCAATCTCGTTCAGGTTCTTCGCAAGCAACATCGCGTTGTCATGATCTTCGGCCAGGCGATCAACATGATGATCCATAGCGTACTCAGCCGCAGCAGCGACAATTCCCGCCTGACGCAACGAACCCCCAAACTGCTTTCGAGCCAACCGCGCCTTGCGAATACTCTCGCCGTCGCCCACCAGAATGGAACCCATCGGGCAGCCGAGTCCTTTAGACAGGCAAATCGAAATCGTATCAAACAACGGCCCCATCGCGGCCGGTTCGTACCCACCAACGATACACGCATTAAATACCCGCGCGCCGTCGAGGTGCATTCGCAGTCCGTTCTCACGAGCCCAACCCGACACGCGAGCCATGTGCTCGACTGTGTAGACTCGGCCGCCCGCGATGTTGGTCGTGTTCTCAAGACAGACCAACTTCGTCGGACAAAGATGCTGGTCCGTCGCGCGAATTTTGCCTTCAAGGTGTTCCAGATCCAACTTGCCGTCAGGCGCCTCAATGGTTCTCACCGTCACGCCGCTTAGCACCGCGGGGCCGCCGGCTTCGAAGTTGGCGATGTGACCGGTTTCGTTGATAAGCAGCTCGTCACCCGGCACACAGTTGGCACGCACGCCCATCTGATTCGACTGCGTCCCGGAACACGCAAAGACCGCGGCTTCCATGCTGAAGATTTCAGCGAAGCGAGCTTCCAGACGATTGACGGTGGGGTCTTCACCCATCATGTCATCGCCAACCTCCGCGTTCGCCATTGCCTCACGCATCGCGGCCGTTGGGCGGGTGACAGTGTCAGATCGAAAATCGATGTTGGTAGCCATGTGGTGCTCTCGAATATTCCGGGCGGAGTAATCTAATCGAGAACACACCACTTTTCATCCAATCGAACTCACTTCTTCGCCTGAGCGCCCTGCCTGATGAACCGTTTGATGTACGCACTGTTGACGGTCACTGTCCGCCGCGATCGGTTCCAGCCGGCGCCACCATCGCCCTCAACAAACGCAATCCGCACGGTCGAATGCCAATCAAAGCTCCGCAAAGCCGTTTCAACTTCCTTAGCGATCGGGCGGCTGCTTAACTGCTTTGCGGTCTCTGAACCATCATCAAAACTCACCCGCGCTTCTGTGGACTTCATTCCCTTGGGCATCATCAACGGCCGAAGTATGCGGCGCCATGAACGGTGAATTTCGGTACCGTAGTCCCTGGCACTCCCTATGTTGTCAGCGGTCATCCCGGCCGCAACAGCAACACGCTTGTACTTCACAGGGTCAGCGGCAACAGCCACAGCAGCCACCTGGTAGGCTCGTCGAGCGTCGCTGTTGTGTTCGCCCTGAACCGTCCACTCGCGGCGCGGTACTTCGCCCGCTTCAATCATCCACGACTTCACTCGCGCCTCCAACACATCAACCGCGCGGTCAGGCATGTAAGTTGTGAGGTAGAACGTTGCGAACGCGTCGGCCATGGTTTCTTCGTTGGCCAGAACCGGTAAATCGAATTCCCGCACGACCGCGTGAGCCATCTCGTGCAGAACCACGTGCAACGTCACATCTTCAGCAAACTTGCTGACCGGAAGATTCGCGTTGAGCATCGAACCAACACGGGCCGGCTTTGTTTCAACCTCCTCCACCGCCGCCGATTTGGTTCCCGCCGCGACAGGATGGGTACAGTTGATATGTTTGAACTCAGCAACCAGTCGAGTGAGTTCTTTCTCGTCGATGTCGAACTTCTTCGCTGCAGACTTCAGCAGTTCGTTGCCCGAAGAATAACGATTCTGAGAGCCCGTCAGGAACTTCTTGACCTCGGCCTCTTCGTACTTGCCCAACGACAGCAACGCGTTGGACACAATGTCAGACATGTGTCCCGGTTTGCGAAGGTCGATTGAGCAGCGAACCTGTTGTGGTCCGGCTGCGACAAACAGAGTCAGGAAAATTGCAAGCGCATTCATGGGGTCACCATCGTATTTAATCTGCGTGAGTGATTTAGGTAGTGTGGACGATTAGGCTTCGTCGTCCGCGTGTTTCTGTTTGGTCTGTTTCGCCGACTCAATGATGTCTTGCATCACCCGATCCGCTCCTGCACGCGGCCTCCAACCGTCGTCAACTTCTTCAAAGTAAGCATCGACCCAGCGGCTAAACCCATCGTGTTCGGACTGCAGGATGTCGGCTACCTGATCCCTCACGGCAAAAGTCCCGGCTGGCGTTTCAAGAGCCCTCTTCACGTCCGCATCGGCCAACGACTCGACCAAGCCGGAGAGCACTCCCGCTTCTCCACGAAAGCGACGGACTTCTCCAAGCATGTGTACGATCAGTTTTTCTTCGAACCTCTGGGCACCTTCCTCGTCGCTACCATCGCTGTCTGCTTCCACTTGTGTGGTGATGAACATCACGCCGTCCCGGACGACATAGGCCAGCGGTTCATCGACACCCTCAAGGCACTCCAGAATGATCTTCACCGCATGACGTAGTGTGATCTCGTTTAGAAAGAGGTCTGACTTAACGGTAATGCTGTCCAGCGATTCGATACCGAGGTCTTCTCGCAGGAACCGGTCCGGGACAATGCTGACGCCGTGGGACCGTCCAATAGAGTCGAGTGCAACCTTTAGAGAATCGCCTCCGCGGAATGGCTTGGTCAGGTTCGCGTTCAGAGCAAATTCAAGTTTCGACAGCTTCGGGCAAATCGCTCGACAAACAAGGTTCTCCAACGCCCTGGGCGCGTCCGGATTGATCTCGGCGTTGAAAGTAGATGCAATCCAGACAGTACCGACGCGGGTACCGAGTGCTGCCTTCAACTTCTCTTCGAGCGGAGACTGAGCCGCGATTCGACTGGCAAACTCTCGCACCGCCGGCTGCATCCGCGAGTGGGCCTGCTTCAGCTTCACAAACGGTACCAACCACTCAAGGACCTGACCTTTCGACTGTTCGTTTTTGAACGATCCATCCTGGATGTAGTGTTCGAGCTGGTTGGCCAGAGCGTTGGCGTTTTCCAGCACGGGCTGCTCGCTGTGGCCCAACCGTTCAACTGACCGATAAGCCGCGAACAACGGATCTCTAAACGCCACCACCGCTCGCGACTCAAGGGTCGACGGCTCAAGTGTTCCGTTAGCCCTAACCATCTCACCAGCGTATTCGTTGAACACCGCACCGAGCAGCCTCTCCGCTTTGATGCACCGTTCGAGTTGCGACAGAGTTCTTTCCGCATCGGCGAGATACATCTGGCGAATCCGATAGCCGCCATCGACATCGAGCACGAAGTACTTGTTCCAAATGTCAGCAACCACGCGATGGCTTGGTTGGAGAATCCGTTTCAGCCGGTTGTCGAGCAACGCGTAAGATGCGTTTTCTGTCGTGAGGAACCGGCGAGCCAGGGCAGCACCCTCACTCTGCCCTCCGATTGATGGAGCAACATTCTTCATCGCCACTTCCAGCCGCGTCGCGTTCTGCTCATACAAAGCAGAAGATTCCAGCAGAGCCTTTCTGTGTTCCTCGCGACCCGCACGGAAGACGTACTGGCCATCTCGCTTCTCGAAGTTTTCCTCAATCCATCGAACTGTCCCCTCACAGCGAACTCCCGCAGGAATTTGCT
The DNA here is from genome assembly GCA_964485095.1 of uncultured Planctomycetaceae bacterium. Classification (GTDB taxonomy): domain Bacteria; phylum Planctomycetota; class Planctomycetia; order Planctomycetales; family Planctomycetaceae; genus CAYNWT01. Next base: position 34,987 of record CAZAIB010000032.1, on the reverse strand, counting down.
TTCCCACGTGCTCAATCCGTTCCAATAGCAAACTTCGACCAGACGGCGTTTGGAGAACTTCAGCGAACCGCTTGGCGAGATACGAAGAACCCGCGACCCGCGAAGCGAAATCCTTAACGAGATCATCGCTCGGTTCCTGAACCGCCGAGTCCGCCGTCGGAGTACTCGCGGCAACAGCCCGCTGCGTTAGATTCACCTGAAACGCCCCGGCTGCAAACAGAATCAACAACAAGGCGAACACCGCGCTCCGCTTCGCCAATGAATCAGATACGCCAAGTCGTAGAAGGCGGCGGATGCGAACGCCCAAGGGCGAACCCTGGGCCGAAGTTGTTCCGAACACTGGTGTTTTAGGAGATTGAACCATCTCCAACAGGGCTTTGGCGAACGCAGGCGCCTGCTGCGGTGATTGCTTCACGACACGTTCATCACACGCCCACTCGACCGACTCATCAAATCGACTGACCGCCAGCCAAACCAGGGGGTTGAACCAATGCGCCGCCGCCACAACCCGCGCGAAAAGGACAGCCCAGATGTCTCGTCGCTGCAGGTGGCCAAGTTCGTGTCGTAGAATTCCATCACGCTGCTCAAGCGAAAGACCATCCCAAAGCTCTTCCGGAACCAGTAGAACATTTCCACTCGGCGTCCGACACAACATCGGCCCAAGTGTTTCGTGGCACAGCATTCTCGCTCGCTGCTGTGTGTGCGAAGCAAGAAGCCATTGCCATTGCGAATCCCAAACCTCCGGAGCTTGTGTCGCGTTCCGAACTTCGGCAAGGAACCGAACGTACGACCAAACCGCCCGAGTGGACAGCAGGACGACACCGACAAACCACACAACGCCCGCAAGTAAGCTCCACGAAACTTCGGGATGCCGCGGATTGGACGCTGGCTTCGAAGCAACGGTTATCGGCTGCTCAATAGAACCAGGTCCAACTGCCGCACTCACAGACAACCCTTCGGCTGATCGTTCGTTGTTCGGTCCAAACTCATCGATCTCGTCTGAAGACAAACCGGCTGTTGAGACAGCAGTCGATTGCGAACGGTCGTCCGGCCACGCCACGCCTGGTGGTTCCAGGGATGCGCTCGATAAAGATTCATTGGCAAGCCCGGCAGCCACATTCGGTTCAATAGCGGCCGGCAACACAGGTAAGTCCAGCGCCACGGGAAACAGAATTAGCCCCTGCAACAACACCAACGACCAGGCGACCTGATGCACCATCGCTGACCGAATCTTTAGCACCCGCAAAGCCAACCAAACCATAGCTGCCGAAACGGCCAAAACCATAGACGCGCGCAGCAACGGATTCAGGAAATCGCTCATTCCTCTTCCTCCTGCATACGTCGTTCAGCGTTATCGATGATCTCCTTGAGTTCAGACAGTTCTGCTTCAGAGATGCGGCGGTCGTTCACCAAATGGGCGACCAAAGGAACCACCTTGCCGCCTGCGACCCGTTCCAGCAGATCGTCCAGGTGGTTGGCTCCGACATCTTCTGACGTCACCGTTGGCTCGTACCGAGCCGGCCGTTCTTTCGTCTTACGAACCAGTTTCTTGTCAGCAAGGCGGTTCAAACGTGTCTGAACCGTTGTGTATCCGATCGGCCGATCAAGCTTCTCGTGCGTCTCCGCAATCGTCAGCGCTCCGTGCTGCCAAAGGAGGCTCATGATCTCCATCTCGCCCGGCGAGAGCTTTGGTTTCTTTCGACGACTGACCATGAAGCACCTCTGAAGTTCGACACACTTTACTACCGATGTCGTAATATAATACGACAATTGTCATAAACGTCAATCACGATCCAGAGATTTTCTCTTTGCTCGAGTGATTCCGCAGCCAGACCATGAGCCGACGTTCCTTCCAACTACGCGGCGGTTCCTCATAACATCCACTCATCGAATCGAATCACGGACAACCTCATGGCAAACAGCGGCGGTGGATGGAGAGCGGTCGGATACAGCTTGAAGCTGGCTCGTAAGGTCGGCTTTCGCGCCATGTGGAAGGCGATGCGTTCAAAGAACGCGTGCAAGACCTGCGCTGTCGGGATGGGCGGGCAGCTTGGCGGGATGGTCAACGAGGGCGGCTACTTCCCCGAAGTCTGCAAGAAGTCGTTTCAGGCGATGGCGTCGGATATGCAGGGAGCCATCAGTGATGAGTTCTTCGCGAAGTATTCAATCAACCAGCTGCAGGCTCTCTCCCCCAGAGAACTCGAAGCCAGTGGCCGTTTGGTTAAGCCGTTGGTCGCTGCGGCCGGCGACACACACTACCGGCCCATCGAATGGGACGACGCGATTGGCCGCATTGTCGATCGTATGAAAGCCAGCGGGCCCGAACGCAGCTTCTTCTACGTCAGCGGCCGATCGTCCAACGAAGCCGGGTTCCTGGTCCAGATGATGGCCCGGTTAATGGGAACCAACTACGTCAACAACTGTTCGTACTACTGCCACCAGGCAAGCGGCGTGGGCTTGGCCAGCAGCATCGGCAGCGGCGCCGGAACCGTACAGCTGGACGACCTGGACAACACCGATCTCTACATTCTCATCGGAGCGAACCCCGCATCCAACCACCCGCGCCTGATGCGATCGCTCATGCAGATTCGCCGCCGCGGGGGCGACGTCGTCGTCATCAACCCTGTGCGTGAAACAGGACTCGTGCGGTTCAAAGTTCCGTCTGATGTGCGGAGTTTGTTGTTTGGTTCTGAGATCGCCAGCAGCTACATCCAACCCAACATCGGAGGTGACCTGGCTTTGCTGATCGGTGTCGCCCGCATCGTGCTTGACCAGAACGCGCACGACACGGACTTCATCGCGAACCACACAAACGGGTTCGAAGAATTCAAAGCGGAAGTCGAAGCGGTCAGTTGGGATGAAATCGAAGCCGCGTCCGGAGTCACCCGCAAAGATATCACGCAGCTTGCATTGAAATACATCGCGTCCAAAAACGCGGTCATCGCTTGGGCCATGGGTGTGACTCACCACGCACACGGAACGCAAACGGTTCAGATGATCGCCAACATCGCTCTACTGCGCGGCATGATTGGTCGCCCCAACGCCGGCGTGATGCCGATTCGCGGGCACAGCAATGTTCAGGGCATGGGTTCGGTTGGCGTCACCCCGGCACTCAAAGCCGGCATTATAAAACGGTTCGAAGAACGCCTGGGCGTGAAGCCACCAACGTCACCAGGCTACGACACGATGGCTTGCATGAAAGCCTCAGAACGCGGCGAGATGGACTTCGCGTTGTGCCTTGGAGGCAACCTGTACGGCAGCAACCCCGACCTGCAGTTTGCCGCAGATTCGATGGCGAAGCTCAAACAGCTGGTCTACATGTCTACGACACTCAACACAGGACACGCCCACGCCCGCGCCGAAGAAACCATCATCCTGCCGGTTCTGCCACGCGACGAAGAACCTCAACCAACCACGCAGGAATCCATGTTTAGCTTCGTCCGTCTAAGCGACGGCGGCAAACCGCGCATGGAAGGACCTCGCAGCGAAGTCTCAATCCTGGCCGCAATGGGCCGCGGCATCTTTGGTTCCGATGGTCCGATTGACTGGAAAGAACTCGAAAGCCACGCGGCCATTCGCAAGCTGATTGCCGACCTGATCCCTGGCTACGAAGCGATCGGGAAGATCGACGAGACGAAGAAAGAGTTCCACGTCACCGGCCGATCTCCAAAAGACGCTCAATTCCAAACAGAATCCGGCCGCGCCAACTTCCATGCGATTCCAATCACTGCGCCGGACACAAACGGTTCTCTGCGACTGATGACCGTTCGCTCCGAAGGCCAGTTCAACACGGTCGTGTACGACGAAGAAGACATCTATCGTAATCAAACACGCCGGGACGTCATTCTCATGAACGCCGCCGACATGGACCGCCTTGGTATCCAGCCGGATGAGCGGGTTCGCGTGAAAAGCAGCAGCAGCGAAATGCGGTTCATCCTTGCCCGCCAGTTCGATATCCGTGAAGGCAACGTGCTGATGTACTACCCGGAAGCCAACGTGCTGGTTTCAACAGACGTCGACGACCTGTCTCGAACACCTGCATTCAAATGCGTCCCGGTCAGCGTGGAACTCGACAAGACGTAATGCCCAGCAGCAACTGCTTCACTTCAGAACCGGGCATCGCGGCATTCATGAGATAGCCCTGCCCAAACTGAATGCCAAGTTCGCGCAGCGCGTCTACCTGGCATTCGTCTTCGATACCTTCGGCAATCACGCTTGTTTCCAGGACATCGCCGAGCGCCTTGATGGTTCGCACGATGGCACGACTGCCTTCATTCTTGTTTATTTCTTTCACGATCGATCGGTCAACCTTGATGCCAGCCAGCGGCTGTTCGTGCAGTTCGCCCAAAGCTGCGATACCACTACCAAAATCGTCCAGCACAAACCTCACTCCCATCGCGGCCAGCTGACTGAGATTCGTTTCGACCATCGGAACATACTGCGAAAGATCGCTCTCGCTAATCTCAAACTGCAGTGCGGCTCCGGGCAGACCGGCGGCACTAAGTTGTTTCTTCACCATCGCTGGCAGACAACTATCGTTGAGCTGTTGTGACGACAGGTTCACGCTAAGACAAACTGGTTCCTGCACCTGCGTGCGCCACTCCGCGAGCTCACGCAACGAGGCTTCCAGGATCCGTTCGCCCAACACGCAGATTGCGTGCACATCTTCAGCAATCCGGATGAACTCAGATGGCGGCACCAGGCCCAGGCGGGGGTGCTCCCACCTTGCCAAAGCCTCAAATGAAACAACCTGGTGCGTTTGAAGATCCACAACGGGTTGGAAATGCGGAACAATTTGACCCGACGAAAGAGCCACCAACAAATCCTGCTCAAGCTGCAGCCGCGCCACGGCCTGTTCGTGCATCTGTTGATTGAACAATCGGGCCTTCGCCCGGCCACTTTCCTTCGCCGCATACAACGCGGCGTCGGCGTCTCTTAGTACGTCAGCAGGTGAGTCGTAACCGATGGAACTTAGCGTCACGCCCACACTGGTTGAGGAGATAATCTCCCGAGATTCCAGGACGAACGGTTTGGCAATCGCTTCCAGTATCCGGCTTGCAACTCGCATCACTTGCGCCGCGGAAGATTCGTTGGCAATCAGAACGCAAAATTCATCGCCACCAAGTCGAGCAACAGTGTCATAGGGCCCGACGCAATCACACAATCTTTGACCCGCTTCTTTCAGCATCAGATCGCCGACCAGGTGGCCAAGACTATCGTTGACGACCTTGAACCGGTCCAGGTCCAGGAACATCAAAGCGAAATGCCCGTCTTCCCGGTCGATTTGGGATTTCAGACGTTCCATGAGCATTTGACGGTTTGGCAGACCAGTCAATCCATCATGTCGAGCGTCATGAATGAGTTTCTGGTGGATCCGGCGACGATCGTCCAGCATCGCAGCCAGTTCACTATTGGCAGCATTGATCGCGTCCGATCGAGCCTGCAATTCTGCGTTCGCCTGACGCAGGCTTGCATGCGCCTTCTTTAGTGATTCTTCGTCACGACGTCGCTTGAGCACCGTGGAAATGTGGCGAGCAACATAAGTGAGCAGTTCTTCGTCGCGCTGCGAATATCGGAACTCTTTTTCATAACTTTGAACAACCAGCGCCCCAAGTACTTCGTCCCCCTGCTTCAGCGGCGCGCCCAGCCAGTCAGATGCCAAACGACCGGTGATCCGCACTCGGCCTGACTCTTTGAGCTCCTCAAGCTCCGCACGACACAGGTGAACAATCTCGCCGGTGCGGAAAATAATTCCCGTCAGTGATTCGCGAAAATCGTCAATCGGATACGCTTTGTTGATGCACTCATTCTCGACTTCGTCGTCTTCACCATCACCCCAATACTGGAACGTGACGTATTCACCCCGCTCGTCCAAAGCGGCAACAAAGAGATTCCTGGCTTCGGTCAGTTCTCCGACGATTTCGTGAATCGCCGAATAGAACGTGCTCATCTCTCTCGCCTCACTGGCGGTCTCTGAGATGCGGTAAAGCGCAGCGTGGAGAGCCTGTTGATCGCGATACTTACCGACCCGGGACTCGAGAGTCCGGACACGTTCTCTCAATAGAAAGACGGTGTCGTTGGGAGTGGTCATCAAGGGCTGCCTTTGAGCGTTGCGAGTATGAAAACGTAGGTCAGGTGTTCGCAGAGACATTCGCGAACGGCGTCCAGACCGCAGCAACCCGCAGGTGGCAGGCGAAGTGTGCGGATTGAACGGGTCGCACGGATTCCCGGTTCTCAGAACCCCACCCGGCCTCAACAGCCCGATCGCGGCGAACTGGTTTCATTCGCTGGAGACACCGCTAACATGGCTCATTCAAGCGATTCTGCCGGGCGACCGGCGAGTTCCCACAAGAGATGGACCCCATGGACAATTCCGTTTTTAGCGGCTGCATCCCGGCCTTGATGACTCCGTGCAACGCTGACCGTTCACCAAACATTCCGGCCCTTGTCACAACCGGCAAAGACCTGATGTCCGCCGGCATGAACGCCGTTGTCTACTGTGGTTCGATGGGCGATTGGCCGCTACTAACAGACGAACAGCGAATGGCGGGCGTCGCCGCGCTGACGGAAGCTGGTGTTCCCGTGGTTGTTGGAACGGGTGCGCAGAACCCAAAAATCGCGGCGGCTCATGCAGCCCACGCACAGGAAGTGGGCGCGAAGGGGCTCATGGTGATCCCGCGCGTTCTCTCGCGGGGCACATCGGTCATCGCACAGCGACACCACTTCGCTGGCATCCTGGCCGCGGCACCGGATATTCCGGCGGTCATTTACAACAGCCCGTACTACGGGTTCCAAACAAAGGCCGATCTGTTTTTCGACCTGCGAAACGAATTCCCAAGCCTGGTCGGCTTCAAAGAGTTCGGTGGAGCCGCATCGCTTAGCTACGCGGCAGAACACATCACGTCCGGCAGCGACGACCTGGCATTAATGGTGGGCGTCGATACGCAGGTTGTCCATGGCTTCCTTAACTGCGGAGCCGTCGGCGCGATCACAGGTATTGGCAACGCGATACCGAACGAGGTTCTTCGCCTGGTTGAACTCTCAGAACGCGCGGCTGCAGGCGACCCCATCGCCACGACCTATGCACGCGAACTCGAAGCGGCCCTCATCGTGCTGTCAACATACGACGAAGGCCCAGACCTGGTGCTGTACTACAAACACCTGATGGTCCTCCGCGGCCACGCGGCGTACGAACTGCAGTTCAATGAATCCGACAAGCTTAGCGCAAGTCAGAATGGATTTGTCGAAGCCCAGTTGAAGCAATTCGACGCTTGGTGGGACAAGTGGCCCGGTAAGTCAGACAGCTAAAACCACACAAACCGTGCGAAAATCGTTGATCCGGTTTCGCAAGAACTGCGTTCTCTCTTGAAGTAACTCAGCCCGGTCACTGCCACAGTGTGCGGCAGGCGGCCTAGCGCCCCCCCCGAGTTCTTCAAGGAGAGTGGTTTGATACTAGATGCCATCGTCCTGTTTGCTCTGCTTAGCTTCCTGTCTGACGAGAATTGGTCGGACAGATATTTCACGCTCTTTGCCCTGGTCTTAGGGATCGGCATCTTCGGTAATGGCGCCGTCGGAGTCGCGGCGAACTACGTTTCCGTCTTTATCGCGATTCTGGCTTATCCAATTGTCGGAACCGGCATCCTGTGGGCAGGCGCAGATTTGGAGCCCAAACGAGCGGCTCTCATCATGGGCATCTTCACCGTCTACCAGTTCGCCAAGGCGGCAGTATTCATATCAGTGGCTTGAAGAAGCGGCGACGAAGGCGACCAGACGCGCTTACATCAACCCACGTTTGCGTAGTTCAGCGATGACCTTCTGCGCGATCTGGCCGACTTCGATGGGGTCGACACTGCTCTGCCCCTGAGAGATCGGGCAACCGCTTACCGGCTGGTCAGCGAAGCCGTGCTGTGACAGCATGCACTGCAACTCGTTGCTCAACGCGGCCAGGTCGGTTCGTTGTTCTGACGACAGCGGCTGACGTCCGCGACCCATTTGGAAACCACGCAGTTCAACAGCCGCACGGAACCCATCGGGAAATTCGGCCGAGTAAATCATTGTGTCAAACAGACGCAGCAAGTCGTATTGAACCGTTCGCGCTTCTTCAATTTGGCCGGCCATGCTGAGTTCAAACAGGCGCCGCGTGATTTCCGGAACCACGCCAGAACTCGCGTGCGTTCCACCGTCGGCTCCAATGACAATCATCGGCAACAGCGCCGCATCCCAGCCGGTCAGGAAACTGAAGTCGGGGCGGTTTGGGCGAACCGCCTGAATCATGCGGATCATGTGCGGCAGATCACCGGAAGAATCTTTGATCGCCACAATCCGCGGGCACTCTTCAGACAGCCGCTGGACCGTTGGAACATCAATCGGGCTGGCAAACATCGGAATGTTGTACAGCGTCACATCGACGGGCGTGTTGTCGCCGATCTCTTTGAAGTACGCATAAACCGAAGCTGGGCTCAGCTTGTAATAAAACGGCGCCACGATGGCGACGGCGCGGACTCCAAGACCAGCGTAGTGTTCACACGCACGCAGAGTCTCTTTGACGTTCGCTTCTGCGGCACCGGCCAGAATCGGAACACGGCCGCGTGTTTGATCGGCGATGATCTCAACAATCCGGCGGCGTTCCTCAACCGTAAACCTGGTGAACTCGCCGGTCGAACCGTTCGGATACAAACCATGGACGCCGCGTTCGATAAGCCAATCAACATACCGCCGCAGTTCGGGCTCGTTGATATTCCCGTTGGCGTCGTACGGGACGAGGTTCGGAGTAAAAATACCCTGGAGACGTTGCATGTGATTGGAGAACTAAGGACCTGGTCGAATGAGAAACGCATGACCTAACCGTCAGTCTGCCGCCGCACGGCGACCGACAAAACGAACTACAAGGAAGCAGGCTGCGAAGCCCAGCAGCAGCATGAGCCACGGGTTCATCCCGTAGCCCACAGGCAGGTATCCACACACAATCGCAATCGTTCCGACTGTCAATGCGTATGGCATTTGAGTTGCCACGTGCCGCAGGTGATTACACTCCGCCCCGGCAGATGACAAAACCGTCGTGTCCGAAATCGGCGAACAATGATCACCAAAAATGGACCCGGCCAGAATCGCTCCAACTGTCGAAAGCATTAGGCTGGTCATCACCGCTTCGGCCATATTGTCTGCTCCCTGCGATGCCAGCAGCGAACCGACCAACGAGATGAACAATGGGATGAGCAACCCCATGGTTGCGTACGAACTGCCAACCGCAAACGCAATCGCTCCCGAGACCACAAACGCGAGTGTTGGCATCAATTCCAGTGACACGCTGTCGCCGACCTGCTCGATAATGTACCCGGCTGTGTTCACACCATCCGTCCGACAGAGCGACGAAACGGACCAGGCGAGAACCAATACGACCAGCGCGGGGAACATTTCCGTCATCCCCTTCATCCACGATTCAGCCGCGTCCCGCAGACTCATCGCGCGACCGGCAACCGCCAGAAATGCGGCAGTCAACGCGGCAAAGCACGATGCCTGAAGCAGCAACGGAACCGAATCGAAATCGTCGCCGTAGTACAGAGCAAAACCGACTGCGATCCAGCCAATCAAAACCGCCACCGGAACGATGGCATACCACATAGACGTTTGCTTTGCATTCTCTGACTGCTTACCTGACGACTTTGACTTGCCATCCAGGCAATCTCGCTCAGCCTTCAGCATCGGACCATAGTCGCGGCCCGTTGCCGCAATCATCATCACAAAACCAATCAGGAAGATCGGATAGAACCGGTACGGGATTGATGAAATGAAGACCTGCTGTGTCAGTTCCTTCGCAACATCAAGTTCCGCCAGCCCTTCGCGGATGGCTCCCAGTTCCACACCAACCCAGGTGGAAACAATCGCAAGCCCGGCAATCGGGGCCGCGGTCGAGTCAATCAGAAAAGCAAGCTTCTCGCGGGATACCTTCAATCGATCAGTGACCGGGCGCATCGCGTTGCCGACAAGCATGGTGTTGGCGTAGTCGTCAAAGAAAATCAACAGGCCCATGAACCATGTCAGCAGTTGCCCGCGTTCTCGTGTGCTGGTTAGACGGGACAGTTTCGCGACAACCGCGTTGGTGCCACCACTGTCAGACATGATCTTGACCATGGCCCCCAGGAACAACGTGAAAACGATGACCTGTAGGTTCCAACCATCAGACAAAACCTTTGAGATTCCAAGCTTCTCTGTGCTCAGCATATTCGTGAACGCGAGCGCGGGGTTCCAGCCGGCCAGAACCAGGCAGCCGGAATAGACGGCCGCAAACAACGCGATGTAAACATCCTTCAGCCAAATCGCCAGGCCAATGGCAACCAGTGGTGGCAGGAGACTCCAGAAGCCTGACGTAAAGTGGGCGAGCCCGGTTGATTTCTCTTCACCCAATGTGACCTGGAAGTTGTCCTCCAGGTAGATTCGGCGACCTTTGGCCAGCTCCGTCGCCTGTGAAATCACCCCCTCGGCTGCAGTCAGCGTGGTGGGGCGAGTCTCCACACCAGCTTCCACAATCCGGAGACCTTTGACCGCCACGGTCCCGTTGAAGCTTGTGTCAACTTCCTTCCCGGCTTTGTCAAGGATCTCAATACTGAACTCGTTGATGGGAACATTCCGAAGAACGATCGCCGGGACCTGCACTCGCAACCGCGGAGGGTCTTTTTCCTCAGCGTCTTCGACGGCTTTGGCCGGAACGCATTGCAGCACTATCGAAACAAGCACCAGAAGCAGCAAACGGCCTGGTGTTCGGTTCGTCTTACCAGCCGCTCGCATGCTTCGTCTCAGTATCAATCAGGTGAATCGGGGAACGTCAGCTTGAACGTTGTCCAGCCGCGTTCGGTCGTAACATCAACAGTTCCACCGTGATTTGAAACGATACGCCATGTCTTTGAAAGTCCGAACCCAAGACCGCGTCCCGCCTGCCGACCTGAATAGAACGGATCGAACAGGTGTCGCCGCTGTTCTTCGGTCATTCCATTGCCATTATCGGCAACTGTGATCTCAAGCCCCTTGCCCCGCCCGACCGCAGCCTCTTCGGCTCGAACCTGAATTTCTCGGCTCCCACCTTCGACGGCCGCTTCAATGGAGTTGCGAATCAACGCACCAAAAGCCACCCGTACCTGAACAGGATCAGCGTACACGCGAGCCGACCTGGCAAACTCAACATCCACATCAAACTCACCCGCCGCAAGTTCTTCCTCAAACCCGGTCAACACTTCCTCAACAATGTCGGCCATCTGAACCCACTCAGGGTCCGGCTGCGGCGGCCGAGCGAATAGCATGACATCACCAATCATGTCACGAATCCGATACGCCTGACCGCCAATGGTGGATAACGACTGTCGCCGGTCGATGTCTGTTTCTTCACGCAGTAACAGTTGGACACGACCAACAATCGTGCCCAACGGGTTATTGATCTCGTGCCCCGCACCAGCAGCAAACTCAGCCAGCGATTCAAGTCGGTCGGGATCCAGCGCCACCGACTGCCAATCAGCCGGGTCGCGCGACGACTTGCGATCGCCCCGCATCGGCTCGCGAATCAAACCACGGTCTCGGTCACCGTCATGATCCAGGTCACGGTCGCGATCCAAGTCCTCCTCGTCCCGTTTCGATGCGCCCTTCTTAGCCTTTCGATCCGACGAGGCTCGACCGACAACTGCTCCTACCACACCTGCAGCTGTCGTTCTGGCTGCTGAGGTTGCCCTACCAGCCAAATCACCGACTGTTTCCGAATCGTTACCGCCCTGCGCTTCACGCAACGCGTTCGCGCTGATCAGCTTTAGCGTTTCGACAAGATCGTCGTCAGCGATCGCCGAGTTGATTCCGACCAGAACGCCACCGACCGCAAAGCGATCGTTGCAGCGGAGTTTCAGCACTTCGTACTGTTCGAACCCGGTCGCCAACTGATTGGAAACCGTCTCGGTCCAATCAGTTGAGGCCAGCTTGGTAAATTCGCGAACATTCGAAGCCGCAGGATCGTCGCCTGCGCCGCACACGAGGAACTTTCCCTCGTGCAACTTATCCCGACAGGACACAACGCAGACGTCGTATTCACCCAGCGCCGCCTGCCATAGAGAACAGAGACGACACATCACCCACTCAACGGACGATTCCTGTTCGCTGAGTATCTGCGCAAGCAGTCTCCAGATTTCGTCCATCGGGCAATCGGCGAAAAAGTGAAAGGGCGGAAGAGATGAAGAGCCAGATCGCGCGGCCGTGCCGCGGTTCTCTCACTCTTCGTCCTCAACAACAAACGCCGGACGTTACGTCGTCTTTTCGATGTCCAGCAAGGCACACATGCGAACCATCAAAGCGTCAACTTCGAATGGCTTCTGAACAAATTCGTTCGCACCAGCGACCTTCAGGTCGTCAATCTTGTCCGCTTCAACCATGCCGCTAATGCAGATGATCTTGCAGTCATCAAGAGCCGTATCGGCGCGAACTCGAGTGCACACTTCCTTACCGTTGATGTCCGGAAGCATGACGTCCAGTACAATGATGTCAGGGTGGTATTCCTTGACCAGCATGCCCGCGTCAAATCCATTGTTGGCGGTTCGAACTTCGAACCGACCGTCGTTTTCGAGTTCATCTCGGATGAGCTCTACCAATTCCTCATCATCATCCACGACCAAAGCTTTGCGCTTGCCGCTCTCAAGAGCGTCAGTCGGGATGCCGTTCTCTTTCATGAACTTGTAGAGAACATCGCGGGGAATGCGACGGAATCGAGATCCGGGGACTCGGAAGCCTTTTAATTGGCCCGAGTCGAAACATCGGATGATCGTCTGTTGACTGACTTTGCAGATCTTCGCAGCTTCACCAGTAGTGAACACTGTCTTCATGAGACTCAATCCGTTCTAGAGTTTGCCCGCGAGTCACTTCGCGGGATTGACCGCCTTCTTCGCTCAGCGAAAAAGTTCATCCATGGCTTGGCCAGCAGTTTGCCCTATGTCAGTCAGCTCAGGTGTTGAAATCCATTTCCGGGGCAGTCACCAGCATATTGCCAAACTTCTCACGTCGGCCGATTGTATCCATTCCCCGAAGTCGGTCAACAGCGGTTAATCATATGCAAAATCCCTACGGGTTCCGGGCCACCGGCACCCCCAAGAATCGCCATTAGCGCGTCGCAGCCTGCTCAATCCAGAGGAGCCAATAGATCCAAGGGGCGCACATACCCAAGCCCCGTTTCGCCCGCTCTTACAGCGGTGCCCCCCTTCCATCTCCAACATCACAGAATGTCAGGAACAGGGGACCGGGTAAGCCTCGGCACAGCGGCACTCAGCAGAACTTAGGAAATGAGAGGATTCAAACAGAGCGCACGGATCCGATTTCTTTGGCCCTGCGGAACGAAACCTTCTGTGCCTGCCGACCTCAGTTGTGACTGAGTGCAACTTTGCCTGTCTCGCCGTTGGCAAGTTGTGCTTCGGACTTGCGTTCCAGGAAAATCGACTCGCCGTCGCGGCCAGCGCGGGACACAACCGAAAAGCCCGCCGCTTCAAGTACCTGGTAGACCTCTTCCAACTGACTCTCTGTCAGGACTCGAGGGTGAACCTCGACCAGAACTTTTTGAATCGAACCAAAATCGAAGCACTTCAACAGTTCGTACTCCCCACCTTCGATATCCATCACCAAGAACGTCGGCTTGATCTGTTCCAGTTCAGCAGCCGCATCAAACACAGGCACTTCAACTACGGTTGATCCGGCATTGTGACTTGCCGAAGAACTCCAAAAGTCTTCACCAATGAAGAACTCGTGCGTACCGGGTGCTGCCCCCAACATTCCAATCCGCAGTCGCGGCTCGACTGAGTTCAACTGGTACGTGCGACGGATATGAGCCTCCATCGCGGGATTGGCTTCGTATGTAAAGACGCGATCAGAACCGATCCGCTTAGCACAAAACGCAGACAGGAATCCCAGGCCTGCTCCAACTTCCACGACAATGTCATCGCGTTCAAGCTTCTCGTCCAGCAGCGTCAGTTCCGGTTCTTCGTACAGACCCGCGTACAGGATGTCCTGCATCAGGGTGGAGAAAGAACTCGACACAGGAAGATCGACTCCGGCAATGTTAACTGTCGGTCTCAGTCGAAGTTTGGCCCACCGTTTCAAACGTTGAATCGGGCTAAGGCGTGGGCTGTCTGTCTTGGTCATGAAAATCTCTTGGGTTCCCAGCGGCAAAGCAATCGGCCGGACTTTACCAATCAGTTTAGTTAAGCGCAACGGTTGCGCAGTGAGCAGAATATCGGAGGACGACGCTAAACAAAAGAAGCCCGGAGAGAGATCTCCGGGCCTCGATTGTTAACGCTGCAGGTTTCGTGAATCGAAACCGCCTAGAAGTCGAGCACAAACTCAAAGCCCGGAGTGTACACCAGGCCATTAAACGTGCTGTCGTTCGACGTTTCGAAGATGTCGAAGTCGAATCCGCCGTCAATGACAAAGTCACCGTTGAACACAGAGTTCGAAACAGTAAACGTGTCGTCGCCATTGTTGGTTCGCATGAAGACAGGACCTCCGAACAGAGAGTCGAAGATACGGAAGATGTCAGTACCGTCCAGCGACTCGACGTCGACCATACCGGCGACAGTTACACCGTCGAGGATCACGTCGCTTCCACCGCCAAAGTTGAACGAAATCAGGTTATTCTGAATGAAAGTCCCTTCAAAGATCACAGTCGTGAATCCGCCACCGCCAGCATGAACTACGTTGCCAAAAGTCACGTCGCCGGCAACTTCCAGCCGTGAGTTTCCATCGCCATTGTTAATATCAACATCTGCGATGAAGCCAGATCCGTTGATGAAGATTTCATCGCCGACACCCTGACCACTAGTGGAAACCAGTCGATTGGCGTTGAAGAACCCTGTGATTTCCAGAAGGCTTCCACCTTCGCCGTTGTCAACCTGAATCTCTGCTGCCTGGACGTTGTCCAGGATAGTGCGGTCGAAGCCCAGGAAGCCGTCGAAGTCAATGATTCCGCCAACAACTGTGTTGCTGAGTTCTTTTGAGGTCTCACCTTCACCAATGAATGTGAAGATGCTACCGCCCACGCCAAGCTCATCAGCCTGCAGGTCCAGTGTTCCGCCTTCGACAAGAACCGAAAGCGAACCGGCGATGGCACTGTCATTAACGTCAGCAGTCACTTCGCCATTTCCAAGACTCGCAAAGACGTCGCCGCCAAAGCTACTGTTGAAAACAGACAGGTAATCGTTTCCGAAACCACCGTTGTCAATCAGCAACGCGCCGCCAACTGAAGTGTCAATCACCCCAAATGAACTCTTCCCGTCCGGACTAACGGCCAGGACATCGCCATCCACAATTGAATCGATGAGCGCGAGACACTGGCCGCCGGCTCCATCGTTAACAGACACACTGCCGGCAATCTGTGAATCAAACATCAGCAGTGCGTTGTTGCCACTGAAGTCGTCTGAGAACACGCTACCAGATGTAGACAGCCCTGCGATCACGGTGAGGTCGTTGCCGTTACCACCATTCACAAACACGCTGCCGAAGAAACCTTCCAGTACCGAACCGTCGAACAGCAACACGTCGTTGCCCCCCAACATGTTGATAACAATTTCGTTGTCCGGCAGGTCGAACACCTGAGGAGGGAAAGTCCCGTTCAAGCTCCGAATCTGATACGTCCGGTCGCCCGGAACGCCATCGTCTTCCAGCAACGCGATGTCTCGGGAATTAGATAGGTTGATGTTGGCCGAAAATTGTGGAGCCGCATGTGCTGAACCTGCCAGCAGGCTCAGACAAGCCAAAGAGAGTGCGAGTCGCATGTTTTCCAATTACCTCGTGGGTTGGGACCGAGCATCCACCCGGCGCATTTAGGGACATTGTGTGGTCCGAGATTACACAACGCTTTTAGCGCATTCCACCCATTTTCAATCACCACATCAATTCCACACGCAGGCATGTTGGAAAGTTCACCATGCTGCCAAACCACAACGCGACCCGCCTTCTCAACGGCCGAAACCAAGGGCCAAATCTCGGCCCGAACGCCCTTAAGTAAGCGATATCGCACTGCATGCAGGCCCCAGGCAAGGCCAGCCGCCTTATGCCATGCCTTTTTGAGCGTTTTCTCGGGGCAGAGGCCTCAGCGGCTGAAGGCAGATCGGACTCCCAAGCCAGGGCAGGAACAAAGAACCGAACAGACTCGATCGACCAGGACATCTCGCAAACTGACCCACCCCGCGAACGCCCGGATGAGAACATCAAATTTCGAACAAAGAAACGTCCGAACGCTGCACCTCCTGTGCGGCCCAGGGTCACTATCTGTCATCCATGTTCGACGTCCTGCGGTTCAAGCCCTGAAGCGACCAGAGCGCCGGGCAGTGCGGTCGGATCAGAGGGTTGTTTCAATCTGTTCTACAACCTCAGCCGAACAACCGTGAACCGTTGCGTTACAATCGTGTCCACTACATATTCTGTCGGACGCGCTGTTACCGACACGTCCGATCTTTTGCTCCGTCGGTGTTGCATTGCCTGAGTTTCCAGCCCAGCTGAATTTAGTTCGGCGGACCGTTGAAAATGGTCTGCAGGTTGTCGAGGTGCGTCTGCATCCGGAAGCATCGCTCATTGTTCGAGTACCACAGCTGCTCGACGCAGACGATGAACTCGGTCCAGAAGCAGATCTGCCGTCGCACAGAATCCAACGCCTGCGCGAACTGGTGCAGAATGCCGTTTCTGATCTGCCGCCGGTCCGTATGTGGCAGCGACGACTCACCGGAACGCCGGAAGTGAGTTCGGTTGAAATCCGTATCGATCCGCCCAGGCAGGATTTGTACTGGACGAAACCCGTGACACTTTCGATGGACATTATCGTCTGGCAACACGAAGAGAAGCAGTGGTTGGCAAACGTCCCCGTACTCGGCATCGAGATCTTCGCTAAGGATCGCGAGACACTCGATTCGCGCGTGCGGAACCACATTCGTTTCGCACTACAGCGACGCCGCTGGTCCTCATCACTCAAGCACATGGTGCAGCTTGCGCGGTTTGTTCGGACAACTTTGGAGACACACAGTACCACGCTGAAGATTGAAACTCCGAAACAAATCGAGATGGCCGAAGGTGAACCGACTGAAGCGCCGGTTCTGAAAGACGTAGCTGATCAATTGGACGGAACCGAACTGGCTCCGGCATTCGAAGTCCAGCGTTACGTCACCCTGATAGCAGAAGCACTAGCAGCGACAGCACCGCGCAGCGTGTTGTTAATCGGGCCATCCGGCGTTGGTAAGACTGCCATCATCAACGAAGTTGTGCGGCAGCGTCGGAAGCGAGGATTGGGTGGAACTCACTTCTGGGGAACCAGCGGTAGTCGGTTGGTTGCCGGCATGTGCGGCTTTGGCATGTGGCAGGAACGCTGCGACAAAATGTGCCGCGAACTGCGCGAACAGAAGGCGGTGCTGTACTCGGGAAATTTGCCCGAACTGGTGGAAGCCGGCAAAGGCGGCGGAAACAGTCAGGGCATCGCCGACTTTCTGAGAACCAGGATGGATCGCAACGAGATCGTTGTCATTGCCGAATGTTCGCCGGAACAATTCTCTGTCCTGGAACGCGTTGCACCCGGCGTGCTGCAATCGTTCATGCATATCCGCATCGAAGAACCAGAACTCAACCCCGGCCGACAAATCCTGTTGGAGTACTCACTGTGGGCCGCACAGCATCAGCAGCGTGTTCGCGAACGCATCGAATACAAGAAGCGGAAGAAGGAACTCAAAGAACTCACGCGCATCTCGGCCGACGATTTCGTTCAGCCCGACATTCGCATCGCTCCCAAACAAGTTGGCGAACCGCTTTCGGTCGCGGCCATCGAAAAAGTCGATCGATTACACCGAAGGTATTCAGCCTACAGCGCGTATCCAGGCCGCGCGATTCGGTTCTTGTATAACCTGATTGAGGATCGGGGCGACTCTGATCAGATTCTCGAACCGCAGCACATTACCGAAGCGTTCGCCGACGAAACCGGCCTGCCGTTAATGCTATTGGACGAGTCCCAGCCTCTGGACCCGGCTACTGTTCGAGATTGGTTCCGTGAGCGGGTGATTGGCCAGCACGAATCGGTCGACGTCATTGTCGATTTGATCGCGTCCGTGAAGGCCGGGCTGACACGGCCTGAACGCCCCATTGCTTCGCTGCTGTTTGTCGGTCCGACGGGTGTTGGCAAGACAGAGATGGCCAAGACGATTACCGAGTTCTTCTTTCGCGATCGCGGCCGCATGATCCGGTTCGACATGAGCGAGTATTCCGATCCCGCTGCGATTGATCGGCTGGTTGGTGGCCCCGGCCGGCCCGAAGGACTGCTTACCGCGAAGGTCCGCGATCAACCGTTCGGTGTGATCCTCCTGGACGAATTCGAAAAGGCGCACCCGCGGTTCTTTGATCTGTTGCTGCAGGTATTAGGAGAAGGCCGACTGACGGATGCCGAAGGGAACCTGGCCGACTTCCGCAATTCGATTATCGTCATGACCTCCAACCTGGGCGTTGAAAGCACCTCGCGCGGCAGCGTCGGATTTGACGGGCCGGACGCCGGGGACAGCGACGCCGCATATTCGCAGCTGCAGGATCATTTCGTTCGCGAAGTCCAATCGTTCCTGCGGCCGGAAATGTTCAATCGCATCGACCGCATCGTTCCGTTCCGCGCGTTGGATCGGGACACGCTGCGTCTGATTACGCAGCGAGAACTCAACCTGGTGCGAAACCGCGATGGGATTCAGTTCCGCGGAATCGATTTACAAATTGGCGAACAGGTCATCGATCGCCTGGTCGCAGAAGGCCACGACCTGCGTTACGGCGCCCGTCCACTGAAACGCGCAATTGAAGAACATCTGCTTAAGCCTTTAGCGACTCAATCGATTGCTTACGACCCGTCGCAACCCATCGACGCGACAGTCGCTGCAGCCGATTCATTCGATGATGTCTTAGCAGTCGAAGTCAAAGGGAAATCGAACACGGCTGACTCAACGGGAATCGGCGTGCGTGATCCGTCGATGATGGTGATGATCAACGAGGTCTCCAATGTGCGCCGGAACGTGTTCCTGTTGGACAGCGGCTCCGTGTCCATCGAAACGCGCAACGAACTGTACCGCTTTGGCAGCGTGCAGGAAAAACGCGTCGCTCGGTACGAACAGAAAATTGCGGCCGGCCAGATTAATGTGCCCTACCCGTCGCCTGAACCGGAACTCGTCGAACGCATCGCACACTTCCGAGATTATCAGGCGGAACTGGAACGAGTTCGTTCAGAAGCGATCCGTCTGGAGGACGAACTCCTGGTCTCGTTCTACGATGGAGAGTCGTTCGAAAAGGAACTCGTCGAAGATGCGACCACCGACCTGGTGAATCAATGGCAGCAACTTCTGCGGAAGGCTTACGCACTGACGTACGTGGATGTCGATGCAGATAGAATCACGCTTTGCATCTGGTTCAATCAGGACTCCGCCGACTTCGTGGACATGCTGCTTAAAGCCTACCAGGAAGTCATCCAGCGAAACGAACTTCGAGTCGGAATCTATTCGTTGCGGCCGCCGGAGAACCTGGAAGTAAGACTCAAAGAGGATGAGTTTTGGATCGCCAAACCTAAGGAAGGCGAAGCATACGAAGGCATCACGACCATGATCGGGCAAAAACGGAAGGCCCAGTCCAGTGTGTCCAGTGCAGTCTACCGTGAGGACGTGATTGGCATCGCTCTGCGAGTCCGCGGCTCGCTGGCGACTCCGTTGCTGGAAGCAGAGGTCGGACGACACGAATGGAAGAGAACCAATTCCGTGCAGCGGTGTCTTATTGAGACGACCAGTGCTGAAGTCGAAAAGCTTCTGCCAGCACCAGTCCTCGACGGGCGCGAAGTCTCACAGGTTGCTGCTGTGCGAACCTGGAACGATCGAACGCGCCGCATCGAAGCCCCCGGTCTGCGTGGCGAAGGCATGGTGTGGACGCGTAGCAATACCGCGGATTGTCTGGCGAAGCTGTTACAGGATCGGTTGATAGAACAGGCCAATCGGCTCATCGAATAGAAAACCGCATGCGCGTTTCAGTACCACTTTTTGTTCATTCCGATCGGCCCGACGGTCACAAGATCGCCACGTATTCCGTGCGCCCATTGTTGTTTAAGGGGCCGGAGCACCGCGGATCGAATCTTGGCAAGGCAACTGCCGATTGCGTAAGCCGCATTCGCAAGTCGATGAACAAGCTGTGCAGCGAAGGCCTGTTCGAAATTGTCGTGCGGCAAACCTACGCACCAGAATGTCGCGTTCATCGCTTTCGCCTGGACTTCCATCTGAGAACCTCGTTCCGTCGCGGCACGTTTACCGTCGTGTCATTCCGCGCGTTGGGCCGAACCGTGGCGTTCCTGCCAACCCGCGATGACGTCTGGTTCGAGGTCTCAAAGTCAGAAGATCTGCAGGCGACGACTCAGCAAGTGCTGACGGACTTTCTGCTGGAACGCGAGAAGGAACAGGACAACCTGGACGAGTGGATTAGCGCGATTGGTTCTGTTGGTCGATCGTGGGTCACCACGGTGAACTTCGATATCGAACCGAACCGCAAAGCGCGGACGCTTAAAAGCGATCTGGCCGCGTTCCTCTCACCATCCCGAGTCGCAGATGGTGCGTCGGAACTGGAAAACGTGGGCCGCTGTCTGGACGTGCTGTATCCCGATCGACTCATGCGTTCAGCCGAACGCGCACCGGTCGTGAAAGACCTCAGCGCTGCCCTGACACACGATGACCGCAGGCCGGTCATGCTGGTTGGCCCACGACTGGTAGGAAAGACCGCCCTCATCCACGAAGTTGTCTACAACCGAAAACGTGAAGACCAACAATCGTTCGGATCCAAAGGCAACACATGGTTGCTTTCGCCTCAGCGACTTATCTCGGGCATGAGTTACGTGGGCCAATGGGAGAACCGACTGCTGGCAATCCTGAAGCATGCGAAGAAACAGGACCTGACGTTGTACTTCGACGACCTCGTAGGTCTGTACCGCGCCGGAGTCAGCCGTGATTCGGATCTTAGTATCGCACAGGTCATGAAGCCGTGGATCGAACGCCGCGACGTCCGATTGCTGGCCGAAATCACGCCGGAAGGTTTGCGAGTTCTCCGCGAACAGGACCGCGCGTTCGCAGATATGTTTCACATCATCCGCGTCGACGAACCAAGCCGCGCGGAGTCGTTTAAGATGCTGCTATCCGTTGTCCGTGAGGTAGAACAAACGCGTTGCCGGTTCGCGCCGAGTGTCATCCCGACCGTGACAGATCTGTGTCGCCGGTTCAGCCGGAACCAGGCAATGCCTGGCGCTGCGGCTGAGATGATTCGTGGTCTCGGATCGCGAGCAACGCCGGGCTCAGCCATCCGGCGCGCGGAAGTTCTGGCCGACTTCCGACAGCGCAGCGGCCTGACCGTCGCCTTCATCGACCAGACTCGAAGGCTGGAACGCGATGTTGTGATTGACGGACTGCGGGAAGGTATCGTCGGACAGGACGCGGCCGTCGATGCCGTCGCCGACCGCATTTGCCTGTCGCGCGCTCGGCTTAACGATCCCGAACGGCCGCTGGGTTCGTTTCTGTTTGCCGGACCAACCGGAGTCGGCAAAACACAATGCGCTCGCGCGTTGGCAAACTACCTTTACGGTTCGCCGGAACGCATGGTGCGGTTCGACATGAACGAATTCGTCACCCACTACGCCGCCGCGCGATTGGTGGGGACGTTTAGTTCGCCCGAAGGACTGCTGACGTCGGCCGTCCGACAGCAGCCGTTTTCTGTTGTGCTGCTGGACGAAATCGAGAAGGCTCATCCGGATGTCTTCGACTTGCTGTTGCAGGTGTTAGGGGAAGGCCGACTAACGGATTCGCTGGGCAACACGGTCGATTTCGGCAACACGTTCGTAATCATGACCTCAAACCTGGGCAGTTCTGAAGCGTCGGGCATCGCCGGGTTCGGCAGCAGCAAACCTCGAATGGGAGCGTACCTACAGGCGGTCGAAAAGTTCTTCCGCCCGGAATTCGTGAACCGGCTGGACAAGATCATCCCGTTCAATCCGCTGGACGATGAACAGATTCACGCGATCACTCGTCGGCTTATCGAAGCGGTCAGCCAACGAGAAGGCTTCTCCAGACGGCGTTGCATCATGCACCCGCATCCGCGCGTTGTTGATTTGATTGTCAAACGCGGATACGTCCCCAAATGGGGAGCGCGCGGTGTTCGGCGCGAGGTCGAACAGACGATCCTGCAGCCGATCGCCAACCAACTGGCCAAGGCAACAAACACGACACCAAC
The DNA here is from genome assembly GCA_964485095.1 of uncultured Planctomycetaceae bacterium. Taxonomy (GTDB): domain Bacteria; phylum Planctomycetota; class Planctomycetia; order Planctomycetales; family Planctomycetaceae; genus CAYNWT01. Next base: position 12,715 of record CAZAIB010000032.1, on the reverse strand, counting down.
CATCGTGTCGCTGGACGTGCAAAACGAAAACGTGTCGGCGCAGGTTCAGCCTCTGAAAGATGCCGAACCCGCGCTCAATACAATTCGAGACATTGATACAACGGACCCAACGGCAGTCATCGAAGCAGCCGAAGCGTTCCTCAATCGCGCAACGGAAATCTGTCAGGAACGCAAACCGCAAAGCGAGCTGTCGGCCGGTTCTATCGATCCGAATTACTACCACTACCTCAACACCACTGAGCTCATTCGAGAACTCAGAACAGTCTGCAAGTCACTCTCGGAGCAGAAGCCCAACACCGGTCCGGACATGGGAGACACGCTTGTCACTCGCGGCCGCCCCGGACGTTCGGCCATTTGGCGTTCACGCACTAAGGCCCAGCAAAGCAGCCGGCAGATTGTGTCAGAACTTATGGCCGTAGATAACATTACCGAGTTCATGAACGGACTCGGTCAGATGGAACGGCTTGATCCCGAAGCCGAAATCCCGCGCTTGGTGCGCAACCTTGGGCTTCTGAATTTCCTATTACCGGACGGCGATGACTGGCACGAACAACGTGTGGTCTTCCTCAGGCGGCCTCTGCAGACCAACTGCCACAGCATTCATCTGCGGATGTGGGATCAGGCATTCAGCAGTAAGGGAATCGTCGCGGCAGGAAGCGATTGGCTGCTGGGCATTGACGACACTCGTAGAGCCGAGATCGTGCGAATCATGAACGACCCCACCGCTCGGGCTGACCGCAAACGGACCGTCAGCAGCCCCAAAGAGGTACAGGTACGACAGCGGCTTGCGGAACTCGACTGCACCTGGGCCGTGTTCGAAGGCGCCCGAGCGTTGTCGTTTGCTGAGAACGAACAAGGAACGCATCTGCATATCAACGGCACCCGGGTTTCGCCGTTCCAACTTGTCGCCATACCACTCAGTCCGAGCGAACAACCGACCGACGCCATCAAACGCGTTCTTGACCAACACGACCGAATGTTTGACGAAGGTGGCGAGCTAACAAATCCCGCGAACCCGTTTGTCATCCGCCCCGTCGTTCGGATGTACCACGCAGAAACCTCCGTCGTCGATTTACGAACTGGCAGCACAACCAGCAAAGACCTGCTGCCGCTCATGCTATCCGCCTTGCCCTTACCTGAAGAACTGTTGGAACTCCGCGCAGAACCAATCGACTGACCGAACCTAAATTGCCCGTCGCAATTCGGTTCAAAAGAAACTCAACCGTATGCCCACGTATCGCATTCCAATTCTTGTCTGGGAGGACCACGAAGGTCTGTTCACAGCCTGCGCGGTCGAACCGGTAAGCCAGCTTGTCGGAACCGGAACCAACGCGCGCGGAGCGGTGGCGCAGATGAAGCAGTACCTTGAGTGGTCGTACGCCAACGAGGCGTGGCGCATCCCGCCGGAGATTTCTGACGAAGAACTGCGGTTCCAGCCGGTCAGCGTGCGGCCCGTCTACACCGATGGTGACGAAGGGCGACGTTACCCATGTGACGAACTACTGACGCTGACGGTGCCCTACGTTGTCGGCAAACGCCGCGACCATGTCCACATGTGTTCGATTCCAGCGTTCGGGACAAGCTTCGATTTCTACTCGAAAGATTCACTTGAAGATCTCGTTTCCGAAACCGTTCGCGGCCAACTGTCGGACTCCAGCCCCTCGCGGCTTCTACAAATGCTGCCGCCCCGCACGACAAAGCTGGAACGCATCTCGATCCGCATCAAACTGAAGACCGGAAACGAAGAGAACTTCGATACCGATCAACTGGATACGGTCGCCGATTCGCTGACCGATCGAGCCGCAAAACGTCGGTTCGAAAATGCCTGGATGCGCGACCGGGAAGTTCAGGAACTACGCGAACTTCTCCGCCGCGAACAAACCAGCGTGCTGCTGGTGGGCGAACGCGGCGTCGGCAAATCCACTCTGCTCGCCGAAGCCGCGCGTAGTGTGGAGCTCATGCAGAAGCAGGAACGCGTTCCGAAGGACAAGCAGGTTCGATTCTACTCGACCAATGCCGGTCGGTTGATCGCCGGCATGCAATACCTCGGCGAATGGCAGCAGCGCTGCGAAGATATCGTCAACGAACTGACTCAGATCAATGGTGTGCTGTGCATCGAAAGCCTGCTGGATTTGGTTCGAACCGGCGGACTGGACGCGACCGACAGCCTGGCGTCGTTCTTCCGTACGTTCATCCAACATGGCGAACTGCGGTTGATCGGCGAAGTCACGCCAGAAGAACTCACCACCTGCGAACGCCTGGTCCCCGGCCTCACCGACACGTTCCGAAAGCTAATCGTGGAACCACTAAGCGGTCACGCTTCGGTGTTCGCCATTGAAAAGCTCGCCAGCAACAAAGTCCAACAACTTAGCAACCGCGCGGCGCTGACTGTTGATCCGCAGTTCATCGAGACTTCGTTCCGGCTGTTCCGCCGGTTCCTGCCATACCAAACGCTGCCCGGCCCGGCGGCAGGTTTTGTTCGAGATACAATCGAACGGGCTGTCGATGAGCTGATTGAATCCACGCCCGATACACCGGGCCAACGATCGCCGAAACCTGAGTTGGAAATCGCTCCCGAACTCGCGCGAACTGAGTTCGGCAAGCAAACGGGCCTGCCGCTGCTGTTCCTGCGCGATGATGTGCCGCTGGAATATGACGAAGTGCTGCAGCGGCTACGAAAGCGCGTCATCGGGCAGGACTCAGCCTGCACCGCGGCGGCCGAGGTGGTAACTCGATTCAAAGCAGGACTCAACGACCCCAGCCGACCGGTCAGCGTACAACTATTCTGCGGACCGACCGGAGTGGGAAAAACGCAGCTCGCCAAAGAAATGGCCGACTTTTGTTTTGGCAACGGTTCCGAAAAAGACCGGCTGGTTCGAATCGACATGAGCGAATACTCCGGCTGGGGCGCGGCCGATCGTTTGCTGGACGCGGACGGGACGCTGATGCAAAGCGTTCGCCAGCAACCGTTTGTCGTTGTGCTGTTTGACGAAATCGAAAAGGCAGCGGCCGACGTGTTCGACGTGCTTCTGAGCCTGTTTGATGAAGGTGTCGTCAGTGACAAATGGGGCCGCAAGACATGGTTCCGCAGCGCGATGATTGTCATGACGTCCAACCTCGGCGCCGGCGCCCAACGCCGCGCGGGATTCGCAACCGATGTGGCTCCATCATGGGAACGGGAAGTCGAACGCTTTTTCCGTCCGGAGTTTGTTAATCGAATCGATGAGATTGTGGCATTCGATTCGCTCTCACACGAATCCATCTGTCACATCGCCAGACGAGAACTGGCCAGCCTGCAGGAACGCGAAGGTCTGCGCGAGTTCGCCAGGAAACTGACGTTCACAGAACCGCTGGTCGAACACGTCGCCAACTGTGGCTTCGACATCCGCTATGGTGCCCGGCCCCTGCAGCGGTTCATCGAACGCTACGTCGTGGCCGCCTTGTCGCGGTTCCTCCTGCAACACGCCGAACAGGAAAACCGAACCATCCGCGTCGGATACGATGAGAACGCTGGCGTCACGATCGACTGGGAATAGCCGTTGGATGCCAACGCGGGCTCCTGTCAACCGTCGATCGGTGGATGGTTCTCTGTCGGAACCCACTCGCGGAGTTCATCCATCGTGTCGCGGTGTTGTGAGTCGTCGGCCAGGTTGTTGTGTTCGAACTCGTCAACGGAGTGGTCGTAGAGTTCCTCTTCACCGTTCTCGTACAGGATGTACCGCCAGCGATTGTTGCGGACTGAGTGACTGAAATAACGCGTTGTGACGGCCGGTGTCGTGCGCGGTGTGGTTGGGTCGGTCAGCTGTGGCAGGAAGCTCTCACCTTCCAACGAACCGATCTGGTTCAAACCACACAGGTCATTCAGCGTCGGGTAAATGTCCAACAGCGAAACGGTTTCGTGACACTCAGTACCCGGCTTTGTGATTCCGGGCGCGCTGACAATCAAAGGCACGCGAGTTGACGCTTCCCACAAAGTTTCTTTCCGCCACGCGGTCTTCTGACCAAGCTGCCAACCGTGGTCAGAAGTGACGATGACAATCGTGTTTCGTAACCCTGGGCTGTTATCCAACGCGTCAAGAATCCGGCCCAGTTGCCGATCGGCGAAGTACACGCACGCAAGGTACGACCGAACGGCGTTCTGCCATTCATTTTTCTCAACAACCGACAGGTGGTCGCGACCACTCAAAGCTTCAATCCAGGCCAGAGCGGTCGAAGGCAGGTCGTCGCGGTCACCAGCCAGGACTCCCCGCGGCAGTTCGACATCGTCGTCCCACGGTTCGAAGTATTCGGGCGGAACGTAAAGCGGCAGGTGCGGTCGGAAGAACCCGCAGCTCAGGAAGAACGGTTTGTCAGACGGCGTGTTGGCCAGTTGCCCTTCCGCCCACGTCGCGACCTGGGCGTCGCCCATTTCTTCGTCATCAACATCGACTGGCCCCCAATCGAACCAACGCACCTGGGCATTCGTGATACCGTTAAGCGGTCGGTTGTTTGGCAGCGGATCGTCGGGCCGCGAATCGGTCAACGACGGAAAGTAATCGTCCCAGGTAGCCAACACTGGACTGCGATGGAAGAACTTCCCACCACCCGCAATACGATAGCCGGCTGACTGAAAATTCTCTGGCAACGTCACAGCGTTCTCCAGAACCGGGCTGTCGCGCAGGTCACCCTGCAGCCCGTAAATCCCCGTCGAACTTGGACGCCGGCCGCTTAGAAACGACGTTCGCGAAGGATTGCATATCACAGCGTTGGAGTAGGCTCGAGTGAACCGCATACCTCGACCGGCAATTCGGTTTAGGTTCGGCGTCAATGCCTGCGGGTGCCCGTTTAGCCCCTCAGTCCAATCGTTCAGATCGTCGATCACCACAAACAAAACATTGGGCTGCACGTTGTCTTCCGGCTGCATCTCAAACGCGAACCGAAACGACACATCAGGCACCGTCGCAGTCGCCCGCATAACGCGCGTGTTACCGAACTCGCTGACAACACGTGTCGTCACCAGTTCGCTGGACCACACACGCCCGTCCTTGCTGACTTGTGGAACCAACGTAACGTCGTCGCGGTCCATGCGTTCGACATACCGCACAGACTGCTCACCGGTCGAATCGGTATCAACTCGAAACGCCGCGCCTTCATGGGTGTGCGGGCAGCAGCCCAACTTGTACTCACCAAGATTCGAAACGCCGTCGCCATCGGGATCTGCAAAGGGACCAGAAACAACAACTGATGTGTTCGGTTCGAACTGACTCGCCTGCCACTCTTCGAAGCTGGCAAATGGTTCTTGTTTACGGAGAACAACATCGCTCCCGCCGCCGCCTGTATACGAGAGTTCGTAGTGCTGCGTTCCGTTAACAAGTCGCACGTTGCGGAACCCGCCGTCAGCCAATCCGTCGTTAACGATTAGTGGAATTTCATCAGCCGCGTTTGCCAGTGCTGTCGTATCGACTTGCAAAGTTCCACTTAGAATTGTCCGCCGACTGACGTTGATGATGGGAACCGCGTCTGCAGTTGTGACCATCTGCAAACGTCCAAGGCCCGAGCCAAATCGCAGATTGCGCGTCTCAACATTGGCTGAACCAGTCAGGTCCAATAGCCCGGTCGAATCGTCTTCGGTCGCAACATACAGATTTCGAATCGCCCGAAGCGTCGCACCGTTTACGAAGTAGCTACCGTTGCCGCCACCGCCGTAGCCCACCCGGAGAGCTCGGCTCACAACAACATGGCTGCCCGGTTCCTGCATCACAACGCCGGTGCCGTGATTGCGTCCGATGTAAACCTGCCCCGCCAAGCGTTCGCTGTCTGTCCGCGGACCGGAAACATTTAGCTGCCCCCGGATAGACAGTGTTCCTTCGCCCCCATCAGTCGCGCCCACCAACAGGCTTGCGGTCCGCGCCTGTGTTCCCTGCTCAACCGCAACCGATCGCACCTGACCATCGCGCCCCGGAAGCAGAACACGATCTCTGTTATCAGGCTGCAGTTCTCCCTGGTTCCAGGTCTGGGATGCAGTCCACGGGGACTCCTGAACAGACGCCGCACGAAAGACCTGGCGATCATTTAGGAGCAACATAAAGCACAGGACGAACATGCGAATCTTCTACATCAGGAAAGGGCCTCACGCAGATATCACCAAACACACAACCCAGCCATCAAAGCCGGCGAAACATCAGAAACCATTGGTTCTTGTTACTGCCAGCCAGATCGAACCCAATCAACACCCACGCCCTGATCCCGCCTCAAACACAAGCTAAGTTGCGCGACGTGATGGTGGATGTGCCGAATGTTGTACACGTGCAATTCGGCCCGAGAGAACGTCTGCCAGTCGTACCCGGGACGAACCGCCAACGACCCCTCGGTTTCGGCCCCGACGACCGTCTCAGCTTTGGTCCGGCAGTGATCAACGTACGCCAGCAGAAAGTCGCGTTCGTACCGCCGCCGTGGTGGGTGATCTTCCAGTTCTTCGTAACCGTCGAAGACTGCTGAGTGCTTTGCGTGAAAGTCTTGCTGCTTTGCAGTCGCGAGATCAATCGACAAATAGGCGTCGGCGAAAAACAAAGTGTGGAACACAACCTGATCGAACCCATGGTTGCCGACGGGGTTCTTCCACTGTTCGTCACTGCACTGCCGGATGCAATCCGCCAGCGTTACGAACGATGCCAGGTACTGATTGATAGTGACTTCACGGTACAGGTCGAGCATCAACGATCGGCCAATAGAAGGAACCCAATAAGACTGCTTTTGTCTCAAACGATACAAAGTTGAAACCGACCGCGCAGTACTTTTCCGCCTCCGACTTTCACGTCGGAGGTTTAACGGCTTCTGCACCACAGCGCACTGCTGACCGGTTCCGTAGTGCAAAAGCCGTGGACCCACCGATGTAAAATCGGTGGCGACGGGGAAAGTCAGTGTCATTTGGCTAACGCAGTGCCGCTCACCGCATCAGGAATTTGGTGACCTTTGAGAAGACGGGTAATCAGAATCAGCCAGATCCGCCAATTTGCCGATAAAACTGCTAAACACGTCTGGAACTTCTCACCGAGAATCCGTTTGATAGAGCGTGGTCTAAGCCCCGTCTCGAACCCAAATGAGGACGAAGTCATGTCGCGTACAAGCCTTGTAGTGTTGGCAGTTGCGTTCGGGTTGTTCGCACCAGTTGGTGAGTGTCGAGCACAGGTTGGGTTTGGTGCCCAGCAACAGTTGGTCAATTCTGGCGGTAGCTTCAGTGTTTCACCCGTCGTGACGAACAACCGCCGGTACGCTCGGTTGGGGTTATCTGTTGGGTTCAGTGAGCTCGTTGACGTTCAGACTTTCAGTCCCGTTCGAGGTTTCCCAGGACTGCTACCGACCAACCCCATTGGCCCTGGTGGTGTCATCCCTTTCACTCCGGGACTCACCCCGGGAAGCTACGGCCTGCCAAGTAGGTACAACACTTACAAACCTCTGCCAATCCAGAAGTCTACTTCCAGTCGGTTTGTCGCGGCAGCGTGGCAACTGGACAAAGACAAAGACGCAAAACTGAACCGGGAAGAACTCGCGAAGCTGGCATCGACTGTTGTTGCTGAACTCAAACGAAACCCAGTCGCTTACGAAAAGCTAAAGCGTGGAGCCAGTAGCTCCAAGAAGGCCGCGAAGTCAGTCACGGAAAAACAAGTCACTGAAGCTTTCCTGAAGCAGTGCCTGACGTTTGACCGCGACAAGGACAACGCACTGAACCCGCACGAAACCGACGTCCTGGCCTCGGCTCTCATCCGGTTCCTGAAATAGCGACGCACGAAGTCGTACTGCTGCTGCTAGGCCAGTGACTTCCGAGTACAATCCGTACATGGAACCATCACTCGTAGAACGCGAATACCAGGCACCGATCGGTGGTCCTTGAATGGGATGGCAATTCGGACAGCGGAGTTTCAGTCAGAAGGCGATTAGACAGGGCAATCACCAAATGACATTCCGGGAAGAAGTACTTGGGCATTTGGCTTCACTCAAGTACGACCGCGACGACAGGAAAGCGCACGGTAGCGAGGCTCCTGCTTTCAAGGCCGGGTGGACGGAGGCTCGTAAAGGTCACACCTACGAGCCAACCACTTTGCAGCAGCTAACCTGGCAGAACAGTGGTTGGCGGTTCGCACAAGCCTATCCCGAGTCATCGGACGCTGATCGCGATGCCATCGTCGAAGTACTGTTCGAGCAATTTGTCACATCTGCTTTCGCGCTAGCTGGGACAAACGCTCCTGAGGTTCGGGGAGGCTTTCGGCACGACGACGTATTCCCCGTGGTTGTCAGGTTGATCTTTGAAGCCTATCGCGAGACCCAGGACTTCGTGGGATCGCGAGAGATTGCTACTTTGTTGCAGGAGGATCCTGAGGGTAGCGAGCTGGTTGCCGATGCGGCTGATACGATCCATGCATTTGGTCGAAAAGATACTGCCGCCAACATGGTTTCTTGGTTCTCGCAGCGAATAACAATCGGTCAGTCGCAGTGGAAGGATCTCTTCGACAGAGAACGACGGGATGGTGTTTGGGCCTACCGTCGGATGGTCGAGAAGAGTCTGGTTTCAGAAGCTGACTTCGCTGCGATTGAAGGCAACCCTCGCCTATACCCCCACTTCAGGCGCGAACGAGATCGGGCGTTGATCAGGCGAAAGAAGGAAGCAGTTCTGGCTGACATTGGCTTCCTGCAATGCGAGTGCTGCGGATTCCAAACCACTAGTGCCTTCCCGTTTCTGGAATGCGACATCTGCGAAGTCCACCATCGCATTCCATTGGGATCGGTACAAGAAGCCGTCGAAACTCGCCTCGCAGATCTTGCCATCTTGTGCCCAAACTGCCATCGGGCGATCCACAGAACAAACCCGCTCATGCCAATTGAAGACTTCGGCCTGCTGTGTGCTGGGCAAGCGACGTGATTGGCTACTTTCTTTTGGATTGGGCCACCGGCCGGAAGGGCTACAGCCTAGAGTTGTGTATTCGAGAGGGGTAACCGAGCAGCAACTCCGCAGCAGGATGATATCATCGAGGATCTGGCCCAAGGCCTTGGCTTGGACGAACTGCTACAGGAAGTGTTGGCCGAGCCGGACCAAATTGAGTGACCGAAGCCGACTGATTTCGATCCTAGAACCGACCAAGCCCGGTGGTCGGAGTGCCTGCCTGCCGTGTGGCTTGAACGGAGGCCGGCTCTGTTTTGTTTCCCCAGTCCTAGGATGCCGGGTGTCTTAGATCATGGATCTGGTGGTTGGCCTTCTGTCTGCGTTGCATGGACCAGCGGCGCCACACAACGAACACCGCGACGCATAATACGGTTGCAATCAGCAAAGGCAGTCCGAGAAGATAGACCCATGGCCTTGTCGTAAAGACCTGTTTGCCATCAACGAAGTTCTCGCCTGTATCCAAGTCCAACATTACGGTGCCCTTCGGCAATACCAAAGGTTGAATGCTGTTAGTCGCTAGACGGGCAGACGCAATGGTCAGCACTCGTTCTTCCGTAGTGCCTAGTGGGAGTATCTTGTCAGCAAGTTCCCATTGGTCATCACGAATTGTCGCGTCTTCGGGATACACAATCTCCAACAGCTTTTGCACGACTTGACGGGGATACCAGCCAAGCCCATCAATCTTATGCAAGCCGTGGAAGTAAGTGGCTTCAGCCAGTTTCATCCCACCGGGACGTCTAACGCGCCAATCATCTCGAAGTTCCCAAACCTGCTGCGCAAGATCCTGCACCATCTTCTTACTCAGGTCGGACGCCTGAATGCCGGTATCGCAATACTTACCGGAGAAAACCGGAAGCGAACCTTTGTCCGGATCGACTCCGACGATTTCAAAGCCCTCGGGCTTCATGGGCTTCACCAACAGAATGACGGCAGGATCGCCGTCCCCTGGATCCCACGTCCCAAAGGAGCGAATTGTGCCTGGGTTTGTCCAAAACTCTCGGTGGTTAAGATCCGGGTTCACCTTCATGTGCCGTCGATTAACGAACGGGGGCAGGATCCCGTAATACCGAAATGTTGAACCTCTCCAAGCGCTCGGTACCTGCGTTTCCATGTAGGGAAACGGCTCCAAAGCCGACCACTTATCGTTCCCCGACAGTCGTCGAACCGTAGTGTAGTCTCCGCCAGTAAACGATCCGATCCCACGCTGAAGCGCATCGTCACGCTTCGGATTCGGCCCCCCCTTGCTGCATTCGAACTTCGACGCCCGTCGCACGTATCGATAGGCCCAAAGAACTTGTCGAGGCTTCCCAATTTGCGGCCTCCATTTTCGTTAAGTTATCGCGTCTTTTCCGAATCGCCTCCGAGTAAGCTCGCTGCGAAACTGGTAAGCGAGCACGGCCTGAGTTTCTTTCAATGTAGGTCTGCCAGCGTTTCATCGGCTCTCTGGCAGGTTTCGGAACGCCAAAGGTGTAGGTTGTTTCGACATCGAAACTCTCAAATCTCTCGCGGTTCGCCTCGTGCCGATCGATGAGGTCGCTCACCGAGATGTCAGAGGTCTGGAGACTGATCAGAAAGCCCAACATCAACGAAACATTCATGACGTTCCTTTGCGAGTAAACTGCAATCCCGGAAGGTTCTCGGCGAAGACAGCCCAATCACCCAAACATAAATGTTGCTAGGAGGAAAAGAAGCTGCCAGTGGTTTTACTATACTATGATCTGTACGCATTGATAGTGCATCTGCCGCCAGACGTGGCAGCATGGATTCGTACTGCTCTCAGGTTCCACTAGCCAACCGCTACTTTGCGGGGTGTGAGTCAATCAAGTTTCGAAACACGTTTCGCGCGCGGTCGTATGCCGCTTTCGCATCTGCTTGTTCGTCCTTCGCATAGGTTTGTTGCTTCGACTTCCAGCACTGTTCAACACCCGCCAAACACCAACGCGCGCTGTCGATGGTGCCGCGGATTGGCTTGTTGTCGATTACGACATAAATCGGGTTAGTGTGTGCGTTGGGGAAGACGCGAATCGCGACCCAGCTACTTTTATTCTCCCATCGTGGAAACTACCCGATAGCTGATACCAGTGACGCAAAAAGAGACTTCCGACCCCTTGACCCCTTATTGCGTTCCCATCTGTCCATGCCAGCAAGTCCGTCGCTGGCATGATCAGCGGCATCTATCGAGTAGCTGAGGTTACCTACCTTCGAACTCCCGACATTGTCATTTCATTCTTGACGCGAAAATCACAAGTGTCCTTAAGTTTCGCTCCCGGAGCGTTTCCGGCTGTGACTCCTAATCCGTACCTAGTTTCCCCCTCGCATGTGGCCTTCTTATCGGCATCCAACGGAAACTGCGCTGTTTTGTTGAACGCAGGTAGGGTTGGCGAGGCGGTCTCGAACTTCCTTTCCTCCGGCCTTGCTGCGTTGCCGTCGGCATCAACGCGTTGCAGACGATATTGGACCTTCCAAATTCGGCGGCCCTTGTCGAACTCCGCCGTGTAGTAACTTCCGCCGCAGGCATGATAGAGGTAGCCGGATTGGACAGCGTCATCGTTTGTCTGACAGAATTCGATGTCGAACTCCACCGTGACAACGGTGTTGACCGGTGCTTTCATGGTATAATTAGGAATCACGGCGCGGCCGCCAATCGAAGCGTTGGCTATTTGTGAGGCAGGATCTCCCACAGGGCCGTTTACCTCGGCAACAAGCGGAATCTTTGTGAGATTGTACTGTTGATTCAGGTTGTGGGTGCTCATGTAGGAATAGGGCCGCTTACGACGTGCGTTAGGTGAATTGCCAACGTGCACGCTCCTGGCAGTGTTTAGCGGGTGCCCCCCGACTGAGGCCACTCCAATGCCCGGATCCGGAAGCGACGCCTCCGGAAGAAGCATGCGTACGCGCACTATGGCCGACCCAATATCGCCAGCTTGCGGAAAACTCTTGCGCTTCGTACCCAAGTTCACCGAAGCTGTTGAGGACCCGGTCACGTCAATGCGGTTTATGGGATGTTCCATAAGAAACGACACCTGCGCGTGCGAGGATGTCGGGGCGGCAAAGAAAGCCGCCATGGTAGAACAAAAGACCAGTGTCATTCGAGTCATTCTCTCATCCCTATACTTGGAGCCTTGATGTTTGTTGTGGGTCTGGGCCCACCAAGTAGCTAATAGGAATCCGGCACCGAGCATGGCCCATTTTTCTTCAGATTCTCAACTCTTGGGATGGCAACGTTGCAATCGAAACCGAAAGGGTGCCGCGGTCGCGAGGCTCAAAACAGCACATTGCTTGGCGAATCGTCTCATCGTGGTCTTCATCTTCGGGGGCGAGGCCGAATGATTCTGGCATCGTGGCGATCGAGTCCAGCTTCTGGCTCGCCGCCCACCTTGCGACACCACGATTCCGCTCCACGTTCTGAACGCTGGTCTTCCAGACCCGATTCCCCATCCGATTCCCAACGCTTCAGCCACTTGTACCCCGTCTTGCGAGACACTCCGAAACGAAGACACAGTTCAGCCATGTTTGCGTCTTCTGCTTCCGCAAGACGCACAAATTCTCGTCGCTCTGACACCCGGTCACCCTCTTTCCAGCCCATAATTCACCCGTTTCTCGGTGATTATCGGCTATCGAAAAAGTGTTACCCATGTCCCGGCACAACTGTTACCCATGTCCCCGGTCCATACACTAAAGCCGGGACTACGAACTTTGTGGCTCTGCGTTTCAACTTGAGTAGTGCAGAAGCCGCTAAACCACTGACGTAAATGTTCGGACCGGAGACATGGGTAACAGATGTGCGAGGACATGGGT
>CAZAIB010000031.1:0-54442 GCA_964485095.1 uncultured Planctomycetaceae bacterium | reverse complement strand
GAGCTAAGCCCTCTCCCGCGGCTGAGACCGCGACCTCTCCCGCAAGCGGGAGAGGTGACATGCAGGTTGCCGTGCCCTCGCCACGACTTGAACGACGCTGCTGTTATGCCAATCGTTTTTCCGCGATTGTTCCATCCGGTGATGTTTTCACATCGTAGCCGGCGTCGGTGATTTCCTGTCGGATGCGGTCGGCGGTGTCGTAGTCTTTGTTGGCTCGGGCTTCGTCCAGTTGTTTGCACAACACGCTGATGTCGTCGGCTCCGGAATCTGAGCCGGCGGAACCGGCTTCGTCCATGGGAGCTACGCCCAGTACGTGGTTGATCATCTGTAGCGCACCGAGGGCTTCGTGTGGGTTGTCGGGTTTGGACGCGGCCCATGGTAGGACCACTCCCATCGCTCCGGCCATGTTGAGGTCGTCAGCAAGTGCTTCACCGAAGCCTTTGACAATCGGGTGCGAGTGATCGACTGCGGCGGCCTCGCCACCAGTGGCATTCATGAGTGACTTATGGAAATCCTGTAATCGCTTCACCGCACCGGCCGAATCCTGCAGTCCCTTCAGTGTGAAGTTCATGTTGGAACCGTAGTGCGACTTGATGAGTTCGTATCGCAGGACGGCCGGGTTGACCTGGCGACCAGACTGTTCGCCGGCTTCCGTTAGCACCTTGCCTTCGTACACATCGCGGGCGGTGTAGAAGTTGCCTTTGCTCTTGGACATCTTGCCGCCGTCGACAAGCAGGAACCGAGCGTGCATCCAGAAGTTGGCGAAGCTATCCTTGCCCGTCGCGCCGCGCGATTGAGCGATCTCGCATTCGTGGTGTGGGAAGATCAGGTCTTCGCCGCCGGTGTGAATGTCGATGACATCGCCCAGCGTGCTGCGGGCCATGCTTGAGCATTCGACGTGCCAGCCAGGGTATCCGGTTCCCCAGGGGGAATCCCACTTCATGACGTGGGTCGGGTCCGGCTTCCACAGCATGAAGTCGGCCGGGTGCCGTTTGAACGATTGGTTGCTGTCCGAGATCCGGCCCCCCGCTCCGCTGATGAGTTTCTCAAGTGAGTTGCCGCTAAGTTCGCCGTACTCGCCGAAGCTTTCGACTGCGTAGTACACAACGTCGTCATCCCCAACGTACGCGTGACCGCGCGAGATAAGTTCGGCGATCATGTCCTGCATCTCTTTGATATGCAGGGTCGCTTTCAAAACCTTCTCGGGGTACTCCGAGGCGATCTTCATTCCGAGTTCACGCCCATCGGACAGGAAAGCGTCCGTGTAGTAGTCGGCAATCTGGTACGGATCGTTTGGGTTCTCAACGGCTCCTTCAGGCACCTTGCCCGACTTCTTGTCTTCCTTGATGCGCTGCATCGCCTTTTCCATCTTGTCCTCACCACCGCCGTCGGCGGCTTCGTCGTCTGTCATGTGACCGACGTCGGTGATGTTCATGATGTGGCGAACTTCGTACCCGGCGAATTCAAGGAATCGACGGATGACGTCAGAGAAAAGAAACGAACGAAAGTTCCCAATGTGCGCGAAGTCGTAGACGGTTGGTCCGCAGCTATACATCCGAACGACGCCTTCTTCGACGGTTCGGAATGGTTCCTTCTTATTGGTCAGGGAGTTGAAAAACTGAATATCCATGTGTTCGCTTCTTGGTGCTGGCTTAAGCTGCGGCGAGTTCTTAACCCATTGTTGGGCGAGGCGTCTCGAACAGGAGACATAGGTGGAAGTCCGAAGAGCCGGGAGTATAGTGAAACTGCCTGACTGCAAAAGACGTGTTAAACAGCGGGGTTTGAGCTGATGCGAGTGTTGATGTTTCTACTGTGTTTGTGCACCGCACCTGCTTTGGTGGTGGCTCAGCAATCGCCGGTTGTTCCGCCCTTTCCTCAAGACCTTGTTTCGTTCAAGCCGGTTCGCGCGGAACCGGTTTTTGGTGGGGCTGGCGAGGGGCATTGGGATGCGAAGATTCGGGAACGCGGTTGGGTTCTGAAAGAGAACAACCAATTCCGAATGTGGTACACCGGCTACGACGGAACCCGCCGCGGCATCAAACGCCTGGGGTATGCGACGTCCAAAGATGGGCTTACCTGGAGCCGGCGATCTTTGCCGTTGATCGACGATGCGTGGTTGGAAGACATGATGGTTCTGAAACAAGGCGGGCGATATCTGATGGTCGCCGAAGGGCGCCGTGATCAGGCTCAGTTGCTTTCGTCAGAAGATGGGCTGCAGTGGAAGCAGCACGGGCCGCTGGATGTTCGTCTGACGAATGGCGACCGCATTCCGCCAGGGCCGTACGGCACTCCAACGCTGTATTACGAGGACGGTGTCTTCAACTTGTTTTACGAACGCCGTGACGCGGGCGTGTGGTTGGCGAAGTCACGCGATCTGAAAGTTTGGACGAACGTTAGTGACGAACCGGTTCTGAAGATTGGCCCCACTGGGTACGACAAGGTGATGATCGCGATGAACCAAATTGTCAAACGCGGCGATTGGTATTACGGGTACTATCACGGAACCAGTTCTGCCACGAGGCCGCGAAAGTGGTGCGTGTGTGTGGCGGCATCGAAAGACCTGGTGCACTGGACGAAGTTCGACAAGAACCCGCTGCAGCCGGTTGATCAAAACAAATCCAGCGGCATCGTTGTGAAGGATGGAGCGACGCTGAAGTTCTTCACGATGCACGATCGGGTCGAGATGCACGAGCCAGTTGCTTTGGAAAAGAATCAGTAACCACTAGCATGGGCCACCGGCCCGTGTTTCAACTCACGCATGCATGCGTGGGGTTTGTGTTTCGGTGCGAACCCACCAGTTGTTCAGCAACGGCCGG
Organism: uncultured Planctomycetaceae bacterium; assembly: GCA_964485095.1. Lineage (GTDB taxonomy): Bacteria > Planctomycetota > Planctomycetia > Planctomycetales > Planctomycetaceae > CAYNWT01. The sequence continues at coordinate 51,626 of CAZAIB010000031.1, read as the reverse complement.
GGGCCAACGCTACTTCCTGCGGACGAAGCTTCGATGAAAATCAAAATCCTGACTGTCGGCGGAACCATCGACAAAGTGTACTTCGACGCATTGAGCGACTATCAGGTCGGTGTGCCTGGCGTGAAAGAGATCCTTGAGGATTTGCCGATCGGCTTCGAGTACGAAATCGAAAGCCTGATGCGCAAGGACAGTCTGGATATGACGGACGAAGACCGGGCGTTGGTGAAGCAAAAGGTGGAATCCGCTGAGGCAGACAAGATTCTTATCACTCACGGCACCGACACCATGATTGAGACAGCGCTGGGGTTTAATGTTGGCGACAAGAAGTGTGTGGTTCTAACGGGTGCTCTGGCGCCGGCCGGGTTCAAGACCAGCGACGCGGAATTCAACGTGGGGATGGCGATTGGCGTGTTGGTGGCCAGAGCCAGCGGCGTTCATATCGTCATGAACGGTTGCGTTTTTGACCCGGCCAAGTGCCGCAAGAACCGCGACGCGCAGCGGTTCGAAGTTGTGCAGTAGCTCGTCTACGTTTGCCACCCAAGGCAGAATTCACAGTACCTGTGTTCATGTTGCAGTTCAGCTTTCTCAGAGAAAAGTGTGAAGCAGCGGATTCGCCTGAGCCATCCAAGGTTGGGATTGGGGTCGCTACGTTGAGTTCCGTTGGGCGTCTGTTACGCTGATTCGCTTAAGAGGTTCCCGGCTTCTGGCTAACTGTTGTGTCAAAAGAATGAGGCGTTCCTCCCAACCTTCTTGCGGCTGCCTCACGCGCCGGGCCTACTGATTGCGTCGATGTCACAGGTAAATTCCAACGATGGTGAAGCGGGGCCGGACAAGCTTGGTTTGTCTATTCTTGCGCTTGCCGTGGCGGCTTTGGTTGGCCTTTATTTTGGTGGTCCCGGTCTGCGACTCGGCTTTCTGGCTGCGGCTGTCGTTGTGATCTCTATCGCAATCTGGCAGGCATGCGATCCGTTCGCCGACGCGGCGCAGTGGATTGGAGAACAGTTCAGGCTGCCCGGTTCGGTGCGAGGGGCGACGTTAGATGCGATCGCCAGTTCGATGCCGGAGTTGTTTAGCGGTATCTTTTTCGTTGTGGTGGCGATGCGTGCTGGCGGAGACCAGGTCGCGGCGAGCGCCGAAGGGTTCGGTTCGACAATCGCGACCTGCGCAGGCAGCGCGGTTTACAACATGATTCTGATTCCGGCCGTTGTCGCGTTGGTTGTTGCTGCGAAGAGAAAAGACCGGCCGACGGTTGATGTGGAACCTGAAGTGGTCACTCGTGATGGACTTTGGTTCGTTGGTTGTGAGCTGGTTTTAGTTGTGTTCTTGCTTCAGGACACGATGCATTGGTGGATGGGCGTCGTTTTTCTGGTGCTGTACTGTCTTTATATTCTGCACCTGTATTTCGACGCGGTTCGCTATCGCGGTCGGATGGAGGCGACTTCAGCCGCTTTGGAGAAGCTTGGTGCCGAGGCAAGTATTGATGACGTCATCAGTCAGGTTCGGACGGACGGGCACCGGATATCGACCGCTCACGTTCTGAAAGCGCAGGACGGCGGCGATGACGATAGAGACGATTCGGCCGGCATCTTCTTCGGCTTCTTTGAGGTCGGGCTAAGTCATGCGACGGCGTGGTCGATTATTGTTCTCACGACCATCGCGGCTGCAGGTGCATGCTACTTCCTTGTGGAAGTCACGCGGGAACTGGCGATCGTGATGAACGTCCCGACGTTTTTTGTCGCGGTTATCGTGGCGGCCGCGGCCTCGTCGGTTCCTGATACATTCCTGTCGGTTGGGTCTGGGTTACGCGGCGACGATTCGGGTGCGGTTTCGAACGCGTTCGGTTCGAACATCTTCGATATCTGCGTGTGTCTTTCCGTTCCGCTGCTGGTGAATTCGTACCTGCTTGGATGGGAACCGGTAAGCCTGATGCAGGACGGCAAGCCGATTCAGGGGCTGGTCGGTTTGCGAATTCTGCTGGTGGTACTGACGGTGATTACGCTGGCGATCATCTGGCACAAGCGGCAACTGACCCGGAACAAGGCACTGGTTCTGTGTGGTCTGTACGTCGTGTTTGTGGCCTACGCGGTCCTGGGATCGCTGGGGTACCTGAGCTAAGTTCGCGGCAGTGTCAGTCGAATTTACGGTTCACCGGAATCGGCAGGGGAATGCGTTCGCGATGCAACGAGTGTGACTTGTCACCGAAACTCGGAGCCCGTTGAATGCAAGCGAAACAAGAATGCTTGATCTCAAACGAACAACCTGGAACTTCTTCTCCGGCACCCAACTTACGTTTGGCCCAGACGCTATCACGGCGCTTGCTGGCATCGTTCAGCGGCACACTGTCCAGCGCGTGTTTGTGGTCACCGACAAAGTCCTGGAGGAAGTCGGCGCGGTTCGGCAACTCCGCAAGGCGCTTGATCAAACGTCTGTGGAACTGCACATTTTCAGCGATGGGGAAGTGGCGCCGTCCACTGGCGCCGTGGAACGCATGGCTGCCGTTGCTGGCGAGTTCAAACCGGACCTGGTAGTTGGTCTGGGTGGTGGCAGCAACATGGATTTGGCGAAGGTGTGTGCTGCAGTCATTCAAAACGACTGTACGGCGGAATCGCTGCTGGGATTCAACAACGTCCCCGGGCCGACGGCGAAGTTGGTCTGTGTTCCCACCACTGCCGGAACCGGGAGCGAGGTTTCGCATTCGGCCGTGTTGAAGAACTCGACCACTGGCAGGAAAGAAGCGGTGTTGAGCCAACACATCCGCCCCGACATCGCGATCGTTGATCCGTACATGACGCTAAGCTGCCCCGCGAAGTTGACGGCTGAGAGCGGTATCGATGCGCTCACGCACGCGATCGAAGCGTATCTCGCCACGAACTTTTTTCAGTTTGAAGAAGCAAGCAACGGCGACCTGTCGTACGAGGGCAACAACCCATTCGGTGACATGTACGCGGAAAAAGCCATTCAACTGGTCGCTCAACACTTGCGCCGTGCGGTTGAGGACGGCGACAATCTGGCGGCTCGTAGCGGCATGGCGCTGGCTGCGACTTTGGCCGGCGCGGCGTTTTCGAATTGCGGCGTCGGGATATGTCATGCGCTTGAGTACTCGATCGGATCGACAAGTGAGAGCTGTTCTCACGGGGCCGGAAAAGGAATTGTCCTGCCTGAGGTATTGCGGTTCCTGTCGCGGCATCGGCCTGGGAAGGTCGCGAAGGTTGCGGCGTTTCTGAAACCGGAACTTGGCGGACTATCCGATCAGGAGGCAGCAGAGGCGGCGATCGAGTTCATCTGCACGCTGCGGCGCGACGTTGGTCTTCCCTGCCGCCTCACTGACGTGGGCATTAGCGAGCCAGAACTGCCAGAGTTGGCGGCCGCCGCGTTCTCGCTGCAAGGGCTGGTCGATTTGACGCCTGGCGGCCCAACGGAAGCGGATGGGTTGGCGATTCTAAAAGCGTGCCTTTGATTGTGCCGGTGTGTTTGTGCGGCTGTACGTCGCGTGTTGCCACTGGGGCGACAGTTGGGAAGCGGCTCGCTCTGTTACTTTAAAACAGTCTTCCAATAGTCGTCCCGCATTGCCTGAACTTTTATTGAGTCATACAGCCAGATCTTTCGATCAACATTTTCCGGAGGAGTACTGACCTTTTTCATGCTCGCGAATTCGGGATGCAAGACGGCTTCGACGAGGGCCAGGTCCCACATGATCCAGTTCTCGAAGTCTGCAAACCTGGCTTTCCAGCGCTGCGTCAGGTGGGCACCAAGTTTGCCCATTCTTTCGTGACGCTGAAAGGTTTTGTCGCGCGGAAACGTTAGCTGCCTGGCTACCGACGATGGCATGACGTAGAGATTCAGATCTTTGCAGTCGAGCACGAAGTCAGACGCATTCAAATCTCTTCGCGTGTTGAACGACGACTTGTTCCAAACGTTCTTGTCAAAGTCGTACTTAAAACCAAGCAAATACAAGTCGATGTTCTTCGCTATTTCTGGTGCCATCTTGATGGCGGAAGCCGCATTCGTTGGAGCACCGAGGCAAATCACGATCAACTTGTTTTCTGGCGTCGCGGCACGAGCCGTTTTGATGATGAACTGCGCGGCGGGGGAGTCTTTCGGCTGTGTGCCGCCCCAGGGTTTGCCCATGGGCTCTTTTGAGCCAATCAAGACGGGAAGCTCACTCTTGCCGCTCAGTTTGACGATCGCCTCGTTCTCACGCTGACTGGCACCCACTGAATCTTCTTCTGCCAGATAATGAATCCACTGTGTTGATGTCAGTGCGAGCAAGTCGAACCGATCTTGATTGAGCATGCGAACGATCGCATACATGTCGTCAATTTCGTTTGCCGTATCTGCATCCAGAATCAACTTCCGACGTGCATCCTGCGCGAACGAACATTGAGCTTGAGCCAACACAAGGATTGCGAACAACCCGACCACCCAGTCTGAGCAACGAAATCTTCGAGATGTACTTTTCATTTACTTCCCGTCTCTTTCAATAAGTCAAAAAACCGTTCTTAGTTACGCAGGCTGGACGTTTCAATTAGCCCGTTGAGCGTTTGCTCAGAGACATGCATTGCCGAACACCGAACAGCTTGCGATGGTTCGAAACGGAACACACCTCTGGAATCACGCGAGCGATTTGGGCTTCGCTATTTTTTCCTGAACTTACGAACGATCCGTTGTTTGTTCTTCGTGAAGCCAGCTTCGTCGCGTTTGCTCTGTAGTTGTTTCTTCAGTCTGTCCCGCTCGGTCGCGTACTTAGGGTTCTTCGCAAGGTTTGTGAACTCGCCGGGATCGTTCTTTAGATCGTAGAGTTCCATTCCCTTCTCGCCGAAGCCCCATTGGGTGAACCGCCATTCGTAGGTGCGGATCGATTCGCCTCCGCTGCGGCTGATCGTGAACGCCTGGTTCTTGTTCCACGCGGGTGACTCAACGTCAGACAGAAGCGGTTTGAGGCTGGTCCCCTGAATGTCATCCGGAGCGGTAAGGCCCGCGAGGTCGGTCAGAGTCGGATACAGGTCAACAAGTTCTGTGATCTTCCGGGTTCCTTTCCCGTGCTGATCGTTCAACCATGGCACGCTGACGATGAACGGCACACGAGTGGATTCCTCAAACAAGTGCTGCTTCTGGTACTTGTGATGATGGCCCAGCAGGTATCCGTGATCGCTGCTGAACACCACGATCGTGTTGTCTTCAAGCCCGTTCTCTTTGAGTGATTCCAAAACACGCCCAACCTGCGCGTCCATGTAAGAGACGCTGGCGTAGTAGGCCTGCAACAGACCTTTGTGAAGTTCCGGCGTGATCCCGTAGGTCGTACTGTTCCGCTTGTAGTTTCGAATGATGCCTGGCACATCGTTGAGATCATCGTCCGGAACAACTGGAGGCTGCATCGCGTTCCGGTCGTACAAATCGAAGTACTTCGCCGGCGCGACGAGTGGGACGTGGGGGCGGACGAAGCCGACTGCGAGGAAGAACGGCTTGTCCTTCACCTTGTTCAGAATCTCGATGGCTCGATCAGCAGCCATTCCATCTGCGTGGTCACTGTCACCACCCGTTGCAATCACGCCTTCAAACTTCTGCGATCTCTTGTCCTTTGGGGACCAGTTTGTCGATTCTCCAGGAGCATGTTGTTCCGGAGCTTTTATGTTGATTGCTTCGTCCCATGAAAATGGGTCGTCGGATTCCGCCGTTCCTTCGATAATCTCAAACGGGATCCGCATGTGATAAATCTTGCTCACACGCGCGGCGTAGTAGCCGTTGTTACGGAACGTCTGAGATAGCGTTACCACCTTCGGCATGCTGCCTCGAAGGGTGCCTGCGTTGCCGAGCGTCATGTTCGAATAGGGATACAGCCCGGACATGATCGATGCCCGGGACGCTCCACACACAGGATACTGGCAGTGCATGTTCTCAAACTTCACACCGCGCTCAGCCAGTCGGTCGAGGTTGGGTGTCTTGCACTGCTTGTGGCCGAATCCGCTAAGTGCGGTGTTCAAATCGTCCGAGATGATGAACAGGACGTTGGGCTTTTTTGGAGCCTCTGATCGAGCAGAAGGAACCGCAATCAGCAGTAGCACCAACAGCCGAAGGAAACAGGTTTGTCTTTGAGCTTCAGTCATGGTGTGCCTGTTGGAGTCAAACTCGGAGCTTAGTCTTTCAGCTGGAACAAGCGCCGCATTGCGTTGAGCAAGCCTTCGGGGGGGCCGTCTTTGGCTTCGTCTTTGAGGGCTTCCAGTGGTGGGTGCAGTAGCTTGTTGACGATGCGTCCCAGGGCGCGTTCGATGGATTCGCGGTCCGAGTCTGTGAGGTGTGGGAGTTTGCGGAACAGGAGTTCGAGTTCCTGTTGGCTGATGCCGGACCATTCGCGTTTGAGTCTTGAGATCACCGGGCCGGTGCCGCGGTGGTGGATGTCCTGCATGAAGCGGTGTGTGGCTTCGGTGACGATTTTGTGTGCCGTTTCCAGTTCGGCACTGCGGGCTTTGCGGTTCTCGTTGCAGGCGGTTTTTAGGTCGTCGATGTCGTACAGGAAAACGTTGTCGTCTACGGTTCCGACATCGGCCGCAAAGTCGCGGGGGGCTCCAAGGTCCAGGATAAAAATGGTGTGGCGGTTGCCGGTCTTTCGCACCGCTTTAAATCGGTGGCGATCGACAATTGGTTGCGAAGCACCTGTTGTGCTGACGATGACGTCGGCGTTTGCGAGTTGGTTGTCGAGCGTGTCGAACGCAGCAACCTTACCGCCGAAGTCGTTGGCCAGGTTCCGAGCGCGTTCGGGGTTTCGGTTGACGATCGTGATATTCGTCGCGCCTTCGCTGTGCAGATAGCGAAGAGTTTCTTCGGCCATGGCCCCTGCCCCGATGACCAGAACGCGTTTGTCGTCGAAGCGGTTGAAGATGCGTTTGCCAAACTCACCGACCGCGACGCTGGCGATGGAGACTCGGCCCTCGGACAGTTTGGTGTCGCTGCGGATCTTTGCGGATACAGAAACAGCGCGTTGGTACAGCAGGTTGGTAATGGGGCCGCAGGCTTCGTTTTGTTGCGACTCGCGGTAAGCCTCTTTCACCTGGTTCACGATTTGTGGTTCGCCCAGAACCATACTGTCCAGGCTGGCGGTGACGGCGAACAGGTGCCGGACGACGTCGGTTCCTTCCAGCGACTTCAGGCTTGAGACAAAATCGTCCTGCGGCAATTCGTGGAAGTCCGACAGGAAGCTGGCAATTTGCTGAGCGGTGATGTCGCAGTTGGGGTGTTCGGTCGCCGCACAAATTTCGACTCGGTTGCAGGTTGAGAGGATGACGCATTCGAAGTCGGGGAACCGCCGTTGCCACGCGGAATAGGCCGACGACAGAACGTCCGCGTTCGGAAACGCCAATCGCTCGCGCACTTCCAGCGGCGCTGATTCGTGATTGCAGTACACAAGCAGCAGTTTCATGCTCCGACCTCCGGAGCTTCCAGCTGCTGCTGTGGTGTGCGTGAGCTGTGGAACGAATCAATGCGCCCGTCGCCGGTCAGTAGTTCCAGTCCGACAATGGTTGCGATGAGGAACCCGAATGCCCAGACAGTTTGCCAGGCAACGGTCTTTCCGGATGCTCCGCGTCGCCGCAGTAATCGATAGAACAGCGCCGCCATGGCGATCCAGACAACAGCGTGCGCGAGGACTGTGGGGTCTGTAAACGAGAAGGCGGCTGTCGTGTCTGGTGAGAGTTGTCCGACAATGATGCCGGCGACGAAACCGATTGTCAGCAGCGGAACGGCCACGACGACAGACCACCAGTTAAGGGTCGCGAGTTTTTCCAGGTTCGGTAGCGCCACGTTGGGTGCTTTATTGACTTTCTGACGCAGTCGCCGATGTTGAATCAAATACATGATGCTCAACACGAAGCCCAGCAGGACTCCGCCGGTTCCGATTAGCAGGCTGGATGCGTGTAGCATCGTCCAGCGGTGGGCTGCCACTTCTGCTTGCGATTCGCCACGATTGGCAAACAGTGAATGCGGGTCATCGCTGACAAACAATGCGACTCCAATGAGTGTCAGCACGACGGGTAAGAGGAACAGGCCCAGCGGCAGTGTTCGGTCCAGCGCGATGATGGCCAGGTACAGGACGACAGCCAGCCATGCGAGGACCAGGACCCAGTCCTGAGTCGAACTAAGCAGCGGTGGAAGGTCCGCTTCTCGACTGCGGATCAGAAGGTATGCGGTGTGAGCCACAAGACCGGCGATGCCGAATCCAATTGCCGTCAGCCTTGCGACTTTGCTTGAGCGCATGACGCTGACGACCTCCAGACCGAAGGCCGTGAGGTAGCTAAGCAGGAAGCAGGAAAGTTGGACGTTGTTCAGCATTGTCAGACGATTTTGACGCGGATCCGGATCTCATTGTAGCCGGGATCGAGTTCATCTGCCTGTGCTGTGGTTCGGAAAGTCAGCACGCTGAACGTAGCCGTCCGGTTGTAGGGACAAATTCCTACAGATTCGCGTTGAATCGGCGCGTGCGGGTTCGTTTTACCTACAGCGTAATTCAATCAGGAGGTCGAACGATGCAGGCAGTTTCCCCAGGCGACGGAACTACTCGCGAAGGCTTGTTGCGACTGCTGATTAATCGCAACCCGTTCTATTTGCTTAGCGTGGCGTTCGTGTTCCACGGGAGTAGTCGGTGGTTCCAGGCGAATGCGAGTTCGGATCCGCTGATCCTGATGGCGCTTGTCGGCGGGTTTATTCTGTTGATGGCTGGCACGGCGTTCGCGATTGTTCGGTTCGGAAACGTCTGGGATGACGCTCGATCAATCTTTGTGCTGCTGCCCGTGCTGTTTGTGGAACTCGCGTTGGCGTTCGATGAAACGTTGATCTTCAATCCGAAGCTTGGCGTGCCGCTAATGCTGTGTGGCTATGCGTGCTGCGTGATTGTTCTGGAAGGATTGCTGCTTGGCCTGCGCATTCGGTTGGGGGCCGCGTATCGATTGCCGATGCATCTCATGCTGGCGTTGATGTTTTTGTATCCGCTGACATTGCTGCCCTCACTCGGCTCCGGTCCCAACCCTGTTGCGGGTTGGCAGTTGTTTGCGTTTTCTGTTGTCACGGGGCTTTCGGTTTTGAGTTTGTTGCCGGCGCTGCGGCGCGGGCGTGAGTATGTTGCGAACAATGGGACGCCGTGGGCGTGGCCGATTTTTCCGTGGGTCCCGGTGGTGTTCATCGCGGTGGGGCTGTGTGCGCGGGCGTTTGCGGCTTGCGTTTCCTTCGATCCGTCGTGGGAGCAGACTTTCGCGGAATCGATGAAGTTGCAGTCTGTGTTTGCGGGATATTTTTCGGTGCCCGTGTTGTTGGCGATTGGTGTGCTGCTGCTGGAAGGTGGAAAAAGGACGCAGTGGGCTGGTTTGTGTGTCCCGCTGGCGGCGTTGTGGCTGGCCTTCCCGCCTGGCAATCCGTCTGTTCCGCAAGCGGGATTCCTGCAGCAGTTTGTGGGGACGTTTGGGTCGCCCGCGTTTGTGTGTTCGCTTCTGGTTTGTGCGTTCTATCTGTATGCGGTTCGTAAGCGAGTGGTCGGTGCGGGTATTGGGTTTGCTGTTTCTTCTGCACTGGCGTTGGTGATTGGTCCGGAGACGTTTGATTTGGCGACGTTGGCACGTCCGAATCAATCGCTGCTTATCGGGTTGACTCTTCTGCATGTTTGCATGGGCAGGAAGTTGTTGTCCTTACTGCAGGTCGCGTTCGGTACGGTTCTGTCCGGTCTTGTACTGCACGAAGGCCTGACGCCGTTTGCCGACACGCTGCGGTATGCGATCGAGTTTCATTTCGTACTGCTGGCGGGCGTGGCTATCGCGATCGTGGGGGGTAGCCGTGTTCTGGAGATCATTCTCGCGACGTTGATTGGAGTACTTTGCGGCCTCAGTCTGTTCTGGCCAGGCGAAGTTGCGCCGGAGTTTGAGTCGCTTCGAATCGTGTACGCGGCCGGGGTGTTTCTTGTGACTGCAATTGTTGCGGTTCGTTGGCGCAACAAGTCGTTTGCGGTTTCAGCCGGTGTGGGCGGCGTTGGGTTGCTGGCCAGTCTCGGGCGAGAAAGCTGGCACTGGCTGCAGGACATCCGCGGGATCGGCGGGTTGTTGTTCTATGTGGTCGGCATTGTTTGGTTCGCGATCGCTGTTGCGGTAAGCGTTGCGAAATCGCGATACAAACGGAACGGCTGACTCTGCGCGTTCGCACTGATGAGCTGAACCGGCCGGAACCAATATCCGGCCGGTGAATCGCCTGGGAGGAACCGGTGCTACTTGGTTCCCACCAATCGGATGACCAGACCAATCAAAGCCATGTATGACAAGACCATCTCAAGCTTTGGAATCAGGCTGTCCAGGATTGAAGCTCGTTCGCCGTCGGCGTCCATGTCGGTACGGTGTGAGTCCCACTTTTGGTGATGGAGATGGAACAGCGTGTAGATTTTGACCACGCTTCCGACCCACTGCGTGTACAGCAGCATGGGAATATCGACCAGCGAAAGCCGGTGCCCCTCGAACGCGAGGATGAGGATATACAGCGAACGCACAACAAGCACGAGGATCAGATAGATCAGCAGGTAGTAAGGGCTTAGCCACAGGCTGGCCCACAGTGCGGAGATCGGCCCGAGCAGACTTGTGAACATTGAGAGTCGCTGGTCCACATGGCACCACCAGACGAACGGACGCTGTGTTCCAAGCCCCAACCGGATTGCTCGACCATTGTTGCGAAGCATGTTGCCGAACCACCGGTGCATCTTTTGGATGCTGGTCCGAACCGGTCTTGGTCCGGAGTCTTCCATGCAATAGATGATCGCATCCGGAACATACAGCATCTCGCTGCCCTTCTTCAGCAGCGTGTACCATGTGCTTTTGTCGTCGCCGGTGACGAACTTGATCTCACCGTGCAGCCAATGCTTGATGCGATCGTTTTCCAGGCTCGTGATGAACTCCGGCGTGATACACTCCTTCGCGCGGAATAGAGAGAACCGGCCGGTGAGAACCTGTAGTTGTCGCGACAGAGACAGCGATTTCATGTAGCGATGTCGCATTGAAAATCGCAGGGTGTACCACTTGCGGTACATCCAGTGGCCTTTGGTGACCGCGATGTTGTCTGTCGTCAGAGCGTCAACTTTTGGGTTCGACTTGAACAAGGGCAAACAGCGATTCAGGATGTCGCGACCCAGTACTGTGTCGCCATCCATCAGCGCGATGATGTCTCCGTCGTCGATTTCTTCGAGGCTGAGTTGATAGAGACAATCGGCCATGCCCTGCCGCTTGCCGCCGACCTGCCGCAGGAAACGCAGTTCGACCTTGTCGCGTCCGGGGTGGGTGCTGTGAACTTCGCGGAACAGATCGTCTTCTTCGTCTGAGCCTGCATTGACCAGCACAATGACCTGTGAGGGAATCTGAGCAGCCTCGGCGAGAACCGATTGCATCATGGTGCGCGTGACGTCCGGTTTTTCTTTCCACGTTGGGACGATGAAGAACAACCGTTTGGGGTACTTTTCGTCGTCGGGCAACTGCTGAGCTTCGTGCTGCAGTTTTGGGTACACAACGTATTCGTATAGCGCTGACCGAACACAGTGCGTGATCAGCCAGGTGTATCGCCAGAGTCCGATGAACCCAAGCACAGCAATGGATTCCAACGGGATGGCTCGAGCGCTTTCCGGAAGGAAGATGAACAGCAAGAAGCCGCAGGCAAAGTAGACGCTTACGACTGGTATGGCGCGGACGAGTCTCATCACGAGCGAGACGTCATAACGCAGGCTGCTAGCGGACATTCTTGTTGTTCTCAGTGTTGTCTCAGGGTGAATTAGCGACTGGCTGGCAGCAACTTAGGGTTGCCTTGGCCGAGATCGACTCGACCGTGGCCAGCTAGCGCTCGTTGATGTCCGCGACGGTCGGTAGTGACGGAGGTGCTGGACTGTCGGGAGCCACCGGTTCACTGTCTGTTGTTTGCTCATCAGGCCCGATACCCGGGCCGACGGGCGGAATGGCGGGCTGATTGATGGGTTGCAATTCGTAGTCAAAGAACTCGTCGATCCATTTCACGCCAAACCCAGTGTTGATGACCATTTCCAGACGGATGCCCGACGGTAGCTGTTCGGGCAGGTCGGGGATCATCACTTTGACGGGGACATCAGTCGCTGTTGAGCCGCGGAATTCTGCGGTGTAGCCACCCTTGGAATACAGGCTACGGTGCCCTACTGCGCTTACGACCCCTTGAATGGTCTCACCACTGGATGGAACGGTTATGTTCACCGGCTGCCCGGGGCGAATGCGGGTCGCCTGATTCGTCGCGACATGTCCCGCGGCCCAGACATTGCCTCCAACGCTAAGAGCGATGACTTGTTCGCTCGCACGGAGGAACTCGCCGACGTGGCGGTAGTTGACGTGTACCTGGCCCGTTCTTGGAGCCCGCACGACGAGTCCATCGATTCGTCTCTTGGCAAGTTCGCACGAAACAGTCAGCGTTTCCAGGTCTGCTTCGGCGATGGCGATTTCAGATAACAGCCGGTTCGGTTCCGGATCGACTCGACCTCCAACGAACACGATGCTGTCTTTTGATGCGGCTGAAAGAGCATAGCTGCGGACATCCAGTTGGCTTTTTGCGGCATTCAGCGCGGCCTCTGCAACAAGGTATTGTTTTTGTGCTATCTCAACCTCGGCGGCGGTAACGGCACCGGTGCTGACGTAGGGCCGCAGTCGGTTTACCGTGGCGCGAGCTGCTTCAAGTTGTTTGCCCGCAGTGTCAACTTCGGCCCGTGAGAGCTTGACATCCAACTGCAGACGCTGAGTCGTGGCGACGAGTGTTTTCTGGTAGTCGCGTAGCTGGTCACGCAGAGCCTGTACTTTACGCGATGCGGCGACGCGCTGTGCGACTAAGTCGTCTCTGGCAATTTCCAGATCCGGGTTCCGCAGGCGGAACAGTATGTCGCCGGCGGATACCAACTGACCTTCCCGAACCAGCACTTCGACGATTTCACCATCGACTGAAGAGTTCACCGGGATGTAGTTGCCGCTGAGGGAGGAGTTGTTGACTGCAAGCGAACTGCGTGATCGCAGGAAGAACAGGGAGCCGACCGCCAGTAGCAGAATGACAAGAACAATCGCAAACAGCGCGAAGGCTTTGACCCCGGTGCCGGTTTTTGCGGGCGACGTCGTGGTCGGTTCTTTCGAATCAAGTTCACCTGCTGCGAGTTCGTCGTACGTCTTTTCTTCCAGCGAACTGGTGGTGAGGAATCCGCGTTCCTGATCGGCGAGGAACTTTCGGAGGACTCCTGCCTGCTTCAGGGAGAGATCTACGAAGGAACAAGCTGAGCGACCGTCTTTCTTGCCCCGGACCCGAAACTGGATTTCGATTTCAGAGTCACCCAGAACGAGATTTCCCGCCGCGGCTGACTCGGGGGGGTTAGGCAACTCCGCCTCGAAACCAAACTCGGTGAGCTGGTGAGCGGGTATCTTGTCGCCTTGATACAGAAGTGATGGTGTAACCATGGTGGCTGGTCTTAGGAGGGCTGACGCTCCCAGTCCGAGCGGAGACTGGGTTCAGTGGGAAGGGGAACGCGACCCTCCCAAGGGTCAAATTTGGTGCTTTATATTGTGTATGTAGTTTGGGGGTAATGAGGTGGTCGCGTCAAGTAGATGGAGGTTTGCCATGGGAACCGCGGCACGGGGCACGGAACATGCGCCGTTTTGTGGCCAAAACGCGTCATTGGCTGGTCGGTGAGAGACCTCACGTGCGGAAGCTGGTGCTCTTGATCTTGGCCAGAAACCCCGTGTTCTGCTGGTCGAATCTGCTTTGATAGCTTGCGCAGAGGCGGTCTGTCGGATGGAAATTTCCTGTCAGATGACCGTATTTACCATTGGCTAGCGCGTTGTCAGCGTGGCGAGTGACAGGATTGTCGGGGACTCGCTGGCTACTAACGGACAGCGTCTTGGAGCCCGTAGTCTTCGATCTTCTTGTGAAGCGTGTTGCGGTTGATGCCCAGTTTGGATGCCGCTTTGGTTTGGACCCCCTGACAGACTTTGAGAACCTGTTGGATGAGTTCGCGTTCGATCAGTGACACGACTTTGTCGTGTAGGTCTCCTGCATCTTCTCCGGCTTCAATCATCCCGCGGGTCACCAGGTCGGCGCACATGCTCTCGATGTCGCTAACTCTGTGACGTCCGATCCGAACCGGGGCCAGACCACGCACGTGCGGCGGCAGCAGTTCAGAGTCAATTTGGCTGGATGTCGAAAGCACGATTGCGCGTTCGACGTAGTTTTGCAGTTCGCGGACGTTGCCCGGCCATTGGTAGGCGCTGAGGGCTTTGATTGCGTCGGGGGTGATGGCGGGGACTGGCAGGTCATTGGCTTCTGCGTAGTTGGTTGCAAAGAACCGAACCAGCGCGGGGACATCTTCAGATCGCTGGCGAAGCGCTGGAAGGTAAATGGGAATGACGTTCAGGCGGTAGTACAGGTCTTCGCGGAACCGGCCGTCGTCGATTTCGTCCAGCAGGTCCGTGTTAGTGGCTGCGACAATGCGGCAATCGACGCTAATGGTGCGCGTGTCCCCGACACGTTCGAATTCCTGTTCCTGCAGGACTCGCAGCAGTTTGACCTGAAGTTGGTAGCTGACGGAATTGATCTCGTCCAGGAAAATGGTTCCACCGTGAGCTGCTTCGAACCGGCCTGTGCGGTTCTCGTGCGCGCTGGTGAACGCGCCTTTGGCGTGACCAAACAATTCGCTTTCGAGCAGCGTTTCCGAGAGCGCCCCGCAGTTGACTCGGATAAACGGACCCGAAGCGCGTGGGCTGAGTTGGTGGAGTGCCTTGGCAATGAGTTCCTTACCGGTACCCGTCTCGCCTGTCAGCAGTACAGTGGCGTTTGTGGGAGCGACCTGACGGGTCGTCTTAAACACGTCATGCATGGCGGAGCTATCGCCAATGATACCGTCCAGTGCGTTTGCAGTGCTCACAGCTCGTGCTCGTCGAACCAAATTTCGGGCTGCTGTCGGCGTTCGAAAGAACGAATGCCGTGAGGAGTGCAGTTGGCAGCCTATGAATCGGGCGTATTCTAGCTTTGCCTGCCTGCATGGCTAGCGGGATGCGTCCGGAACCTGTCAACTTCACTCAAGGTTCAACCGCAGCCTGGACGGCGTGTCTCGGTTTTGCCTGCTAACTGAGCAGTTGTGGCTACTGGCGCGGCTGGTAGCGGCGCAGACGGTTGAACGTCTGCCGTGCGGCGGGTCGCATTGACCCGGCCAGTGCGGCCGCGGCTGTTGAGAGTGGCGTGTTGGCAAGTGCCTGTGCCAGCTTCAAAACGTCCAGCTGCTCGTCGGTGCCGAGCATGATGCCGTTGCGCTGGATGTGGAAGGCAAGTTCGTTCATTGCCATTAGCCTTGTGGTCTCAGGCAGGCCTTCATTGATGGCAAATTCCTGCAGTCGGAACTGAACCCCGGCATTCGGAATGGCTCCCAAAGCTGCGATGCATTGACGCGCGATCGGTTCCTCTTTGGCTCCTTCGAGGAGAGCCGATTGTGCGATGTTGAGGTCCAGTGGTGAGCGACGGCGTGGTCCGGCCAGTTGAGCGAACCAATCAGCGGCCAGTGCTTTTTGAGCTGTGAGTTCGGCTTCGGAGAGCTTTGGTAGCGATGACTCCAGGAAAGGCTTCAGGCGAAGGTTCACGAACTTCCGTGCCGCCTCGCCGGTCTCGCCGGTTTCTTCGATGAATGTGATGTCGTCGTACTGAGCGAGTGTGGTGTTTAGCTGGGCCTCTGCGAACTGCGGTCCGTAGATCACAATCGGCAGGCCTGATGTTCGTGAGTCGGCTCGCAGGTTGGCGATTGTTTGCGAGAGCCCCCATTGAACGGAGTTCGCGTTGACGGCAACCAGGCTTACGTCACCGCGATTGGCGGCGATGCGGAATCCTTCCCGGCCCGTGGCTGCGACCGCTGTTTGGTAACCGAGTTCGCTCATCAGCGTGGCTGTGGCGTTGCCTCGGTCAGAGTTGGGATCGATGACCAGGCACTTCACCCGTCCGTCGCTGCGGAGGGCTCGAGACAGAACTGCGACAACCTGTGTGCTGCCTGCGAAGTCGCGGCCGGGTGAAAGGTTCAGGATCGCATTTGCTGCGGCAAATTGAATTCGCTGGTCGGGATGTGATAGGGCCCGTGTGATTTGTGAGGAACCGACTGTGCCTCGCAGTTCGTTACCACCGACTTGCCAGATCGCAGCCAGGGCCCCGCGAGCGGCATCGGTGTTGTCCTGGTCCAGTGCTACTTCCAGCGTGTGGCTTAGCAGTTCGCCACCGACTGAGAGTCCCAGGTCCTGCGCAGTGCCAGCTCCAATCGGCAACGGTTGATCCCAGCCAGCTGCTCGGGAATCGCTGGCGAGAGCGAACGCGAGATAGAGAGCTTGTTTCTTGAGGCTGGTTGGATCGAGCTCCATCGCGTCACGGGCGAGCCGAGCACCGGTTCTTTCCGTGGCAGCTTCGGGCTTTGTCGGTGTTCCGGTCAGACTGCCGTTAACCCAGCTCCATGTTGTGATGTTGCCATCGGCGTCGGTTAACCAGCGATGCGAACCGGCCAGGTACGTGAGTGCGTCTCTGTAAAGGTCATCAGAGGCGCCGATGTTTGTGATGCTCTGAGGTCGATTGGCTGAGCCTGACAGCAGTTTCTGCAGCGACTTCCGTGCAGCCGAACGCGCGCCTGGTGGAATGCCGGGGGCGAATGCAGGATGCCAAAGGTAAGGCACAACGCTGCGATCGCCAAGGTAGCCAAGTGCGACGAGGCACGAAGTTTTGACACGATCGTTGGGTGAATCAATTCCTGCTCGGATTGCTGGCACCGCGTCTGATGTGAGCCGGGTCATCGCGACGGTGACTGGTTCGTGCAGTTGTACCTGTGATGGATCGGCAAGGACCGCCAGCAGGCTTCCGACGACGTTTGGTCCACCCGCTCGGATGGAAGCCAGAGCAACAGCGCGTTCGGATGGTGTTCCGGTCAGGTCCTGAATCAGACGGCCAAGTCGGGCCGGATCTTCGGACTGCTTGCGGAACGCTGCGTTCGATCGCTGTAGCAATGTTCTTGATGCAGGGTGCAGAGAGTCGATGGCTGCGAGTCTAAGTAGCTCTGCGGCGCCAAACTGCTCGCGGATTTCAAGCAGCGCATTGTCATCAGCGACTGCGAGAAGCTTTTCGATGTACTGTCTGGCCAAGGCCGGTCGGGCCAGCTTTGCTGAAATCTGTGCGGCCTCGAACAGGTCGGCCGGGCTCTTTGGTTCAACAAGAAATGGTGAGTCCAGCGGTGACTTGGTGGCCGGATCTTCCTGCGCAATGGTTGCTGATGGCAGTGTGAAAACTGCCACGCATACTATTCCAAGGCTGAGCATCGTCCGCAGCATAAGAGGAATCCGATCGGGTTCAGACTGGCGCAGAATCTACGGCTCACGCAGGGCGAGAGCTCCAAAACCCAATGCTATGAGAGCCCAGAGGCCATTCTCAACTACTTTCGGGACATTCGACACATTCCCCATCTTTGACCCAGACAACCCCATCCAGCAGACGTTAAGCGCGCAGGTCAATCGGAAGAACGTATCGGTTGTATCGAGTTAGGAAAGTCGGCGACTTGAACGGGATGTGTCGGAAGATTGGGTGAATCTGTTGGAGTCCGCCCTTTGGGTTGCTGGATGTCTCGGCTCGTGTGCTTAGAATCGGGTCTGAACAGCCAACCTCGCAGGTCTACGCAGAATGAACACAAAGACAGTACCGTTTACGAAGAACCAGCTGGAAGCCATCGTTGCTGAGCATGCGACGCCATTCCATATCTACGACGAATCCGGCATCCGATCCAACGCTCGTCATCTTTACGAGGCATTCGGTTGGTGCGAGAGCTTCAAGGAGTATTACGCAGTGAAGGCTGCTCCGAATCCGCACCTCGTGTCCATGTTGCGCGACGAAGGTTGTGGAGCCGACTGTTCCAGCTACGCCGAACTGGTTCTATGCGAACGACTGGGAATTCGAGGCGAGGACATCATGTTCACCTCGAATAACACTCAGGCCTACGAGTATCAGAAAGCCGTGGAACTTGGGGCGATTATCAACCTCGATGACATCTCGCATATTGATTACCTGGAACAGAACGCGGGTTTGCCCGAGATGATCTGCTTCCGGTACAACCCTGGCCCGCTGCGGGAAGGGAACGTGATTATCGGCAAGCCCGAAGATGCGAAGTACGGGTTTACTCGAGAGCAACTGTTTGAAGGTTACAAGACCCTGGCAGAACGCGGCGTGAAGCGGTTCGGCCTGCACACGATGGTCGCTTCAAACGAGCTGAACGCAGAATTCTTCGTGGAAACGGCTCGAATGGTCTTCGAGGTTGCGATCAAACTACAGGAGCGGTTGGGTATCAAGCTTGAGTTCGTGAATCTGGGCGGCGGCATCGGGATTCCTTACCGACCGGGTGAAGAGGCCGTCGATCTGGTCGCAGTGAGCCAGGGTGTTCGGGCGGCCTACGAGGAGATGATTGAACCGGCCGGCCTGAACCCGTTGCGGATTCTCATGGAGAACGGTCGCATGATGACCGGGCCGTACGGCTATCTCGTGACCAGGGTGGTTCATCACAAGCACATCTACAAAGACTACGTCGGTGTGGATGCTTGCATGGCGAACCTCATGCGGCCCGGAATGTACGGCGCCTATCATCACATTACGGCGATGGGCAAAGAGGATGCTCCCGCAGATCGCGTGGTGGATGTGGTCGGTTCTCTTTGTGAGAACAACGACAAATTCGCGATTGACCGGTCGCTGCCTGAACTGGTCGTGGATGATCTGTTGGTGATCCATGACGCCGGTGCTCATGGGCACTCGATGGGCTTCCAGTACAACGGGAAGCTTCGATCGGCCGAGTTGCTGCTGCAATCTGACGGCAGTGTTCGGGAGATTCGTCGCGCCGAAACGCTGGACGACTACTTCTCGACTGTCGATTTTGCGTCCGTGTCAGCGGCAGCACCTGCCTCATAGCTTCTGTCCGGCGGTTCCTGCTGATTCTATACATCTCTGGCTGCAGGTTCGGCCGCAATTATGCGCTGTGATTCCTGTTCGCTGTTGTCTGCGTGATCGCAATAATCCTCAGGGTGAGAGCGGTCGATACGACCGACAGGCTGGCACCGTTTCGGTGCAAGTCCCCAAGCACATTGCGGGCAGCCATATTGAGAGCCCATTGCAAAGGATTGCAAAGATGAATCGCAGGAAGCGTCGCGCTGTAAACGGATTGCCCGAGTCTCTGGAAACACGTGCTCTGCTAAGCGCAGTGAACGCGTTTATGGACGGTTCCACTTTGGTCGTTGAGGGAACCGACGGTAACGACACATTCTCGGTTCTCCCAAATTCAAATGGTCAGATTGTTGTCAGCTGTGACGGAGAGGCACCGATCCTCTTTACGGCTGCCGATGTTGACAGGGTCGAGATCGACGGCGGCGATGGCAACGATGTCATTGAGTTTGATATCGATGGCCAGGTCACTGGCGGCGACGGAGACGATACACTTAGCGGCAGCGCTGGAATCGTACGGGGCGGAGCCGGCGATGATTCGGTAGACGGTTCAGACGGCAACGACCAGTTGTTTGGTGGTGCTGGCGAAGACACGCTCAACGGCGGCGACGGCGACGACCTGATTTCCGGTGGCGATGACGCTGATACTGTTGTCGGCGGTAATGGCAACGACAATCTTGACGGTGCGAATGGAGACGACGATGTCAGTGGAGGAGCTGGCAACGACGTCCTTAGCGGTGACGGCGGCGATGATATCCTTCGTGGCGGCATTGGTCGGGATCGGATTGATGGCAACGAGGGCGACGACCTGGCGTTCGGTGGCGAAGGTGATGACATCATTACCGGGTTCGACGGCGACGACACGCTTAATGGTGAAGGCGGCAATGACATCCTGACCGGTGACGTTGGCGAGGACATCGTGAACGGTGGTGATGGCGACGATTCAGCCCTTGGTGGTCCCGGCAACGACACAGTCAGTACCGGTAACGGAAACGACTGGCTCTACGAGTGGCAGGGTGACGGCGGGGATGTGCAGGACGGTGGTGAAGGTGACGACGATATCTTCGCGCTTGTTCCAACAGGAAGCCTGGCCCAGGGAGATGGTGGGAACGACACGATTACCGGCGGCGATGGCCCTGACACGCTGCAGGGCGGTGAAGGTGACGACGAAATTCGTGGAGGTGCGGGTACTGACTTTATCGGCGGTGGCTCTGGCATAGACCGCTTGTTTGGACAGGACGGAGACGACACCCTGCAGGGTGGAAATGGCGCCGACATCCTTGGTGGTGGTACCGGCGACGACTCACTAACAGGTGACGCTGGCGACGACCGAGTTGATGGTGGCCAGGGTAACGACCGGGTCTTCGGCAACGACGACAACGACACCATCATTGGTGGTGACGGTGACGATACGCTGGGCGGTGGCCTCGGTGACGATAAGGCGTCAGGTGAAGCTGGTAACGACCGCGTAGATGGTGGTCAGGGTAACGATGAACTGTTCGGCAACGACGGTGAAGATACACTCGCTGGCGGTGCTGGAAGCGACACACTTGGTGGCGGTCAGGATAATGACGCTTTGAGTGGCGGCGACGATGCGGATCGAGTTGATGGTGGCGGCGGCGACGATGTCGTTCGCGGCGGTGACGGTGATGATACCGTTGTTGGCGGAAGCGGCGACGACCTGTTGCTTGGGGGCGTCGGCAATGACAAGCTGAACGGCCAGGATGGTTCGGACGCTTTGATACCGGGTGAAGTTACGGCAGACCTGCTCACAATTCGTGAAGAATGGACATCAGGCCGTAGCTACCAAGTCGTTGTTGCCAATATTCGAGACGGCAGTGGCAGTGAGAACCGCCTGAACGGTGACGAATTCCTGAATAGCTCCAGCCTCGGTAACGGCTCTTCAAGTGATCCTAGCGTTAGCGATGATTCAGGGGCTGATGAGCTCATCGGTGGCGACGACCTGGACTGGTTCTTCTCCAGTTCGACCGACCTCGACTTCCTGAAGGATCGTGAGGAAGGCGAAGTCCTTGATCTGCTGTAATCAGGCGTGGATATGAAGTTGAGCCAGTACCGAATCCCGGTGCTGGCTTTTTCTATGCGCTGTTCGCAGGTCACTTCAGTTGCCTGTCACGCACGGGGGCGTGCATTCATCTGAGTACCGCGGTTTGCCTATGCCTTAGCCAGCAACTCCGC
Organism: uncultured Planctomycetaceae bacterium; assembly: GCA_964485095.1. Classification (GTDB taxonomy): domain Bacteria; phylum Planctomycetota; class Planctomycetia; order Planctomycetales; family Planctomycetaceae; genus CAYNWT01. The sequence goes on along the minus strand of CAZAIB010000031.1, from coordinate 30,431 downwards.
GATCTGTACCGCGTTCGTGGCCGCGCCTTTTCGCAGGTTGTCGCTGACGCACCAGAAGTTCAGTCCGTTGGGGTGAGACAAATCACGCCGGATGCGACCGATGAAGACATCGTCTTTCTCTGTGCTGTTGCCAGGTGTTGGGTAGAGGCTCTCGTTGACGTCGTCCACGACGGTGATGCCAGGGAAGTTTGAAAAGAGCTCTCTGGCTTGCTCAGGCGTGACCGGCGTTTCTGTTTCAACGGTGATGGTTTCGCTGTGGCAATTTGCGACGGGAATACGAATGCACGTCGGATTGATTTGGATGGATTCGTCGCCCAGGATCTTGCGGGTCTCGTACACCATCTTCAATTCTTCGCTGGTGTAGCCGTCTTCTTTGAAGCTGCCGATCTGTGGGATTGCGTTGAACGCGATTGGGCTGGAGAACGCTGAGTACTCGTACTCTTCGTCGTTTAGAAAAGCTCGCGAGCCTTCCATCAGGTCCGTCGTTCCCTGTAAACCAGCGCCACTTGTGGCCTGGTAGGTGCTCACGATCACGCGTTTGACTGTGGCTGCATCATGGAGTGGCTTCAGAGCCAGAACCATTTGTGTGGTCGAACAGTTGGGACTGGCAATGATTCCCTTCGCGTTGAGTGCCGCTTCCGGGTTGATTTCGGGAACCACCAACGCGACTTCCGGGTTCATTCGCCAGAAGCCGGATTCATCAATGACTTTGGCTCCTGCTTCGATCGCGTGTGGCAACAGTTCTGCAGCGGTGCTGTCCGGAGTGCTGGCGATCACAAGATCGACACCGGCGAAGCTGTCTTTCGTGACTTCTTCGATGGTGTGTTCGGTTCCTCGAAACTGAACCTTGGTTCCGGCTGAACGAGCGGAGGCCATGAGCCGAAACGTCTCGGCCGGGAAGGCTCGTTCTTCGAGTAGCTGGAGGATGATTCGACCGACAGCTCCGGTGGCTCCGATGACCGCGACCGTCTTGATTGATGACGACATCTGCATTCCTTCAAAGTGTGAGGCGAAGACTATAGCCATCCATCCGATTTGGTTCCAAACACTCGCTTGTGATTCTGTGAACGGACTGCGATCCTACGGCCGATTCAGCGAAATTGTGTCTGGCAGTGCCGACACGCGCTCAAACTGGTTTCACAAGCCTTTGCGGAACGGAACGCGTTCCAGGACACCTTGGCCAGAGCCTCAAATGGCTCTTTGAAACTATCTGTCATACGTCATTGGTTCGGGTTCATTTCGATGAAGATATTGGTTGTTGGACAAGGTGGTCGTGAGCACGCCTTGGTGTGGAAGCTCGCCCAGTCGCCCAAAGTGATGCGGGTCTACTGTGCGCCGGGGAACGCCGGGACTGCGAAGGATGGCCAGAATGTCGATATCGCGGCTGACGACATAAAAGGCCTGGTGAAGTTTGCCACGGACAAGAATATCGATCTCACGGTCATCGGTCCCGAAGCACCGTTGGTTGCGGGAATCGTTGATGCGTTTACTGCGGCGGGTCTCAAGGTATTCGGGCCAACCAAAGCGGCTGCGAAACTGGAAGGCAGCAAGCGGTTTGCCAAAGAGGTCATGAAACAGGCCAATGTTCCCACCGGCTCATACCAGGCCTTCGGGAAGAACGACATCGAGTCCGCTCGTGAGTATCTGGAAGAACTCGAAACCGGAATCGTTGTGAAGGCCGACGGTCTGGCTGCGGGCAAAGGCGTGTTTGTTTGCAAAGACAAGATCGAAGCGTTGGCCGCCGTGGAAGAACTCCTGGTCAACGGTGCGTTCAACGAGGCCGGCAGTGAGATTCTGCTGGAGGAACTGTTGGAAGGCGAGGAAGCCAGCATTCTGGCGATCGTAGACGGTGGAACCATTCTGGCTCTCGACGCATCGCAGGATCACAAACGCGCGATGGACGGGGACTTGGGGCCGAACACCGGTGGCATGGGCGCGTACTGCCCTGCTCCGTTGGTGACTCCCGAGATCATGGATGAGATTGTGAATCGCATTCTCATCCCAACGGTTCACACGATGCGCCGCCGCAAGACGCCGTTCTCCGGCGTGCTGTATGCAGGGCTGATTATTACCCATCAAGGGCCGAAAGTGATCGAGTTCAATGTGCGTTTCGGAGACCCCGAAGCGCAGCCTGTGCTGATGCGATTGAAAACGGATCTTGCCGATATTCTGCTGGCGGCCGCTGAGCACCGACTCAGTGAGTTTGAAGAAATTGAATGGGATCCGCGGCCGGCCGTCTGTGTTGTGATGGCGTCGGACGGTTACCCTGCTGCCTATGAGAAAGAGAAAAAGATCAGAGGGTTGAACGCGGCCGACCAGCTGCCGGACACAAAAGTGTTCCATGCGGGAACCATGACCAGCGGAGACGATGTTCTCACCAACGGCGGGCGAGTGCTTGGTGTGACGGCGATGGGGAGCAACATTCCTGAAGCGAAGCTCAAAGCCTACCAGGCCGTCAAAGAGATCCGCTGGGACGGCGCGTGGTGTCGTAAGGATATCTCTGACAAGGCCCATCAATAGGCGTTGGCATGGAGGGTGAGTCGTTCCACCGAAGTCCTGCACGGTTTGGCGTCGGCGATATCGAACGTGAAGGGCTTATACGAATCGACGATCGAAGCCGTTCAGCGAAAACCATCGGACTCTCGCCACGCATGCGAACCAACTGTGGGCTTACGCACGCGGTTGGCCGGCCGCTGAACTGGGTGAGTATCAGATTCACCAGTAAGCCCACGCCTTTTGAATACCTCTCACTTTGTACGCTTTGTAGGATGAACGGGCCGTGTTGTCTTTTGGGTACATGCCGCGGAGAAGCAATTTCGAATTGTCGCGGACAAACCCCAGCGGGTGAGGCATATCTAAGAAGAACACAATTGGAGCACACATGAGACAGTCTCTGCGATGGGCGGCTCTTGCCGGCCTCACACTTTGCCTTGCATCCGGAGCCCGCGGCACAGCAACAGGTCAGAAGGCTAAACTGTCACCGATCTCGGACGCTGAGTTCGCTCGACTAACGCGCGAGATCAAACCAAAGCCGGGTCAGAGCACGTGGCGTGAAGTCAATTGGTTGACCGACGTGACGGAAGCTCGCAGACGAGCGGCCCGCGAAGGAAAACCCCTCCTTGTGTTCATGGCGGCCGACGGCAGTCCGCTGGGCAGGACCTGAGGCGAGTGCACGATTAATCGTGCCCGGTGGTTCACCGGGACCCAGGTTGAAGTGGATTACGTCGCAGAGAACTTTGTTCCTCTGGCGATCGATGCTGTGTACCGCGGGAACCGTGAAGAGGAACGGTTCAGTCAGGCCATTCGTACTGCCAACAACCATCTGGTTGCGGCATCTGCTTCCGGAAAGTCGCTGGCAGCAGGCAGGTCACTCAGGCTAAGAGAACGTGAACTGTACCCGGTCCTTCGTGAGTTCCATCGCCTCTCTATAAAAGATCGCAAGCCAAAGATTAAGGCGTCGAACAGCTCAGCACAGCGGGCCGTCCCATCACCGCCGAAGAATGGAATGATTCTTCGCGGTTACTGTTCGTATCTTGTGCCCAACGCGAAGCGGAAGCTGGAACGCCAGGAAGTGTTCTACTACAAGCAGAACCCGGACCGTTGGAAGGCCGAAACGCAAAGCGACCTCATGTGGCTTCGCGAAGACGAGTGGAAGACGCTGGTCCCGAGTTCGGTGCGTGTTGGACAAGAAGTGGAAGTGAGTTCGAAGATCCAGCACCGGTTCTTCAGCACCATGGGCATCGACTACATGGAGGGTAGCGTGAGCTCGCTGCCGGTTCGGTCGTCAGGGATGACGATTGTTGTGACCAGTGTGAACGAAAAAGGAACCTCAATGCGGCTGACCGGCTACGGTCTCATGGGGACGACGTTTGACAATCACGACCGAAATAAAGAGAACAGCCGCGGCTGCAAGGTTGCGATTCATGGGCGATTGCACCGCAAACCAAACGGCAAGTTCGATCGGTTCGACATCGTTGGCGCGGGTGAAGCGTGGGGGAACAAGAACCACCACGATCGCAACTACATGAACCTGGAATCGTACCCGTGGAGGTATGGCGTTGCCTGCGAATTGGTGAAGACCAATCGCCCGATGGACCAGGTTCCTCCGTACAACCTGCTGCACTACAACGACAGCGGCAAGACGTACTTCGCGGATTGAGAGCCGAGAGAGGATTGCATTCGGCGTTTGTTTGTGGGTGGCCGGGGTTGGAGCGAGGCACGAGTGAAACCCCGGTAGTCCCGCGGCTTCCTTCGCAGGGGCAATCCATCTCCAACCTCGAGTCTGTTCTACCAACAGCTTCGTAGTGCGTTCGGCGTCATGGCTGGCGGCCCGTCACGCCGGTCGCCAGAATGTGGGCAGACTTGCGATGTGCCTCCCCTGCTTTCCGGAACCAATATGAGTTCAAGACTACTGGCCGCCTTTGTGGTCGTGACTTCGTGTGTGATGCCCTGCCCTGCTGTGGCTCAGAACGAAGCGCTCATCACGGCTGGAACGAAAAGCCTGCCATTGCCGGGAGAGTCGTTCCGCCTGAACGGGCAAGACGCGTTCGTCATCGCAGCCAAAGAACCAGCCGTGGGCTCGCCATGGGTGTTCTACGCACCGACTCTGAAGAACCTTCCAGGAAAGGAAGAGGCATGGATGCTGGAACGCTTCCTCAAAGCGGGCATCGGCATCGCTGGAATCGATGTTGGGGAATCTTATGGGAGTCCGAAAGGTCGCGCTGGGTACGACGCACTGTTTAACTACCTGGTCAAGACACGCGGGTTCAGCAGCAAGCCGGTTCTTCTGGCTCGGAGTCGTGGCGGGCTGATGCTTTACAGTTGGGCCGCGCAGAATCCATCGCGCGTTGGCGGCATTGCGGGCATCTATCCGGTGTGCAATCTGGAAAGCTATCCGGGGCTCAACCGCGCTTGCGGCGCGTTCGAAATGACTGAGAAGGAATTGAAGGCCGAACTCACAAAGCACAATCCGATTGACCAGTTGGCATCTTTGGCGAAGGCTCGGGTGCCAATCCATCACATTCACGGCGACTCAGACAAGGTTGTTCCGAACGACAAGAATTCAGCGATTGTGGCTCAGCGGTATGGAGACTTGGGTGGGTCGATGTCGCTGGAGGTTGTCAAAGGCCAGGGGCACAACATGTGGTCTGGGTGGTTTCAAAGTCAGAAGCTAACCGACTTCGTGATTGCAAACGCGACAAGGGCCGCGAAGAAGCAATCAAAGCAATCAAAGAGTAAACATCCGGTTCCTGAAAGTGAACTTTGGCTTACTTATCCAGGCCATGATGGACCGGGTAAGGGCAAGCATGTGGTTCTGATTGCCGCCGAACAGGAATACCGCTGCGAACAATCCATGCCGATGCTCGCGAAGGTTCTCTCACATCATCATGGGTTCGACTGCACGGTTCTGTTTTCTGTCAACGACAAGGGGAAGTCGATCCGACACTGCCGGCGCCGTTCAATAAGGAAGAACGCGCGACGCGGCGGCATCGCATTCCGGGTCTGAAGTATTTGGCGGACGCCGATTGCGTGATTTGGCTCTCGCGATTCATGCAACTCAGCGATGACGACATGCAGCACTTCCACAACTACTTCGATTCCGGCAAACCGCTCATTGCGCTGCGAACTGCCAATCACGGTTTCTGGGGCGGTTCGAAATACAAAGTCGACGGCAAGCGTGTGGAACTCCGCGACATGTTGGGTGGTGTCTTCATGGGGCATCATGGAGGTTGGCACCGGGAAGCGACCAGCGGAATTATTGTTGACGAACACAAAACTCACCCCGTGCTGACTGGCGTGCGCGATATTTGGGGTACCTCCGATGTCTATCGTTGCCATCAGGACGACCGGTTCCCCTTTCCCGACGACTGTACGAAGTTGGTACTCGGTCAGCCGATGGTCAGCCTGGAACCCGACGCGCCAGCGAACAAGAAGAAGGAGCCGTTACCGATCGCGTGGACCAAAACATGGACGGGTAACCAGGGACGCGCCGGCCGAATATTGCATTTCACAATGGGTTCGGCTGAAGACTTTCAAGACGAAGGTGTGAGGCGTCTTACCGTCAACGGCGTCTACTGGGGGCTGGGCATGGAATCATCGATTCGCCCGGATAGCTCGGTAAAGCTGGTCGGTGAGTACAAGCCGCGAAAAGCCGGTTTCAACTACAAGAAACTTGGAGTGCAACCACGGAAGCCCGCGGAATACCGATAACGGCTGATGAATCTTGTCGCGGAAGCAACGCGACAAGGGTTCCGGCTTAGGACGAACGCAGCTGCCCGGCAGAATTTTCTGCACGCATTCTGACTGCGACAACGACTCCACGTTGGTATAATCCAGAACGCGTGGCGCTCGGCTGTTCACAGTTCTGTTTCTTCCGCGCACGCAATCTGATCGAAATTAAGAAGGGTGAAAATGACAACTCGAAGAATCTCTCGTCGTGGGTTTGTGAAAAGTGCGGCCGCAATCGGCGCCGCCACGGCGTGGTCGCCGTTGTCAGGCCGCGCGTTGGCTTATGACTCACCAAACGAACGCCCCGTCTTCGCGACTATTGGTTTGAGGAACCAGGGTTGGACCATCACAGAGAAGTCTGTCAAGTTCGCTGACTTTGCGGCGCTGGTTGATTTGGATGCCAATGTCCTGGGCGCGAATGTTGAGAAGCTCAAGAAAGTTCAGGAGAAGGCTCCGGATACTTACAGTGACTACCGCAAGGTCCTCGAACGCGAAGACATCGATGCGGTCATGATCGCGACACCCGATCACTGGCACACCAAGATTGCTGTCGAAGCGATGTTGGCCGGCAAGGACGTGTACTGCGAGAAGCCGCTGACGCTGACGATCGCCGAAGGCAAGCTTATCGAAAAAATGGTCAAGAAGACCGGCCGTGTGTTTCAGGTCGGAACCATGCAGCGAACCGAGTATGGAAATCGATTCCTGCAGGCCGTCGCGATGGTGCAGAACAAGCGCATCGGCACTGTGAAGCGAGTGACCTGCGGAATCGACGAGATGATTCCTTCGCCTCAGATTCCTGAAGCCAGCGTCCCGGAAGGATTGGAGTACGATAAGTGGCTGGGACCGGCTCCAAAGGTTCCGTACCGAGCTCTCCCGGAAATGCGAAAAGGCTACGGCGGCGGCGTTCCGCTTTACAGCAACTGCCACTACTCGTTCCGCAACTGGCATGAATACTCCGGCGGTAAGCTTACCGACTGGGGAGCTCACCACGTCGACATCGCCTGCTGGGCACTGGGTGCCGGCGACACCGGACCAAGCATGGTGACTCCTCTCGAGTACACTTTGCCTGTTGAGTACAAAGACGGCCACCCAACGGTCGCCGATCAGTACAACGCCGCGACGAAGTTCAAGATCAAAGTCGACATGCCAAACGGCGTCGAAATGATCATCACCAGCGAAGGTCGCAACGGGATTCTGTTTGAAGGAACCAAAGGACGGTTCTTCGTCAACCGCGGTACGATTGATGGTACGCCGATTAAGCGATTGAAAGACAATCCGCTGCCGGACAATGCCATCGAAGATATCTACGGCGGCAAGGTCAGTGAGAACCATACAGCCAACTTCATCGAAGGCATGAACTCTCGCAAGCAGCCAATTTCTGACGTGTGGACTCACAACCGCATGCTGGAAATCTGCCACCTGTCCAACATCGCAATGCGACTGGACCGGCCCGTCAAATGGGACGCCACCAAACGAGAGATCGTTGGCGACGACCAGGCAAACTCATTCCTGTCACGCGAAAGCCGCAAGGGTTACGAGATCGACATGTAGTCGGCGTTAAGCGGAGGGCGGCTGATGGTTGAACAATCCGGGTTCACTGAACTTTGGCGGGTTTGATCCTCAGTCGCTCAAACGGCTGCAGTCCTTGAGCCCGCGGTGAGGTGGGCTCTCCAGCGGCAGACCGTTCGTTTACTTCTTTTTGGGCTGCATGTCCCAGTCAATGACGCTCGATATCAGGGTTCCGACCGGTTGTTGGTTTGGATTCATTGCTTTCTGGTTGAAGGACAACACCAGGCGATTGGCAGTTCCCTTTTCCTTCTTGAGCAAGTTCCATTCTTTCGTCGAGATTGTCCCGCCGGAATCGCACGTGATCGTTTTCGAACCGCCCGGCGGGATGGTGATCGTCTCGCTGGTACGAAGCTCGTCGGGCATGTTCTCGTCAAAGAAGAAGAACACGCTCTGCGGTGACCAGTGCCCGATTCGGGAGCACGTCAGTTCCAGGTCGTACTTCTTGTCTGATCGATTCACAAATACGAGATGGTCTTTCCCAATGAACTGGATAAGTTCATCCCCTCGATCGGCGGACTCAACAATCGTTCTGTGAACGGCCAGTGACAGACTGGGGTGACACGCCAGGCTGATATCAATCGGAGTCTGCTTAGCGGGCCTGGTCGCAATCGCCATCCATATGGCGCCTGCGGTGCACAATACCAAGGCGATCTTGATCTTGCTGGACACTGTCATTTCGGCTCCGAAGACACATTGTGTTGATTGGTCATCCGTTGCGGCTGTACAGACATGGTAACCAATCATTGGCTCTGGAGAACGCGAATAAAACGCCCAGTGGCGTGCCAGCATTCGTGTTGGCGTGGCTTCGATTGTTGCTTCATCGGCGATAGACTCAACAAAAGGTGAATGACACGCTGTGTTCTGCCGCTGTCGGGCGGACGCCGTTCTTAGAGACACCGGTTTTGTGCTTAGGAAGTTGATTGACGGATGGAAGCTTATCAAAAGGAATTCATCGAATTTGCGCTCGAACGTGAAGTGCTTCGGTTTGGTGAGTTCACTCTGAAGTCGGGTCGTTTGAGCCCCTATTTCTTCAACACGGGTCGGTTCGATACAGGCGAGTGCCTCGCGAAACTCGGTCGCTACTACGCGCAGGCCATCATCGATAGCGGTGTTGAATACGACATGCTGTTCGGCCCGGCGTATAAGGGGATTCCGCTGGTCGCTGCGATTGCGATCGGTATCAATTCGGTGAGTGGGCGGGATGTTCCCTACTGCTTTAATCGCAAGGAAGCCAAGGACCATGGCGAAGGCGGCATGACCGTGGGTGCGAAGCTTCATGGGAAAGTTCTGATCGTGGACGACGTCGTTTCGGCGGGAACATCGGCCAGAGAGTCTGTGGAGATCATCAAGGCTGCGGGCGCGGTTCCGAGTGGTATTGCCATCTCGCTTGATCGAGAAGAACGCGGCACCGGCGAGACATCAGCGACTCAGGAAATTCAATCGTCCATGGGTCTGGCTGTGGTTAAGATCGTGGGGCTCAACGAGCTTGTTTCGTTTCTCGAAGGCGACGCGTCGCGATCAGAATCGCTTGACGCGATTCGTCGGTACAAAGACGAGTACGGCGTTTAAGTAGTAACGAGCGCGTAGCCTGATTGAAGATGGCAGAACAGAAAGCAAAGTCGGATGCGATACTCTCCCAGCCTGATTGGCCTGATGGCTCTTGTCAGTTTGAACCTGACAAGCTCGTTCGCTCAAGCTGAGAAACCGAACATCATCATCATCTACGCCGATGATCTCGGGTACGGCGATCTGTCCTGCTACAACCCAAAGTGCGCGTATCAAACTCCGCGATTGGACCGGATGGCGAAGGAAGGCGTGCGGTTTACTGATGCTCATAGTCCATCGACCATCTGTTCGCCGTCGCGATACAGCCTGTATTCCGGGAACCAGATTTACCGATCGACTGGTCGTGGCGGCGGAGCCTGGGAAGGGCCGGGCGGGCCGAGCTATCTGAAGCCGGGTACGTTGACGATTGGGCAGATGCTGAAAGAACAAGGTTACCGAACCGGCGTATTTGGAAAGTGGCATGTTGGGCTTTCGTGGTTCGATAAGGATGGCAAGCGATTGGGCGGCGGGTTCGAAAACTCACTGCTGATCGACTATGAAAAAAGCACGCCGCTAATTGACGGACCGAACAAGCGTGGCTTTGACGAATCGTTCATCACGCCAAACTGTCCGAACACAGATCCGCTGTATGTCTACATCGAAAACGGCATGGTGGATAAGCCAGCCAGCCAGCGACACAAGCGAAACAACCTGCCGAACCCCGGCGGCAAGTGGCGCTGGGACAACGACGAAGGTTGGATGTCGCCCGGCTACGACTTCATGAACGCGGACTTGCTGTTCTACGAGAAGACCAAGAAGTTCATCACGGATCACCGAAAGCAGACACCAGACAAACCGTTCTTCGCCGTGTTCAGCACGCAGATCGCCCATGCTCCGGTGTTGCCTGCGGTCGAGTTCAACGGGGCCACCCATGCCGGTCCGCGCGGTGACTTTGTTTGGGAACTGGATGTGTTGGTCGGTCGCGTGTTGGATTTAGTGAAGGAACTGAACATCGACGACAACACGCTGGTTCTGTTTAACGCGGACAACGGCGCTGAGACGCTGCACTTTGATTGGATGATGCGTGATCACAATCATGATGCCAGTGGCGGTTGGCGCGGAGTGAAACGGGACGGGTGGGAAGGCGGGCACCGTGTTCCGTTTATTGCTCGCTGGCCGGGGCGGATCCCTGCCGGACAGGTTTCCGATCAAATGACAAGTACGACGGATATCTTTGCCACGCTGGCATCGATCGTGGGGTACGAACTGCCGGATGACGCTGCCGTTGACAGCTTCGATATGTTGCCGGCGATGCTGGGTCAGCAGGATGCGGCTCAGTCGATTCGCCCACACATGCTGACGCAAAGTTTCCGCGGCGAGTTCCAAATTCGACTCGGCGACTGGAAGTACCTAGCTCACAAGGGCTCTGGCGGGAACAGTTATGCGAAGGGCAAAATGAAAGACTACGCCCTGCCCGAGACAGAACCGGAAGCGACAGGCCAGTTGTACAACTTGAAAACGGATCCAGGCGAAACAACGAACCTGTTCTTTAAAGAAGAGGCCAAACGCAAGGAAATGCAGGCCTTGCTTGAGCATCTAAAGAAGTCCGGCCGCAGCGCTCCTCGAGGGCGAAAGCCGATGATGCAGGAAAAGAAGGCCGCCGCGCTCAACGCGGTGCCGCCCGGGATTCGGATTGGCCAAAGTCGCGGGATGTCCGGTCAGCCAGCTCTGCCCGCTGAATAGCGACCGTACTGGTGACGAGCGTGCTTGCCTTGGTTCTCCTGAACTCAGGGCCATTGATGCGAACAGATGAAGCTGTTGGACTGAAAGTCGGAGGATGTCTTACGTGAAGTGCAATTGTTTGTGTTTGGCTACCGCTGTCATGCTGGCTGCCGTCTGTCATGGCGACGAGAGGGCTTTTGTTAGTAGCCCGCGCCTGAGCATCGGGACGCAGTCGAATCGGTCGGCGTCGGTCCGCGCAGCGGACCTGGATGGCGACAAGAACATCGACCTTGTCGTTGCCAACGGTCGCCACTGGCCGCAGCAGAACTTCGTGTTCATGAATCAGGGGCGATCTCGATTCAACGTGCAGAGATTGCTTGGGACCGACCGGTGCACCAGCTACGCCACAGAATTGGCGGACCTGGATGGCGACGGCGACGTGGACGTGGCGGTTGGAAACGACATGGCGCCCAATCGCGTGTTCCTGAACGATGGGTCGGGGAACTTTGAATCGGCAGGAACGTTCGGAACGAATTCCAGTGTCCGCAGTCTGATGGTTGTGGATCTGGACAAGGACGGTGACGTAGATGTCATCGCGACCAGTCGTGGTCGAGCGAACCAGATTTATCTGAACAATGGCAAAGGCAAATTCGATTCCGGGCGGCCGTTCGGAACACGTAATGATTCAACAATCGATGTGGCAACGATCGACTGGAACCACGACGGGCATTTGGATTTGGTTCTGGCCAACCGGGATAGCCAGCCTAATGCGATTCTTATCAATGATGGAGAATTGAAATTCAGCAAACGAGTTCCGTTTGGTAGCGGCAAAGATCAAACCCGAGCAGTGGCGGTTGGCGATGTTGACGGCGACGGTGAACCCGATATCGCGGCGGGAAATATTGGTCAGGCGAACGCGGTTCATCTGTCCGATGGCAAGGGTGGCGTCAGAGCGACGATTACCTTTGGACTGGCAACCGGCAGGACCTACACGTTGGCGATGGCCGACATGGACAACGACAAAGATCTGGATTTGATTGTCGGCAACGCGGGTCAGACGAACGCCGTGTTCTTCAATTCGGGGGACGGCAAGACGTTTAAAGAAGTGCGTTTCGGTGGTCCTGCGAATGCGACGTACGGACTAGACGTTGCTGACTTTGACGGCGATGGCTTTGCCGATATTGCCGTAGCCAACTCTGACGCCCCCAATGCCGTGTTCCTGAATCGACCACCCAGGGGCTCGACTCGCCGACAGGCAACACCGCGCCCGCGTGCTTCCACGGCTCCGCAAGAGATGGCTCCCGTTGGGACTAAGAAGTCAGTGGCTTCGAAGGCAGCCACTGACTGGCCGTCCTTCCGTGGTGCCGGAGCGAAAGGTGTTTCTGGTGGCTCGGTTCGAACCAAATGGAACGCGGACAAGGCTGCCGGCGACGTTGCCGGTGTGCTTTGGCAAACCGAAGTGCCGGGGCTCGGGCACTCCAGCCCTGTTGTGAGCGGCGACCGGATTTACCTGGTGACAGCGATTTCCGCAGAAGGTGATGCTCCGTTGATGGTCGGGCGAGGCGGCAAGCCAACGGCAGCCGCAGACAACGGCGAACAGAGTTGGGTTGTCTTGTGCTACAACCGACTAACGGGCGACGAACTCTGGCGGAAGACCGCCCGCAAAGGCAAGCCCCGCGCGACGCGGCATGCGAAGGCGACTCATGCGAATACCAGTGTTGCCATCGATGGCGACAACGTCGTGGCGTTTCTCGGTTCTGAAGGAATTTACTGTTACGACCTGGACGGCAAGCTGAAGTGGGAACGCGATTTGGGCGTGATCAACATCAGCAAGTATGGCATTGGTTGGGGCTTCGCCAGTTCGCCAGCAATCCACGGCGATCACATCGCCATTGTCTGTGACGATCCGGAAAAACCCTTCGCGGCTGCGTTGCGGTTGTCCGACGGCGAAGAAGTCTGGCGGACGTCTCGAAAAGACATCTGCGAACGCAGTTGGGGTACACCGTTCATTCACAGCAGCGGAGACCGTGATCAGGTTGTTGTAAACGGTTGGCCGTGGATTGTGTCTTACGATCTTAAAAACGGTGAGGAACTATGGCGTATCAAAGGGGGCGGCGACAACCCGGTTCCGACCCCGTTCGAAGCCAACGGCTGGATTTACATCACCAACGCCCACGGCGCGCAGTCGCCAATCTTTGTTGTGAAGCCAGACGCGACAGGCGATGTGACTCCGCCGAAAGATTCAGGCAAGAACGATTCCATTGTGTGGAGCGTCCGCCGCGGCGGTTCGTACATGTCGACGCCCGTTGTGTACGGCGACTATCTGTACCTGGGGAACTCAAACGGCGTGGTGCGTTGCTTCCACGCGTTGACCGGTGAGAAGGTCTACGAGGAACGCCTCGGTGCGGCTGCGGGAATTATCGCGTCATTGGTGGCGGCAGATGGCAAAATTTTTTGCGCGTCTGAGAATGGCACCGTCTACGTGCTGAAAGCCGGTTCTGATTTTGAAGTTCTCGCGACAAACAAGATGGGCTCGCCGTGTTTCGCGACGCCGGCGATTATTGATGGGGTCGTTTATATCCGGACGACTGAGAGTCTGGTTGCTGTGAAGTGATATCTAATCTGCACTGGCGAGGGTCAGGAAAAGCTTCCTGAATCTCCAGACGGGAGTCCGCGAGACGAGTCGGCTTCAGTGAAGAAGCGCCGGGCCCGGCAATTAGTTTTTCCAACTTCTTTGCGTAGAGTTGTCGCGTTGGCCAATCGTCCGTCAGCGTCGCTCGCTGGATCGCACGTAGCAGAATGCCCGTGTGCGGCCTTGGCTGATGCGCGTACAACTTCGTGCCAATCCGGACCGCACGTTTCGAGTACTGGGCGGCGTTCTCAGTTTCCGTGAGATGAGCCGAGCAGAGTGACAGTTGCTCATAAACCAACAGCCAGTCGTGGGGCCTGGCCGGGGACTCCTCCCTGCGAAGTAGTTGCTCTGCGCGTTTCGCTGCCGCGAACGCCTGCTTCGCGTCATTTTGACGCAAGTGGGTCCGACTCATCAGGATCCAAAGTAGCGAGAGGTCTTCCGGTCTGACGGTCTCAGCGATCTGCAATGCCGCGCTCAGGGTTTTCTGTGCGGCTTTGCATTGGCCCTTGCTGATCTGAATGCTGGAGAGCTCTCGGAATGCGTTGAGTGTTATGGCGTGGTTGGGCCCGAGTTTTTCAAGGGAAACTTCAAGCACCTGAGTTGCCAGAGCCTCGTGATCCGGAGACTGAAGCGCCGTCGCGTGAAGTGACACGGTAGCAAGATTGAGAATCGACTCGTGACTCGTAGGTCCAAGAAGTCTTGATGAAATTTCATGAGCACATTGCGCGACTTCAAGGGCTTGTTTGTGTGAGAGGAAGCGGTACAGCCACCTTCTTTGGATTGTCAGGCAGTCTAGAGTGGCCACCGTTTCCAACCCGAAAAGCTGTTCGTGAGATTTCCGAACATCCTCTGCATGCACGGCGTATTCGTGGAGGATTTCCCCTGACCGTTCTGCGATGGCGTCTCGGGTCGAAAGTACCCAGAAGTCGCGTCTTGCGGCAACGATCTGATCACGCTGGTCGGCGTTGGCTTTCCTGGATTCTAGTTCTTCCAATCGTTGTTGCACGATCGTCTGATATTTGGCTAGCCCTTTGTGTCTGGCGTTAATTCTCGCGGCTCGAACCTGATGGGCGATCGCTCTTTCGTAGTCAGGAATGCACTCGGCAGCAAGTGCGAGTCGCTGTTCAAAATACAATGCGTCGCCTGCGTGACGAGAACTCGCAAAGTGCGTGGATTCGAGTTCATACACCGTCTCGAACTGACCAGCCTTCGCTGCAATGAGCTGCTTCCATGTCGTTGACGTGACAGCCCAGGACCTCCCTCTGCTGTAGTCGACGTTAGTAGTCGTGTCGTTGGCAGGAAGAGCGTCTTTTTCGAGCGTCTCATCAGCGACATCAGCGACGGTCGAGGTGTGATGGAGCGTCGTAGGTCGCAGGACCGGAGCTGCGGACTGCCAGAAGGACAACAGTGCGACTGCTATGCTGGCAGTGGCGACGGTGAGCAAGATTTTCTTTGATGCGGATCGCCAGGCAACCTTGGTCCGGGTGCTCAACGCATAGTCCAGCAATTCCAAAACATGTCTGGCTGTCGCGGGGCGGTCGCGTGGGTCTCGCGAAAGACATTGCAGAGCGATGCTCGCAACCTGCTCAGATCCTGATTTTGTGATAGTCGACGAAACGACCTGGCCCTCTTGGGCAAGTTGGATCGACTTGGTCGTGGATTCACTGGCAAACGGAGCCCGCCCGGTCAGCATGTGGTATAGAATTGCCCCGATGCCAAAGACGTCTGACCGTTCATCGACGACCGAAGACTCTTCACAGGCGACTTCCGGTGGCATGTATGCTGCCGTGCCAGCTCTGCTTATTGGGTTCTCAGATGAGAGACTACGAGTCAGGCCAAAGTCGATCAGTTTGGCAGTTCCATCGGACGCGACAATCACGTTGCCTGGTTTAAGATCTCCGTGCAGTAGTCCTTGAGAGTGAACGGCAACGAGCCCCGATGTGATTTGACGGGTGATCCGAAGAGCATCCTCAACACTGATTGGATCGCGGGAAAGGATCTGGGAAAGCGGTTCGCCTTCGACATACTCGATTGCGAGGAAGACGTCATTCTCGACGGTCTCTGTTCCGTAGCAGTGGGCAACGAACGGGCTGCTGATGCGCGCGAGGGCTCTGCCTTCGTCAAGCATGCGCTGACTGTGTTCGCAGTTATCTCCAGGCGGATAAAGTTTAAGAACGACCTGCCGTTGCAGCTCCGAGTCGGTGGCGAGCAGTACTATTGCCTGTCCGGAACAGCCGAGTATTCGCTCAACTGTGTATTTGCCGAGTTGACTTTCTGCCGCAGGTCGCCCGTGTCCCAGGGCATTGAGTAGACTCTCAATTTCAAGCTGTGTCATCGCCTGTGATGTCGCTTTGGCTTTCTTCACAATCCAGCGACCTCAGCCCTGAGTCTTGTGACGGCAGCCTGACACCGCCTCCGAACGTTGTGTTCGGATAGTCCCAGGTCCCCGGCGATTTGTGAGTACGATTGATCTTTGAAGAAGCGGCGGTTGACGAGATTGCGATCGTCGGCCGGCAAGGTCATGAGCGCTTTAGCGATCACCAGTGCACTCTCGTTTTGGATCGCGCTCGTCTCAACAGCGTTCGCTGATTCCGGCGGTTCTGACGAAAGTGTTTCGCTGCGTTCGACCGATCGGCACGCGGCGCGGTTGTGTTGGGCAAGTTTGGCCCCGTGCCCGTGGGCTATCGTCTTGAGTAGCGGCTCAGAGTATTCCGTTGACTCACGAGCCCCCTTTCGAAGCTCCAGCCAAACCTGCAGTGATGCTTCCTGCAGGATATCCGATGTGTCGTATCGCGCTCGCATTGCGGCTCGCGAGCGACCGCGTGCCCAACTCCGTAGCCGTTCTCGAAGCCGCGTAACAGTTCCGTTCAATGCAATCTCCCGAGATGAATGGTTCCGTGTGCGACCTAGTATGACAGTACTAGCCTATGTTTTGCACCGAATTTGCAAATCCAACTGGAATTGGTGTCGCGCACGAGCAGCGTTCTGTATCCGTAAATGCAGCCACTAGTGGTATCGAGGGGCGCTCGCTGAGGCCAATGTGAGAAACCACTGAGAATTCGTGCCGCGCGCGTTGGTCTGTATCCAGTATTAAGTTTTCTTGCGCCCCAGGTCATACCGCTACTCCCGGTTTGCGCACATCAATTCACGACCGCGGTTCAATATTAATGGGAGGTCCAATGACCTTACGATTTGCGTTATGTGGGTTGGCTATCGTGCTCGTAGCTGGCGAAGTTGGGCAAGCTCAAGTAAAGCCAAAGCCACCTGGCCCCACGGGACAGGTACCGGGTAACCGCGAGTGGAACAGGTCGCCGGTTGAACGGAACCGCCGCCTCAACCGATGCTACGAACGAATTGGGGAAAAACAAGACCGCAATTGCAGCGACCTGGAAGGCAAAAGGCTACTCAGTAAAGTGGGACGGCAGGAAGAAACAAACGTGGGTTGGGCCAACGAGACACTGGGACTTCACCGTCAGTTGGAAAGTGACTGAAGGAGGCACGTTGATCCCAATCAAGGGCGTTCCGCAAGTGCCACCTGTACTCCCAAAGACAGTGCCGGTGCCGGTGCCGGTTCCACCAGCTACACCTAAGAAGTAGAAGTACCCCAAATCACTGGACAGGGCATCTTCTTTCTTTGGGAGGTGCCCTCTTTTTTCGTGCGATCAACTCAAGTCGCCACAATCACTTTCCGGCCTTCTTGTTCCTCGCCCACTTGGCTTGGTGCTGTGTGGCCTCGAGTTCGGTTTGTTGGCCCTGGTCGCCCTGTGATTTCATCCAGCGATCGAGTTCGGCGGTGAGTTCTTTCCGGACCTCCGTGAACTTTGGGTCGTCGGCCAGGTTGTGCCACTCGAATGGATCTTTGGTGATGTCGAACAATTCGACTGCCGGGCGGTGCTGGTAGCGGTTCACTTTGTCGGCGGCGTCTGGGTCGGTCTTGGCTTTTCGTTTCCACGACTTAAACACGGCTCCCCGAGTGGCTGCGTTGGTGAACGTTACTTCGGGGGTCAGGTTGCGGATTAGCTTGAACTTCGTTGATCGAACCGATCGGATGCCGAAGTAGTCTGAACCGTTGTTGATGCCCCGGGTGGTGTGGAGACCGTAGACATAGTCTTTGTGTTTGGTTGCTTTGCCTTCAAGAACCGGAATGAAGCTGCGGCCATCCAGAACCTCGGGTGTGTCGGCTCCAGCAGCGGCCACTTTGCCCGGCCAACGAACGATGCACGCTGATTGCAGACCGCTGTCGTAGCAGGTCCATTTTGCAAACGGTAATCCGGAACCCTGTTCGCTGACACACACAACCATCGTGTTGTCAGTGAGTCTGTGTTTCTCCAATAGTTCCAGGCATTGGCCTACCTGCTTGTCGTAGTAGGTAATCTCAGCGAGGTACTTCGACATGTTCTCGCGGGTCTCTGGTGTGTCGACGAAATACGGAGGTAGTTTGATTTCCTCGGGCGGGTACTTTGAAGCGTCGCCTTTGTCCCACGGGCTGTGCGGTTCGTTCGAACATGCGAATGGGCATAACGGCGTTTCGGATTTGGCGCAGTCGGCGAACAATTTGTCGATGACCTGCATGTCCAGATTCTTCTTGCCAGAGTATTCGAACCGGAACGCCTGCCGCGGTGCGATGTGTGTCTTTCCGCTGAGAGCGATGCGGTAGCCAAGTGGTTTCAAATAGTGGACGACGCTTTTGACTCTATCTTTGACGATGGCGTGGTTCGGGTACGCGCCGCTTTTCACGGGATACAGACCGGTGTAGATGTTGTGGCGCGTGGGTGAACACATCGGCGCGGTTTGGAAGCACTGGGTGAACCGCATCCCTGCTCTGCCAGCTTGTCGATGTTGGGCGTGTGAGCCTGACCGCCGTAGCAGCCCAAATCGCGGTGGGTGCAGTCGTCGGCGATGATGAACAGAATGTTCGGTGGGGCCGTCTCTGCAGCGAACGCAGACGCGGCTAGCGAGAGAATAAAGGCCAATCGCATCGTTGAGTTCCTGAAGCCGGTCATCCTTGGGTGAATGAGCATTATCCGTGTTCCGTCGGCCCGGAACCAAGCGCCAACGTGTGGTTGGCTGAGTTCGTAAGACAGAATGTGCGTAATTCGGCGGAGTTGCGCGCGTTGGGTCGTGCTGACGATTATGTTGAATCCTGGCGGTATGGGGCTGTCGAGACTTCTGATAGTTGACCCACCCGGAATCCGCCCCGTAGCATGCGAAAAGCCAACGCTTAGCAGCGCAAATGCTTTTGGCGTCTGGGTTTCCATCTGAATACAGCAACGTTCGGACATTGACAGTGACTGACGACTCGAAGACGCCTGAAGAAGAACCGAAGGACACCGACTCCGCAGGCGAACAGACCCCGCCTGAAAAGACGGAACCTGCGAAAGCAGACGCCTCCGCCACCACGACCGCTCCGGATTCCGATCCGTTGCCGGAGATGGAAGAGCGGACTGCGGAATACGTTGAAGAAGAAGCGCAGCGTGGTGACTTTGTTCTGCGCTGGGCCATTGTCTTGCTGGCGATGATGCTGGGCTTCTCTCAGACGGACAACTCCCGTGCCCTCGTTCATGCGAAGGCTGGCGAGTACATGCAGGCCAATGGCTTTCTGCCGCCGGGTAAGGATGTGTTCTCGTACACATTGGAAGGGCAGCCCTGGGTTCAGCAGTCATGGTTGTTCGACCATGTCAGCGCGTTTGCTGTTTCGATTGCGGGACCGGCCGGGTTCACAATCCTCACCGCGCTGTTTGCTGCGATTGCGTTCGGGTATGCGGTGCATACTGCGATGCCCAAAGTCTCCAGTTGGTGGACCGTCATCTGTGTCGCGTTCGCGCTGCTGACGTGTTTCCCACGGTTCACTCCGACGCCGGAAATCCTGACGCTTGTATTTACCGCCATCACGCTTTCGTGGATGTACCGCTGGCAAACAACAGATGGAGCCGGCTTCCCGTGGAAGATTCCTGTTCTCTTTGTCGTGTGGGCCAACTGTGATCCACGGATGTGGATCGGTGTTGCCCTCGTCGGTTTGTACGCGATTGGTCATGCGATTGATCGAGCGATTGGGCGGAACGGTTGGACGCTGCCAGGGAAGTCCATGCAGGTCTTTGTTTTGTTTGGAGCCTGTGTCGTCGCGGCGCTGGCGAATCCATTCATCCACAAGTCGCTCATGCAGCCGGTCAGCCAGTACGGCAGCGAATACCCGGCAATGCGAGGCTACACGAACCTGCGTGAAGTCACTGCCGCTGCTGCTCCGGAATGGGCTCTGCAGCCTTACGGTCTATTGAAGTCAGAAGTCTGGAAGGCGAGGCAAAAGACGACGATTGCCGGAGCCATCATTTTGCTTGTGTCCATCGTGCTGTTCATTGTCAACGTGAAGAACCTGGACTTGGGCTACCTACTGGTATTGCTGGGTTTTGCGACGCTTACTGCTTTGGCATGTCACGAATTAGCGGTGGCATCGTTAGTGGCGGCGGTGTTGGCCGGGCTGAACGGACAGGACTGGTACAGGCATAACTTCCGCACGGACTACACGACGGACGTAAAGAGTTTCGTGTTCTCACAGGGCGGCCGCGCGGTGACTGTGATCGGTTTATTCGGATTCGCTTTCCTTGGTGTGAGCGGTCGATTGACCGGGCCGGATGGTGTGAGGATCGGAACCGGATTGGATCCGAACCTTGCAGCGACCGTGGACGGTATGGAACAGACGCTTGAAGGTATCGATAAGGACAGCCGCTTGTTCAACTTCACTCAGTCGCAGGGTGATGCGTTGATTTGGCTGGGTTACAAGTCGTTTCTGGACAGTCGGTATGAACTGTTCGGCAACGAGGATGGCGGTGTGTCCATGAATCACCGGAACACTCGAACGGCGTTCCGAAAGAAGCGAACCGGGCGACCTGGAACGGGTAACAGATCGGTCTGGCAGAAGACGCTGAAAGATTATGAAGTCGACTACGTGGCGCCGCGGCTTTACGGTCGAAGCCCGGACTACCTGACGTACTTCGATTTGCAGCAGGCTTCTGACTTAAACGATCCGGATCGCCGCTGGTCCCTGGAGAAGCTTGGCAGTTCGATCGCGTTGTTCAAGCCTCGCAAATTGGGTGATGCACCCGGTGGAGTCGATTTCCGCAAACTTGGTTTGCAAACGCAGACGAAGGAACCGCCGAAACGACTGGACTGGGCTCGTGAACCGAGCTTCTATGATGAATACATCTTCATGCCAAAGCGTGTTCGACATCTGGACTCGCAATTGACTCAACACTACAGGCAGCACTTGCACTTCCTGCCGGGAGAACAGCAAGCGGTCATCAAGGATCCGGATCAGTTGGTGGGTCTGTGCTACCTGACGATCCGTTCGGCGAATGCCGCTCTGGCAATCAGTCCCAACGATGCCAGAGCCTACCGTGCGATGGGTGATGCGTACTCGATGCTTCAAAACATTGAGTCACAGTTTGCGAACCAGTTTCAGGGAACCGCGCCCGCCGCTCTGCGAGCTCGGCAATCGCTGGGGGCGTATCGCCAGTCATTGAAGGCTGACCCGAAGCAGGCGGATCTGATGTTCGACCTGTATCGAATTTACCTGCAACAGGGACAGACTGAGCTGGCTGTCCAGATGATGGATGGCTACCTGGAGATCGTGGACACGGGCGACGACCTGACTGAAGAAGAAATTGGTCCGGTGGAGGCTATCTCACGTCAGCGGAACGCGCTGCGGGATCAGGTGGCTCAGGCGATTAAAGCTGTTACGGAGAGGCGTGAAGTCTTCAAGAAACAAAACATGCCGGAGGGTGCGGAGTCGGATGTCGTGATGGTCAACGCAGAACTGGTTCAGTTTTGCGCTCAGATTGTGAATCCGCAAGCCGGCGGACTCACGCTGCATGCTCAGGGAGTTCTCGAGGAGGGATTGGCCTCGATTCAGGGTTCTCCGCAGGCGATGCTGATTTACGGTCAGCTGTTGATGTCAAACGGTGAACTGGAAGAATCGTCAAGCTTGTTCCAGCAGTTGTCTGAACTCCACAAGCAGAAGCCAGAAGCGACAGAGGATCTGAACTGGGAATCCGGCGCGGCCACGATTGCGATGATCGAAGGTGAGTACGAACGCGCTCGAGAGATTCTGGACGAGCAATTTGTGAGGCTGAGAAGTGTCGTGACGAACGAGTCGATCGACATTGAAAAGATGCAGCATCTGCCTTTGCTTGGGTTCCCCGATACCTGGCCGTCACGCCAGGCTGCGATGTTGAAGCCACTATTGGTTGACGCCCCAGGTCTCGCGGCAAGCGTGCGATTTAACATCGCACTGACGCTGATTGAAGAAGGCCGTGTGAACGCGGGCGCAGAACTCATTCGTCAGTTGATCAACGACGCACCAGCCAGCGCGATTGCTCCGTTGGCTCGCTATTACTACCGCTTGATCAAGGACAAAGAGATCAAGCACGAGTTTGACGCAGGCTACGTGCCGCTGGATTTCGACGCCGAAGGAGACGCGGCGGAGAACAAAGAAGAAGGCAAGGAAGAAGGCAAGGAAGAAGGGCAGCCGAACGAAGTCCCCGCTGGTGCAGCAGCAGACGGAAAAGCGGATGCCAAGGCGAACGAAGACAAGTGACGACGTGAGGCAGTCTCCGTTGCTCTCTACACGCTAGGTACGAACGCGCTCTGCAGGAACATGGATGCGGCGCCCCCAGTCACCTCGCCCCTTTTTGGGGGAGAGGTCGGGCTGTAAGCCCGGGAGAGGGGGCAGCGCACCCGCAAGAAACACAGCACACTGAACACACTTGCCCTCTCCCGCGGCTGAGACCGCGACCTCTCCCGCAAGCGGGAGAGGTGACTGATGCAAAAAAAAAAGAACCTCACCACTTGGTGAGGTTCTGAAGTATCGAAGATGTATCGATGCAATCAGCGTTCGAAAGTCTAGCTGGCAGCGCGGGCGATCAGGCGTCCGACACCGACCACTGCCATGACGACCAGTGCAATGATTCCGCGAGGGCTGGAACTCTTTGAACAGTAGGTGCACGCATCACCTTCACGCGCGCCGCGTGGGGCTGTCTTGCCGCATTCATCGCAGACAAGTTCATACTGGGTACCGTATTGGAACGCGGTAACTGAGAGGGCTCCGGAGTTCGGGGCGGCTTGGGTTTCAGCCGACATTGAACAGCAGATAGTGAGGGTGAGGGCGAGACAGAATGCCATGAGTCCTTGACGCATACTTCGGGCCTTTATCGGGGGAGGCGTGGGTTATGTGCGTTCCTATTGTACGATTGGTCACAGCTGGACACTAGCAACCGCTAGGGACTTTCGGCGTCGAGTCGAGAATTTTCGCCTGTTCGATTCCGCTGCGACCATGTTCCTATAGTCACGCCGAGTTGTTGAACCACGTTGCGGTTCCACACTCAGGTGGACGGAGGCCCTCGGCTATATCCAAGATGATAGTTCGCTGGCTCGGCATGCATGATCCGGTTTACGTTTAGATCGGGGAGCAGTAACGTGAGGTGACCAGAGTCGGCTGCACCAGCTCTCTTTCGGATACCCCAAACAAGTGAGGACGCCAATGCTAACCGTCATGCTCAGCTGCTTGTTAATTCAGACCGAAGAGCCGAAAGCAAAGCTCGAACTTCCCACAGGTCTGGCTCCACCCTACGCCCTCGCTGAAGTTGGAGGCGATGGCAAATCAATCGCGATTGAGCGCCGGTTCAAGATCGTTCTGGCGGAAGCTTTCTTCGCGAGGGAGATCACAAAGGGCCGCGGGACGGTAAGAACAACCGATTACATGAAGAAGGTGGGGCGTAGGGTATCGCTGAAGACAAAGACCACTACGGTCCAGGTTCCCTACACGGTGGAAGTCCCGTATACAGAACAGATCGTCGATGAGAATGGCAACAAACAAAGCGTGACGCGCACGAGAACTGAACAGCGAATGCGTACAGAGCGGAGAAGCCAGTCTGTCGCCTCGGAGCGCGACATCATTAGGCTCACAGAATGCAAGTTCAGCGATCTCGCCGGCGAACCAATCGATGCCACTGAAGCCGCTCGCCGCCTGGCCAGGCGGTCTCCGATCCTTCTCGACTATCCTAATATGAAGTTTGATCCATTCTACAAAGCCACGTTGAATCCCAGCATCATGATCGTCCGCCCTCCACTCCCGTCGGACGCGCCAAAAACCCCAGCGAAAGGAAAGAAGACGGGACTGCAACTCCCCACCAACTCCGGCCCACTATTCGCCCTCGCCAAAGCCAACGCGAACGGCGATTCCATATCACTCATCGAGCCGGGTCCACCGCGAACCATCACGGAGCAGGTCCCGAACACATACACCGTGACCGTCCTGAAAAAAGTCAAAGATAAGGACGGCGTAGAAAAGATGGTTCCCACGAAAGAAAAACGGAATGGCAAACGCACGGTTGCCCGGACGATATCGGGCCCACCGGGCAAGCCAAAACTCCTACGCATCGCTGAGTGCAGGTTCACGGATCTCAGTGGCAAGCCTATTGAACCAGCTGCGGTCGCCCGACGGCTAGAGAAACAATCTCCGGTGCTGATCGCGAAAGACGGAGTGAAACTCGAAAAGTACTTCGTGAGTGCACTGCACCCCGACACGATGCTCGTCAAGTTACCGAATGCAGCCAGGTAGGCCGAACAAAGCCAAGCTGCTTCGGCAGGACGCACCAATGCAGCCCTGCGTCCATTGCAAAGAGACTCAAACGTGGAGTCATGCTGGTCTCACACTGAGAGTCAGGTCATGCCACCCCTCCGGCAAGTGTCACGCCAGGGTCGCCCTTGCGAGTTTTGGGATGTGGTCGGAATCGCCGCTCCATTCCGGCCTGGGCGAAAAAGTGCCAGATTGTCTGCGGGATTACTCTCACCGCGGTAACTCTCTGTGTACATGTCCGACACTGATCCAAAACCTCAATGCGAACCGGACGTTTCGGGCATGCTGGCCACGCACCGTGGGTGGCTGCGATCCGTGATCGCCGCGCGCCTTGGTGAGGCCGGGGCGGCCGATGATGTGCTGCAGGAAGTCAGCCTGGCAGCGATAGAACAGAAGTCGCCACTCAGAAACAAAACTGCGGTTACAGCCTGGCTGTACCAATTGGCAGTGCGGCAGGTCATGCAGTTCCGTCGGAAAGCCGGGCGGCACCGCAAACGCCTGGTGGAAGCGGCAGCAGTTGAAGAAACAAAACAACAATACGTCGGCGATCCACTGTCGTGGTTGCTGTCGACAGAACGCAGAGAACTGATTCGCGAAGGGCTGGGACGGCTCTCAGGTGAAGATCGCGAGTTGTTGGTTCTTAAGTACATCGAGGGCTGGAGCTACCGGCAGATTGCAGAACGCACACAAAAGACAGAACGCGCCGTCGAATCGAAACTGCACCGTGCCCGGGGGCGGCTTCGCGAACAGCTAACTCGGCTAAACGTTGTCGAAGAAACAGGCGAACCATGAACAAGCAAAACGAATTGCAACTTCAAATCGATCGGCTGGTCGATAACGAACTGACGCCGCAGCAAACGACCGAACTGCTCCAGCAATGCGACGCAGAACCGGCCGCATGGAAAACGCTGGCTCTGGCCATGCTCGAAGCGCGTGAGGTATCCGCGGTTCTGAAGGAACTGATCGCGGAACCAACGGTTCCGCCGCGCCCGTTCATAGCGACGCGTCGCATGACTCTGGTGCTGGCGGCGGTCTGCCTGGCGGGCATCGGGTTTCTGGCGGGCCGATTTGTTCCTGGTACACAGCGGCGAACAGAAATCGCGGGCGTTGGTCAGCTGGATAACCAACCCGAGAACGCTGCACCAGTTGAAGAGGAACAGACCGAACCAATTCGACAGGATTCGGAAGGGCTGGAGGTCGTTGGCTTTGCACAGATTCTACATCGGGCTGGCAGGGAAGCGCCGGTTCCTGTCATCGCGGGGCCGGGCCTGGACTACGCAGCGATTTTGCAACAGTCGCCGAAAGTGCCAGAGGATGTGTTGCGTCAATACAAGAATCGCGGGCTGGCGGTTGAGGCCAATCGCCGCGTGATGTCGCTGGAACTCGCTGATGGTCAACGGTTCGCGATTCCAATGGACAAGCTGGGGCTTCGATTCGTCGGAAACGAAATTCTTTGAAAGGAACACTCATGATACGGAAACAAATCTTGTTCGCGGCTGCCGCCTGCGGAGTTCTGACCAGCCCGTTGGTTGCTCAGATCAAAGAACCGATAGTGAAGAAACAGTCGGTAGCGGATATCGCGGACATTTTGCCAGCGCATGCCTTCTTACCAAAAGGCAGCAAGTGTTCGAGTTGTCACACCGGTGGCACGGAACAGTTATTGCCAGCGTGGACGGGTGATGTTTCCACGGTGTGGTCCCGCCACTCAGGTGCTGTCAGTCTGACGAAATCCGGAGCCACCTTGTCGCTGCTGGATCCAACAACGCGGGCCATCCTGCGTCTGCCTGCGAAGTCCGGCGTTGCCGTGACAGGTATGTGTCCGACGGAGAACAAGAATCTGGCCGGACTACAGAAGCACGACATTGTTTTGACAGTAAACGATAAGCCTGCATCGGACGTTGCAACCGTTGAACGCACATTGGCTGGCTCTGGCGAAATGGGCCTCGTTATTCTTCGCAAAGGCAAGAAGCAGGAACTCAAACGGGCCGAAGCGAAGCCAAAGGCAGCCACGGTAGTGCAACGCTACCTGCTGGGAATCTCACTCGGTGATCTCGATCCCATCGTGCGAACTCAGTTGGGGCTCGACGAAACTGTGGCCGTGTTCATCCAGAATGTCACGGCAGATGGTGCAGCTGAAGCCGCCGGGGTGAAGCAGCATGATGTTGTACTGAAGATCAACGGAAAACCGGCTGACAGTACCGCGACAGTTCAAGCTGTTGTGAAGGAATCCAAGGGCAAGCCTATTCGACTGCTGCTTCTGCGTGATGGTGAGAAGAAGGATTTGGAGGTGCAGCCCAGATTGACTGAAACGGCAGCCGACTTGAAGTCGCCGCTGCCCTACCACAACCCTCCTGGTGCTCCGATGCAGACGTGGCGTGCCAACACTGATGTCTGGCAGGTGCTGGGCCTCGAACCGGCCACCGCAGGTTTCATCGCCGAGTACGCCCAATCTTCGACGACTGCCGAGAAGCTGGCCACCATCGAGAAGAAGATTGATGAGCTCACCAACATTATTAAGTCTTTGGAAGCCGCGAAGTAGCTGGTGTGTCATTCTGCTCTCTGCGAACGAATGAAGTCGCAGGGAGATAGGACACAGCAAGGGCACGATCGCCGAGGTTCAAACAGGAGAATCAACTAGGGAAGGGACACGACCACCTCCCGGATACTTGGGTGTTGGGTGCCATGCTCTCGCGAAGTGTGGGCAGCGGTCTTTGGGGGGGAGTTTCATCGGCAGACCGCGGAACTTGGTACTCACTCCCAACGGAACAGGTCCGCGCGGCTTTGCGCGATGCGAACACGTGCCAGCGAGACGCCGTACGTCCAGCCACACAAAGCGAATAAGATCGGTGCCACCGCGAGCATCCAGAGCTGGCCGAGGATGATTGGTAACGCGACTCCGACGTTCAGTCCAAGACTCGCGCCAACGCACCCGCCGGCAAACCCACCCTTCAACAATAGTAGACCCCGGTAATAGCTTCGACTGCGCGGTCTGGGGTCAGTATGAAACGGATCGATTAAGTGCGGAGCGGCGACCTTTGCACGCTTCGGCAGAACGGCATGTCGCACCTCATTGGCCCGGCGGATCGATTTGAGGATATTCCGAATCCGTTTTGAACCTGGTTCCTTAGACCAATTGTTTTTGGACATTGCTAGACCTCGATGCTGGCGGTTGGTACCGGCTGACATGTCTAGCGACTATGGTAGCACGAACTGTCAGCGGGGCACGCCCAGTCCATCGCCCGATGTCCCCCTTTCCGGTCTCTCCTCGGAGTGGATCAATGAAGGAACGGAAAAGAAAGAACCGTTCCTGGGGGCGAAGGCGACATAAGAACAAGGATTCCTGAATCTCCCAATTCTTCCGCTGGCGTTGTTGACGAAGGACCGAACTTGTCAGTGGCTGGTCGATGGGTTTGCACCGACGCGGGGTGCGAGGCCCAATCCGAATCGTATAGGGACCTCGCAAACGCCCCAGCTCCGCTAAAGGCTCTCAAAGCTGGTGTTAGAAAGCCAGAAGAAAAATATCCAACAGCTCCCGTACTGA
Source organism: uncultured Planctomycetaceae bacterium (assembly GCA_964485095.1). Taxonomy (GTDB): domain Bacteria; phylum Planctomycetota; class Planctomycetia; order Planctomycetales; family Planctomycetaceae; genus CAYNWT01. Next base: position 2,564 of record CAZAIB010000031.1, on the reverse strand, counting down.
GACTGCAACGATCGGATCTCCGTAAGCCGGGTCAAGGGTGTAAACTAGTGGCCCACCCGTCACAACAACCCGCATGTTTGTGTTACCCGAACCATCAAGGGTCGTTGCACCACTTTCCCACTCCTTTAGAGTGACATTGTCACCGGCTGAGTATGTGGAAGCTTGGGCAGTGCTTCCCTCGTTGCCCGATATGACGACCAACGACGTCCTATTGACTACCTTATCGGCAACCAGCAGAACCGGTTCAGCAACCGCTCCGCCTGCGATTGCAGGGATGGTAAACAATCCAGTTAGGCACAAAACAAAGATTCTCATCGATTTCTTCTCCCGGCGTGTGTTGAATAAAGCGATTGACCGATTCAAAGAGGGTCTTGGGATCGTCTCCTGCACGGCACGCTGTGCCGCGCCAAAGAGGATCGATGGATGAGTGACAGCCCGCGCAGATTTCGTGCATGTCTTCTTGAGAAATCTGAAATTTTTTCTCAGCTCTCCACAGCGGATCAACGCATTCGCACCGCTTATGCCTTCCGCGTGGCCGCAACGGTGATTCTAGCCCTGGCTCGACGCGACGGCCTTTGCCCACTTCGACGAACCGCCCCTCGGTTCACGCTGTTTCGAACAGTTTGCAGCCCGCGTCGGTGAGTGGCTTACCGACGGCCTGTCGCCAGTTTCGCGGAAGCTGAATTCCACTGGGCTTGCTACTCCTCCGGTTGCGAGGTCTGCTGTGTTTTAGATAGTCAATTTGAGATTGAACGCGAGTATGCGATGAAACGCGAAAGAATGTCGCTCTTGCTGAAGTTGCTCGTCCTGTTCTCTGTGGTCGCTGCAGTGGGTGTCGGATTCCTGACGGTTCGCAGCTTCACCCAGCGATCTACGGCAGCATCAATGAAAGCAGCTTTGCGTGCATCGGGAAGCCCGCTGTCTGGCGAAGAGTTGAACGAGTTTTATCGTGTCCCGGCTGGGGAAACAGATACGACGCAACTTTGGCTAAATGCGACAAGGCAGGTTGGGACAGATGCCTTCAACCAGAAGGTAATTAGGCTACCGATGTTCGGTCCCGGACCTATGCCTGTCCTGCCGGGTGTGGAATGGCCGCAGCTGGACGAGTGTCGAACCGCCCTCGCTACGACATTGGATGCCGAGATGAAAGCGGTCCGCATCGCCGTTGCGGCAGGCGGCCGGGTCCGGTTTCCCGTCGACTTTCGCGACGGAGTCGGGGCCGAACTCACCGATACCGCGCGGATGCGGTTCCTAATTCGCCTGTTGGCACTGGACTGCTACGTGGCCGGACATGACCACGACTCAGAGCGAGTCATCGCGAACATCCGTGGTATGTTCGCGATGTCCGATGCAATCGCGGCTGAGCCATGTTTGGTATCGCAACTGGTGCGGCTCAGTCTTTTCGGAATCACGGTTAGAACTCTTCAGGATCTGTTTCCGCATTGTCGTTGGTCAGACCAGGAACTTGCAGCGATCCAGGGGGATCTCGCCCGCGCCGACCTTCGAGCTGATTTGCAGCGGGCCGTCATCGGTGAACAGGCGCGGATGATGGATATGCTCAAGACTGCCGCTCCGGATTACTTCCGTGCTGACAACGAGATTCTGGCAATGGAGCTCTACGGCGGCATAGTCGATGCGTGCGAGAAACCATGGGCCGACTGCCTGGCCGACTGTGAGCAAGTGAGCACTCGCTTGGATGAAGTGTGGAGCAGAAAGTCCTCGAAGGTCAGATATTCAGGCGTTGGATTGTTGTTCCCCGCGTTTATGGATGTCGTGGAAGTAGCGGCGATTAACGAGGCGAGGCGTCGAGCCGCAAGCGTCGCTTTAGGGATGATCCGTCAAGAGATGCATGCCGGAAAGCTACCAGCGTCTTTAGACCAGATCACACCTGCGTTTCTCGAAGCAGGCCCCGGACAAGTAGTCATGACAATCGATCCATACACCGGAGCCCCACTCAAGCTCCGGCAGTCTGACGCGGCGATCGCCATCTACAGTGTTGGGTCCGATCGGAAGAGCAATGCGGGTCGTCCAGGCTCCGGGGAACACGAAGGGGAAATCGATCCTGGATTTCTGCTAGAGCGGCTGGCTCGGAAGTGAGCGTCATGGCTGGCAGTCGTCGCAGCTACCACGGAGTCTTGAGCGAGCCTTGCAGCGCCACGCACGTGAGCCATGGGTCAAGTAGCAGCAGCAGTGGTCCTCCGGCCCCCATGGGCATTCCCGTGTTGTAGTTGGCATGCACGTGATACTTTTCGACGTCGAATCGATGGATCTCGTTCGTACTCGGCTCAAGTAACCGAACCTCGTCGACTTGTTCCGGCGGCCCAAACTGGTTCACGACCGCGTCACGGGAATCAAGTGCGCTGAGTGTCGGACCTGAGTTCGCGACCAGAAGAAAACACCCCGGCAGCGACATCGCAGCAACCGCGAGTCCAATCCAAAACCAATTTCGGTCAAACATGGTCTACGGCCCATCCGCCTGGGAATTCACTTGGCCGGTGCGATAGCAGTTTTTTTCTCGATTTCGTCAACGCCACCTTCGCCGTCTCAAGTCAATATCTTTGGCT
>CAZAIB010000030.1:0-54520 GCA_964485095.1 uncultured Planctomycetaceae bacterium | reverse complement strand
CGAGATCGCTTCAGTCATTCAGAAGGAAATTGAAGACTTCAAAGGCCAGATTCAGACGGCCGAAGTTGGACGAGTCCTTGAGGTTGGTGACGGTATTGCACGGTGTTACGGGTTGTCGAATGCGATGGCCGGTGAGATGGTCGAGTTTGCCAGTGGCGCTCGCGGTCTCGTCTTCAACCTTGAAGAAAACTCCGTCGGTGTCATCATCCTTGGCGACTACCTGGAGATTAAAGAAGGCGAAGAGGTCAAATCGACCGGAGCACTTCTGTCAGTGCCGGTAGGTGATGCGGTCATTGGCCGCGTTGTGGACCCACTGGGTGTGCCGCTTGATGGCAAGGGACCAATCGTTGCGAGTGAGTCGCGACCGTTGGAAACAGCCGCTCCCGGTGTTGCCGCACGTCAGCCAGTGACCCAACCGATGCAGACTGGTATCAAGGCCGTTGATGCCATGACGCCTGTTGGTCGTGGTCAGCGAGAGTTGATTATTGGTGACCGGAAGACTGGCAAGACAGCCGTCGCTTTGGACACCATTCTGAACCAAAAAGACTCTGGTGTTATCTGCATCTACGTCGCTTGTGGTCAGCGATCGGCTAGCGTCGCAGGTGTGGTCGAAGAACTCCGCAAAGCCGGCGCGATGGACTACACCATCGTTGTTAGTGCTTCTGCCAGTGACCCAGCTCCGCTGCAGTACATCGCCCCATACGCGGGTGCTGCTTTGGCTGAGTACTTCATGTACCAAGGCAAGCACACCTTGGTTGTCTACGATGACTTGTCGAAGCAGGCGATTGCTTACCGTCAGTTGTCATTGTTGATGCGTCGACCTCCAGGACGTGAAGCGTTTCCTGGCGACGTGTTCTACTGTCACAGTCGACTACTCGAACGTTCGGCTCGACTTAGCGACGAACTTGGCGGCGGTTCAATGACGGCATTGCCGATTATTGAAACGCTTGAGGGTGAGGTTTCTGCCTACATTCCCACCAACGTAATTTCGATTACGGACGGCCAGATTTACCTGGAACCAGACTTGTTCTGGAAGGGTATTCGTCCTGCGATTAACGTTGGTATTTCTGTGTCACGTGTGGGTGGTAACGCTCAAACGAAGGCCATGAAGAAGGTTGCTGGTTCTCTGCGACTGGACCTTGCAGCGTTCCGTGAACTGGAAGCGTTTGCTCAGCTCGGTACAGAACTGGACAAGGCAACTCAGCAGCAGCTTGACCGCGGTTATCGCATGGTCGAACTGTTGAAGCAGCCTCAGTACGTCCCACTGCACGCAGCAGATCAGGTAATCAGCATCTACGCTGGTTCACGTGGTTACTTCGACTTGGTTCCAGTCAACAAAGTTGCTGAAGCTGAGAAGGAACTGCTGGACTTCATGAAGCAAGAGAAGTCTGAAGTACGCGACAAGCTGATTGAAGAAGCCGCACTTAGCGACGAACTTGACCAGATGCTGACAGACGCTTTGACTGAGTTCAAAGATCGTTACGCATCCAAGACGGAAGCTGAGCCGGCTGCAGCCACTGCTTAGTCACCATTCGAACCTGTTTGAACCCAAGCCGTAACCGCATACTGATCTGATCCATGGCCAACGTCCGACAACTCGTCACACGACTGAAGGCGGTCAAGAACATCCGCAAGATTACGCGGACAATGGAATTGATCGCCACCAGCCGATTCAAGCGCGCGATGGATCGGGCGACTGAAGCTGCTTCTTACACGAAGAAGTTGGCTGAGATCGTCGGTGACCTTGGTTCTGCGGATCTGAAGTTTACGCATCCGCTGTTGCAGTCTCGTGAGACGACTGAGAAAGCTGTGGTATTGGTGCTGACTTCGAACCGCGGTCTGTGCGGGGGTTACAACGGTGGTGTTTTGCGACACGCAAACAACACTATGAAAGAACTCGAAGCCGAAGGTGTCGAGTACGATCTGGAAGTCTCTGGCAAGCGTGGGATTAAGTTCTACACCTTCCAGAAGCGGGAGCTTGAAAAGAGCTACACGCACTTTGAAGACAAGCCGACCTTTGACGAAGTTGAAGAATTGGCGACTCGCTACGCGACGGACTTCATCGCTGGCAGGATTGATCGTCTTGACGTGTGCTACGTCGAATTCCATGGCATCTCGCGACAAACGGCAGTTGTCGAAACACTGCTGCCAATTGAGAGCCTGGAAACCGGCGAAGAAGTGGCAGGCAGCGGTGTGGACTATGAGTTCCAGCCATCTGCGGCTGAGATACTTGAAGAAATCGTTCCGGCTTCGTTCCGGGCTCGATTGTTTAAGTGCTTCCTGGACGCGGCCGTGAGTGAGCAGATTGCTCGAATGGTGGCGATGAAGGGTGCGACAGAAAACGCCGACGAAATGGCCGGCGACCTGTCACAACAATACAACCGTGCTCGACAGGCACAGATTACATCTGAACTTGCAGAGATTATTGGTGGTGCAGCGGCCCTTGAGTAGGCGGCTGGACTGCGGCAATAACGAATCAAATTACGACCGAGATATCGACCATGGCAACAGCAACTGTAACCGGCAAGATCACCCAGGTGATTGGTTCGACGTTCGACGCTGAGTTCCCTGAAGAAAACCTTCCGGCGATCTACAACGCCGTTAGCGTGAACACCACAGTTAACGGCATCGACCTGGAAGTGGTCGGTGAAGTTCAGCAGCACCTTGGCGGCGGTAAAGTTCGTTGCGTCGCCTTGGGTAGCACGGACGGAATGGTCCGCGGAATCGACTGCGAAGACAGCGGCAAACCGTTGTCGGTTCCAGTCGGTAAAGGAACCCTGGGCCGCGTGTTCAACCTGCTCGGCAACCCCGTCGATGGGCGTGGTGAAGTCGAACACGAAGAACGCTGGTCAATTCACCGTCAGCCGCCAGCACTGGCTGACCTGAGTGCAAAGACTGAGCTCTTCGAAACCGGTATCAAAGTGGTCGATTTGCTGACCCCGTTCGTGCGTGGTGGTAAGGCCGGACTGTTCGGCGGTGCCGGACTGGGCAAGACAGTTATTTTGACCGAGATGATTGCTCGTATTGCGAGTGCTCACGGTGGTTACTCGGTGTTCGCGGGCGTTGGTGAGCGGACTCGAGAAGGAAACGACCTTTGGCTCGAAATGCAGGAAGCCAAGATCGGCGACACCGGTCGTTCGGTTATCGAACAGACCTGCATGGTGTTCGGTCAGATGAACGAACCACCGGGTGCTCGTCTGCGAGTCGCCTTGTCAGCTCTGACAATGGCTGAGTGGTTCCGTGATACAACCGGTACCGACACGCTTCTGTTCGTCGACAACATTTTCCGGTTCTCACAAGCCGGTTCAGAAGTGTCCGCGCTTCTGGGGCGAATGCCATCTGCTGTGGGTTACCAGCCAACGCTCAGTACCGAACTGGGTGAACTTCAGGAACGTATTACATCGACGAAGAACGGAGCGATTACCTCCGTGCAGGCGGTCTATGTTCCTGCTGACGACCCGACTGACCCTGCTCCAGCGACCGCGTTCTCTCACTTGGACGCGTTCATCTATCTGGAGCGAAAGATCTCGGAAAAGGGTATTTACCCAGCGATTGACCCACTGGCGTCATCGAGCCGAATTCTTGACCCACAGTACGTTGGTGATCGTCACTACAACTGTGCTCGACGAGTGCAGCAGATTCTTCAGCGATACCGCGAACTCCAGGACATCATCGCGATTCTTGGTGTGGATGAGCTTAGCGAAACAGACAAGCAGATCGTTGACCGGGCTCGTCGTATTGAACGCTTCCTGTCACAGCCGTTCCTTGTCGCCGAGGTCTTCACCGGCAAGCCTGGTAAGATTACCGCACTGGACGACACGATCCGCAGCTTCGAAGAGATCTGTGACGGCAAATGGGATCATCTCCCGGAAGCGGCCTTCATGTATATCGGTGCCATCGAAGAAGCTGAAGAACAGGCTAAGGCGATTGCCGCAGCGGCTGAGTAGTCGGGTAACGGGCGCGACGCTCCTCTGAGATAGAATCATGGCCAAAGAGCTAAAACTGGTAATTGTTACTCCCGAAAAGACACTCCTCGACCAGGAAGTGGCATCGATATCCGTACCGATGTTCGACGGTCAGATGGGTGTTCTTCCCGGCCGCGCTCCGATTGTTGGGCGGATGGGTGCTGGCGAGTTGCGATACACGGCGGACGGCACAGAGTATTCGTTCTTCGTGGACGGTGGCTTTCTACAGATCAAAGGAACCGTGTGTTCCGTCCTGACCAACCGGTCTCTGACACTCGCGGATATTGACGCAGACTCAGCTTCAACCGAGCTGGCAGATGCAATCGCAAGGAAGCCGGCAACCGACGAAGAATTCGCCCTCCGCGATCGCGATATCGACCGCGCTCGCAAGATGGTCGCGTTGGCAAAGAAGCCTCGATAGACTGCGGTCTCACGAAACTGATCACGGCTGGATGTTATGGCTAAGTTTGATCCACGCGTCGAAGCGCTTGTCATCGAAACCAGGACCGAATGGGATCCTGAAGTCGGCGAACTGACTCCTGAAGATATGGCATGGCTATCCGCCGCCGTACATGCGAAGCCTCAGGGAGCCAGCAACATCGCCTACGAGCGAGCCCACACAGGGTTCACTCGAATCATCACCGTGACGGTCGAGGACGTTCAGCGCATCTACCAGGAACGCGCTGCTGGTTAGTACGTTAGCATCAGGGCGCCGCCGGTTGCCCCTGAATTCGCAGGAGCGTGGGAGCCAAAATCGCTTTCAGGCTCGGGATCGCCTGTGTGATTCATACCCGACTTGGCGTTTCTCGTGGACAACCCGTACGAACCAGTCGGCCAACAGGAGAGTCAGCCCGGGCCGGACAGACTCCCACCGCATCACACAGTTGCCAGCGAAGGGTATTTGGTTCGTTTGGTAGTCTCAGGCGCGATTGGCGCTGCCTGGTTCTCAACCGACTTGGCAAGCAACGGTGCACCAACCGGCCAGGGAGTAGCGTTTGGAGTGTTCGGATTACTTGGCGGTGGCGGCTACAGTGCCTTCCGCCTTTGTAGACGTTGGCGAGAGCACCGGTGATTCATGGCCTGTGGGTCTATCGCAGGAGAACGTCAACAGTCCTGGTCGATCGGCTCCCGATTGGGTCCGCATTCAGGTCGTCTGTGCCGGTTCTCGACGCTATTCACGGTTGACGAACGCCTCAGGTCCGCGACCATGACGTTAGCCGCTCCGGCGAACCAGTGGAGCGTCCCATCAAAACGAGGCGAGATACAAATGGCGGAAGTGCGTGAAATCGATGGAGTCAATCTTCATCTAAGCCGTCCGGACGAAACATCGGGCGAGTGGATTGGTCAGCAGGAAACGCTTAAGCAACTTCTGGCATGCTGGCTGACGGTTCATGAAAAGGACATGCCGCTCACGCCGCGTTTGGTCGGAACGCCCGGAATCGGCAAGACCACGCTCGCCATTGCTGGCGCGAGGGTGCGTGAACAGGAGTTGTATATTTATCAGTGCACGGCCGACACACGGCCGGAAGACTTGCTGGTCACGCCCGTGCTGGCCGAAAGCGGCAAGATTGCGTATCACGCATCGCCGTTGGTGACGGCCATGCTGCGTGGGGGTATATGTGTCCTGGACGAAGGGAACCGGATGAACGAGAAGTCGTGGGCCAGCCTCGCCCCTCTGCTGGACCATCGTCGCTACGTCGAATCCATCGTCGCCGGCATCACGATTCACGCTCATCCCGACTTCCGTTGTTCGGTCACGATGAACGAAGACGAATCGACGTTCGAGATCCCCGACTACATCCTCAGTCGCCTGCAACCAACGCTCACACTGGGGCACCCGGCGCGTGAAGATGAAATGGCAATCCTGAAGTATCACTTGCCGTTCGCAGATGACGAGATGCTGAATCTCACGGTCGAGTTCCTCCAGCAGGCACACTCGCTGAAGCTGGATTTTTCGACGCGCGACGGAATCAATATTCTCCGCTTCGCCCTGAAGCGAATCGCGCAGAATCCGGAGCATCCACTAGGCAAAGACAAGGCGTGGATGGAGGCTCTGGAAGGTTGTCTCGGCCCTGACGCCCTGGACCTGCAGTCAATGGCTGAGCGGAGAAGCCAGTCGCTGGGCGGGATGGTTGGTCCGATGGGTCTGGGTGACTTCTTCTTCTCCCCAAACGATCCGCTGCACCCGGACTTCAATCCCGATCAAGACGACGATGAAGATGATGGTGAGGACGAAAGCGAATTGTTCTAACTCATGGTGCCCGCATGAAAACTGGCATCTAAGATTTCAGATTTGAGAACCAAAGGTTCCGCGCCCAACACTGAAACGAGGTAACGCCCGTTGGCTGAAATTCGGAACATCCTTCGTCAGGCGCTGGCTCAGCATCAGGCCGGTCAACTGCAGGCTGCCAGTAACCTGTACCAGCAGATTCTGAACTCCGACCCCAACCACGCCGAGGCTTTACACTTACTTGGCGTAATCGCAATTCAGACCTCGCGCCCGCAAGATGCGATTGAACTCATCGAACGCGCCGTTTCGATTCGTCGCGACCAGGCCGCGTGGTTCGGCAACCTCGCCACAGCCCAAAGTGCGGTGGGAGATTTAGACGCGGCAATCGCCACGTACCAAACCGCGTTGGAACTGGACGCCGGGTACGTCGAAGGTCACTACAACCTCGGGCACGTGCATGGCCAAATGGGGAACCACGCGGCCGCTGAGGCGTGCTATCGTGAGGCGATAACGCTGAATCCGGCGCACGTTGGTTCGCTCAACAACCTTGGGACATGCCTTCGTCAGCAGGGGCGTTCAGAAGAATCGATTGAGTTCCTGGAACAGTTGACCGCCGGGGCAGCTGGTTTCGTCGAAGGTCACTACAACCTTGCGAACTCGCTTCGCGACGCCGAACAACTTGAGCGATCAGTCAGTGCCTACAGACAGGCTCTTGAAATCGAACCGGATTCACCAAAGGTTCTTGCCGGCTTGGGCATCAGCCTGTTGCTATCCGGGGAATTTGAGTCCGGCTGGGAAGCATACGAATCAAGACTCAACGTCGAAGCCGGCGCGATTCCGCATGGATGTGCGCCGATGTGGGGCGGTGATGCACTGGCCGGCAAGACCATCATGCTGTTCGCAGAACAGGGTTTCGGCGACACGCTGCAGTTCGTGAGATACGCGCAGGCAATCAAGGAAATGGGGGCGACTGTTTTCCTCGAATGCCAACCGCCGCTCAAAACGATCCTAGCTAGTTGCGAGTATCTGGACGGCATCTTCAAACGAGGAGAACCGTTGCCGGCCTTCGACGTCGCGGCTCCGCTGCTTAGTCTGCCGCGACTCCTGGGAACAAGACTCAATAACATTCCCGCGGCCGACTACCTCTCCGCCTCACCTGAACTCATCGACGCCTGGACCCAGCGGCTGCACCACATCGACGGGCTCAAGGTCGGCATCGCCTGGCAGGGCGCGCCAGGGCATTTGTCAGATGCACGCCGCTCGTTTCCGTTGTCGTCTCTTGGCCCCGTCGCGAACAGAGAACACGTGACGCTAATCGCGCTACAAAAGGGACATGGTGTTGAGCAAATCGGCGACGTCGACTTTGCGGTTCACGAACTCGGCGACGACGTCGATGAAACCAACGGCGCGTTCATGGATACCGCCGCCGTCATGAAGTGTCTGGACCTGGTAATCACCAGCGACACTTCAATCGCCCACCTGGCTGGCGCCATCGGTGTCCCGGTTTGGATAGCGCTATCGAAGGGGCCGGACTGGCGCTGGTTGCTGGACCGTTCAGACAGTCCGTGGTACCCGACAGCAAAACTGTTTCGACAGTCCACCGCTGGCGAGTGGAGCGATGTGTTTGAACGCATAGCGACAGACATCGGCACGCTCGGCTGCAGTTCAGAACCCATCACCGTCGAAGTGTCGGCAGGCGAATTGATCGACAAGATTTCGATCCTTGAGATCAAACAATCCCGCATCGACGACCCCGAAAAACTGGACAACATCCAGCGTGAGCTCGCAACGTTGACAGACTCGCGCGACAGGTCGATTCAGCCGTCGGACACACTCGACAAGTTGACCGGGGACCTCAAAATCGTCAACGAGACCCTGTGGGATATCGAAGACCAGATTCGCGAATGCGAACGGCTCCAGGACTTTGGAGACAACTTCGTACAACTGGCCAGACGGGTCTACTTCACCAACGACAGGCGTAGCGAACTGAAGCGAGCCATCAACGAACTGCTTGGCTCGAACCTCGTCGAAGAAAAGTCGTACTCCGACTACACGCCTGAGAGTTAGCAGGCAGCCGGCGCCTATTGATCCGGTTCTCGCCATTTTCGTTTTGCGGTTAGCAATGCATCCGCGGCAGGCGGGCCCCATGTTCCGGCGGCGTAGAAGTCGGGTTGGTCGTTGCTGGCTTCCCACGCGTGCAGGACAGGTGTGACGAACTCCCAAGCGGCTTCCAATTCGTCGCTGCGAGTGAACAGTGTCGTGTCGCCGCGCAGGGCGTCCAACAGCAGGCGCTCGTACGCATCGGGTAGGCCCTTCTTGAACTCGTCTTCGTATTCGAAGTCCATCCGCACAGGTTGGATCTGGTAATGCAGACCCGGACGTTTGGTTGAGAACCGGAAGTAGATGGCTTCGTCTGGCTGGATTCGCAGAACCAACTGGTTCGGCCGCGCCTCGACAAGTTCGCACAGGTCACCTTCGCATTCGACCGTCTTGAATAGCTGCAGTGGCGGGTTCTTGAACTGGATCGCAATCTCAGTCACACGTTCGGCAAGTCGTTTGCCGGTTCGCAGGAAGAACGGAACATCAGCCCAGCGCCAGTTGTCGATGGCAACTCGCATCGCGACGAATGTTTCACGGTTCGAACCCGCGGCAATGCGTTCTTCATTTCGGTAGCCGGGAACCTGTTCTCCATCAACTGTTCCGGCGACATACTGACCGCGAATCGCCCAGTCTTTGACCTCACTCGCGCCAGGACGCAGCGCCTGCAGGACCTTCATCTTCTCATCGCGAATCTCACGCGCTTGAAACAGCGATGGTGGTTCCATCGTGATCAAACACAGCAGTTGCAGTAAATGGTTCTGCAACACATCACGCATCGCACCGGTCGTGTCGTAAAACCCGCCGCGGCCGCCGCCGACTCCGATGGATTCTGACACCGTAATCTGAACGTGATCGACTTGATTGCGGTTGAGCAGTGGTTCGAAAATTGAGTTTCCGAACCGCATCAGCAGGATGTTTTGAACCGTCTCTTTGCCGAGGTAGTGATCGATTCGATAGATCTGATCTTCACGCAAGTGACGGCCGATCATCTGGTTCAATTCGCGAGCGGACTCCAGATCGTGGCCGAACGGCTTCTCGAAGACGACACGCAGCACGCGTTCGGAATTCCGATCCGGAACCATGTCGGCAGCGGCCAATGCTTCGATGCACGGCTGGAACAACGACGGAGCCGTCGCCATGTAGACGACAGTCGTCCTCGACGTGTCGGCTCCATTAATGTCACTCACGCGCTGCGACAACGCGTTGTATCCCTCGGGAGTCATCAGATCGAGCTGAAAGTACGACACCCGTTGGGCGAACTCGTTCCATGTCGCGTCCGAGAATTCTTCCCTGGCTCGCTGAGCGACAGATTCTTTCATCTCATCGCGGAACAGGTCGTCTGTTTTTTCGCGGCGGGCGATACCAATGATCTGAGTTTCCGGATCCAGGAATCCGCCTGTCCACAGCACATACAACGCCGGCATGAGCTTTCGTGCGGTGAGGTCTCCGGACGCACCCATGATCAGGATCGTCGCCTTTTCGCTGCCTATTCCGTGCGATACCATTCGCTCTACTCCTGAACCAAACTAAGTCTGCGGCGATTCTATGCGTGTTGGCGTCTTCGGTGATACTCACGACCATGTGGACAACATGCGTCGAGCTGTCTCGTTCTTCAATGAGGCGGGTTGCAAGCTGGTGCTCCACGCCGGTGACTTTTGTTCGCCAATTGTGCTGCCTCCGCTACGGAAGCTCTTCTGCCCACTTATCTCGGTTTTCGGAGACAATGACGGGAACCTAAAAGGCATCCAAAGCGGAATGCGAATTTTGGGCGGTGTTGCCAACGGCCCCGTATGCTGTACCGCTCCGGACGGAACACGATTTCTGCTCACGCATGTCTTAAACGATGTTCGTGACTGCATCGGCGATTGCAACGTCGTGGTCTTCGCTCACACACATCGACCCAGCGTCGCCACAGACAAGAACGGCCGACTGTTCGTCAATCCAGGCGAGACCAGTGGCTGGACGGGACGCAAACCGACGCTCGCGGTTGTTGAGACTGACGACATGAGCGCTGAGATCATCCCCTTGCCTGAGTTGGGTCAGCCGCCGGCGATCTTTGGAGCGTAACTGGTTCCACAAAGTTGCTTCGCACGGGAATGCATTCAGACACCGCGCATGTGCGATACGCGGCGCGCGCGACGAACCAGCTTAGCCGATTACTCCAGTTCAACCGGCAACGCGTCAATCTTCGCGGCCAGAATGAAGTCGTTCTCGGAGAGCCCACCGATGGCGTGAGTCCAGATTTCGATGGACGCGTTGCGGTAGCCTTCGATGTGGAGGTCTGGGTGGTGGCCTTCTTCCTCAGCCAGCTTTGCTACCTCATTGAAGAAGCTCATGCCTGCCAGGAAGTTCTTGACTGTCCACTTCTTCAAGATGCGCTGATGGTCTCTGACGATCTCCCAGCCCTCGAGTGCTCCGTTTTGAGCTTCTGCTTGTTCTGGAGTCAGTTTAGGGACGCCGCCTTCGCAGGGAACGCACTTCTTGCCACGCAGGATCTCACACGATTGGACTTCTTCACTCACTGTTCTCTCCGGCTGCTGTGGTGTTGTTAGATGCGATTGTGTGTAGCGGATTATAGATCGACGGCGCCCAAAGCCCACAATACGCGGCAAATAAGTGGCCTATCGGCAATTCTCGATTTGAGCATAGTATCCGGCCTGTGCGGCAAAATGTGCCGCTTGTCGTCCAGCAGGCATTCTTGGGCAGCCCACAGGATGAGACGTTCTCAGTCTATCGGTTCACCGCTAATCGCAGCAGTATTGTTTGTTACGGTCAGCAACTCTGGTTGTCTGGATCCGCGGTTCACCCGACTTCCAACAGTCTTTCCGTCGCACCCGGTGGCTGCGAACCGCGACATTCAGCAGACCGATCCATTCCCGGATCCGGATCTTGGCCCCAAAACATTTGCTCGACCAAGATCCTTCTCGCGACCACGCACAGAACCGCGCCGCGCGGCAGAACAACGCATGCTGCATGGGCTGCAGGTTGGTCCTGAGTACACTGCGCCCTACTACGGGCCGTCAGCCGGACGGTATTCGAACGCTGTTCATTGAGTCGGCCGACGCGGCACTTCTGATTCCGGGTGTACCCGCAATCTGATGCGTGTACGATTGTGTCATGAACCAGCACTTCTTCATCCTGGTCGCTGCGCTGCTGTCAGCACTACCCTGCTCTGCCGTCGCTCAAACCAAGAACAAACGCAGCGTCGATACCAGCGGGCGTAAGCTTGTCACTCCAGCAACCCAACGCGCCATCGACCAAGGTCTAAGCTGGCTGGCGAACGAACAGAACCGAAGCGGTTCGTTCGGTTCCGCCGGTGGATACAGCGAGAACGTTGGTGTGACCAGCCTGGTCGGCATGGCATTCCTCGCATCCGGCAGCACTCCCGATCGCGGCCGCTACGGGAAACAAGTCACCGCCACCGTCGATTACCTCCTGAGTCGTGCTCAGCCGAACGGTTACATTCTTTCCCCGAAGACCAGTCAGTCACACGGCCCGATGTACGGACACGGGTTCGCGACTTTGTTTCTGTCGGAAGCATACGGCATGATCGAACGCAATGATCTACGCCCAAAGCTGTCGAAAGCCGTCAAACTAATCATCGATTCCCAAAACGATGACGGCGGCTGGCGTTACTCGCCCAGATCGCGCGATGCAGACCTTTCCGTCACGGTCAGCATGATGATGGCACTTCGAGCCGCAAAGAACGCGGGCTTCGCCGTCCCGCGCGAGACTGTCGACAAGTGTGTTCTGTACCTCCGCAAATGTCAGAACACAGACGGAGGCTTCCGCTACCAACTTGAGTCCGCTCGCGAGAGCCTGTTTCCACGGTCCGCCGCCGCTGTCGTCGGCCTCTACAGCGCCGGAGTCTACTCAGGGCCGGAACTCACCGCAGGACTAGACTACCTCACCACATTCCAACCGCGCGATGGTCTTCGCATTCGATCAAACTACTACTACGGCCACTACTACGCCGTTCAAGCGATGTGGCAAAGCGGTGACAAACACTGGTTCGACTGGTATCCCGCTATCCGCGACGAGCTGGTCAAGAACCAGGAATCCGGCGGACCCTGGCGAGACACAGAACCCCACATCGGTTCCACCTACGCCACAGCCATGGCCTGCCTAATCCTCCAAACTCCCAACAACCTCCTCCCAATCTTCCAGCGCTAACGCGAACGTTCCGTTCGATCGGATTCCGGTTGGGGTGTGGGGTGGAGATGGGGAGTGTTCCTCCGGTTGAACGCGGAGTTGTGTGGAACGGCTCGGCTCGTTGGCCGAGTTGGGACACCGGCGCGTTCTTCCCAAACAGTTGCAAAGTCAACCCGCCCCGATCATGCCACCTCTCCCGCTTGCGGGAGAGGTCGCGGTCTCAGCCGCGGGAGAGGGCTTCCAGCACAACCCCCACAACAACCAAACCCACCACCATCTCGTCTGTGATGATCAGCGATTCCGACTTCAGATCCTTCACGCTGACCAGAACCAAGCGCGGAGAAACCGGTGGTTCGCAAAACAAGCCGAACAAGACAACCGCCCTACCCCATCGGACTCGGCGCAGACGCACAAGCAAATTCACAACGCGTCGAAGTCTGCCCTTCAACCGAGACAACACCCTTCAGGAAAAACGCGTTGCTCAGGCGTTCGGTAATCTCAACCTTGATGTCCAGAGTCTCGCCTGGTCGAACCAACCGTCGAAATTTCGTGTTGTTCAACCGAGTCGCCACTGGGACTTCACCGTCTTCGACTGGAACCTTCTGCGCGATCAAAACGGCGGCCGCCTGAAAGCACATCTCGCACTGCAGTACGCCCGGCAGCACGGGAAACTCAGGATAGTGACCCTGAAAGACCGGCAAATCTTCAGTGACGGTCGTACGCGCGTGAATGGTGGTGTCGGTCATCTCAACGACTTCATCCAACCATAGGAATGGCGTTCGATGCGGGATCCACTTCTTAATTTCTTCCTGATTCACAGCGTGCTTTCTTGTTGTCGCGTTGTGTTCTCTCGGCGCAGGCTTACGAACGTAATCGAGACCGTTTTTAGACCATCGCAGGTGAAGGCGTCAGATACTTGTCGACATCGTTGGACACGATGACCCCGTAGTTAACGGCTCCCAGCCACCCCGACATGATGATGCCGACTGACCCGGCGTGGTACAGGCCGCCAACCTGGTTCGGTAACTCTTTGCTCACGTTCAGGCCTTCAAACTTGGTCCCGAACGAAGAACCGGCAATGTGTTTCGTGTAGTGCTCGAACGTGCAAGGCGTGGCAGCTTCGATGTGATCCAGTTGCTGCCGGATGTTCGGGACATACTGTTCCAGGCAATCTAACGTCGTCTCGCACAGATCTTCTTTCGACGCCTTGTACTCTTCTTCGTTTAAGTTGGCCCAGTCTGAGTAGTTCGCATTGGTCGAAGACACAATCAAATATCGATCGCCACCGGGACGTGTGCTGGGGTAGTAAAACGAAAATGTGCGACTGCTGATGTCGCGACTAAGGATCGATTCAATGTCGAACCCTGAGTGTTCTGAATGGAACAACAAGTCGCCAACGTCATCAATAGTCTCGCCCGGTTTCAGGGCCATGTAGACCTGGCAACTGCTGCTGTTGAGTCGCACAGCGTCAGTTTCTTCGATGAATTCTTTGGTGAAGTGATCCGGTCCCACCATCTTCTGGATCGTGGTTTTCAGATTTGCGTTAGAGACGACCGCTCGACAGCCAATGCGGCGTCCGTTGACGACAACGCCTTCAACCTTGCCGTCTGAGTTCACTTCGATCTTTTCGACCAGCGTTCGGATTCGCAAATCGACGCCGTTCCGGATGAGTTCGTCCTTCATCAACCCGATCAGTTTGTCGGTTCCGCCTTCAAACGTGTAGACGCCCTTGGCCATGAAGTTTGAGAACACAATGCCATAGGTAATCGCGGGGTCTTCCAAAGTGGACCCGTTCGCGTACGTAATTGGTTCCATTAGCAACCGGACAACGTCATCGCGTCCCGGGAAGAACTCTTCGAACAGTTCGCCCGTAGTCAGAGCCTGTTCGTCGTAGAAGTTCATGCTACGGGCTTTGTCGAAGAACGCGACAACCTGCGATTCTTCGATGCCGAAGTCTTCCACCAGCAACTTGGTAAAGTCCTTGCGGTCGAATGTGGTTCGGATTGAAAACTGCGGATTCTCGAACCGCACCCCTTTGAGCTGCACGATCGAATCCGCAATCTCCTGAGTCCAATACTTCCGACAACTCTTGATCATCCCGTGCGGGAACCCATGCAGCGAGATGTCGAAAATGTGCCCATTGCGGCGTTTGAACCAGGTTGCCATCCCGCCAAGTTGGTAGTGGTGTTCCAGCAGAAGAACCGAATAGCCCTGGCGAGCCAGCACGTTGGCCGACGTCAGCCCGCCCAGCCCGCTCCCAATCACTACCACGTCGTAGTGGTCGCGGGCACCTTTGAGAAAGTCCTTGGGCATCAGAACAGCCTGTATGTTTGTAGCAGCAATTCAGCAGGGAAGGCGATATTGGCAGACGAGAGCTCATCGCGAGACAAGAACGGGATTCTAAGGGCGAGACCGCCGTTTGGCCAGTTGTGCGATACCCGCATTGTGACCGGCAATCGCAATGTTTCGTCGGTGGTTTGAGCCGCCTGGTTGCGAAGTAGCAGTGCAATCAGCTCACCGGTTCCGGTAAACTGCGAAGCGTACTCGATTGCCGATGTACAACCCGCCTTGGACCTCCCTCCCATGTTCCTCCCCAAGTCCATCCGGAACCAAGCGGCCCCATTCCTGGTGCTGGCATTGGTCTTCGGTGTTTCCAACGTAGCCGCCCAACAACGGACTCTCGAAGAGGCCCGAGCGTTAGGGTTGCGCGAGTCGAACTTTCTGAACCAGAAAGCCCGCGCGGCGACGGTGAATCCGGAAGCGAATCTCGATGCGTTTCGGACCGACATCGGACCCATCCTGAAAAAAGCCTGCGCGGAATGTCATGGGGCCGACACTCAGGAAGGCAACGTGCGGATAGACACGCTAAGTCCGGATCTCGTGACGGGCAAAGACGTCGATTGGTGGCTAGAGGTATTGGCTGTTCTGACGAACGGCGAAATGCCGCCGCCAGACGCGGACGAACTGTCAGACCAGAACCGCGGTCGTGTTATTGATTGGCTATCAAACGAAATTCACATTGCCTCGACGATCCGTCGAGAGACCGCCGAACATTCCTCGTTTCGCCGCATGACGCGTTACGAGTTCAACTATGCACTGCAGGATCTGCTCGGGCTACCCTACGACTTCGCCAGAGACCTACCGCCGGAAGCGAATTCAGAAGACGGCTTTCAAAACAGTTCAGACCAGTTGCACATGTCCGTCTCACAACTGGAGACCTATCGCCAGGCAGCCCGAAAAGCGCTAACTCGCGCGGTCGGACCCGAAGAACGCCCGCCGGTCCTGCACTGGTCAATCACGATGAAGCAGGCGGCTCGTATCAACTGGGACGAGCAACAACCGAAATTCGAGAAGGCCGAATCCGAACTCCCCGCCGACCAACTGACGGCGCAGTTCAAGAACCGACATCCCGTCCCGCATTACAAGGACCTATCGACCGGACGAACCGTCCGCGCGAACTGGGGGTACGGTGGCGCAAAGCATGCACTCGCGCCTTCCGATACGGTCGGCGAAGTCCCGGAAGTCCAGGACATGGTTGCGGTTATTCCAAAGAGTCGAAACCAACGGCTAACCATCGAACTGGGAAACAAGGTGCCGGACGAAGGAACCATGCGAGTTCGCGTTCGGGCGGCGCGGGTTCCATCGGAATCGAAACGTGTTCCCAGCATGCAGTTGTATTTCGGCTGGCAGGCCAGCAACGAGGGCCGCGCTGTGATGCGCGTGAGCGGCCAGGACACGCAAATTCCAGCAACTCCGGACGATCCACAGTTCTATCAATGGGATGTCCCGCTGGGCGATGTCTACCCGCGCAATTCGGTTCGTAAGTCATCAAAGATGGGAGCGATGCCGAGTCCTTCGGAATACATTCGCCTGGCCAATAGCTCTGAGGCACATGCCGACATCCAAATCGACTACGTGCAGATTTCGGCTCCGGTTTACGACCAGTGGCCACCCGTGTCGTACAAGAAAATATTCATTGCCAGTGAGAACGGAAACGACCAACTCGCTTACGCTCGCGAGGTCATCGCTGCCTTTATGGAACGCGCGTGGCGGCGGCATCCGACGGAGACAGAAATCGAACAGAAAGTGCGACTGTTCGAGGCGATGCGAGACAACTGCGATCGCTTCGAAACCGCGATCGTTGAGGTTCTCGCCGCGGTACTCGCATCTCCGAACTTCCTGTACGTCTCGCATGAGAATTCAGCGACTGGCACAAAGAACTCCGACAAGAAGCGGCGGCTGACAGATCACCAGTTGGCAACACGCTTGTCGATGTTTCTATGGTCCAGCATTCCCGACGCAGAATTACTGCGTGTCGCAAACGCCGGACAGCTAAGCCAGCCAAAGATTCTTTCGCAACAAGTGAAGCGTCTGGTAAGCGATCCGCGTTCGCGGCGGCTGTCGGACCATTTCGTCCAACAATGGTTGGATATGCAACTTCTTGATTTCCTCAATTCAAAGCGGCTCCCCGACGCACTGAAAGAGGCGATGCAGCGCGAGCCGAAAGCTTTGTTCCACGAGATCCTGAATACCGACGCCAGCGTTTTGGATTTCATTCACGCAGATTACACAATGGCCAACGAACGCCTGGCCGCCCATTACGGTGTGCGAAACGTGCGCGGAAACGACTTCCGGCGTGTTAGTCTGAATGAGGTTCCCCATCGTGGCGGCCTGCTGACTCAAGCGGGTCTGCTGGCGATGAACTCGGCTGGCGAAGATTCACATCCGTTGAAGCGTGGAGTCTGGTTGTTGGAGAGTTTGCTAAACGATCCTCCTCCGCCACCTCCGCCGGCTGTCCCCGAGATTGATCTGGCCGACCCGGAAATTGCCAAACTCACGCTCAAAGAACAAATTGAAGACCATCGGAACCACGCCGCCTGCATGTCGTGTCACGCAAAGATCGATCCCTGGGGTATCGCGTTCGAAAACTACGGCGCGCTGGGGCAGTGGCGTGATCAGGTCAAAGGGAAGCCGGTCGATGCGGCCAGTATGTTGTTTAACGATCAGAAACTTGACGGAATGCCTGGTCTAAAGCGGTTCCTCCTTGAGAACCGACAGGATCAGTTTGTGCGGGCCATGGTGCACAAGCTGGCCACATACGCGCTCGGACGCCCCCTCACCTTCGCCGATCGCGCAAGCATCGACGCGATTACCGCAGATGTGCGTCAACGCGGAAACGGTTTGGCGACGATGATAGAAGTACTGGTCACGAGTGATCTGTTTCAGTCAAAATAGAATCTCGCCGATCGCGCAAGTTCGCTGCGAAAGAAGCAAGACATGACATCTGGTTTAAACTCACTTGATCGCCGGCGGTTTCTTCGAGGTGCCGGGTTCGCATTGGCGTTGCCGCTATTCGGTTCGACCCTGTCTCGATCAATCGCCGCGCATGGCGGTACCGCAAACCCGAAGCGGCTGGCGTGCTTCTACTTCCCCGACGGAGTGCCCATGCCGTTGGCCGAAGACCCGGCCTACAAAGACTGGTCATGGTTCCCGCATGGCAGCGGCAAAGATTTTTCGTTCACGAAATGTATGGAACCACTGGAACCGCTGCGGGACCAACTCACCGTGCTATCGGGGTTCTCTCATCCCGCCGGCCGGATAGTGCATGGACACAACAACGCCGATCAGTTTCTCACGGGTGCTGCAACCGGTGGTGGTGACATGGACTACCACAACACCATTTCTCTGGACCAAATGTACGCCAACCAGATTGGCGACCAAACGCGTTTTGGTTCGTTGGTCATGTCAACCGACGGAGGAACCGGAACCGCTCGCGGCGCGCATACTTTGTCGTTCAATCGACATGGCCGGCCGATTCCCGCTGAGCACCGTCCGAAGCGAATCTTCGATATGCTGTTCGTGAAGAACGACGGCGACGCTGCCCGGCGACTGGCGCTCAGCAAAAGCGCGCTGGACGATCTTCTGGCCGACGCCAACAGACTGCGGAAGACTTTGTCCAAACACGACCAGAAGAGTTTGGACGAATATCTGGAATCGATCCGCGAGGCGGAAATCAAGGTTCAAAAAGCGAAGCGCTGGATCAACGCACCGCTGCCCGACGTGAACGCCGATCATCTGAACCTGGAAGTCTCAACCGACGAACCCCGCCGGTATTTGCAGACCATGTTCGAACTCATCTACTTCGCGTTCCGAACCGATTCAACGCGAGTGGCTACGTATCAGATTGGCCGCGAGAACGGTGTCGGCCGTAGCGACCATCTTGCCAGGGCCGTCGGCCTGAATTTGGCTCACCAGTTATCTCATGACACGAAGAAGACTGACGGCTGGAAGAACTTCGGCACCTACTGTCGGTTCCTCAACGAAGAATACGGGCGCTTCCTCACGAAGCTGCAGCAAACAGCAGAGCCCGCTGGTGACGGCACGATGTTGGACAACACGCTGCTGCTGTTCGGTTCGGCCTCAAGCGCGTTCCATCTTTCGCGAAACTACCCACTGATTCTGGCAGGCGGAAAGAACATGGGTTTTCAGCACGGCAAGTACGTCAACAAGGCGGGTACTAGTCCACAGGGCGGTGCCTGGGACGGCGGCCAGGAACCGTGGCAAAAAGAGACTACGAATCAGGATGTTCCGCTTTCGAATCTGTACGTGACGATGCTGCAGCGATTGGGTGTCCAAACGCAGGCGTTTGCTGACAGCACCGGTGTGGTCGGCGACGTATAGTTTGGACATTGTTGCTGGGCAACAACCGCACGCGGGCGTTGCCAACAGGCAGTCCAACCGGCCATAATGCAGCAGAGGCAAAGAACTTATGCGTATCGCTGCTCCACTACTTACCGCCACATGCCTGGCCAGTCTGCTGCTGATTGGCTGCAACGGCGGCAACAAGGAAACAACTCCCGCTCAACCCGGCGGCACGGGTACCGGCACCGCGGTTCCAGCAACTGGCGGAACTCCAGCCGGAACCCCAACAACGGCTGCGACATCGGGCAACAGCAAGTGGGAAGTCCGAACTGACTCCGAAGGCCGCAAGTGGTTTGGCGATGTCCCGTACGACGTCTTCTTCGACGACCCGTTGGGTGTCGCGAACAACAACGAAGCCGTCATTGGGATGAGTACCCCGGACACGGCGACGCCCCCACCAGCTGGTTCCAATACTGAACCAAAAACCGCCATGACACCGGAAGCGCCGGAGACCGCAGACACAGGCTGGGGCAACACAATCTCGGCCGAAGCTTTGGATGCTGAAGTCAAAACTATCCGCAACTTCCTGAACCCAAAGCTCCAGTCTGTCGGACAGTACAACCCGAACCTCTCGATGATCGCCCCACAGGCCGCAACCCTGGCCGCTCTGGCCGGAATCGCTGCCAAACATGAGGGCGACATTAGCTGGAAAGCCGACGCACTTTACATTCGCGACCTGGCCGGCCAAATGGTTTCCGAACCGTTGCAACGCGGACCGAAGTTCCAACGTCGTTTGCTTGGTTTGTACGAACAAATCTCAGACACCCTTAACCGAAGCCGCCCCGCCGATCTGCCGGAACCGGACGCCGAAGCCAGTACCGCTGACAGTGCAGAGATGGGGTTGCTGATGCAGCGTATGCAACTTGCATACAATGAAATGAAGACCAACGCTGGCAGCGAAGGCACTTTCCAGAAGTCACTGGAACTGGTTCAGCAGGAATCCGCAGTCGTATCGGCGTTGGCGAAGCTGATTACAGAAGAAGGCTACGGCTACGAAGATGATGATGAATTCAAAGCGTTCGCGAAAACGGTTGCCGACGGCGGCAAGAGCATGATTGAAGCGACGGCACTGAAGAATTTCGCGGAGTACGACAAAGCTCTGTCAGCCACCTACAATGCCTGTAACAACTGCCATCTGGACTACAAGTAACACTTAAGAGACTGATCCCCATGACGATCCGCTATTTAACTTTGGTTGCCTTGCTGACCGTTTCGATCGCACATGCTGATGTCATCGTTCTGAAGACCGGTCAAAAAATTGAAGGTGACATTATCAAAGTCACCAACAACAAAATTTGGGTCGATATCGGGATCGACGCTATTCCAATTCCTTTGGATCAGGTTGAGTCTCGAACCGAATCGGGCAAGAAGGTCGAACAGAAGAAAGAAGCCAAGGGCAAGAAGGAAGGCCTGTTTCTCTCGGCTCCAAAAGATCTGCCTGTCCGCACGGTCAAAGACCTTTCAGAAAAGATCGGCGAGGGCGTTGTACTGGTTCAGACACCAGGCGGACTGGGTTCCGGATTCATCATCAACGACCGCGGCTACTGCGTAACCAACTATCACGTCGTCGAACGCGAAACCAGCATCGCTGTGACAATATTCCACGTCACAGAAAATGGTGAGTTCCGCAAGCAGCGGATCGACGACGTGAAGATTCTGGCTCTGAACCCATTCTTCGACCTGGCTCTGCTGGAGATTCCAAAGCAGAAGTTTCCATTCAAGCCCGTCTTCATCGCCAAGGCAGAACAACAGAAACAAGGCGACGAAGTGTTCGCTATCGGGAACCCGCTGGGCCTGGACCGATCGGTTTCCGAAGGCATCGTGAGCACGCGCAATCGCAGCTTCTCTGGAATCGTTTACATCCAGACCACAACACAAATCAATCCAGGCAACAGCGGCGGACCACTGTTTAACCGCAAGGGTGAAGTGGTGGGCGTCACCAACATGAAGCTAACCTCCGGCGAGGGTCTCGGCTTTGCGATCCCGGTCTCTTACCTCAAGCACTTCCTGACTAACACGGACGCATTCGCGTTCGACAAGGACAATCCGAACACAGGCTTCCGCTACCTGCAGCCACCTCGAAGAATCGACCCCAAGCAGCCGTACGACAAATAGAGACGGGCTGAATGCGATGGTCAACCTATGCTGAGTCCAGCCGATCACTTCCACCAGTTCGTTCTCTACGATCAGTGGCGGTTCTCGGCATGACCATCGCCGCTTCAATTGGCCTCTTGTGGCTGGTGGTTCAATCGGACATTCTTCCTTCGCCAGGATTTGACGACGACTGGACGCGAGTTGATATCGAAGATGTGGGCGCGGGCGATATCTCAATAGGCCAGGTCACACCCGGCGAGCGGTTCCGTACACTTGAAGTCAGCGTACAAGGCAAACTCAGTCACACTGCCACCATCAGTCTGGCCAGCAAATCAATTTGGCTCGAGCCCGGTTTCGTAGTCGAAGACAGCAAACTCCCCGTTAATGCAGGCGGCGGTACACTCAAGTACTACAGCTCGCCTGAAACCAAAGGGGAACTCACCGTCTGGTACCGCCTCCGTGACTAAGCGCCTGCCGCTTACCAAAGAGTGCCCCGGTTCATCGTCTCCCCTGCTAGTCGGACTCGGTCTCTCGCGTTCAACCGGTTAGAGCACTCAAGTGAATTTCAACAGACTCGGCTAGTGCGTTCACGTTGTAGCCGCCTTCGAGGATGCTGACTACGCGGCCGCCAGCGTGCGCGTTCGCGATCTCCATCACAATGTTCGTCAGAGTTCCAAAGTCTTCGCTTTCCAGACCAAGTGACCCAATCGGATCGTCCTTGTGCGCGTCGAAGCCGGCGCTAATGAGAACCAGTTCTGGCTGGCACGCGTTGGCGGCTTCTTCCAGCCGGTTCCGGAAGTTGTTGATGAAGCGTTCGCGCGTGATGCCAAACTCCGTGGGCAAGTTGAACGTGGTTCCAAGCCCCGCGGCGGTTCCCGTTTCTGACTTCGCTCCGCTGCCCGGGTAGAACGGGTAGCGATGCGACGACATGAAGTACACCTGTTCGTCGTCATAGAAGCAGTCTTGTGTTCCGTTGCCATGATGGACATCCCAATCGACAACCAGAACACGCCGCAACCCGCAATTCTTCGCAGCATGCGCGGCGGCAACGGCAACATTGTTGAACAGGCAAAAACCCATCGCTCGGGTTGGCGTCGCGTGATGTCCCGGAGGTCGAACCAGGCAAACTGCCTTGTCGTGTTCTCCGCTCAAGACCTGATCCACAGCGGCCGCTGCGCATCCCGCAGCATTTCGAGCGACATCGTGAGACGCGGGGCTCATCCATGTGTCGCCATCAATCTGTCCGCCGCCGGATTCGTGCATCTTCTTCAGGCCAGCCACGTGTTCTGCTGAGTGAACCAGCTGCAGCATTTCGTCCGTCGCCGGCGTCAGTTCTCCCTCAACAAACTTCTTCAAAGTCGGCGACTCGCGCAGGCGATCTTCAATGGCCACCAAGCGTGATGCGTTTTCCGGATGCCGACCGGTGTCGTGCTGTTGGAACAGGTTTCCTCGGTAGATGATTGCCAAATCAGTACCCTGCGTTCTCTACTTGATTAGCGGTTCCGACTCACTCACCTGGATTGGGCTGACCGCTTTGTGCTGTCGCGTATCGTACCGTCTGCCAACAAAGCTCTGAACCTCAATGCGTTCCACTGTGCAAAACAACAAACGCTCCTCCCTGGGAGTTCAAAACAGCTCTTGTTGAGTCTGGGTTTGAACCGGCGTGATACAAAGTGGCGAATCGTTTCGGACGTTTCCCACCGAGCGATGCACTGCAACAGCCTCCATCAGGTTGGCGGAATACGACTCCAGTGCTGATTCCAGCTGGACCGCCGAAGTCGCAGGATTGAGCCACTCCAACTGAGCCTCCTCATCCAGAATGACCGGCATGCGATCGTGAATATCGGCGACCAGCGGGTTTGGAGTTGTCGTCAGAACAGTGCACGATTCCACATCAGAACCCGTTTCCGGATCGTGCCAGCGTTCCCACAGACCTGCCATCGCGAACGGTTCCGCGGATTTCATTCGGATTAGGTACGGCTGCTTGTCGGTTCCCTTTCGTTTCCACTCAAAGAAACCGTCCGCCGGAATCAAACAACGGCGACTGACGAAGGAACTTTTGAACGCGGGCTTCGTCGCGACGGATTCTGATCGAGCATTAATCATCTTCGCGCCCTCCGAAATGTGGCGAGCCCAGGCTGGAAGTAGCCCCCATCGCAGCAGATCCAGCGATCGAAAACCGTCCGTCTGGCGGATGCACGCCACCAATTGAGTCGGCGCGATATTGTAGCGCGGTTCCAGCTGGATTTTGGGTTCCAACAGGCTGAAGAATTCAACCAACTTGCTGGCGGGACTAGTCAAAGTAAATCGACCGCACATAACCTCTACCTGCGCGTGTGGCTAAAAACGAATGTCTGCACGGGACAACCACGATTGTACGGACACCAGAGATAAGGTGCGACGATGGAAATGCGGCAGATCGGTTCAACCGATATTCGAGTGACGTCCGTAGCGATGGGCTGCTGGCCGATTACCGGAATTAGCAGCGTCAACGTCACGGAAGACAGCAGTAAAGCAACGCTGCAAGCGGCGTTCGATTCCGGGATCAACTTCTTCGACAGCGCCTATGTGTACGGCTACGACGGCGAAAGCGAAAAGATGATCGCCGCAGTTTTGGGAGCTCAGCGGGACCAAATTGTGATTGCCACCAAAGGCGGAATCCAGTGGCGTGATGGGAAGATCCATCGAGATGGCCGGGCGGAAACAATCCGCCGCCAGTGTGAGGAGAGCCTTCAAAGACTGCGAACCGATGTGATTGACTTGTACTACCTGCACAGTCCCGACCCGGACCTTCCCGTTTCAGAAAGCGCGATGGCGTTTGCCGAACTGCGGGCCAGTGGGAAGATTCGCTCGGTCGGTGTGTCGAACCTGACACTCTCGCAGTTGAAAGAATTCCACGCGGTCTGCCCGATCGACGCCATCCAGCCGTACTACAACATGCTGCAGCGCGACATCGAAACCGAAATCCTGCCGTGGTGTGAACAGAACACGATTTCAGCGATGGTCTATTGGCCTTTGTTGAAAGGTCTACTGGCCGGCAAGCTGGCCCGGGATCATGAGTTCCCTGACAAGGACGGGCGCAAGAAGTACGCGATGTTTCAGGGAGACGAATACCAAAAGAACCTGGACTTTGTAGATCAACTCAGACCACTGGCCAGCGAGTGCAACTGCACCGTCGCGGAACTTGTGATTGCGTGGACCATTCAACGACCCGGCATCACAGCCGCCTTGTGTGGAGCCAAACGTCCTGAACAAATCGAACAAACCGCAGCCGCAATGAACCGGACACTATCCGCCGATATCATTTCGCGAATCGACGCAGCAATCCAAGAACGCGGTCAGACCGCATCACGTGGCGCGGTTTGAAAGGCGCTGGTTTAGCAGCAGTCTGTGGTTCCACAGCAATCGTCGCCAGGCACAATCGTTAGCGCGCTACCGCCCTGCTTTGTTGCCGAAGCGGGACGAATGGCGTTCTTGCGACAATCGAACTCGGTCGCTTCGCTTAGCGGAATGTCGGTTGTTGGCGGGACACCAATGATACTGTCTGCGTACGGGCCCGCTGCGTTGGTGTAGATATTGTAGTTCTTGTCGCAGACTGCCATACGTTGACCGCGGTACAGCGTGTGGTTGTCATCGTCGACAACTGCCTTCCACGGACCGGAATAAACGACAGACTGGTTCCGCTCCAGGCACGGCCCCTGCTTTCCCTTCCAGGCTCGCACAGTCATGCTACGAAACTCGATGCCCTCGATAACGCCCCAAGGTTCCTCCTGACGGCTGAGAATCTCAACGCCGTAGAAGCCCGCGTCTTCGAATGCTTTCAGGAAATCGTCTTCCCGAAACGCACCGCTCAGGCAACCGCTCCACAGTCGTGGGTCGTTTTGAAGATGCTCAGGCACGTCCTCGTCACAAACAATGTCACTAATGATCGCGCGACCGCCACGCTTGAGAACTCGGAAGATCTCTTCGAACATCTGACGGCGGTCTTCGTTGCGAACCAGATTCAGAACACAGTTCGAAACAACGGCAGTGACCGAATCGTCTTCGACCAACGGCTTGGCTTCACGCAGGACGTCGGCTTCTGCATCGGCTTTCATCCACTCGCCGGCGTTGGAAACAGGGTTGTCTGCAAGCCAGGCTTCGAAGTCTGCCAGGTTCAGTTTCAGATCCTGGATGCGTCCTTTGCGAAACTCAACGTTGCCGTAGCCAACTTTTTCCGCCACTTCGCCCAGGTACTGGTTTGCCAGCCCCAGCATGTCTTCGTTGCAATCGACGCCGATCACATGGCCCGATTCACCGACAACCTGTGACGCGATGTAACAAATCTTTCCGCCGCCTGAACCGAGGTCCAAGACGATGTCGCCTTCAACAAGGTGCTTTGACGGGTCACCGCAGCCGTAGTCCCGATCGATGATTTCCTGCGGGATGATCTCGAGGTACTGTCGGTCGTAGTCTACCGGGCAGCAGAGACTGGCTTCTGCGGCCTGAGCGGCGCCGCTGTATCGTTCACGTACAGCTTCTTCGACGTTTAGTGTGTTCGGCGACGTACTCACGGCAAATCTTTCTTCAGCTTACAGGGTAAGAAACGACCGCCCATACCGGCAGCCGGTTCATCATAAATCCATTATCCCGGGGCAGAAGCTTGTGGTCTGTGGCAAGCTTCGCAATAGCGACTACTTCAGGTCGCTTTTTCCGTCTTCCTTTGACTTCCCATCGCCGGTCTTTTCAGAACCGTCAGAGGCTTTCTTCCTGGCTTCGGCTTCTTTAGCAGTGTCCTCGCCAGCAGCGGCTTCCTTGGCTGGCTTCTCCATATCAGCCTTGTCGGGGTCGTCTTTTCCTGCCTCAGCATTTTCTTTCACGGCCTCTTCAGGCGTGTCCTTTTCCTTGGCGGCCTTCTCTTCCTCAGCCTTCATGTCAGCGATGGCTTTCGCCTTTTCAGCCTCTTTCTCAGCTGCGGCGGCCAATCCTTCGTCGTACTGATCCCAGAAACTTTCGACGGTCATGTTCGGCACATCTTCCAGCGTCGCACCGATTTCTTTAATGGACTTCATGTTGCGAACAACGTCCAGGCCACCCTCGATGTTCTCGATAGTGAACACAAGCCGCGAGAGTTCCATGCCTTCCAGCACGGAGAGATCTTTAACTGGTGTCTCGGCAATGTTGAGCCGCCGCAGACTGGTATTGCCTTTCAGCGGGCTTAGATCGGCAACCTGTGTTTCACGCAGGTCCAGGCTCTCAATGTTTGAACCTTCCAGCGCGGAAATATCAGAGACAGGCGTTCGTCTTAGCCAAAGGCTGTCCAGCGGCATGCCCTTCAATGGCGAGATGTCCGCGACTTTGGTTCCGTAGAGGTTTAGTTCTTCCAGTTCCATGCCAGCCAGGTTCGAAACATCGCTGATATCCGTGAACTGAAGCTTAAGGCTGCTTAGCGGCATCCCCTTCAATGACGCGAGGTCATCGTTGTCAATCGTGGCAGATTCGTTGTTCTCATCCTGTTCCAGCCAAAGCGTTTGCAGCGGCATTCCGTCCAGTGGTGAAAGGTCTTCCACCGGGATGAAACCAAGGTCCAGGAAGCGAAGCGGGAGACCTTTAAGCGGCGTGATGTCGGTCACGCCCGAGTAAATCAGGCTGACTTCGACAATCTCATTGCCGACTCGACGGAACTTCGCTTTATCGTTCGCTCGCAGATCGCTGCGGAGTTCCGCAACCGTCCGCCAGGTCGTGTCGCCAGCACTGGCGATCTCTGTAGGAATCACTGATTCGTTGTTCGCGTCGCCCGCTGAATCAGAACACCCGGCGGTCACGACGATGGCCAGAGACAAACAGAAACACAACTTATTCATCAAGGGGACTCCGATTGGTTCAGTCGTTGAACCAGTTGATCAAAATGCTGCCCGCGCTGCCGATAGTTGGCATACATGCCGAAGCTAGCGCAACCCGGTGAGAGTATGACGATATCGCCCGATTTTGACACCTCAACGGCCGCCTGGAATGCAGAATCCAGCGTCTCGTGGCAATCCTGGTGGAAGTCAGGGTCGGCGGTCTGAGCAGTTTCGAACAGTCCTGGCCCTGTCGAACCGATCCAACAAGCCGCTCGGGCACTGGAAGTGGCGGTTCTCGCGATCGGCGTCAAATCCAGCCCTTTGTCGGCTCCCCCAGCAATCAGAACCATAGGCTGCCGGAACGCAGACAGGGCCCTGACCACTGACTCCGGCGTGGTCGCACTGGAATCGTTTACAAATGTACGGCCTTCGTAAGTTCCCACAATCTGCAGCCGGTAAGGCACGCCGGTGAAATTCTGAATGGCGGTCGCAATCTGAACTGGTTCGACTCCCGCCGCGAAGGCAACCGCGGCCGCCGCCAGTGAGTTCCTGAGATTGTGTTCTCCGGGAACCCGCAGGCTCCACTGAGGAACCGCCTCTTCCCCGCGCGGTGTGCGGAAGATGATCGACCCGTCCGCCAGAAAAACACCCGGCTCGCCACGGTCCTCGCCAAAGAAGCTCTGATTGCTGGTCACAGGCCACTCAGCGAATTCCTGATCGTCACCAGGCAGGATCGAAACACCACCGCTCGCCAAACCAACAACGCGCTGCTTGCTGTCGCGGTAGTGCTGGAGCGTCGGGTGCCAGTCCAGGTGATTGGGAGTGAAATTGGTGACCACAGAAACGCTGGCTTCGAAAGACTGGTCGTTCATTCGAGCCAATTGGAAGCTGCTAAGTTCAAGAACCACCAAATCCTCGGGCTGAATCTCATCCAGTCGGCTCAACAAACTTCCGCCGAAGTTACCGCCAAGGTGACACCTGCGTCCTGACGCGGAGACCAGGTGAGCAATCATTGATGCGGTGGTCGATTTTCCATTGCTGCCTGTCACAGCCACCAGATCAGCCGGACAACGTTCGGCGAACAGCTCAACCTCCGACGTCACTCGGACACCGTTGTCTACAGCCGCCATCAACAACGGATGGTTCGGCTTCAGACCGGGGTTCGCGACAAGCACTTCGTGTTCAGGCAGTTGTTCAATCGGAACCTGAAAAAACCAGTCCGCAACATCAACATCGCGTAGCGCTTCAACCGACTCCGCCAACGTTTCCGCTGGCGAGTCATCCGCAACAAACACACGCGCACCTTGACTGGCGAGGAACCGAATCGCGCCGGCCGCTCCGCCGAATCGGCCGAGTCCATACACCAGCACGTCACGATTGCTAACGTCGGTTATTGTGGAGTCGCTGCGCATGTCTGCCGTTAGATGAAGGTCCTGAACGACACAGTGTAGGCAACGCGGTTCGATGGTTCACGGCGAACATCAATCCCACGGGAACACCGTCACAACGGCTCACTCATCACTCACTTCGCTCAGGCGGCCGGCGAAATTGTGTCGCGGCCCACCCATTTTCGCAGCACTTCCGGCACGACGACACTTCCATCCGCCTGCTGGTTGTTCTCCAGCACGGAAATCATCGCTCGTGTCACGGCAACAGCGGTTCCGTTGAGCGTGTGCACAAAGGGGTTCTTCTTCTCATCCGGCAGCTTGCAACGGATACCCAACCGCCGGGCCTGGTAGTCGGTGCAGTTGGAGGTTGACGTAATTTCGCCATAGCTCCCGCCGTCACCGCGACCCGGCATCCACGCTTCCAGGTCAAACTTGCGGTAAGCAGGCCCGCCCAAATCGCCGGTCGGTGTGTCGATTACCCGATAAGGAACCCCCAACTCGGTGAAGATTTCCTCTTCAATTCGCAACAGATCCTGGTGCATCGCGTCTGAAGCTTCGATCGTTGGTTCGGTGAACGCAAACATCTCGACCTTCGTAAACTGATGCACCCGATAGATCCCGCGCGTCTTCGCGCCGGCGGCTCCAGCTTCAGTACGGAAGCAGTGCGAGATGCCGGCGATCTTCAGCGGCAGTTCATCCGCTTTCAAAAGTTGATCCTGAAACGCGCCGCCCAACGTAATCTCTGCAGTCGCAACAAGGCTGAGGTCAGTGTCTTCCACTCGGTAGATCTGGGTCTCATTTCCACGCGGGTTGAACCCGATGCCTTCCAACACCGAGTTCCGAGCTAGGTCAGGAGTCGTGTAAAGCACAAACCCTTCGTTGCGGAGTTTCTCCAGTGCGAACTGAACCAGTGCCATCTCCAGCATCACAGCGTCGTTCTTCAGGTAGTAGAACCCAGAACCAGCCACGCGTGCACCGGCTTCGAAATCGATCAGGTCCAGGTGTTCGGCCAACTGCGTGTGGTCTTTAACGTCGAACCCAAAGTCTGGCTTCGTGCCAACTTCCTTGATCGTGACATAGCCCGATTCGTCTTCGCTAACCGGGGCGTCCGGGTGAGTCATATTCGGGACGACCAGTTGGATCTCACGAATGTCAATCTTGACCTGCTTCAACTCAGCGTCGGCAGTCGCGATCTGTTGCTTCAGTTCTTTACCTTTGGCAATCAACGCTGGCTTTTCGTCAGGTGATGCTGTCGGGATTTTTTCAGAAGATTTCTTATGTTGTCGCTTTAGCTCATCGCTGCTCACGATCAGCGAAACTTCCTTCTTACGCAGCTCGACAATCCCACTAAGGTCTACTGTGACGCCCCGGTCCTGACAGTTTTTTGTGACCGCTTCGATGTTGTCGCAGATGTACTGAATATCAAGCATTGTTTCCGCTCGCGTCCGCGAGTTCCTTCCAGAGATGCGCACTCGCGCGGATCCCTCGGTGGTAATCGGCGAGCGTGAAATGTTCGTTTGGACTGTGAAGGTTATCGGTGTTCAACCCCCAGCCAAGCAAGAGCGTTTCCAATCCCAGAATATCTTTGAAGGAACCAACCACAGGAATTGATCCGCCAGCCCTCATAAACACCGGTTTACGGCCAAAACCAGCCTGAATCGCGTTGCTTGCGGCTCCAATCCACTTTCCATTCGGGTCGAAAACCAGCCCCTCACAGTTGTGCGATGCCTTGAAGCTGAACTGCAGTCCCGGCCGAACCTGGTCACGCAAATACGCTTCAATAGCCACAGCAATCTTGTCCGGATCCTGATTCGGAACCAGCCGACAAGTGATTTTGGCCGTTGCCTTCGACGGAACAATCGTCTTGGGGCCTTCCCCGGAGTAGCCCCCGAACAGACCATTCACATCACACGTTGGCCGAGCCCAGCGGCGTTCGAGTGTCGAGTAACCCGCTTCGCCGAACGCGGCATCAACACCCAGTTGATCCAGATACCCTGCTTCGTCAAACGGAAGTGACGCGAGGCTTTTCCGCTCACTGTCCGGCAGATCGTCGATATCGTCATAGAAACCAGGTATCTGAATGCGGCCGTCATCGTCCACCAGCGACGCAACCAGTTTCGCCATCGCGTTAAGAGGGTTCGCAATCGAACCGCCAAACATGCCGCTATGCAAATCCTGCCTGGGACCGGTAAGTTCGACCTCACACGCCATCATTCCGCGCAGACCGTAGGTTAGACCTGGCATGCCTGGCCCATACTGACTGGTGTCACTAATCACGGCGACATCAGCGGCCAGCATGTCTCGGTTCGATTCCAAAAACGGATTCAGGTTCGGACTACCGACTTCTTCTTCGCCCTCAATCACGACCTTGACGTTGACCGGCAACCGCCCCTGCGTTTTCATCCACGCTTCGATGGACTTCACGTGCGTGTAAAGTTGCCCCTTATCGTCCGTCGCACCCCGCGCGTAAATTTTTCCGTCACGAACAGTTGGTTCGAACGCGGGAGTCTCCCACTGGTCCAGCGGGTCCGGTGGCTGGACATCGTAGTGCCCATAAACCAGCGCGGTCGGTAGGTCGGCGGATTCGATTCGTTCACCGTAGACAATCGGATGCCCGTCCGTCTCGATGATCTTCGTATCCAACCCAGCATCCACCAGCTTGTCGCGAGTGAACTCGGCCGCCGCCGTCATGTGAGGTAGAAACTGAGAGTCCGCACTCACACTGGGAATCTTCAAATAGTCCGCCAACTCCTGGACAAAACGATCCGAGTTTTGTTCGAGAAACGCCTCAACATCTTGCATCTTCAGCTCCTGGTCCAAACTGACTACTCAACGATAGAAGCTGGCCCCCACTTGGCCAACGGCCGTGCGTTGGGCTCATAAGGAGTTGGTGGGGAACCGAAGCTGTTTCCTGGCTTTTCACGCCTGACAGCCACTTTCTTTGTGAGATCTCACACAACAGATAGCGGAAGACGTACTGCCGATGCGTCTATCGACAAATGTCAGCCAAGCTCTGGTTACCTGTTCTCAGACAGGCCCCACATCCATAACCACACCGGCTTCAGTCATCAGCAGACGCGCGGAGATGCTTTTCTGATCCAGACCAAACATCAACGAGACGGCTTCTCGGTACACGCCAAGTTGTTCCGCGTAAACGCCTTTCAGCTGCTTCAGTTGCTTTTGCGTGGTCGCCTGGTCGGTTTTGAAGTCAATGATGTCGGCCGCAACAACACCGGACGGGCCGCGAAGTAAAACTAACCGGTCGATGGAACCAGACACCATCTCTCCGTTCCGGATAATCGCAAAGTCGCGTTCGTTTTGGATCTCCAATTCCAACTCGCCCGCTTCCAACTTGCGCCGCAACTCTGCCTTGAACACACGCGACGTCAGATAGCCGTCGCGTGACAGAGCCTGACTAACCGAACGCGACTCCAATACGTCTTTGAAACTGGCCAGTAGCTCATCCAGATCCAATTCGGCAAACGCGGGATCGTCCAGTGAGTTCATGAAGTGATCGTCTGAGGGGACTCCATCGTCTAACCACGCAATCTGCTCGAACCAAAGGTGAACCGCACTCCCCCGCGACCGCGCCGCACTACTCCCTGACGTAAACAGCCGTTGAACCGGTACCGCTTTGACTCGATGAACCGATGGAGCCGACCGCTGAAGGCCTCTCTTTCGCCCATCGGTCATTGGCGCAAGATTCAGCCCCGATGCCGGCCGCACGCGCGGTTTGGGTTCTTCGATTCGTTCTTCACTGCGGTATTTCTGATCGACTTCAAACCAGTTCGGGTTGCCGCGCTCGAACAGTGTCGAACCGGGTTCTGCAACCGCGGTCGTGGCAAGTGTGGCCTGCAATAAACCGGAGTACTTGCTGTACCACTTTTGATTGTTTTTGCGTTTGCGTTTTAGGTCACCGTCCGGCTGGATAATCATGTGTATGGCGTGGGCGGCTCGAGTGAGAGCCACGTACAGCAAACACAGCGATTCGATAACGTCGCGGTTGGTCGTTTGCTTAAACACTTCACGGAATTCGGGCGGCAGAATTTCCTGAGCCACCCGTTTGACGTGCATGCAGACCCGATCGGGCGCTTCGGTCATATCGTCCGCCGCCCACGCGACCCGTTGAAACATCGGTTGGCCGTTCAGTTCAGGCAGAACGACGATATCAAACTCCAGCCCTTTCGACTTGTGAATGGTCATGACCCGAACGCGGTCTTCCGTGGGAGCCTCGACACGTTCCGATTCAATCATCGCGATGAACTCACGCGTCCGTGGTGACGGATCTGCGTCGAACTTCCACCCCATCTCAATCACTTGCCGCAGCCGCACAACGTCTCGCATGCTGCAGTTGTCAAGAATCCGTTCCGTCAGTTGATACAGCGTTTCGCCATAACCTTGTTCGCTCAGGCGTCTGCGAACCGACGTTGCCGTATGGATCGCCTGGAAATCGCTGTTGTGATCCGTCAGTTCAACAACCGGTCCCAGCGGTGAATTCGCAATATGGAACCGAGCCGCCGTGTCACCCGGATGATCAACCAGGTGCAACAAAGACAGCATCGCCAAAACCGCCGCCGAATCCGCAATCGCGCTGCCGCCCTCTTCGCTTGCGGCAACACCCCGTTTACGAAGTTCGAAAGCCAACCGGCTGGCTCCTCCGTTGGTTCGAGTCAGCACGCCGATGGTCGCATCGGGGCTTTGTCGGCTTAACCTGGCAATCTCATCCGCCACAAATTCGTTGTGGTGACGCGTCTTCTCTGCAGCGTCCTTCTTCTTGTTTTCCGGTTCCGAGTCTTCTGAAACAATCAACCTCGCATAGCTACGCTGAAGTGCTTCGGGTTCTGAAGCGAAAGCCGTTTCGTGGTCAGAAAACCGTTCGCCCCACATACGAACCGGCTCTTCGTAGTCCTCCAGATCGTTCAGTGTCGGCAAAGTATTGAACAGAATATTGACCGTCTCAATAATCGCCGGCCACGATCGACGACTCTCATTCAGCGGTGCTTCTTCCAGATCGGGAATTTCATCCGGCACCGCATCAAAGATCTCTGCCACACCACCTCGCCAGCCATAAATCGCCTGTTTCGTGTCACCCACACAGAAGAACGATTTCAATCGCGAGCCCTGCTTGCCCAGCACCAGCGCGCGGATTGCGTGCCACTGCACCAGCGACGTGTCCTGGAATTCATCCAGCAACACATGGCACACATTGCTGTTCATACGGTAGGCAACACGCCGGCTTTCGCTGTCGCTTAGCGACTTCACCAGCAGCCGCGGCACATCACCAAACATCAAGCCCCGAGCTTTCCGTTTGGTCTCCGCATAAGTCTTTTCGAACCGGTCAGCCAACCGCCGAGTCGCTTTCGTGTACGTCGTGACGTTGTCGTAGTAATAAACCGCCGCGCGTTCGAACATTTGGCGATAGGCTTCGACGCACTCGTCCGGCAGCGGCTTCCGATTGAAAATCGAATCTTCAAAGATAATCTTGGGCGCCGCGCCCGACGCCAGAAACTGATCCCACGCTTCTTTACCCGCTCGTTCAACAGCAGTCACATGGGCCTTTGCCGCGTTGCCGACCGGAACATCCGGGAAAATATCCAGTAGTGCCTCAAACTCCTCGTCCGGCATCCGCCTGATTGGAGGGAACCAGTCCCACGCCGCCGGAGATGTTTCCTGCGCGAGTTCATGGACGGTTGAAACAGCTTCCCGGATCGCCCACGCAACGGTTTGCCGTAGTTCTCCCTTCGCCAGAAGGCGTGTGAGATTGACAATGTCGTCGCCCTTCGACGCCTGAATCATCGCATCGATAGCACGATCGCGCAGGATCGCGTCCTCTGACTGTTCGATGATGTCCCAGCCGGGCATTAGTCCGAGTTCCAGACTCATGCTGGAAGCCACTCGCAAAAACAACGCATCCAACGTGCAAATGTTGACCCGATGCAGTGTGCGAGTGAACGCTGTCAACAACTCCAACGCGCGTTCGCGATGGAAGTCAGGTGCGTTTAAATGCCCAGCCAGATCGTCGGCGTTCTCGTCTGAACTCGCCGCCAACGCCAACCGCTGCATAACGCGTTCAAGAATCTCACCCGCCGCTTTGCGAGTAAACGTTGTCGCCAGAATCTCATCGCTGGCCGCGCCGGCATGCAGTTGACGCAGATAGCGATTCGTAAGCTGGAACGTCTTACCGGTTCCAGCCGAAGCGCGAATGATGAGCCGTTCGCCGGCCGTCTTG
Organism: uncultured Planctomycetaceae bacterium; assembly: GCA_964485095.1. GTDB lineage: Bacteria > Planctomycetota > Planctomycetia > Planctomycetales > Planctomycetaceae > CAYNWT01. Next base: position 19,838 of record CAZAIB010000030.1, on the reverse strand, counting down.
ATACTGGTGCTTTTCATACCAGCACCTCACGATCGAAGACAGCGTCCTGACAGATGCGTTCGAAGATTGGATAGTCAACGGACTTCGGCGGCCAGAACTGCTTCCCGACAATGTGCCGAGCCACATCGCGGGCGAGATCGTCAGCCTCTTGCAGATCATCAGCACTCCACTTCGCAATCTCGTCACCAATCTTGCCGACATCGCCTGGAAGCAGGATGTAGCCCACCTTGTAATTCTGACCGCAGTCGGTCGGTAGCGACCTGGCCAGGTGCCGATACAACGGTAACTGCAAATCGACCCACCGGTCGGGACCCAGATTTCGATGCCCTTTAATATGCGTTTCGTCCGGGCGCTTTGCGGAATCCGACGTCTTGTAATCAAAGATGACCCACTCGTCGCTGTTGCCGCGTTGGTCGATCCGGTCAATTCGACCTCGAAGCTCAACAGAGTCGCCCTCTCCAATCGGAAAGGGCACTCGGTCTGCCGAGTTATCTTCGTTGGCGTCTTCTGCGTATCGAATGCGGTATCCCATGGAGGCCCAGTTTGCCTGCCACTCTGCGAACCGTTCCAGCCGCAGTCGAATTCGCTGAACCTGCACGTTGGTTGCGGCGGTTCGAACCTTGCCAAACTTCCGCCGCACACGGTTATCCAATGCCGACGTCAGGAACGAACGAATGTCAGCAGGGTTCAGACTGTCGCGAATGTCAGTGTCCCGACCGAAGTCTTCCAGCACGTCATGGATGATGGTTCCAAACTGCCCGGGGTGCATTTCCCTGGCCGAATCGTCCGCCTCACGCAGCTTCAGCACATGCTGCAAATAGAACCGATACGGGCATCGCAAGTAGTCCTTGAAGTAACTGACCGTCAACGAATCCAGCGGCTCCTTCGAATTGTCCGGCCGAGGCACGTGGAATCCGCTTGTTTCGCGGTCGCTAAACAAACGCGACCGTTCAGCTAGCGTATTTGGTTCCGCCCGAACCGGGTAGAACTCCAGCACCCGCTTGGGAATCTCAGCCGGTTCCGTCGCAAACAACAACCGACTGGGAGCCAACGGGTCGTTGGTGTCATCGCGGCGACCGACGATAAGCTTCAAGTCCTGCCGAGACTGCAGCATGACATGCAACGCATACGCATCGCGAGCATACCGCTGCGTGTTGTCGTTCAAATCTAATCGCTTGCGTAGCTGGTTCGGAAGGAACATATCCGACGTCGACGACTGCGGCACAAACTGTTCGTTAAACGTGGTCACAACCAGCGCCGGCGAATCATCGAGAACCAGTTCCAGCCAACCAAGCAGCTCAATCGCCGAATCATCCCGCGGTGGCGGGACAAACTCGCCCACACACTCGCTTAACATCATGCGAATCGCCTGTGCGGCGTTAACGTCAGGCAGGACGGACTCGGGTATTCTCTCGAACCCGTACAGAATTTCGTCGAACCGGCGGATCGCGGCCGCCGCGACATTGTCCGCCGTGTTGTCAGGATTGAAGCTACGCGATTTGTAGACCGTCCTAACGAACTCCCGAATCGGTTCGACCCACTCGTCAAGCCGAGCGATCTCAGGAAACAAAGCTCCCCGATCATCGGACGGCGCGAAGTTGGCGACCAGGTCACCTATTTTCGTCCACAGCATCGACAGCGCTTTGCTACGCTCGCTGTTTATCCAAAAACCCGGTCGAGGCTGAAGGTGGTTCGCTCGATACTCGTCCAATTGAACCAGCCAATGCTTGTTCCTTTTTCCCTCCGGAGCGGCAGGCGCGGCGAAGTTGGCTTCGATCCAGTTAAACAAATCCGGGTGGCGAACCAACGCCGCGTACGCCTCAAAATTCCACCACCGCGCGTCCGTCGCGCCGGGTAGTAAGCCGTCGATAAACTCCGCCAGTTGTTCAAACAATCGATAGGGCGGCGTTTGATCCAGGTGCTGACCATCAAACCAACGCGTCGCCACATTGCATTCGCCAAAGTGACGTTGCAGGTGAGGAATGAGCCGATCGTCAGCGACGCCAACGGTAATTTCATCCGCGCGGTACCGGCCGTCGTACGCGGATACGGCATCAACGGCAGTCGCCGCCTGATCGTCCGGCCGATCGACCACGGAAACATGTTCAGAACGCAAATCCAGCTTCGTGTCCGTCCACGCTTCGGCGATGAGCGTTCCGAATTCGTCGAAGTGTTCCGAGTAGCTCTTCGGCGCGCCGATGAGCGCGGTGACGCGGTCGGAAATTGGTTCCAGCATCTTCCGGATGCCGCGGTTCAAATCGACTGTGGCCACCAGAACAATATCGCGATCCGTTTCGCATTCGCCCCGCTTCACCGCCTCCAATCGAGCCGTCTGGCGGTCCCAGTAGCGGATCTGATCCATGCGATGCAGGTAGTCCACTTGCACCGCTCGCAGAGTGAACCAGCGTCGCGATTCGCTGCTTTCGTGGGCCTTCTTGCATGCGATGGCAACGTCTTCAAAGTCCAAACCTTCTGCCGCCAGTTCGCGGTGCTGGCCGCGAATCAAATCGGCCAGCGCTAACCAGGCATCAGTGTCGTCTCGCTGCGGAACCTCGGGAACCACGGTCCGTAGCTTGTGTTGATTGGTGGACTTCAGAGCGTCGGCCCAGACCAGATTGCAGATGAGCGTGTCCGCGTACTGCTGTTGGTTCACGAACAGCAAATCCGGCAGCGTTCCAGCCGTTTCAATTTGCGGAGGCACAAAATCGGGATACTGACTCGCAGTCGCGTCGACCAGAATCTCAAGTAGCCGCCGCCCTGCCCGGCGACCGGGAACCACAACAATGACCCCGCTTAGATCGCATTCACTGTTGGTCGCATACCGATCAAGCAAATAGCCGACCGTGCGCACCAGAATCGGCTGTTGCCAGCCAATAAACTCACGAGTGATTCCCATCTTCATCCCTGACACGCGCGACCGTTCGCTGGCGCAGGACAAGCCCTCTTGTCCATCCTGCCCATAGTGTCGGCAATTGCCCCCTGATTCACAATCCTCGGCAGGCAGCCGTTTTTGGCGCTAGCTGGCCTACATCGTTTCGACCCGTGGCTATCGCCAAGGCTGATCAACATCACCGGCTAGCTGGCTCCGAGATCCTTGAACAGCCGTGAATCGGGCTCGATACGCCGCGGATTGATATCCAGGACATCTGCAAGGACCTTCACAAGTTTCTCCCACAGCTCACCCTCGGGTGCGACCGCAGGCATGGGTTCATCAGGAGAATCGACCACGAACAACCGACGGTTCATGCGTTGCACATCTCGGCAAAGGTCCTTGACGGTCACAAGGTTCGGCGGGAACCGTTTCCGGAACCGACGCAGCAGCCACAGCAGCCGGAACCACGTTTCCACCAACATCAATCCGCCGAGGACAATTAGCAAGACGGGCCAGTTCTGCAAAACGGGTACCCGCCACAGTTGAAGCTGTTCAAAAACTAAGCCCGTAATCGCCAGGCACACGCAAACAGCCGGCACCCATTTCGGGTACATGAGATTGGGCACGTGGTACGTTGTGGCGGCCTGAAGTTCCAACCACCGGCGCGCTCTGCTTGGTTCCGGAAACAGATCTTCCAATTTCGACGAAAACTCAACGTCTTTGTAGTCGGCGTTGGTCGAGACATGAACCGCCTCGCGCATTTCAACCCAAAACCGATGTACTCGACCAATGTCGTTCTTGCCGTCCCGGTAGCCGACTCGGTTGTGACTGACCCTGGCGAACAAGTCTCCCACTCGGATGTCTCGATCAACCAGAACCGAGTCCCAGTCGCCGTAATCGAACGGAACATCAAGTTCGTCTTCGATCCGCAGCGCAATGTCCACCAGGTCCATTCCCACAATGGGTTCCTTTCGATGAATCTGAGTTCAAGCTTCGTCAGCCGCTGGTACCAGCCTAATGACTGTCGCTCAATTGATGGGCAGTCATGGTAGTCCTCGTATGCAGTCGGTGCCTATCAATCGAACCAAACTCTCCGTCACGCTACCATTGGGCGGCACGGCTATCCGTGGAAACTGAGATTCGAGAAAACTGCATGTCGAAGCTACACCTTCGTTTTCTAATCATCGCAACCACCCTCGCGCCCGCGTCGGTTCTGGCTCAGTCCGAACGCGACGTGCCTTTGCAATCAGAGATAACTCGCGTGCAGCCCATGACGGGCATCGTGCTGTGGACAGATCACGACAAGGTTGCCACGGATGCCATCGCGCTGGAGTACCGCTACTGCGGCTATGACGAAGTGGTTCAGGCTGACGGCACGTACAACTATTCGAAGCTCGACGGGATCCTGGACCAGATTGCGAAACGCGGTCATCAGGCAGTGCTGCGGTTCTACTTTGTCTACGTCGGGAAGAAGACGACCGTTCCGGATTTCATCCGCAACCGACCGGACTACAAAGAAACTGTCGGCAAGAGCGAAGGAAAGACAACTCACTTCTGCGACTGGAGGAACAAAGCACTACAGGACTTTACGATCGAGTTCTATTCGCGGTTCGCCAAACGGTACGACAGCGATCGGCGTCTCGCGTTTGTGCAGACTGGCTTCGGATTGTGGGCCGAGTATCACATCTACGACGGGCCGCGAAAACAGGGGAAGACGTTCCCGTCGAAAGACTTCCAGGCGAAGTTCTTCAGGCACCTCAGCCAAACATTTATCAAACTGCCGTGGTCCGTCAGCGTTGATGCGGCCGACTACGACTACTCGCCATTGGAGGACAATGACGAACTGCTGCGATTGAAGTTCGGCGTGTTTGACGATTCCTTCCTCTGCAAGCAGCACCCGAAAGAGAACGCGTTGAACTGGAAGACGCTGGACCTGAACCGCTGGAAGACATCACCCGCCGGCGGTGAATTCAGCTACTACAACAACCGCGATCAGAAAAACGCGCTCGCAAAGAATGGCCCCAATGGCGTGCCTTTCACAAAGGCCGCGAAGCAGTTCCACATCAGCTACATGATCGGAAACGACCAGCCCGGTTATCGATCAATGACCGACATCGCCAGAGCCGGAATGGCGACGGGGTACCGGTTCAAAGTGACATCGGCAACGCGAGCCAGTGACACGCTGCGATTAAGCGTCACGAACGAAGGGGTAGCACCAATTTACCGTGACGCGTTCTTCGCGGCCGGGAAGAAGCGTTCGCAACAATCGCTCAAAGGACTCTTGCCGGGCCGCAGCCTGGAATGCGTCATTCAGAACGTCCATGACACGGACACAAAGAACATTTCGATCCAGTCCGACGCCATTCTGAAAACACAGACCATTCAATTCGAAGCGAACCTTCGTTAGCTCTGAGCGGCAAGACGGCTCGCGAAATCAACGAGCGTTCTTCTTCTCCAGCTTTCTCTGCTTCTTCTCTTTTGGAGTCAGCGCGGCCTTCTTCTGCGTCTCTTTCTTCCGTTTATCTTTGCCCGCCATGACGGATCTTTCTTCTTGAGTGATTGAGGTCGTTCGAACGTGCGTTCCACGACGCGATGCTTGCAGTTTTAGCGAACCGAGGTCACATTCGGCAATCGCGGTTGACCTTTAACCGAGTTTAACCCGTGGTCGAAGACCAGGTCGAACCATGTCTCACTCACGACCTGGCCTTTGGCCACGGGTTAAACGGGGTGTTCACTGCAGTTCCAGAGTGCTCCACAGACTTGGGTCGTTCGCAAACGGGAACTCGTCGCCAACGGTCAGGAACTGATCGCCCAACTCAGAGTCGCGTAGGTAGTAGTAGAAACCCAGTCGCGGAGTGGCTTCCGGATCAAAGCCCGTGAGACACTTCGCGGGGATCCAGGCTTCCAAAAGGTAGCCACCCTTCTTTGCGTTGACGAGAACCGAGAGCGACTTGCCGTCGGCCAACTTTGTTTCTTCACGCGCTCGGGCGATTTCCAGTTGCGTGGCGAATGGCCTCTCCGGCTTCCCATTCTTGCTTGCCGGGAGGAAACAAAAGTGGTGGCAAAACCGAGACGCTCGGTGAATGTTTTGAGTGTTGCGAGTGTCAATCCAAATCTGCAGTCCGTCTGATTCAGCGGGCCGTTTCGAATCGCACGCCAGCGGAGCGGTCCGGCCGGTGACCAACGCGCTGACACCGATGCCTTTTGCGTTCCATCCAACACGGACATCACCGAAGTGATCCTCATCATCAATCTGCCGCAGGTCCGGCAACGAACACGACTCGGGCAACGCCAGCAGACTTGTCTTCGCTCGCTTCGGTAGCCCCTTGACCTGTTGTGCGGGCAGGGAATAGCGAAACAGAAACGGTGTGGGAACAAGAGAACTCATGCGGCGAAGGATAGCGACTGCGAAGACCAATCGGGAGCAGTCTCGTCAGGATTCCGGTACAAGAGTTCAAATCGAACCCGCAGGCAACACGGCGGATGGCTGGTTCTCCACGGCGTGGCTAAGATGTGAGCATGACATCGAACAATGACAATCCCTACGCCACACCAGTGACGGTTCCAGAAGAACCTCGAAGGGAGAAGCCACCGCTTCCGTTCGTGTCCAGGATTGCACTAGCTGTTGGGGGCATCTCACTGGCCGCGACGCCTTTCCTGTCCGCGATTTCGGTCACCCCAGATGCGAAATTTGGCCGAACGGTCCTTTGCGCTGCAAGCACGATCCTGTCGATCGCCAGCTTCATCTACGCGTTTGCTTTCAGTAGACGCAACGTGTCGTCACCAAAGCGAGCTTCCGACGCCACTTCGGCCAACCGCCGTTAGTCTCTGATCGGCTTCCGCTGCTTGTAGGCCGCCAGGTGTGATTTCAGCCTTCTCTGTTCCTTTTCCGGAGCCAGTTCCAGAGCTTTCCCAACCCAGCGTTCTGCCTGCGCGAATTTGCCTGTTTCAGCGTACGCGGCACCGCGGGTGTCCATGGCGTTCCATGAACGCGGCTTTAAGTCCAGGGCAGTCTCGGCCATCTCAAGTGCCTTCTCGCCATTGCGGAATTCTTTGTCCTTGCAGGTTGCCAGGAACCACGCAAAGTCGTTCAGAGTTTCATCGTCACTCGGAGCCAACAGGACAGCCTGCGAAAAATCCCGCCGCGCCTCTTCATACTTCTCCAGCTTTATGGAAGCCGCAGCCCGGTTGACGTAGGCGTCGGCGTATCGTGGATACAGCGAGATTGCCTGAGTGAACTCCGTCACCGCGTCTTTGTATTTCCGTTGCTCTACGAACAAGATCCCGCGGTTGTTGTGTGCTTCCGGGTAGTTCTCGTTCAACGACACAGCTGCGTTCAGATCAGCCAGAGCCAAATCGTATTCCTTAAGCGTCGTCTGAACCATCGCGCGGTTGTTCATGGCGAGGAAGTGCTTGTTGTCCAGGTTAACAGCCTTGGAGTAGTCGTCGATCGCCTTCTTGTTCTCTCCCATGAAACGATAAGCGTTGCCTCGGTTCAGGTACGCGTCAGGATCGTTTGGGTTCCGGCTAATCACGACGTTAAAATCTTTGATCGCGTCTTTGTAGTGACCCAGATTCATGTGCGCGATGCCGCGGAGTCCGTAGTTCTCAGCTCGCTTCGACTTCTTGATCCGCGCGTTCATTTCGTAGACGGCGGTCTCATGGGGAACAACTTGTTTCGCGTTCAGCCAGCCCTGGCGTTCGAAGATCCACAGCCAATTGTCGTTCACGAGAGTGACTGTGAGCACCTCTCCGATGTACGCCTTCCAAACGACGCCCAGTTCGCGCGTTTTGATCTCGGCGCCTTCTTCGATGACCATCACCCGGCGGCCTTTTAGCTTCTCTGTTTCTGAGTTGCCTTTGCTTTCGACGGGCTTCGGAGCAACATCAGTCTTGTCTTTGTCCTGGGCCTGCACAGCCGATGCGGGCAAAGCCAGAGACACAAAGAGAACAGCTACTAAATGACGCATCGGAAAACTCCACAGCAGCTCTGTTGATTGGCCGTCCAACAGGCGGGCAGCGATTGAAACGCAGTGATTTACACGGTTCTCATCGGCATTTCGTGGCATTCAGACAACGGTTTCGAGCTATCCACAAATAAGCAGAGAAGCTACGCTCCCCGCGAATTCCGTCCGCACCGACTGGTGCTGTTGGAAGGAACTCGACGAATCCAGGGCGCACGAAGTTGGGGGGAGAAGTAACCCCTCAAAAAAACTTCGCGCGCGAAGGGTCTGTCGATTTGCGATGCGTGATCCGCAAAGAGTCACACGATGTGACGACGAGCGGGATCCAGGACTGAATGCATCAGTCCTATGAATTCCGCATCGCGATTTTCAGGTTTTGCGAAGCGGTAAGGAGGCCCATCGCATGGCTAAAAAAAAGAATCTCGAACAACCCGAACCAAAACCACGACGCAAGCGCCGGTGGTGGTTGCTGCTGGTCGTGCTGCTAGCGGTCGGTTGGTTCGCCCCGGCAATCGTGATGCGCACTCCGTTAAAGCGGATGGTTCTTGACTACGCGAACCCCGGCATCAACGCGGACATTGAAATTGAATCGTCGCAACTCAGCTGGCTCTCACCGGTAGTCCTGCGCGGTGTGCGAGTCCGCGACAAGGCGGGCGTTATTGCAGCCGAAGCCGATGTCGTGGCGTCCCAAAGAACCCTGTGGAACCTCGCCACCGACTACACCAACCTCGGGCTGTTCTCAGTTGACGGCGTACGCGCGCGTGTGGAAGCCACTGACAGCAGTTCGAATCTGGAAGAAATCCTGGCGCCGATGTTTGTCGGTCCTTCAACATCGGACAAGTACCGGTATCGAATAGAAATTAACAACGGCGCGGTTGTGCTGTTCAACAAGGTGACAAGTCGAACTAGTCAGTTCACCAACGTGCGTGGCTACGTCAACAGCACCGAACTTGGTAACGCGTATCCCGACATTGCGATGGAACTTCTGGCTCACCCGGATGAAGCAACAGATGACGGCGGCGAACTGCAATGCAACCTGACCTGGGAACCCGCCACTCCGGAACACCCCATCCGCGGAATCGCGCGCGTTCGAGGAACCAATATCTCGCTGCAGTCCTTCGGCCCCGCAGTGTCGCGGTTCATGAAAGACACCTACGTCGACGGAAACATGAAGTGCGATTTTGCCTTCGATTGGTCGGACGACTTTGACAACCCCGCGTACCGGTTCCGCGGAGGCTTGTCTGCCGACCAGTTCCATTTGACCTCAGCCGAATACCTTGGCGCCGATCGACTGAACCTAAAACGCGTTCAGCTTGGCGGTAGTCTGGACCAAACCGGTTCCGCGTGGTCGTTCGAACAACTCCGAGCGAAAACGGACTTTGCTGACGTCACTGCAAATGGAGCCGTGTTGCTTGAAGGCGAAACGCCCGTACCCAGCGTCGGCCGTCCGTTTTCGATTGACGGAACCGTCGATGTCGCCGACCTCGCCAATCGCCTGCCCAACACGTTACAGCTGCAGGACGGCATACGAATGACCGAAGGAGTCGCCACCATCGCGCTTAATAGCCAGCGAGATGATCGTGGCTGGGTCTGGAACGGCAATGTAAAAACCAACACGCTTCGCGGCGAACGCAACGGGCAGCGCATTGAATGGGACGACCCATTGACGCTGGACCTTCGGCTTCGCAATCACCAGGACAGCTATGTCATTGAAAATGTATCGGCGACTTCCGACTTCCTGACCGTCAGCGGCAACGGAACTCTGGACAAGGTCCACTTGGATGGTGCCTGCGACTTGAACCAGTTGAAGAATCGGCTGGATCAGTTTGTTGACATGGGTGCGTGGCAGATGACCGGCAAGGTGGCCGGCGTCGCCGATTTCACTCGTGACGCTGGTGGCCGGTTCGCAGCAGACGCCAAACTCACCGCAAAAGATTTTGCAGCTCGAGCATCAGTTGACGCTCCGACATGGCGGGAAGCCAACCTCAAAATCAACGCGCGAGCGACCGGGCAGTTGGTGCAACAGCAGCTCACGCAAATGGACGCGTTTTCCGCGACGTTGACCAGCGGTTCCGACCGCCTAAGCACTCAATTGCTGAAACCAGTTGCCGCCACAAGCACCAATGACCTGGAATTGCCGCTCGCATTTCGCGTCGAAGGGAACCTGGAAACCTGGTTGCCTCGACTGCAGCCGGTGATTGGAACCCCGGTTGAAAACGCCAGCGGAGCCATTGATTTGCAGGGAACCGCAGCCGCATCGCAACAGCGCATTACGATTCCACAAACCACACTGACAGCCAGCAATCTGCGGCTCCCGCTTTCCGAAGACCTGATTGTTGTCGAACCCAAACTGGCCGTAAGCACATTGGGGCGTGTTGATCTGGAGAAATTGACCGCGACGTTCCCGACGTTTGAGCTAACGGGAACCGCTTTGCAGGCGGCCGGCAAAGATGTTCATGTTGTGTTCGCCGACCAACTCCAGGCCACAGCTCGACTGGCAGTGACCGGAGACCTGGCGCGGATCAGTCAGTGGCAGACATCAACATCGACAACAGAACCGACGACCGGGCAGTTCCGCAGCGACATTGTGGTCGCCACAAAAGGCGACACCATCACAGCCAAAGTTGATGCGTCTCTGCAGAACAGCAACCTGTTAAGCATGCTGGACACCGGACCGGATCGAGTCGCCAGTAATCCAAACGGGGCCGTGCGGCCAATCTCGAATCCGGCAACTCTTAGCTGCACGTTGCGGTACGACCAGTCGAACGACAAATTGCAGGTCCAGAAAGCCCGCGTCGATTCGGACGCGATCTCTTTGCAGGTTGGTGGCAGTGTCAAAGACATGACAACCGTTCTTAACACCAACATTAACGGAAACGTGGCTTACGATTTCGAACACCTGAACGCGATGCTGCGTTCCAGCTTCGGCGACCACGTCAAGCTTATCGGACGTGGCAGCCACCCGTTTCGAATTAGCGGTCCGCTGACCGGCGATCTCAAACAGCTGACTGGTTCTGGCAAGGTCAATTGGGACTCCGCAGCTGTGTATGGGCTGAAGTGTGGCCCGGGAGTCATCAACGCGAACATTGCGGGAGGTATTCTCCGAACCGAACCGATTCAGTTCGAACTCAATCGCGGAACCGCAACGCTGCTACCAACAATCGACCTGCGCGAAGACATGACGCTGTATGTCGCAAAGGGCACCGCTATTCAAAACGTCCAACTGACTGAGGAAGTTACGTCCGAATGGATGAAGTTTGTCGCACCGTTGCTGGCCGACAGCGCTCGCGTGCAGGGCCGGTTCTCGGCAAGCGTCACCGGCGCGAAGGTTCCTCTTGATGATCCGATGAACGGAGACATTGCCGGTTCGGTACAAATCCATTCCGCTCAGGCCGACCCCGGTCCCGTGGTCGAAAGACTGGTCGGCGTGATTGACCAAATTCGCTCAATCATCGGCAAGAACGCGCGCGGCGGAAAAGATTTGCAGGCTCGAATTCCAGAACAGGATGTGCAGTTCCGTATGGTGCAGCAACGGGTACACCATCAGAACTTTCTACTGAAGATCGATGGCGTGCCCATTCGTACGTCGGGTTCCGTTGGGCTGGACCAGACACTGAATCTGGTTGCCGAATTGACGCTTCCGGACAAGTGGCTTGGCAATAGCCGGATTGCTAAGTCGCTAAGCGGTCGAGCATTAAAGATTCCGGTCACGGGAACGTTCAAGCGTCCACGAGTCGATCCCAGCGTCTTGCGAACTCTGGGTCGCGATGCCGCAGCCGGAGCCGCAAACAACCTACTGAAGGACAATCTGGACCGCGGGCTCAACAAACTGTTCGACAAGATTAAGTAGCCGGTTCCGCTGTGCGGTGGACTCGCGGTATATTGGAGGCCTTCATCCCTCCGTCGAAGTTCATTGCATCGACCCATGCCAAACCTCCCCCGCGTCAGCGTCATCGCCCTTTTCCTGGCTGCCAACTTCGCACCCGCATTGTGTGCGCAGGAACCAGACGCTGAGACTCTGAAGTTCGTTGAATCGAAAGTGCGACCGTTGTTGGAGGCTCGATGTTTCGAGTGTCATGCCAGCGGTAGCAAGGAAGTCAAAGGCGGACTGCTTCTTGATTCGTTCGACGCGATTCTGCAGGGCGGCGAGTCAGGGCCTGCCGTTGTTCCAAAGAAGCCGGACGAGAGCCTGCTAATCGAAGCCGTCAGGTACGAGGGCTTCGAAATGCCGCCGCGCAGCAAGTTGCCCGCCGGCGAAATCGCGATCCTCGAAAAGTGGGTCGCGTTGGGCGCGCCGCTACCGGGCAAGTCGACCGCGGCGGCTATTAAGCCAGAACCATTCCCGCTAAAGCAACGCATGGCGGATCACTGGTCGTGGGCTCCAATCCGCAAACACGCGGTTCCCGACGTAAAACAATCTGACTGGCCGAACAACGACATCGACCGATTCCTCCTGGCCAAACTGGAGAGCCAGGGACTAACCCCGGCGAAACGCGCTGACCGCAGGAAGCTGGCGAGACGTTTGTACTTCGACATCATCGGCCTGCCGCCAACCCCAGACCAACTCCGTGCGTTCACGGAGAATCCGAAAGACGATCAGGACGCCATCGCTGAACTCGCGGACGAACTGCTGGCGTCACCACACTTTGGCGAACGCTGGGGACGTCACTGGCTGGACCTCACACGCTACGCAGAAAGCTACGGTCACGAATTCGACTACCCCCTGCATCACGCCCACGAATATCGCGACTACGTCATCCGCGCCCTGAACGCGGATGTCCCTTACGATCAGTTTGCGACCGAACACATTGCAGGCGACCTGGTCCAGCCGCCGCGACTTCATCCAAAAGAAGGATTCAACGAATCGCTCATCGGAACCGGCTTCTGGTATCTCGGCGAAGGCAAGCACGCACCGGTGGATGTGCGAGCGGAAGAAGCAACAACGATCGACAACCAGATTGACGTGTTCTCCAAAACATTCCTCGGCCTCACCGTCGCCTGCGCGCGGTGTCATGACCATAAGTTTGATGCGATCTCAGCCAAAGACTACTACGCATTGTCCGGGCTGCTGCAAAGTTCAATCCGTCAGGTCGGCATGCTGGATCCGGGCAGCCGGATAGCAAACGCGCGGAAGGAAATGGAACAGATTCGAAGCGACGCGGAAAAAGTACTGGCCGATGCGATGACTGAATCTCTGTCGGAACTCACACCCGATTCAATTCGTAAGTGGGCTGAAGAGAACAAGAATCAGGCACTGCGGAAAGTTGACAGCCCATTGTTCCTATTGGCGACGACAGCCACCGTTTCAGAGGCTGCCTTCGCTACAGAATTTGGCAAGTCGAAAGAACGGATCGCTGCCTCCCAAAAAGCGGCTGACAACTCGCGAAAAGACATGGTTCAATTTGCATCGTTCGAGAACGGTCTGCCTGCGAATTGGTCATACGTCGGTGAAGCGTTTAAATCTGACCCGGTCACAGATGGAACGGAGTGGGACTGGACCAGCGACGCACCCAAACGGCTCTCGCCGGGCTACGCCAACAGCCGTAGAAACTCATCGAAGCTCCAGGGCGTACTGCGATCGCCGGTCTTCGAACTCCAACACGACACGATCCTGTACTCCACCATCGCCAACGACGCCCGGTTGCGGCTTGTCATTGAAGGCTTCCGAATGGACGCGTTCAACGCGCTGCTGTTTCACGGAGCCAAGGTCGATGTGAAGACCACCGATGGAAAAGAGAAGTGGCTCAGGCACGCAGGCGATATTCGCAACCACAAGGGCCGGCGATGTCACCTTGAGATCACCGACACCGGGAACGGCCAAATCGCGGTGAAAGAGATCCTGTTTGCCAATCGAGGAGAACCGCAGCTCGCTCCGGCCAAAGCGTCGACTGAGATTCTCAAACGCAATCCGAACTCACTTCAGGAACTGGTTGAGGCAACACGGGCGATTGCCAAACAGGGAGCGAACGGTGGTTCCGTTGCCGCAACCGAACTACTGAATGTGATGTTGGAACATGGTCTGGTGACCGCGAAATCTGCCAGCCAGCAGCTCGCCACTGCAAAGACTCGACTCACGAAACTCGACAAGCGAATCAACGGCCCCCGCAAAGTCATCGCGATCAGTGACGGCCCTGCTGAGAACGAACGCCTGTTTATCCGAGGCAGCCACACCAACCTTGGCGATGTGGTTCCTCGACGATTGCTGGAAGCATTCGACTCGCCCGAAATCAATAAACAGTTTGGAAGCGGTCGCCTGCAGATTGCCAAACAGATGTTTGGCGGCACAAACCCCTACCCTGCCCGCGTGATGGCGAACCGAATTTGGCACCACATTTTTGGCCGCGGCATTGTGGCCTCAACGGACAACTTTGGAGTCCTGGGTCAGAAGCCGACACACCCCGAACTTTTAGATCACCTGGCAACCGCGTTCAGCGATAGCGATGGCTGGTCAATTAAGCGGTTCATTAAGCGACTGGTCACGACACAGGCCTACCAAATGACCAGTCAGAACCCGGCCGGTTCGAAAGCTGATCCTCAAAACCTGTTGCTGCATCGAGCCCCAATCAAACGCCTGCAGGGTGAAGCGATCCGAGACGCATTGCTAACGATCTCCGGTCGCCTGAACACAAAACAGTTTGGCCCGGCAGTCCCGGTTCACTTGACTAGCTTCATGCAGGGCCGCGGCCGACCGCGAAACAACGGTCCGCTGGATGGTGACGGACGCCGCAGTATCTACATCAAGATCAACCGAAACTTCCTGTCACCGTTCATGCTGGCATTCGATTCGCCCATCCCGTCCAACACGATTGGCCGCAGAAGCAATTCCAACGTCCCCGCACAAGCGTTGATCCTGCTGAACGACCCGTTTGTCGCTCAACAAGCCGAAGTGTGGGCAAAGCGATTGATAGACGAACACGCCGCTCCCGAATCACGAATCGTCGCCATGTACGAATCGGCGTTCGGCCGCACGCCGGATGGTCGCGAACGCCAGCTGGCAACTAATTTCGTGAAGTCACTGGCCGGTGATAATTGGTTGAAGGACGTGGAAGCATGGAAAGATCTGTGTCACGTTCTCATCAACACCAAAGAGTTCATCTACGTGAATTGAACCGCCGCCGCGTTCGTCGCCGATAGGGATAGCGCTGCACCGGCTGGGAGTAACACCCCTGGCACGGAGCCGTAGCCGGACTAAACATCGGCGTGCAACCGGATGCGTAGACGATTGCCGCAACCGGACCGGGCATCGACTGCACACCGAAAACGGTTCCAACCGACTCGGTCGCCGGGATTGCCACGGTAGACCCTGCCACGGTCGTCGCGTCCATCATCTCGCCACTAACGGCTGAACCAACCACAGGCTGAGGCGCGGCACTCTGCACGGGAGCCGCCACGTCTGCCACTTGAACCGTTGCCGCTTGTGGTGACGCTGGAACATCGGCTCCCACCTTAACCGGCTTCGCGGCGCGCATGGTTCTTAGTCCACCGCCCGAGCGTTCCCAACCGCCGTACATTGCGTTCGGAAGCATGACCCAGCCATCGCCGAACGTTTGCTGCTTCTCAAACGCCAGTGACTTCGCCACGTCAGCGCTCTCACCGTAAACACCGTCACACAGGTCGGCAATATTGTCGCCAATCAAAAGAACGATGCGGTGATCTTTGGCAACCATTGCTCGACGCGAAACTTTGTCGCCGCCGCGACCATCGTTGTCGTTCCGCAGCAGCAGGTGTTCGTCTGGCACATCGTCCAGCGTCAGCCCAACCTTCCGCAGGTTCTTCAGTGTTCCCTCGCGATGTTGGTCGTTGCGGTTCGTCACCAAGAACACAGCCACACCCTTTTCTCGGGCGTGCTTAATAAACTCAACCGCGCCCGGTACCGGCGGAGCAACCGCTTCGGCAACCCAGGGTGTCCAGGTCTTGGGCCGGAACGAATCGCTGTCTTCCACATTCCGCGCGTTGTATGGCGAGTTGTCCAGAACCGTCTCATCTACATCCAAAATAATCGCCGGCGGCTTCTCTTCGAAATCCGCGGCCTTCGCCTGAGCTTCGTCGGCCGTGTGATCTTTCTGTCCCAGACCTGCCGCCAACTGAAGCTTGGCCAACCAATACGTCTGCCGAACCGCAACGGCATACTCCGGACTATTCTGCGTCCACAAAACCGCGTTGTATCGCGCGTCGTTCCGTTGACTGCTGTCCTGAGCAATCAGAGGTAACGCCGTAAGCAGAATAAGACTGGTGAACACGATGCTTCGCATGTTTCGGTTCCAAATCGCTAAGAGAATTGAGACCGCATACTAAAGCAGGCTGCAAGTATTGTGCAGCCACTGTCCGATCTAAATCACATCCGGCGGAGCCTGCTCGCAGTGTTCGGCGGCGTGGGTGCCTTCGATCTGGATCGTCGAGTGATGTATGTCAAACTGCTCTCGCAGCTTGCTGGCAATGTTTCCCAGAAAGTGTTCATCCCGGATCGGTTCCGCACAAACCAGATGCGCCGTCAGCGCGTTGTCGGTGGTGCTCATCGCCCAAATGTGAAGATCGTGAATCTCGGTTACCTGCGGTTGACTCTCCAGGAACTCACGCACCTGTCGAGGATCAATTCCTGCCGGCACCGCAGCCAATGCCAGGTTCGCCGAATCTCGCAGCAGCCCCCAGGTTCCCCACACGATGACGACGACGATCAGCAGACTAAGAGCAGGGTCAACCCAGTTCCATCCAAACTGCAAGATGGCCAACCCACCCAGAACCACGCCCAGTGACACGGCTGCATCTGCCGCCATGTGCAGATACGCGCCGCGAATATTCAAATCCTTCTCGCTGCCCTTCATGAACATCAGCGCGGTGAGCGTGTTGATGACCACTCCGATGCCGGCCACGATCATGATCGTTAAACCCGGAACGGCGACGTCGGACGGGTCAATGAGCCGGCGAACCGACTCCCATGCGATTCCGCCCATCGCGATCAGCAGAATGATTGCGTTGACCAGCGAAGCGAGAATCGAAGAACTGCCCCAGCCGTAAGTGCGACGTTCGGTCGGCTTGAACCCCGAAAGGTAGTGGGCTCCCCAGGCAAGCAGCAGCCCCAGCACATCACTTAGGTTGTGCCCCGCATCCGCCAACAGCGCCAGCGATCCCCAGTAGAATCCACAACCTGCTTCGACGGCGATGTACACGGTATTCAGCAACACGCCAATGGCGAACGCCCGGTTGTATTCGCCCGGAGCGTGATGGTGATGATGGTGCCCGTGGTGGCAATGAGTCATACGATTGCGTCAACAGATGTAGCGGCCTTCACGCAGGATAACGGTGCGCGGGCTACGGCTCTACCCGCAACAAACAGACTCACGAGAATGCCACTCATGGTGGATATTTCGCATCAGCAGTGCATTGTCGAACGTGACCGAACCTTCCGGGAACGCGTCCCGATTGTCGAAGTACGACGACTGTACTGCGTTCACATTCATCGGTTTGACCGTCCATTCATCGCACCGCAACTCCAACCCATCAAACGTCGCACCGCGGTCTGGCGAGTAACCCAACGACCCCTCTTCGAAAAACTTTGACACTTCCTGCACCGATTGAAAGACAGAACCGGCCGGCAACGTTTTCGCGACGCTGCCATCGACGGAAACATGAGCGACACCGTCACGGCTTTTCATCGACACAAAGAAATCGTTCTCCGTTTCGCGTGTTTTAAAGTCCGCGCGATGTTGAACGCCCGGGAACAGGCGACCGCCCGCCAGCGACATCATCAAAGACGATGAATCTCGACGCGGCACGTACACACCACTTCGCAACGTGCCCTCATCATCCCACTCAACCGCAATTCGATGCGCGGCGTTCTCTGATCCAAACCCAAACATCGCCGGCAGAAACTTCGGCCGCGCTGCCTTCATGCGAATCAGACAAATGCCTGCAATCCCAAACCCACCCACCAACTGAGGGCGAAACGGCGCAGGCAAACATCTGGCCAACGGCTCAGGGTCTACTCGGAAGTTCGCCAGAATCCGCCGATCAATAACCCCTCGAATCACTGGCAGTCGCATGGTTGTCTCTTCCGTCGAGAAATAGATCGCAGCCTGTCAGCCAGCTCGATACGGCGAATGCCCATAGTACTTCGGACGCGAGTCAATGCGTACGTGTAACCATGCAACACCACCACCGGCGGTACTTAACCAGATCGGGCGATCGCCAACCAGGGACTTCATAGTCACTCCCACCACGCGCCACAACGCGTCCGACTGTTCTTTCATCGCGCCTCGAACAAACGCAGCCAAGTGGCCGTAGACATCGTCATCCGTACGCGGCGAAGGGACAATGAGCGTTGAATCACCTCGCAGATTCGGAAAAGTCACAACGCCAAAGTCAGCATCATCATCGACGAAGTATTCGCTGTAAGTGCCTTTGTCCGTAGCCCGCGTTGCGAAACCAAGTGATGCAATCAAAACGAACTCAAATGGCCGATCAATCAGAGCCCGCGACAAAGCTGGAGTCTCCCACCGAAACGCAGAGAACTCAGACTCACCCAGGACCGACGTGAAGTACGTCCGAAAGTCAACATCTTCCGCCCAAAGATCCAGCACGTCTGAATAGGTCAGCATCCGGCCATCACCAGTAATCCGGTACTTGGTCACCCGATCCGGTTCAATAATTTCGGTCGTCGCTGCGAACATGGTTCACCCCGTCAGCGCATAAGAAAAGGGCACCAACCAAAGTTGGTGCCCCAGGAATTGAGTCAGAGTGCGTGCGGCTGAACGCTAGCTATTTCGTCGTCGACGTCGAAAACCAACTCCAACCAGACTCAAGCTAGCCAGCAGAATCGCGGATGAAGGCTCAGGAACAACGGCGATACTGAATGCATTCACTTGACCACCGCCAAGAACATTGATGGTGAGTGAATTTGTAACTCCATCAGCAGCCAGAGCGAAATGAACCACTGGAACCGATCCGTCTTCAACAGCTCTATTCGAACCGCCGTTGAAAAGAGTCGCCTGAGTGGCGGTCGTAGACCCTGCATAGGTCACAGAAAAATCTGAGTCCTGATTGAAGTTATCGCCAATCCCGAAAGCACTCACGATGATGGTCTCACCGGACAGTGCCAGAGCATTGAGGCCATCAATAGTGATGGTTTGGTTCGCTACTCCGAAAATGTAACCATCCAGGATCACGTCCCCGTCGGTCCAGGAGTTGGATTGGGCATTGAAACCGTTTCCATTTCCTGTCGTTGTGACGTCGAGACCAGAACCTGCAACATTCGTCTGAGTGGTGTTGAAGAAGTTCCATCCCCCACCAACACCGCCCCCGAGAATGTCAGGATCTGCATTGAAGAGAACAGCGGTCGCTGCATCCAACTGAGTCCCCGTGATCGCAGCGAAGTCTGCGACCGTAGCCGCCGTGGTCTCTTTACCCCCGCGTCCGGTCGTAGAACTAAAGTTGATTGCCAAGTCTGCACTCGCAACACCACTGATGAGCAAAAGACAGCACAAGCCCTTAAATAGAGTTTTCATGATGATGATGATTCTAAGATTGAGCGGAATTTTCCCAAGGCCGGCATTATAGGGCGAATAGGCTCTTTCTATAGTACAATAGGCACAATTTTTCACGAAATCTGGCGACACAAAATGAGCCCATTTGAACACACCCGAAACGCCGGAATGCTGCTGAAACAAAGCTAATTAGCTGTCCACCGGTCAGCCGGCACCAACCAACTGAGCAGATCGGCACCCTAATGCCTGACGCAAAAGGTAGGAGTCCTGAGCAAGATCAAACGAGGGCAAGAAAGCGGAGTACAATCCTCCCCTCGTTTGCATGTCAGGCATTCCTTTTAGTTACGGCCAGCCATCACGCCGCCGTCGACGTCCCAGACCGCGCCTGTGACCCAACCGCTGCGTGTATCGCATAGCAGTGTCGCAATAATTCCTGCGACATCTTCCGATCGCCCAACGCGGCCGATCGGATGGAATCCGTTGAAGCCCTGCAGAGTCTCTTCAATGGCATCCGGATCGATG
>CAZAIB010000029.1:0-55813 GCA_964485095.1 uncultured Planctomycetaceae bacterium | reverse complement strand
GGGTTCGATTCCCATCCATTCCCGTTAAGCCCTTGTGCGTTGAAGTGCACGCTGATGTCACTTCATCTCACAAGGGCTTTTTTCGTTTAATTTCGTCTGATCGAACCTGACGACTCCATGGACCACCTGTCCGGCATCAGCGACGGTGGCAACATGCAAATCCACTGCACGCAGCCCTAATGCGTTTCGGTCAGGCAAAGTTCCAGCGGGTGACCTTCGACATGCTGCTCGCAGACCGAGCGTGAGACTAGGAGAAAGCCTAACTGTCGCACGTAGTGCCAGTCACGATTTTGGCTTGAGTCATGTTCGTAGCATCAGCTTTAGCCAGCCTTCTATTCCGCCTGAAGGGCCTGATTGAAGCGAAATCGATGTGCGCGGCTTCCAGCTAAAGCCGGTACTGCGAATGACTGAATCGAACAACGCTTGGTGTGGGGGACTACTTCAATGGCAGTCGATACGCTGCGGCCGAGTTCTTCCAGTAGTAGTGTTCTCTGGCATCCTGTCCGTGCGCGCTGATGTAGGTGTCGACCAGTTTCACGTAGCTTGCATAGCTGCCTGTGCGTTTGGTGACGGGCCAGTTGCTGCCGTAGATCAGCCGCTGTTTGCCGAAGTTGTTCCAGAGGACGTCGAGTACTGATTTGTAGTGCTCGATATTCTTTGGAGCGGGTTGCGGAACGCTGCGTTGGTAGAGGCCTGAGATTTTGCACGACACATTTTTGTTGGCGGCGAGGTGTTCGACGGCGGCGATCCATTCTTTTGATGGAGCCTTGCCGTCGAAGTCGTAGCCGAGGCAATGGTTCACGACGATGCGAAGCTTTGGTAGTTCGCGGGCGACGCGGTCGATTTTTTGGATACCGGGGATGCCGCCTTTGTTGGTCAGGTAGTCCATGGTCAGATTGTGTTTCGCTAGGATGGCCAGGTTCGCAAGGACGGTCTTATCGGCGAAGTCGATTGGGGCCTTGCCGCGTGGACGGATGCCGACGAAGCGGCGGTCGCTTTTTAGTTTGACAAGTTGTTCTTCGAAGTCTTTGCGGTTCACGTCAATGTTGCCCACAAGGCCGACGTAGAACTTGTCGTCTTTGGCCAGGTCTAAAACCCAGCGGTTGTCTTCCAGGTGATCGCTGGCTTCGACGATGACGACTCCTGTGACACCGGCGGCTTTTGCGAGCTTCGAGTATTCCGCCGGTAGATGCGGTTTGTAGAGAACCTTGTCGTCTTCGGGCGGCCATGACATCTCGACGTCGCGACGCGTGTCGTACAGATGAATGTGTGTGTCGATCATGTGTTTGACGGGTTTGAAATCCTCAACGCCGTCCGGACCTGATGGGGCCGTTAAGGTGACAGGGTCGCCTGCGGCACTCAGGCCACAACACGCGGCGAATGCAAGAGCCAGACAAAGCGATTTGTTTTTCATGATGGCACCGGTGGGAGTGTTCTGCTGGCAGAGGGTTACTGGCCTGGGCCAGCCGGCTGGTTCTTCACGCCGGATAGTGGGTGGTTCGAAACGGCTTCCCACGCGATTTTGCGGAATGCTCTGTCCAACTCAGGACCGGGGAACGGCGTTTTCGCTCGGCCCGTCATCGGGCCTTTAATCGCTTCAGGCGACTTACCGTAGACGGTTGCGTAGAACACATAGCCTTCCAGGTCACCGAGGCCAGGGCCGAGGTGGCCGAGTTGGTCACGCCAGAGCGAACGGTCTTTGCCGCCGACAGCTTTGTGAATGCCTTCAATGCCTGGCAAGTTGCCTTTGTGGTATTCGCGAACCGCCAGAACCATGGCGTCGGACGTGGGCATGACGAAGACTTTGTTCGGGTACCTGCGGTTCAGTTCGCCGACAATCTTCGCTGTGGCCGTGTTGCGTTCGGTTCCCAGCTTCGCGATGGCTTCGTAGGTGAGCTCGTCTTCGGATTTCGGTTTCTGATTGAACTGTTCCAGCTGAGGCCAGGCGTCGGCGATGAAGAACTTCATGTCCGGATTGTACTTCAGGCAGAAATCGATCCAGCAGGCATAGTATTCCGGTTGGTCGTTGTAGTAGGGGCCCCACATCATGGCGTCCCACTTCGCGTTGGCGATTGATGTCAGCAGCTTTGGCAGCGGCTTGCCATCGAATTGGAAGATGCCGTTTTCGTGTTCCCAGATGTACCGAGCACTGCCGGTCATGCCTCCGCCGGTGTGGGTCAGCGGTTGTGGTTGCTTCAACCCCGACATGCGAGCAATGACGGGGAACGTTTTGTACCCCGGAGCCATGAAGCTATGTCCTGTGCCCACGATTCGCAGCGAGCCATCAGCTGGTTTCTCGTACGAAGTAACGACTTTTGTTCTCGCTCGGGCCGGCTTCGCCTTGAGTACCGTGGAGAACAGTTCCTTCAGTTCGGCCGGTGACTTGTAGCAAGCGGCGTGATCGGGAAAGCGTTCCAGCTTCCAGCCAGGGTCGACTTTGAACGTGCGCTGGACCCCGCCGCCACCACGCATGCGTTTGGTAAATGCCTGAATTTCAGCGTTGGACAGTTTCCCGTCCTTATCGCTGTCTGCAGCCGGGAACCGCTTCAAAAGATTCGCGCGCTGTTTGTTGGAGAGTTGGCCCTGCGCGAACGCGTGGTCGGGGCTGGTGGTAAGCAGTACCCAAATTGACAGCGCGAGCAGGATTCGATTCATGGCTGGCCTTTCTACCAGCATCGATGGTACTGCTGGCTGCAAGCGTGATCCAGCAAGGGCACGGTCACTATGCGGAACTGTTCCGATCGGTGTTGAACACGACTCGCGGTTTGGTTCGGTTCTGTGTTGGCTGATCGGGATCAGGTCGCGTCACATGGAGCACCAGTGCCGACGTGTGCTGGTTCGCGGGCCGAGAGATTCATGTGTCCACCGACGGTAGGCGATGACTTTCAACCTGCCTGGGATAGCGGTACTTTGAAGCTGGATAAGGAATTGCTGCTACTACAAGAATGCCGGGTGATGAAAACGACTACCTGCCCCCGATGTCGTGATGACCTCCAACTGCAGCTTTCGCGCTGGCGTTGGTTCGAGAGTCCGCTGCGTCTGTTTCTGCTGATTCCGATTCGTTGCCAGAACTGTGGGAAGCGGTTCTTCTGCAGTCGGTTTTCAAACCGCACGATCTGATTCGTCCGTGACGGTCGTGGCGAACGATCATGTCCGGATCGCAGGATAGGGATGAACCGAAGAGAGTTTGGTTCCGGTTGTGGTACTTGTGTGACCGGTTTGGTGCAGGCCCTTGATGCAAACGATTTCTGGAAGAAACAGGCGGTAGAGGCTGTCTGGGGTCATCCGATACTACTTAGCATGCGAAGTAACGCGAACAATCTGTGCGAACAAAGGTTTTCGTGTGGAATCCACGTGATTTGATCTTCTATACTTTGATCGCTGGGCGACCCGTTCCAAATAGAGGTCCCGCGATGAGTCAATCTGTTGGAGAGCTGCGAGTGTCGGATCTGGGCAAGAAAGTGGTCATTGCGTCGGGCGTTATCGCCGGCATTGTGTTGATCGCGTCGATCCTGGACCTCGTGTCTGGTTTTCCCTTTGCGAAGCAGACGTTTCTGGACATCGTCTTCATCATTGTCGCGCTCATCATTGGCTATATGTGCTACGACACGCTTGCTGAAGGCAAGTAGTTAGTCGGTGTTCGGCACAGGTGCTTGTACTGCTAGCACAGGCAAAGGCGGTCGAACTACCCCGCAGTGACACCACCGGTCGATCCGCGCTTAGCAAATCGTTCGTGTCTGAGCCCCCCAACCCCGCATCTTCACGCGACTTCGCGCGCGCATCCGACCGATTCCGGGGTCATCTTCGGCGGTACCTTTCCCACCTTGTGTGACTGCTGCGACCAACGCTCAAAAACGCTGTGAATACGTGTGCTGACAAGTTCAAGCGTTTGAAATGTCGTCGTCGATAGAGCCTGCAGTTACGGCGCTTGCGCCATGAAGGTTCCCGACGGATTGCCTGCCGGAACCCTCGGCAACCAAACAACGCCTACATAGTTGTGACTGCGACGACCCACCAGATGACCGGTCGCAACTTTGCTGAAACACGAACGCTCAGGAAGAGCGTTCGGTTAAATAACCCTGGGGGAAGGAGACGCTGCAAGATGAAGTGGACTAGACTCTTCACTGCAGTTGTTGCAATCGCTGGAATGTGTAGCGTGGCAGAAGCTACTCCTGCGAGACGCGGCGGCTGTAAGAGCTGTGGCTGTGCTGCAAATTGTCAGCCAGCAATGTGTGGACCGGCGATTGGCCGGCGAGGAAGACGCCCGAGACAGCGATTAGGTCGACGCCGAGTGGCGAAGCCAGCAAGCTGCGGGCAACAAGCACCAAGCTGCTGTGCTCCTGTAGCCAGTGTTGGGTGTGGTGATTCTGGATTTGGTGGTGGCTACGAAGCTGCCGGCGGTTGTGGTGCTGGTGCTGTCGGTTGCGGTTCTGCCGTAATGGCTGCGGCTCCTGTTCAGTCTTGTGCTCCTTCATGCGGTAACGGCGGCGGAGCGTCATTTGGACGTGGCCGTGGTGGTCGACGTGCTGGACGATTCACTGGACTATTCCGACGCGGTGGTCGTCGCCGCGGTGGTGCCTGTGCTGCTACTCCAGCTCCTATGACAATTGGTAACGCCTGTGGATGTGGCGATACTGGTTGTGGTGGTGGCTGTGGCGTCGGCGGCGGTGCTGTCGGATGCGGTGCTGTTGGTGCCAGCTGTGCAGCTCCTGCTGTTTCTTACGGAGACAGCTGTGGCGGCGATAGCTGTGGCGGAAACTGCGGCGTTGGCTGTGGTGATGCTTGCGGTTCATGCGGAAACAGTGCTGGTTACGGTCGTGGTCGCGGACGCCGCAACGTATTCGGACGACTGTTCCGACGTCGTGGTGCTGGCGGACACTGTGGTGTTCCTGCACCAATGACCTGTGGCTGTGGCGACACTGGTTGCGGTGGCGGATGTGGAACTGTTGGTGCAAGCTGTGCGGCACCTGCAGCAACTTATGCTCCAAGCTGTGCGGCTCCTGTTGCTTCAACATGCTCAATCAGTAGCAGCTGCGGTGTTTCTTACGGAAACGCTGGTAACAATGGCGGTGGCCGCCGTGGACGTCGGTTCTTCGGACGCCGAAGTGCTGGCAACGGTGGCGGAAACGCTTGTGGCCCAAGCTGTGGTTCAGGTCCAATTGGTTGCTCTGACGGTGGCTGTGCTTCAGCTCCGATTAGCGTAATCGGTGGTGGCTGTGGCGATAGCTGCGGAAGTGCTGGCGGTGGCTGTGCTCCAGCTGCTGGTGGTTGCGGACGCGGACGAGCTCCACGTAAGGGCTTCCTTCGCGGTGTGTTCTCGCGACGAGGTCGCCGTGGTGGTGCTGGCGGTGCTGCCGCTTGCGGACCAAGCTGTGGTGGTTGCGAGTCATGTTCAGCTCCCGTTAGCTGTGCTGCTCCTGTTTCAACATGCAACGTGGGCAACAGCTGCGGTGGCGGTAACGCTTCCTGCGGTACAGGTAACACTGGTGGCCGACGCTCATGGCGAGTTGGTCGTCGATCTGGCGGCCGTCGCTTCCGCGGTTTCGGTGGTATGTTCGGCGGTTCAGCTGCAGGTTGCTGCGGTTCAGTCGCTGGCGTAGTTGGTTCAGTTGCAGCTGGTTGCACCAGCTGTGGTTGTGCTGACGGCGGCTGTGCTACGGGTGGCTGTGCAAACGGTGGCTGTGCAAACGGTGGCTGTGCAAACAGTGGCTGTGCAAACGGTGGCTGTGCTACTGGAGGATGCAATAGCTGTGGAGTCAGTTCTTCAGGTGGTGCAACTCCAATCATGAACAGTGCTCCGGCTCAGCAGAATATGCCATCAACTGTGACTCCGTCACAGAACATCTGGCAGCCAGCCAACGCAGCTCCTGCGAACGCTGCTCCAGTCGAAGCTGCTCCGGCACCGGCTCCACCAGCCGATCCGAACGCATACTTCCCATCACGCATGAGTGACCTTCACTCAAGCCGATCGTAAGTAGCAGCCACCAGAGTGGTGGCATCTAACGACTGATTAACGACGACCCCCGAAACTTTTTCGGGGGTCGTTTTGTTTTTGTAAAAGCTACTCTGCGCGCTTTTGCTGTGTTTGTTTCTGAAGTCCTTGAATCAGCATAACTTGCGTCACATCGACGCTCGCGGAAGAAGACTGCCGAAGAGCACAAACACAACTTGACACTTGGTCGCGATTGAAATTATCACTCGCACCCTCACATCACTTGTGTTTCCCAAACACACCTACCTCCACCTCTCACTTCCTTCCACTTCTACCCGACTTCGGGTCCAGTTAAGTCAAGACGTTCAGTCTCGCATCTCCTCCTCTTCTCCACGCGAAACTGTTTGCTTTGACAAACTTCCTGCGTTTTCTCACGCATGGTGGTTGCTGATCTATGTCTGGTGGCAATTGAGGTTCTCTACATGACTCACCTGCCTGTGCACGGGTCCTATCCCAGTCTGTCGAGTTCGACAGACCCCACGCCCCCGCCTACTACTCCGGCACCAACGCACTCAACTGAAGCGGCTCCGTCAGTTCGCCGTGTTCTGGTTGTTGCAGACCGCCCTGGTGCTCGCCAGTTGATCGGGGACGATGTTCGCAAACGAGGCATGCACGTCTGCGAAGCCGAATCGGTCACTGAAGCGATGCGGCTGATGGATACAGAAATCTTCTCAGCATGCATCATTGATGACGCCGACCAGGTCTCGGCGGTTCGTGATCTGGCTGAGCGGTTCCGAGCAGACCGGGTTCCAACCCAGCTCATCTGCCTGGTTCCTGAGAACTCAGAATGGGGCCGGGACGTGTTCCCATCATTCGACTGCGACATTGTCGAAAAGCCCTACAGTCCTGCCCGACTGGGAACCAGCCTGCTGGCAGCACTACGCTACGCTGACCTGCTGGGTGAGAACGAACGACTGAAAAGCCAGGTGCTTAACCGAAACCTCTTCGATCTGGTCGGAACAACATCAGCCATCGAGAGTCTTCGCGAGAGCATCCGCATTGCGGCCGACGACGATCGCACTGTTCTGATTCGTGGAGAACAGGGAACCGGCACCAACCTGGTCGCTCAGGGACTGCATCGCTGCAGTCGCCGCGGTTCAAAGTCATTCATCAGAATCGACTGTGCTCTGCATTCGGCAGAAACTCTTGAGCAGCTACTTGTCGGATCAGAAAATGGCGAAGAGGGTTACCTCCAAACCATCGCCGGCGGAACGCTGTTTCTGGACAATGTGGAGTGTATTGCGGTTCCGATGCAGCGAAAGCTTGCTCGCATCATGCAAAACCGCCAGTACACTCCACTGGCAACCGGCCAAAGCTGTCCGCTGGAAGTTCGCCTTGTTGCAGCCACGCACGCCGACTTGATTCAGTGTGCCGCCGCCGGGCAGTTCCGCGACGATTTGCTTAGCTGCCTTAGCGGTGTGACGATTCAAACTCCACCACTACGAGTTCGCCGAGCAGACGTTCCTCTGCTAACCGAATACTTCCTCAACTGTGTTGCGGTGCAGGAAGGTCGTCCATGTCGCCTGCTGACTCCGGAAGCTTTGGAGTTGCTGAAGAACTACGACTGGCCTGGCAATGTTCGCGAATTGCGAAACGTCATCGAACGAGCATGCTCGGTTGACCTGGGAACCGAACTGAAAGTGTCAGATCTCGAAGCCTGGATGGGCAGCGACGATCACCGCGGGGACTTTGAGTCTGGCATGACGCTTCGCGAGATGGAACGCAAACTCATCGAAACCACATTCGCTCGCTGCGGTGGCAACCGCGAACGGACAGCGACGATCCTTCGAATCGGATTGCGAACACTCTCCGGTAAGCTAAGAGAATACGGCTACCCACCACGTGGCGGCCCAGGTTCAAACATGAAGCCTCGCGAGCAGCGAAAAGCTGCTTAGCAAGTTACGAACACGGTCCGGTCACAATCTTGCGACCGGGCCGTCGTTCATTTGTGGCAATTCGTTTCTGCACACGAAACCGCCCAGTCCTGACGGCAGACAGAGCAGCTGATGATTCGGCGGTCACTTCGATTCTTACTTCACTTTGCAGCAGGTTGCCTGCTGGTTGGTGCTGTAATCGTGGCATTCGAATGTGTCCTGCTAAACCAGGAAGTCGCCCAACAGCGAAAGGTCGATGATCCATTAAGTGGAACCGGCGTGTCGGTGCGTTCGTCCAACGTACATCATGCACTCCGCCCTGGTTCTGTCATCGAACATCCGCTGGTTGACGGAACCATCAATCGGGTTCCCATCAACAGCTTTGGACTTCGCGGGCCCGAACCGGTTGTACCCAAGCCGGCAAACACGTATCGCATCGTCATGCTGGGCGATGAAACGATCTTCGCACCCAACCTGCGAGAATCAGAGACAGCCGCGTTCCAACTGCAAAGTCTTCTGCAGCAAGCCACGCGTCACCAGGTTGAAGTCGTTAACGCGGCGGTACCGGGCTACTGTCCGCTGTTGTCGCTGCTTCAGTTTCGACACAACCTGGTTGGACTGCACGCCGATCTGATTGTTCTTAACTACGACATGTCCGATCCATCTGATGATCGGCGATACCGCAGCAGTCTTCGGTCAGACAGTGATGGCTTTAGTCTTTCGTGTTCCCACCCTGCCCTGATGGGAGGAATACCTGATGAGAAGTCCGGTCCAATTGGTCGCTTTGCCATCGGACGTTGGCTGGTCGGTCGGTTGTCTGAACCCCGAGGCTCTCAGAATCTGACACAACGATACGCATGGCTAAGACCGGGTGCGTTTGACGAATGGAAAGCCTCGGCAAACTCATCCCTGGGCCCCGTGGTTGAGCTCAGCCAAATGGCAAGACAGCTGTCGGTTCGGTTCATTCTGACGGGGACCCCGGTGTCCCCGGATCGGATTGGCGGGTTGGATCAGGAAACCACTCTCGAGAGTGTCTGGCGCGAACCGGACCAGCTTCTCGCTGAGTTCGCTGAAAAGCAACAAATCGAATACTGTCGTCCATTTTCCACAGCTCCTGACCCCAGCGATTTGCTTAGTGAAACGGGACTCTCAAGACGCGGGCATCAGGCATTGGCCGTAGAATTGGCCGCTCAAGTCAGGGGTTTGAATTCCGCTCCGTACAGGCAGGAGACGAAAGTGCAGCAGGTCTCCGGCAAGCGCCAGAATCGAATGTAATATAAGGTTGTCGCGGGGCGTCAAAGCAACAATAGTACTCACAGAGGCGTTCGCCTCTTCTCTCTCTTCTCAAGACGCTCACATCTCGGACCCCCGTATGAACGCTTACGAAGCGGCATGCCACTACTTTGAAGACGCAGCGAACCAAATGGATTTGTCGCGCAACATCAGGACTCTGATGTTGACTCCTGAACGCGAAGTCAAAGTTCAGGTCGCGCTCCAGATGGACAACGGTGAAGTCGCCACATACGTCGGCTTCCGCATGCAGCACGACAGCGCTCGAGGACCAATGAAGGGCGGGTTGCGGTTCCACCCGGAAGTCGATGCGGAAGAAGTGTTGGCACTGGCATCATTGATGACCTGGAAAACCGCCGTTGTTGATATTCCTTACGGCGGAGCCAAAGGCGGGATTTCTGTCGACGTTAGAAAGCTCAGCCCCAGCGAACTGGAACGCATCACTCGCAAGTTCGTTGATGAACTTCACGACGTAATCGGTCCGGACAAAGACATCCCGGCTCCCGACATGGGGACCGACTCGCAGGTCATGGCGTGGATCAACAACCAATACGAAAAATACCACGGCTTCAGCCCCGCCTGCGTCACTGGCAAGCCCGTTGAACTCCACGGCGCTGAAGGCCGAACCGAAGCCACTGGGCGCGGAGTGGCGGTGATTACCGAACAGCTTCTACAACGGATGAAGCGTCCAACAAGCAGCGCGACAGTCGCGATTCAGGGGTTCGGAAACGTTGGCAGTTTTGCAGCCAAGGAACTGCACGAACGTGGAGCGAAAGTCGTGGCTGTGTCCGACGCCTACGGTGCGATTCAGGATCCCAAAGGATTCGACATCCCTGCCTTGGTGAAACACATGCAGGCGACCGGCGAAGTGAAGAACTTTGCGGGCTCAGAACCAATGAGCAACGATGAACTACTTCTGGCGGACGTGGACGTTCTAATACCAGCAGCGATCGGTGGCGTTCTAACGGCAGAAAATGCCGAAGAGGTTCGCGCGGGCTGCATCGTTGAGGCGGCCAACAGTCCCACAAATCCCGGCGCGGACACGGTTTTCCAGAAGCGCGAGATACCTGTGGTACCCGATATTCTAGCTAACGCGGGTGGGGTTACCGTTAGCTACTTCGAGTGGGTCCAGAATCGTCAGCACTTCCGCTGGGAACTGGATCGAACTCGGCAGGAACTGGACAAGATCATGGTTAAAAGCTTCGATCGAGTCTGGGACATCGCTACAACAAAGAAAATCCCACTACGATCGGCTGCCTACCTTTTGGGGATTGGGCGAGTCGGCCGTGCAACCGTGCTTGGCGGGATTTGATTTGCGTTCGCTCCGGAAACAAGATCTCAGACTATGACTGCAACAGAAGTTTTAACCGAATCCGACCTCGCGGAATTTCGCATCTTCGAAGGCATGACGGCTCAGGACCGAACCGATCTGCTTGAACGGATGGAACTCCACAAGTACGCCCCCAACGATCGCATTCTGCGTGAGGGCCTATCGATCCAGATCCTGTGGGTTATCGTCAAAGGCCACTGCGCGGTTACGAAGACGATCGGTGAAGATTCTCGGAATCTGGCCGAACTGGGCCCTGGTGATATCTTTGGCGAGATGTCATTCTTCCGTTCAGCGCCGCACTCAGCATCCATCATGACCATGACGGACGTGGAAGTGCTGATGCTGCGTCGCGACAAGTACGACGAACTGGAATCAGACGGTTCAACCGCCGCCTACCGAATCGCAACCAACACCGCAGCTGTCCTGGCCGAACGCCTGCGTCGCATGGACGACTGGATCTGCGACCTGGTCGAAAAACCAGACGCCGCCAAAGACCACCGCGAAGAGTGGCAACAGTTCCGAGCCAACGTCTACACCAACTGGGACTTCTAGGGCAACGTTCCGTTGCATCGGTATCCGGTTGGTGGCGTGACTGGGATTGGGGGTAGCGCTCCCGGATGTAAGTGCTGGGAGCACGGTTCAATCGGCCAATGCTGTTTGTAATGGGCAGTCGGCTGGCATGAACGCTCCCTCACGGTACAACTGCAACAGCTCTTTAGAACGCTTCGCCAACATGCGGCGAACCTCTCGGCGCTTGCCTTTGACTCGAGCGATCTTCATCGAATCGTAGGCGGTGGTTTGGTGACGCATCCAGGCGATCACGGCCGATTCCGCTCGCTTCTCAACCGGGATCCGTTTCGTCCGCGCGACGGTTCCGCTGCCAACGGGTGTCGCGTGCTGCGTCACCGCGGTTGCAAGTTGTTGTGCCAGTTCTGAATGCCCCGCATCAAACCGCAGGAACTCCAGCACAGCACTGTGAAAATCCTCGACGTACTCAGTCTGCTGTTTTTCGCGCCGCCTGGCAGCGGCGGCTTGCTTCTTCGCGTAAGCATCCGTCGATCGTTCTGCGTCCAGTTCTGCGCGCAGGCGTTCTATTGTTGCGGCGGGAGCCCACACGCCTCGTGAAAATGTACGCCGACCCTTCTTTTCCTGAACAACCACATGGTCGCCGGCTGCCTTCGTGCGGCGTGTGAGGCCTGCGTCGCCCGGTGGCAGCAATGCCCAGTCAGCGGGAACTTCATGAACAATTCCAGCCGCATCGCGGATCGTGTTTTCCGTGGGGCCGGGCGTGAAAACCTGCTTCTCACTCATGTTTGCGGGAATTTCCGATCACTCTGGAGGCTCAAGACTAAGTCAGATTCGCGCTGAACCAGCTCTTGCGGCTGCGTTAATATCTAAATGGCACCAGCGAAGATTAGTGTTCCCGCCGACCAACACAATCGTATTGGACAAATATGCAACAGCCAGGAAAACACCAGAGGCTTCTCACGCCAGCATTAGCCGCGGTGTGCCTGTTGCTAAGTTCGTCATCAGTCGTCGTCGCGTGTCTCTGGGACTACGACACCCTCCGCGAAGAACGCGCGCAGTTTCCGAAGGTGTTGGAACTGATCACCGGCAACTTCATTCGCCACTCAACAAAGTTCTACGAGTGGCGGATCGAGAACCGCAAAGAACGGCTCGCACAAGAACCAAACAACCTCGCGCTCTACGACGACCTTGCCGTTGCCTACGACAAGACAGGCAATCAGGCTCAGGCGATCGCGACCATTCTGAAGAAAGAATCACTGGAACCCGGCAAATACGAAACGGCCGCGAACCTTGGCACGTTCCACATTCACGCGGGTAACTTCAAGGAAGGACTCACCCACATCAATCGCGCGATTGAAATCAATCCGGACGCGCACTTCGGTCGTGAGGTCTATCAGAAGCTGTTGGTTGAGTACGTATTGAAGTACTGCAAAGACGGCAAGGTGTCGCTGCCCATAGTTGCTCAGCAGATGGAGGAAAATTGGGTCGACAATGGAGCGCCCATGGGCGCTGAGATGGGCATTGCAATCGGCTTCGGTGATTTCGTTTTGCAACAGCGTCCGCAACCAACACCGAAAGCAGAACGAACTGAACTCCGCCGCGCGACCAAGGGGATTCTTGGAATGATGCGATTTGGTCACCACGATTCACCGGTTCTATTGGAAGCACTTGGGACGCTGTTGCTGTCCGACACTGTTGCTTTTGACGGCGACGCCAAACGGTTAGCGACCCGCGCGTTCCTCAAGGCGTCCTACGAAGCAAAGGATGCGACCGTTGCTGCTGCTTACCGGAAGATTGCCGAATCCAGCATTCAAGGGCAGGCACGAAATGGTGCCAACCCGGAACAGATTCCGCTCAGCAAAGTGGAGTCGCAGTTCAAGAGTGAATTGAAAGAGGCGAAACTGTGGTTTGAGCGCGGCATTGTCCCCGATGAGGCAGATTGGATTGCGACTGGCAAAGATGCTGACGCCTTGTTTGATGCGAAGTACCGCGTGCAGCCCCGGTTGGCTGCATCAGCGAACGACCCGATCCGCAACCCGCTGCTGAGGAACCCGGGGATCGTGGTTATCTGGTTGATTGTTGGCCTGCTGGTTACGATCGCCGTTTTCGCTCTGATCGTTTGGCTGTTCCTAAAACGGACGAAGCGAACACGACAACAGGTGTGATGCGATGTCGATGCCGGATCTTGGTTGCTGTCTGAACATTGATGTATTGAAACGGTTTCTGTCAGTGGATGGGCAGCGAGTTCTGGATGTTGGCTGCGGGGCGTTTGGGTTCACGAAGTTGCTGGCTGAGGCCGGGGCACATGTCCTGGGAATTGATCCTGATCCGATTCAGGCCGAAAAGAACCGAGTAGCAGATCCAATACCCAACATCGAATTCCAGGAAGCGGGTGCCGACAAATTACCGGTTGCTGACCGGACGTTGGACGGCGTCACCTTTGGTTACTCGCTGCATCACGTGCCGGCCGAACTCTACCCGACGATGTTTGACGAGATCTTTCGGTCGCTTAAGCCCGGTGGTTTCCTGTATGTGATCGAACCGACTGACTGCGATGGCAACGAAGTGATGCGGCTATTCCACGACGAACAAAAAGTGCGAGCCGACGCCTGGCAGGCGCTCCACGATTTCGCCGTTCCGCGTTTTGAATCGGTGGATACGGTGACCTACTACAGCGTGACGCAGTTTGAATCGTGGGACGACTATGCGGACCGATACGGCAGTAAGTCGTTCAATTCGTCCTACACCGAAGCCGATGTCCGCCGCGACGAAGTTCGAGAAGCCTACGAACGCCTGGCGGGACCAGAGAACCAACTGGTCGCTCGAAAAAACGCAATGGCGCTACGCGGGTTCACAGGTTGATAGAAGCGCGGACTTCGCAATTGCAAAACCAGCGCCCGACTACAGTCGATCAAACGAATATGGCTTCGGATCAATGTGCGGCGTTTCGCCGTTGATCATCTCGGTAATCAATCGTCCGGTGCCGGTTCCCATCGACAGGCCCAGCATGTTGTGACCGGCGGCGACCCAGACGTTGCTCATGGCGGGGCTCTTATCGATGAACGGTTTTCCGTCCCAGGTCATCGGTCGCCAGCCGTACCATTCTTCCTGGATTGGTTCGCAGTGCGGTTCGTGCAGATAGTGTTCGGCACCTTTGGCCAGCATCCCTAACCGCGTGCGATTCACCGTTGTGTCGTAACCGGCGAATTCCATTGTCGAACCGATTCGATAACCGGTCTGAAGCGGGGTCACGGCCACACGGTGTTCTTCAAAAATCATTGGCCGCGTCGGACACCGATCGGGTCGCGGCATCGTGATGGAGTAGCCTTTGCCCGGTTGTATGGGAACCTTGCAGCCCAGGTGTTGGTTCAGGAACGGTGTCAGCGCTCCGGTCGCAACAACAAACGTCGCGCCTTCTATGTCACCGGCAGATGTCATCAACGCGGTTGCTTTTCCGTTTTGCCGAACAAACGATTTGACGTCGCAGTCCTCCTTAATTTCAACACCGGCGGCGGCCAGCTTTACTTTTAGGCCTGCCATGAGTCGATCGGGACGCAGCCACGCGTCGGTTTCGTAGTGCCAACCGCCGGCGATGCCAGGTTTGAGAGACGGTTCCATCTCAACCAGTTTGTCACCTTCGTGCGGAGTTGCCCCAACCCCAAACTCGTCTCGCAGAAGTTTGTCAATCTTCTCGTACTCTTCGAAGTGATGTTTCGACTGATGAACAAACAACAGACCCGACGTGTCCCATTCACACTCGATGTCTTCAGACGTGATGAGTTCTTCGTACAACTGTCGCGACGACTGCAATATCGCATGTCGGGCCGAACCGGCTTCCAGCATGTCGCGTTTGTTGCATCGCCGCGCGAACTTCAGCAGCCACATCCACAGTGTCGGTGAGAGCCGAGGTTTGATGTAGAACGGGTTGCTGGGGCCAAACATGGCCTTCAATGTGCTGCTAACGGCTCCAGGCTGCGGCAGAGGCAGCACGTGACTTGGTGAAACGTAGCCACAGTTTCCATGCGAACACGCCGCGCCGAAACGATCTTTGTCGACAATCGTGACGTCGCGGCCCGACTTACGCAGGTACCAGGCAGACATGGCTCCAATGATGCCACCACCGATAACAACAACACGCCCCTGACTCATGCCACAATTCCCGAGCAAAACGGATCGGCCGGGTTGAGGATCAGTGTCGCTTCTCCGTTGACGAACGCTGAACCTGTAATTGTGGGAAACACTCCGCCCTCAGCGGCAACTTCGTAGGTGCCTTCGAAGACACTCCCGATGATGCTTTCCTGCCGCCACACCTCGCCGGGCGCCAGTTTTTCGTCGGCTGCCAGGCAAGCCAGCTTGGCACTGGTTCCGGTTCCGCACGGTGAGCGGTCGTAGGCGAATCCCGGACACAGCACAAAGTTGCGACTGTGGTTTTCAGCAGACTTTGGCGGCGCGAAGAGTTCGATGTGGTCGATTGGTCCGGTCTCACCGGCGATTCCCTGGTCGTTTAGAGCGTTTGCAATTCGAACTGTGACATCCGTCAGTCGCCTGGTGTTGGTGGATTCAATCGCTTCGTCATGATCGGAAACCAGGAAGAACCAGTTCCCGCCCCAGGCGACGTCGCCCGTTACCTTTCCGATGCCGGGCACGTCTACCTCAGCCGCTTTCTGCGATCGATAGCTGCGGACGTTTCGAACACGAACTCGCGATTCATCCATGAGCGTCGCGGTGACAATCCCGACCGGTGTATCCAGTTTGTGTTCGCCAGGTTCGATACGGCCCATGTGCTTCAGCGTCACCATCAGGCCGATGGTACCGTGGCCGCACATGCCCAGGACGCTGGCGTTGTTGAAATAAATCACGCCGGTCGTGCAATTTGGTTCCGCCGGTTCGGTAAGCAAAGCCCCAACAATGACGTCTGAACCACGGGGCTCATTGACCACGGCTGATCGAATAGAATCAAACTGGTCACGAAACACATTCGCTTGATCGGCTAGTGAGCCGGAACCAAGTTCAGGCCCACCAGCGATGATCACGCGCGTGGGTTCTCCTCCGGTATGGGAATCGATGACTTGGATACGTTGGAAATCGCTCATAGGGCGGTCTTCGAACTCGGTCGCATTTCGGTTGTTCTGTGAGACAATACGGTAATGATCGAGACAGGTGTAGCAGGGAAAGTCGCGTTTTTTGCTGACGCTCAAACTTGTGCAATGTTTGTTATCGCGAGGAGAAGCCAACAGTGGGATTTTCAGTAACTCGTGTCACGACCACGCTTGGATTGCCATTCTTGTTTTGGTTGTTGACGGTTGGAACCAGCTTCTCGCAACAACCGGGGCCCGGTAGGACTGGGGATGCTCGTTACATTGTCCGCGACGTCGAAGGCGTCGTGATGCTGATCGACCTGGAAACCGGGTGGACGTGGAAACGAATCGCTCCCAACGAATCAAAACCGCCGCGTTGGCGCAGCATTGACAGATTCAAGGATGCCAAAGAAGCCACGGCCTGGCTGGAAGCAAACCCGGAAAAGATCCTACCCAAAGCGGATCCCAATACACGGCGTTGGGCGGCGGAAGTTTTGTTGGGGCTGGAATACACCAACAAGTCACTCGCGATTCGCCGCTGGGTGACGTCACCGACTGTGTCCATATTCGGCGGTTCTCCCGAACGCGATCCTATGGTGGCTCACGCGATTAAGGAAATTAACCTCGCATTGAAGCCAGCGTCGTCAATCAAACTGAAGCTTGTGGAACCGAATAAGTCGGACGCAGCCATTCGGTTTCGATTCATGGAGTTCAGCGAGTTTCGAACATTCTGCGAAGCGAACAACCGCCCCTACAATTCAACCGATTTCGGAGTCTTCTACACCGACTGGGACCGCAACAAACGCATCACCAACGCGGATATCCTGATTGCCATCGACAAGTCGTGGGGCGATGGTCTGCAGCATCTGGTTCTGGAAGAACTCATCCAGTCGCTCGGCCCGATGAACGATTCTGCCTACAAACGTGACAGCATTTTCTTCTCAGGACGTTCCTATGGAACCAAGTTGTCTGAGGAAGACAAGCGACTGATGTTGGTCCTGTACAAGTACCTGAAACCAAATGATCCCGCATCGCGAGTCGATCGCGCGTTGGCGCGGTATCTGAAGAAGTAGCAGGGTTCCAGGATCGTGCCCGCGACTATTGCGGAGGTGGGAGTTGCTGACGGAACCGTTCGATGATTTCCTGGTACTCTGGATTATCGATCATGTTGTGCCACTCGTTTGGATCAGCCTTGAGGTCGTAGAATTCCTCTCCGCCCTGGGGCCAGCGAACCAGCCGGTAGTTTCCATCTGTCAGCGTGTTCTGATTGCGGCGACGCGTTGATAAGACAAGCCGGTTCATTTCGAGATTCGGATCCTGCATCAGAGGCACAAGGCTTGTGCCTTCCAATTGATTTGGAGGAGCCTCAGTG
Source organism: uncultured Planctomycetaceae bacterium (assembly GCA_964485095.1). Taxonomy (GTDB): domain Bacteria; phylum Planctomycetota; class Planctomycetia; order Planctomycetales; family Planctomycetaceae; genus CAYNWT01. The sequence continues at coordinate 38,349 of CAZAIB010000029.1, read as the reverse complement.
TCAGTGATGTCGGCCAGTGTTGGGTAGAGATCAAGCAAGCTCACTGGCTGCGAACGTCGTGAGCCGGGCCTCACGATACTCGGAGCCACAATGATCATGGGGATGCGCGTCACTTCGCTCCACAACGTTTGCTTGCGCCAGTGCTGCTTTTCGCCAAGGTGAAATCCGTGGTCAGAAATCAGCACGATGACGGTGTTTGCTGAGTCGGGGCTGGCGTCCAGCCAGTCAATGACTCGACCGAGCATTTCATCGCTAAACGAAGTCGCCGCCAGATACGCCCGGACAACCTCCCGGCGTACATTTTCAGCGTTAATGACTGGCTCGTCTTTTGAGGTAATCTTGACCGACACTTCGGCTGGCAGGTCAGCTTTATCATCAAGCATAACCTCCGGAAGAATGACGTCTTCCAAGGGAATGCGATCAAAGAACCGAGCCGGTAGATACCAGGGGACGTGAGGTTTGGTGTAACCAACCCCTCCAAAAAACGGCCTGTCCTTTGGCCGGTTCTTGATTCCCTGAATGAAGGTGTTGCTAATTTTTCGATCGCGGAACTTTGAATCGTTTAGGTGGGTAATGGCATACCAGTCCAAACCATTGCTGGCTCTGGATGTGGCCGGTGGGTTCGGTCCGGCAACATCAGAGAAGTCTCCCCTTGCAGTGTCGATATCCCAGGACTCAGGTTCCGGGTCGTGCAGAATTTTGCCCGTCGCAACTGTATAGAATCCATTCCGGCCGAAGTGCTGAGGCAATGTGACCGAATTCTGAAGAACCGGGTTCTCCCTAAGTGCGTGTTGGTTGCGATACACCCGACTGGTTGACGGCGCCACACCAGTCACGAACGACGACCTGGAAACATTGCAGATGACTCCATTCGCGTGCGCGTTTGTAAACAGGCAACCGCGGGATGCGAGTCTGTCGATGTTTGGTGTGCTGGCTTGCGGGTGTCCGCCCAGGCAACCGACCCAGTCGTTGAGATCGTCAACCACGACCAACAGCACGTTAAGTGGCTGGGTTGAGTCAGGCAGAAGCTCTGCGTGCAATCGAAACGGCTTTGGTTCTCCCGCGTAAGACGCTTCCATAAGCCTCCCGCCTGGCGTTTCGGAAAGAACATTCGATTCCACGCCAGCCGAGATCCATTGGCCATCGACCTGGATTTGCGGAACCAGAAGTACGTCTTCTCGATCCCCCCGCTCGTGATACTGAATCGTCTGGGCCCCAGCGAATTCTGTAGGACTCCAATCCCACGACTCAGCAAATACGGGAGAGGAACCAAGTTTGTACTCAGCCAGGTTCGTCAGCCCATCACCATCATCGTCCTGGTTTTTGTGTGCCTGGCGAACTGCCGGATCCCTCAACTTGTGATGAGCCGCATAAAGCGCGTACGACGTGATGGGTTCCGCTGTTCGAACCAACGTCAGGTCGTTGCCGTCCCCGCCTTGATAGTCGAGTTCGTAGTGAGAAGCACCTTCGGCTAACACCTGCGAAAATCCGCCGGCAATCGGCAACGCACCGGTGTTGTCAATCAGAACTATCTCATCCTGAGCGGCCGTGTAGCCAGAAAGATCCAGGTACATCGACCCGTTTAGCTCGGCGCGATTCCTGGTCTGGATCTGCGGAGCCCCAAATGCATCTGCTTTAATTTTGAGTCGCGACTGACCGATCCCGCTGATGTATGCGTTCAGAGTGACTCGGCAGTTCGAACCCACAAGTTCAAGCTCGCCCTGCGTCCGGTTCCCATTACCAACCAGGATGGCAGAGGCCCTAAGGGTGCCTCCCTCCATGTAGTAGCGTCCTGAACTGGTATTGCGGTAACCCAGTTGAATCGATTTCTGGACAACCACTTCACCAGCGATTTGTCGGAACGTGCCTGTCCCGCCGTAAGTGCCGACGTAGATCCGGCCCGGTAGCCCTTTGACTTGCAGAGTGGCCGTGTTGAGTTCAATGGTCCCGTCCGAACCAATTCTGTCTCCAACCGAAACGACACGCGCGAGTGCTTCGGTTCCTGGGCCGATTGAACTTCTGGCGACGCCCGGCTCGCCTGGAACAAAGACCTCGTCCAACGGGCCGGGGACAATTCTTGTTCTCCAGGAATTACCGTCGGCCCAGTTGGTGTCGCCAACATTCACACGCTGGACCAGCCCGTCATCAGCGACGGCCGTCACCGCACAACAACAAAAGCAAAGAACCGCAACACGCATAGTCAAATCCAAGATTCCGGCGAGCTCTCAGCCTACATCCGAAGCAGATGACGAGCTCCATCAATAGTGATTCGATTCAGTACTTCCTGTCGGTCACTATATCCACGTTTGGCTATCCATCCCATCAGGACACCACTCCAGGCACCTAATCCACTGTTACTTCTTTCTTGTTTGTTGCAAGGACGCATCTGTCACAAATGGACATAGTCAGCCTTTCAATGAACTACATCGGTACATGTCCGGTTAACCGGCAGGTTTTACTACCTGTGGCGGTCGATTTAGGAGGAAAAACCACTATCGCTGGCAAGATTCTTTGCGGTTGAGCTCGAACAGCCTCATACCCCAGCGGTGCCGCTCAGCTGTCTCGCTTGAGACCTTGGGGGCACTCTGAGACCATCGGGGCCAAACGTCGCGATGTGCGGCGTTGCTGTAAGAAATTTTGATTGATGCCTGGCGGGCAGAACCGCCATTCGGGAGCGATTCGTTGTCTATTGTTGTGATGAAGTTTGGGGGGACCAGCGTTGCGGATGCCACTAAAGTAAGGAACGCGGCCAAACGCGCCGTCGAAGCAAAACGCGACGGCAAACAAGTCGTCATGGTGGTCAGCGCCCGAGGCAAGAAGACGGACGAATTGGTTCGACTGGCCCAGGAAATTACAGACAGCCCAACGCCTCGCGAAATGGACATGCTTTTGTCCACCGGCGAACAGGAATCCGTCGCGCTCATGGCCATGGCGGTTCATGAACTCGGCGAGAACGCCATTAGCTTCACCGGCGGTCAGATTGGCCTTCGAACCGACGACAGCCACACCAAAGCCCGGATCGTCCGCATCTCAACCACCCGCATGCGAGAACAACTGGACGCGGGCAATGTTGTTATCGCGGCCGGTTTCCAGGGCGTTGACGAACAGCTCAACATCACGACGCTCGGTCGCGGCGGCAGCGACACCACAGCCACTGCGCTCGCCGCGGCGCTTGGTGCGAATCTTTGTGAAATTTACACCGACGTCGAAGGCGTATTCACAACCGACCCGCGCATCTGCGAAGACGCCAGGCTGGCTCCACGGATTTCGTATGACGAAATGTTAGAACTCGCCAGCCTCGGCGCGGGTGTCATGCACGCTCGGTCGATTGAATTCGCCAAGAAGTACCGCGTTCCAATTCGCGTCCGACCATCCTTCGCCGACGGCGCCGGGACGCTCATCGCGCCCGAACCGGAAGACAACATGGCCATCGTTGCCGGAGTCGCACTGGTTCCCAACGAAGCACGCGTCAGTTTAGTCGACATTCCTGACGAACCCGGCGTCATGCAATTGGTGTTCGCCAAGATGTCTGATCGCAAGATCCCCATCGACATGGTTGTGCAGAACGTCGGAACCGGCGGCACGGCCAACGTGTCGTTTACTGTCCCACAGGATGACCTGGCCGAAACGCTAACCGCCGCCAGCGAAGCGGTCGGCGAACTTGGTTCTGGTAGCGTGACGCAGGGAACCAACCTCGCGAAAGTTTCCGTCGTCGGAGCCGGAATGCGCACGCACACCGGCGTCGCGTGTCAGATGTTCAAAGCACTCGCCGACGCTGGCATCAACATTAGCATCGTGACCACAAGCGAAATCAAAATTTCCGTTTTGGTTTCGCGAGACGATTGCAAAGCGGCTGTCCGCGCGGTGCATACCGGGTTCGGCTTAGAGAACGTTACCCGGGCGAATCCAGCCGTCGGGGTTCGAACCGAAATGACTGAATCGCAACCAACATCGACGAACACGGAAGACGAAATTATCGCTGGCCTGAACGCGATGGAGGACATTGTCGTCAGCGACGTGCAGCTGGATAACACACAATCACGTATCACTCTAAGTCGACTGCCGGACGAACCGGGCATCGTCTCACGGTTGTTTGCCGCCGTGGCGGAAGGCGGAGTCATGGTTGACATGATTGTTCAAAACGTCGCCCGTAGCGAAGGAGCGAATGTCTCCTTCACGATACCGCGAGTGGATGTCGATCGCAGTCTGCTGCTGATTCGAGAAGTGCTCGACAGTTGGCCCGATGCCGAAGTCTCACACGATCGTGAAATCGCCAAGCTATCCGTCATGGGCATCGGTCTGCGCAGCCATACCGAAGTCGGCGCGCGGATGTTTCGGGTTCTTTCTGAGTCGGGCATCAACGTGCAAATGATCAACACCAGCGAAATTCGCATCAGTGCCGTTGTCGGTTCCGACCAGGCCGACGCGGCGGTCGCGTGTCTGACCAGCGAGTTCGGTCTGACAGTCTGATTGAATCAGTCAGGATTGGCGGTTCATTGCAGCAGGCAGCGCGATTACCATTGGAGTCCCCCTCCAATAGTTTTGCGAGCCCACCAACATGTCCCGCCCGGTTGTTTTTCTCGTCGCCCTTGTTGTGGGTTCGTTGGTCCCGTGCCTGTCTGCTCAGGATTCGAAGTCGAAGACGAACACCGTTTACGACGTTCCAAAAACCTGCCCCGCGAAAATCGAATTCCGGCGATGGAGCGGAGAGCTTAACGTCCCCGACCCGGTTGCCATTAGCTTCGACAATCAGGGCCGCGCGTTCGTGACGCAAACTCAGCGACGCAAGTCGCAGGATCTGGACATTCGCCAGAACACAGACTGGATCCCCAACGACCTTGGCTTCCGATCTGTCAAAGACAAGCGCGACTTCTACCACCGCACGCTATCGCCCGAAACGGATGGCAAGCGACGCCCAAAACAGCGCGTTCAGGATCTCAACAAAGACGGATCACGCGACTGGCGTGATTTGATGATGATTAGTGAGAAGATTCGAATCTTCGAAGACACCGACGGCAACGGAACCGCAGATCGGGCGAACCTTTACGCCGAAGACTTCAAGACGGAAGTGACCGGAATCGCAGCTGGTGTTCTCGCTCACTCCGGGGATGTCTACGCAACCATCGCACCCGACGTGTGGAGGCTCACCGATACCAACGGCGACGGAAAGGCCAACAAACGCGAAGTCATGGCGACCGGCTTCGGGGTGCACATCGCGTACGCCGGACACGACATGCACGGCCTCACCGTTGGCCCCGACGGAAAAATGTACTGGTCGGTCGGCGACAAAGGCATCAGCGTCATGTCCAAAGAAGGTCGGAAGTACCTGTATCCGAACCAGGGCGGCGTCATGCGGTGCAATCCGGACGGAACCGACTTCGAAGTCTTTGCCCACGGTCTTCGCAACGTGCAGGAACTTGCGTTCGACCAGTTCGGCAATCTGTTTAGTATCGACAACGACGCCGACATGCCGACGGAACGAGAACGCTTCGTCTACATTGTGCCGGGCATGGACGCTGGCTGGCGGTGCAACTACCAGTACCGCGGCGACGACTACAACCCGTGGACCGACGAGAAACTCTGGCAACTCTGGCACCCACAACAGCCCAGCTACATCATCCCGCCCATCAAACACAGCCTAAACGGCCCGGCCGGGTTCGCCTTCAACCCGGGCACCGCTCTTAGTCCCGCTTACCGCGACTACTTCTTCGTAACCGGAGCCCCCAACGGCGAACAGCGCGCGTTTCAGGTGAAACAAAACGGCGCGTCGTTTGAGATGATCAACGAACACGAATTCGCTCGGGGCAAACCGATTGTCGGCATCAACTTTGGCCCTGACGGCGCGCTGTACGGAGTTGACTGGGGCGGTGGTTACCCACTGAACCAATCCGGAGCGATCTGGAGTATGGACGTCCCCGGCGCGGCGAATTCAAAGGAGCGTTCGGAAACAAAGCAGCGGCTGGCTAGCGGGTTCAAAAGTTACGACGACCCTCAACTGCCATCGTTACTAAGTCACGCCGACCAGCGCATCCGCCTGGGCGCGCAGTTTGAACTCGTGTCCCGCAGCCAGGGGACCAACCTGGCTCTGGCCGCGCGAGATTCCAAATCGCAACTGGCCAGAATCCACGCGATCTGGGGCCTGGGCCAATTGGTTCGCAGCAAAGGAATAACCGATTCCGGCGACCTCACGCGAAAGGCCAACGCATATGGCTTTGGCGACTTCCTAAAAGATCCCGAACCCGAGATCCGGACACAGGCTTTGCGAACCATCGCCGACTTCGATCACTTCGAAGGCGAACAACTGGTGCCTTTGCTTAACGATTTAGACGAACGCGTTCGCTTCCACGCAGCTCTGGCCGTCAGGCATCATCCCACCTCCGCCGCACAGTTGGCTTTGCTGAAACTGGCCGAACAACTTAGCCCCGAAAACACATACATGCGGCACGCCATCGCCATGGGTCTAAGCGGAACCGCATCGCGTGCAGAACTCACCGCGCTGCACAAACATAAGTCGCCACCAGTCCGCCTCACCGCTGTACTCGCCCTGCGTGAACTCAGCGCAAACCAACCAGCGCTGGACCGAGCCAATCGATCGCTGTCGTACTTTCTGGCCGATAAAGACAACCACGTCGCCACTGAAGCCGCGCTAGCAATCTACGAAGCGATCGCACCGATTGATCTCGATTCAGACCTAGTCCCCGCCGACTTAACGGTTCTGGCTGCGACGATCCCCGACAACGTTCGGACAAACGAATCATTCGCCCGCCGCGCAATTGGCGCTGCGTACATGATTGGAACACCAGCTCACGCCGAACAGCTCGCGCGATTCGCTGCAAGAACCGATGTTTCCATCGCACTTCGGCTCGATGCGCTCGACGCGTTGAGCCAATGGCTCAACCCACCGCCGCTGGACCGAGTGGATGGTCGCCGTCGTCGATTGAAGCCGAATCGGTCTGTCCGGGGGGCCGGCAAGCTGGCAACGCTACTTGGTAGCTTGCTGGCTGACACCAACAAGCAAATTCCACCAGCGGCGCTCAACGCGTCGCGCAATCTGAAGCTGCCGATCACCGGGAGGGCATTGGATTCATTGGCCGAGCTGCTGCGTTCCTCCGAAACCGATCCCGCCTTGCGAGTGGAATCGTTGAACACCCTGGCTGCAGAAAAGTACGTGGGGCTGGACGACCTGCTTCAGTTAGTCCTGAAATCTCGCGATGTCCAACTGCGAAAACGCGGCCGGGAGTTGTTGGTGTCACGCCCTGACGCCGCTATGGAATCCATCGGTGAAGTCCTTGCTGGTTCAGCCAAACTCCACGAACGCCAACACGCCATCGCGTTGTTGGGCAAAGTCGGAACCGACCAGGCGGACCAGACAATCAGCGATCTCCTTAGCAAGCTCATCGCCGGCAAGGCCGCACCCGGCACTGAACTGGACATTCTGGAAGCCGCCGAAATGCGGCGGGACAACGCTGCTATCGCGGGGCAACTAAAACAAATCGACACTAAACGCGCCAGTAACGATCCGCTTATCGCTTACTCAGAATGTCTGATCGGCGGCGACGTCCAGGCCGGCCGCACAACATTCAACACACACATTGAAGCACAGTGTGCCAGGTGCCATCGCGTCGGAAAGAACGGCAGCACTGTCGGTCCGAACCTGCAAAGCATCGGCCGCACCCGAGACACCAAACACCTGCTCCGCGCGATCGTCGCGCCCAGTGCCGATATCGAACCGAAATACCGAACGCAGACCATCATCCTTGATTCCGGCAAATCGATCTCGGGTGTTCTGGTTCGCAAGAACGACAGCACCACGGTTCTCGCCGACAACCAGGGCAAAGAGATCACGATCAATAACGACGAAATCGATGACGCCGTCGAACAGAACATCTCCATCATGCCCGACATGACCAAGGCTTTGTCGCGTCGTGAGATTCGTGATTTGGTCGCCTACCTGCAGTCGCTTCGAAAGAAGTAGGTTCTGGTAGTGGACGAGGCAACGAGTCCGCGAGCGCGGAACACACGATCGAGACTCGTTCCCTCGTCCACTACGTCAATCCTGCGAAGTTTGGTACTGCATCACGTGCCCCGGCTTCTATACTGACTGAACGTTCTGTCCGTCTGAAAGTACGCCATGATTCGCACCACTTCGCGCTGCCTGTTTGTTCTGGTCGCACTGTTCGCTTCGCAAAGCACTGCCGATGCTCAGGGAACACGTCTGCTGCGTGATCCGGATGTCAGCGAGAACCATATCGTCTTCGTCCACGCCAACGATTTGTGGTTGGTGGGCCGCGACGGTGGCAACGCCATGCGGCTGACCAGCGGTGAGGGTGGCGAGAGCGATCCGGTGTTCTCGAAAGACGGCAAGTCCATCGCGTTCACCGCGCAGTACGGCGGCAATTCAGACGTGTACGTTGTGAATACGACCGGCGGTGAACCCAAACGGCTCACCTGGCATCCGGGCGCGGATGTGGTCCAGGGCTGGACTCCCGATGGTCACGTTATGTTCCGCAGCGGCCGCGCAGGGCAGCCAACCAGGTTGTGGCAGTTCTACACGGTGTCGCCGGACGGCGGGTTCCCAAAACAGTTGAAGGTTCCGCAGGCGTATCACGGCGAAATGAGTGTCGATGGCAAACACCTGGCCTACCAGGAAATTGGATTGTGGGATCCCGAGTGGCGCAACTATCGCGGCGGGCAGGCTCAGCCGATTGCAATCGTGTCGACCGAAACATGGGAACGTGTCACTCCACCAACCGAAGGCGAACGCCACCTCGCGCCGGTGTGGCTGGACGGTGTCGTTTACTACTTGTCCGAACGCGATTACGCCAGCAACGTGTGGTCGTTCGATCCGAATACAAAGACCGAGAAGCAACTGACCAAGCACGCGGACTTTGACTGCAAGAGCATCGGCGCCGGCGCGGGCGTGGTTGTGTACGAACAAGCCGGCTACCTGCATGAATTGGATCCAAAGACCGGCGAAACCAAACAACTTGTAATCAACGTGGCCCGCGATCTGAATTGGGCTCGGCCACGATGGGAAGACATCGAAGCCAGCGATCTGCGCGACGCGCGGCTATCACCAACCGGCAAACGCGCGATCTTTGAAACGCGGGGCGATTTGTTTACGGCTCCGCTGGACAAGGGCAGCTGGCGAAACATTACGCAGACCCCAGGTATCGCCGATCGGCACGCGGTTTGGTCACCGGACGGGCAGCAGATTGCGTGGTTCAATGACGACGGCGGCGAGTACGGTTTGGTGATCGCCGATCAGAATGGTCAGAACCGCCGCCGGATTGAAATCCCGGAACCGACGTTCTTCTTTGTGCCAACATGGTCGCCGGACGGCAAGCATCTGGCGTTCTCTGATACCGACTACCGCGTTCTGGTTCTCAACATCGAAAGCGGCAAGGTCAAACATGTCGACACCGACCGGTTCGCTCATCCCGAACGTTCGATGAACCCAGTGTGGTCGCCCGATTCCAAATGGCTCGCCTATCCGCGTCGACTGGAGAACCAACTGCGAGTCATCGTGATTTGCAACGCGGAGACCGGCGAGAAACACAACCTCACCAACGGCATGGCCGATGCCATCAGTCCGGTTTGGGACGCGTCCGGCAAGTACGTCTACTTTCTGGCCTCCACAGATTTTGGATTGAACACGGGCTGGCTGGACATGACGTCATACGACCGCCCCGTCACACGCGCGTTGTACGTTGCGATTCTGGGTGCGGACGAACCATCACCGTTTCTCCCGATTAGTGATGAAGAGGAACCAAAGAAGGCTGATGAGCCTGACGAGAAGAAAGACGACGCCAGCAAGAAAGACAGCGAGCCACTTGGTGTTTGGGCCGATGGTAAGGAGCCCAAGGATGGCGAGAAGGATGGGAAAAAGAAGGCCGCAAAGAAGAAGGCCAAGCCTGTCGAAGTGAAGATCGATTTTGAAGGCATCGCACTTCGAATCGTCGATGCCCCCGGCCTGCCGCGCCGCAACTACGTTGGACTTGAGAAGGCTCCCGAGGGCAAAATTTTTGTCCTGGAATCCATCGAAAACGAACCCGGCTCGACAGTGCATCGGTATGACGTTGAGAAACGAAAAGCCGACACGTTCGCAGAAGGTATTCGGTTCATAACCACATCACACGATCGCAGGAAGGTTCTGCTGCAGACCGGAAGTGGGTTCACCTCGGCCGATGCCTCGGGTTCAAAAGGCGTCGCGAAATCGGTGTCGCTTAGCGGCATGCGAGTGAAGGTCGATCCGCGAGCAGAATGGCAACAGATGCTGCGGGACGGCTGGCGTTACATGCGGGACTTCCTGTACGTCGACAACGTCCACGGCGCGCCGTGGGATGAGGTTTGGGAGTGGTACAGTCCGTGGCTGGAACATGTGAACCACCGTTCGGACTTCAACTATCTGCTGGACATCGTGTCGGGCGAAGTGGCCGTTGGGCACTCGTACGTCCGCGGCGGCGACATGCCGGATCTCACAAACCCGCGCACCGGTTTGTTGGGAGCCGACCTGGAAGAAGTCGATGGGCTCTATCGCATCGCGAAAATCTATTCTGGTGGCGAGTGGACTCCGGGTGTCACCGGACCGCTGTCGATGCCAGGCCTTGGCGTGAAGGAAGGCGACTTCATCATCGCGATCGAAGGCCGCGTTCTGAAAGCTCCGGATAGTCCGTTCAAACTGCTGGAAGGAACCGCCGGACGAACCATCAACCTGACCATCAATTCCAAACCAAACTTCGAAGGCGCGAAGAACGTAGCGGTGGTTCCAACGGCCAACGAAGGTCAGCTGCGCACGTGGGCGTGGGTCGAACACAACAAGCGCCGCGTTGACGAACTTAGCGACGGCAAGCTGGCTTACGTCTGGTTGCCGAACACCGGCCGCGGCGGCTACACGTATTTCAATCGCATGTATTTCGCTCAGCAGGACCGACAGGGAGCCGTCATTGACGAACGCAACAACGGAGGCGGATCGGCGGCCGACTACATCATCGAAGTTCTCGCTCGCGAGTTAACCGGATACTTCAACTCGAACGCTGGTGACAAGCGACCGTTTACCCAGCCGATGGCCGGACTGTTCGGCCCGAAAGTCATGATCATCAACGAACGCGCCGGTTCCGGCGGCGACCTGCTGCCGTACCTGTTCCGGTTCAGGAAACTTGGTCCACTGATCGGAACGAAGACATGGGGCGGTCTTGTCGGAACCTGGGACACCCCGCCACTCATCGACGGCGGCCGGTTTGTCGCTCCACGCGGCGGGTTCATTGACGTCGATGGCAAGTGGGCCGTCGAAGGCGAAGGCGTCGCACCTGACATCGAAGTCCGCAACGATCCCAAACCCGTCATCGATGGCGGCGACCCACAACTCGAACGCGCCGTGGCTGAAGCTTTGAAGTTACTCGAAACAAAGAAGGTCGAGTTCAAACCAGAACCGCCAGCGCCCGTCCGGTCGCGGCGGCCTGGGCAGTAGCCGACCTTACATTGGCGGGAAGCGTTCGGCTTGAGCTATCCAATTCTCGAAGTCGAGTCAAAAGAAACTTGCTTGGCCTGTGCAGAGTCGGTGCGGCTACCGCAGAACTCAATTGATGGACAGCACCACCCAAGCTCTGTCGATTGTTCTCTCGAGACACTCCGAAACAACATCGGCACACTTTGCCGTTGCGAACGCCGATTGGGATAAGAAGCAGATCAAGTCTTACTTCTTCACGGGCTACATCCCTGCATCGACCCACCTGACGTTACACTTGTGTTCCAGTTGCCGAACTGCAACTCGTAATCCGGCGAGAACAAGGATGGCGAACTTTGGCATACCTGTTTGGAGGTTGATCGAATGACGACTCATAAGGATATGAAGCATCGCAACCTGACATGGGTTGCCTTACTGGTGTCGACTGTTACTGCGGTAGGAATGGCGGCTATGCACCATCAGCCCGTAGTTCCCGATGAGGAATGGGACGCGCAACTTGATAGGCCCGCGGATGCAGTGGTCACCTTGGTGGCAGATGGGCTTCCGGATATTCAGTCAAGAGATACGGCAACATTTGTGTTTGGCTTGGATGAAACACACGGCCTCTTCGGTGGCGACCAGACATTCGGGTCGATGGACAAATTGGGAGTACATGTTGACGTACAGAGCTCTGTTCCCGAGATCTTTCAGGAAGCGGCAAATATCGGGAGCGATAAAGTTGCGAGGGAGCAGTTCCTGGGGGACGAGGGAGTCCAGTTGTCGGACCCGAACAGGCGTTGGTTAGTCAAAATTTGGGACATCGCTGATGTTGACGACGAGGAGCGGTTCGTCGTTAGAGCATCAGTGGGTGCCGATTCTGGCACCACAAATCACGGCATCAGTTGGAATGAAGACGAGACTGCTATTCTCTATGAGTTGTGGAAGAGGAATGCGGATGCAGCCCCGACACTCGTGAGACGGTCCACTGAGTGGGATTTTCCGGAATCTGTTAACTTAATCCCTGTCGGCGTGTGCCCGGTGGCCACCCTGCCCCTTTTGTTTCAGGATCTGTGGAATTCAAGCTTCTCTTTTCTAAGGTTATCTCATGTATAAGGCATGCCTAGCAGCACTCTCAGCCGTTGTCGCTGTCGCGTTCGCTGCTCAATCTGAAAAACCAACGGTAGAAGCGGATGAATCGTTCCCAATGATAGATACGGCTGATCTGCCGAAAGACTATAAGGATCCGCACGTCTTCCTAGCCAAGCGTGTCTATTCCTCCGTCCCACTGGAATCTGAAATTGCAACATCCATTGCCGATGAACTCGACAAGATCTGCTCAGACGATTCCGGACCACAGCGACTGAAAGTGGTCGAACAACACTTTGGAATGTCAGGTCTGAAGTGCGGATCATGGACATATCAGATAAAGAGTATCGAGAAGAAAGCAGGAGAAGAGTCCACCGAAATTCATGTCGATATTACGCCCTCTCTAATCTGTGGCGGGCGTTCTATGGCAATCCTGAAGGGTTCAATTGAAGAATGCTGGATCGTCGACGCGAATGGTGAATTGGCGTGCCGAACGAGCGAAATCTCCGCTTCCACGGCGGGATATACGCTGGACTAAGGTATTCCGTTCGTTGAGGCCCAAGGGACGCATCGAACTCATTGGGGCGCTGTCTTAGGGCACTACGTCGTTTCGACTTCTGCAACGATGTGTGTGTGCTGTGGCGGCGTCCAGAGTTTCGGCGTTAAGCTTTCCGTCGCCGTGAATCGAGGAGAGAAAGGGGACTAGCTCATTTTAATTGACTGACTGTCGACTGTTTACCGCTTGAGCTGCCTTGTCGTCCTCGTATTCTGTCCCGCCAATATGGTTTTTCACGTGCTCAACCGGGCAGTTGCCCGGTTGAGTCTATTTGAGCGCGGCTTAAAGGGACGCAGCTCATTGTTTCGCTTTGGAACCGAACCCCGCTTTCCACATTGTAGAGGCGGTCCCCACACAAGATCTACAACTCGAACCAACGTTCGACGAACTTCGGAGCCCCAACGGCGAGCAGTGGGCGTCAGCCCAGTGATGTCACGTGGTGCCCGGTGATGCCACCGCACCAGCACGGGCGAGTATTGCCATGTCGTCGCGGCGAATTGATTGGAGAGGGTTTTGAGTTCAATTGGTGCGGTGTGATCAGCCACGCGGGTGGTGCGCTGATATCACCGGGCTGACGCCCGCCGCTCAGCGCTAGGTCGTTTCGAACCAGCGATCGGCGCCGGTTTGTTCGAGTTCTGCGACGATGTGTGCTGTGGCGGCGTCGAGGATTTCTGCGCTGAGCTTCCCGTCACCGTAAATCGCGCTCAGGTCGATCGGTTCTCCGTAGGTGACGTGCACATGACTTCGTTTAAAGAAGCACCGAACCATGCTGTCGCTGCGGGGTGAGTTGTGGATGAAAACCGGGTAGATGGGGACGCCCGATTTGAGACTTACGAACGCGGCCCCCGTGTTAAATTCGTTGAGGCCTTCCTCTGGTGTGAGGTTGATGTGCCCTTCCGGAAAAATGCCCAGCCACTTGTTCTCTTTGAGTCGCTTCAGTGATGCTCGAACTGCGACCATGTCGCGACCGGCCCTCTTAACGGGAATCGATTCCACCGAACGACAAACCCAACCGATGATGCCCGGACGAACGACATACTCCGCGGCCACCATGAACCCGATTGCCCTCAGCTCGCCAGGCGGCCATTCATCCTCGTGCCGGTACCAGATCAGAATTGGATCAACCGGACTCGTGTGGTTCCCCACGATGATCGCCGGGCCATCCTTCGGGAATGGACATGGCCGGTTGGAATCCCACTTCAGCATGATTGCGACGTACAGCCGAGCGGCTTTGGAAAGGAACCAAACGCGCCAGCCCGCCGGGCAAGTGGTTGCTTTCCAAACTGCAACGGCCGCACCCAGGGCCAGCAGTATGATGAATGTTGTGAGAACGATTTCCGAGGTTGTCATCGTGAGGTGGTGACTGGGGTCAAAGATCAAGCGCAAAGATACTATCGGATGGGCGGCGATTGGCTCATTACTTTCTTCGCCGTAGCCCCAACTAACCCGCTTTCAGGCGGCATCTGCGGTCGCGGTTTGGCTGATCGCTGGACGGGCGGGTCAATACGTGTGGGCGGATGGTTGGGTTGAACCTGGTCGGGTCGCTAAGCTCCGTGAAATGAGCCACGATGACGCCAACAATCAGGAACCATTGGACACCCCCGTGCAGTTTATTTCGGGCGTGGGGCCGGATCGAGCCGCGCTGCTATCAAAGATGCACCTGCTGACGGCTCGCGATCTGCTGTTCAATATGCCGCGGGACGTGCTGGACCTAACGGACGTGCGGCAGGTGCAGAATCTTGAACCGGATGTCGTCCAGTCGGTTCTGGGCAATGTGGTTGATCGAGATGCCAGGCAGCTGAAACAGGGCCGAGTTCTCACAGCGATTCTGTTGGACTGCGACGGTCAGTACTTGCGCGGTGTGTGGTTCAATCAGCCGTGGATGTTGCACAAGTTTGCTGATGGGCAGCAGTTGCTGTTTTCAGGAAAACCAAAACGGCGCGGCGGCCGGTGGGAGATCAGTAACCCGAAAGTTCAGCCGATCGATGACGCGGGCGGACAGGTTGGAGAAGTGCAACCGGTCTATCGACTTACCGACGGGCTGAAGTCCGAAGCCCTGCGCCGGATCATGCACACGGTCGCCGACGAGTTTGCGCATCTGGTTACTGATCCGTTACCGGAAGAGTTTCGCGTTGCGAACCGACTGCCGTTTCTTCCCGACGCTTTGCGGCAACTACACAAACCGGATTCCAAAGTTCATTACCAACACGCTCGGCGACGGCTGATCTTCGATGACTTGTTCGAGTTCCAGACGGGACTGGCGTTGCGAAAGCGATTGTGGAGCGTCGAAAAGAAAGCCGCGAAACTACCGACGACCGCGCAGGTAGATGCGCGTATTCGTCGGCTGTTCCCATTTTCATTTACCGATGGTCAGAACCAGGCTGTCAAAGATATTTCCGCCGACATGGAGTCGGGAAAGGCGATGCACCGTCTGTTGCAGGCTGACGTGGGAGCCGGTAAGACCGCGGTAGCCGTGTATGCCTTGCTGGTTGCGATCGCCGCCGGATATCAGGCGGCGTTAATGGGGCCGACGGAGGTTCTGGTTCGGCAGCACTGGCAAACGGTTGAACAGATTCTCGCCAGCAGTCGAGTGCGCCGGTTGTGTCTCACTGGTTCGCTGACGGCTGCTCAACGACGCGATGCGCTTGCGGCAATTCGGAATGGCGACGTCGATCTGGTCGTGGGAACGCAGGCGATTATTCAGGATGGTGTGACGTTCAAGAACCTTGGCCTTGGAGTCATTGACGAACAACACAAGTTCGGAGTCGTTCAACGCGCGAAGTTGACGTCGGGTGTCAGCAGGCCGCATTTGCTTGTCATGACTGCCACTCCGATTCCTCGAAGCCTGTGCCTGACGGTCTTCGGTGACTTGGATGTTTCCGTTATGAAGGATCTGCCGCCCGGTAGACAGAAGATCGTTACCGGACGAATCCCAAATCCGGTCGAACGCGCGAAGGTGTATGAGTTCATCCGCGGGAAATTGCGAGAGGGCAGGCAGGCTTATTTTGTTTGTCCTCGGGTGACCGATAGTGGTGATCCGGCTGAACGTGTCTCAAGCGCGGAAGCAGTCTACGAAGAATTGCGGACCGGTGAGTTTCGCGACTTCGAGGTTGGGTTGGTTCATGGTCAGATGGATCGCGAAGAACGCAACGCCCGGATGGAACGCTTTCGCAGTGGCGAACTACAGTTGCTGGTCAGCACAACTGTGATTGAAGTTGGAGTCGATGTTCCGAATTCAACGGTCATGGTTATTTGCGAGGCAGAGCGGTTCGGTCTTTCACAGCTTCACCAGTTGCGAGGACGGATTGGGCGCGGTCGGTTCCAGGGCTATTGCTTCTTGTTTTCCGATTCCGATACGCCGGAAGCCAACGCTCGACTGGCGGCGATGGAACAACACACCGATGGATTCCAGATCGCCGAAGTCGATTTTGGATTGCGAGGCCCCGGCGATGTGCTTGGCGTCCGTCAAAGCGGCCAGCTGCCGCTTCGGTTCGCTAGTCTGATCAAAGACGCTGATGTACTGGCCGAAGCCAGAGATGTCGCGTTCCAATTGGTTGAGACCGGCGACATTGACGCTGCGGAGTTCCGTCCATTCAAGGCGATTGTGTTGTCGAGGTTTGGGCGGCTGTTGGACCTGCCGGAAAGCGGATAAGACCGGAATTTGTTCGAGTGCAGTAAACATGCGCACAATCTGCTTGTTGGCTGTTCGGGCAATTTGTGCGAGGTTTGTTAACGTCGCAAACCTGAGGCGTCTTTTAGGAGTATGACGGCTGTCACGTCCGGGCTGCGTTGTGTTGAGCGCGTCGTCGATACGTAGAGATATGCGCAGGAATACCGCGCCATTCCGCACAAACGTCCTTCACCCGGGACGCGGTTGATTATCGGGGCCACACGCCGCCAGAAGCTGCCTGGAGCAAAATAGATGTCGATCTTGTCTTCTTTGAAACAGCACTACCGCTCACGTTTTCTGACAGCGCTTCGGCGCGGTCAGAGTCGCCGTGCAACGGTAGAAGCGGCTTCCGAATCACTGGAAGACCGCGCTTTGCTGTCGTCGGTCAGTTTTAGTCAGGCGACAGGCACGGCTGTTTTCAATGCGGATGCCAACGACGAAAACGTTCTTAGAATCTCATCACCTGACGCCGATACGCTGGTGATTCGATCGCAGGTCGCTTCCGGCGGGATTCTGTCTGACGACCCAATCACATTGCAGGGCGATGCTGTTGGGAACGCAGGTTACAGTCTGGATCCAACCGGTACGGTTCTGACTATCGACGTCACTGCCGCCGGTTCATTGACGACCTCGGTGTTGGTCAACACGTTTGAAGATAACGACCAGGTCTTCCTTCTCTCATCAACAGCGGCTACAGCGATCACCATTGATGGTGGTTCCGGAGACGATAGTTTTGTCGTCGGTACAAACAACCGGCTGGATACTCTGTTTGGCGACGTTGATTTTGACGGCGGCAGCGGAGACGACAGTCTTGACCTGCTGGACTTCGAATCGACGCCATCGGATACGATCGACCTGACTTCCACATCTGTTGTGGGCATCGCGCCAGGCGATGTTGGCTACGAAGCCATCGAATCGCTCATGATTGATGCTGCCGACCGCACTCCGCTTGTTCTGAACGTGCTTAGCACGGCTGCCGGAGTTAACACGGTGGCAGACCTGACGTTCGCGGATGCCAGCGGCACTCCAATTCAGTCCATCGTGACGCTTGGCAATACCAATGCCGGGTTCGAGAATTCGACTGGGAATCTGGACGCCATTGCCGGCAACCTAAGTCTGGTCACCAACTCTGGTTCGGTCGCATTGCAGATCGATGATTCCGGAGACGCTTCGGGCGACAATGCGACGATTTCTGCGACGGCAATCAG
Source organism: uncultured Planctomycetaceae bacterium (assembly GCA_964485095.1). GTDB lineage: Bacteria > Planctomycetota > Planctomycetia > Planctomycetales > Planctomycetaceae > CAYNWT01. The sequence goes on along the minus strand of CAZAIB010000029.1, from coordinate 20,383 downwards.
CGGCTTCTCCGCGGGCACGATCAACTACAGCGACGGCACGCTTTTCTCATCAGTTGAGGTTCTTGCAGGTACCGGCGACGACACAATCAACGCGTCCTCAGTCGGAGCCCCAGTGACTCTGAGTGGTGGAACCGGGGACGATGTTCTAATTGGTTCGGATGACGATGACGCGCTTCTTGGCGATGCTGGTGACGACACGATTAACGGGAATGCTGGCGGCGACTTCATCGACGGCGACGTTGGCGATGACTCGCTCGACGGCGGCGCTGGCAGCGATACTGTCCTGGGCTTCACCGGTGCGGATGTCATCTTTGGTGGCGACGGACCGGACCAGCTCTCAGGTGAAGCCGATGATGACACCATCGGTGGCGGCCTGGGTGACGACACCATCGAAGGCGGTGATGGCGACGACAGCCTCGGCGGCGGCGAAGGGCAGGATTCGATTGATGGCGGTTTCGGCGACGACAGCATCGACGGTTCCAGTGGTAGTGACCTGCTATTCGGTGGTCTTGGCGAGGACACTCTGCTGGGTGGTAACGGAGCCGATTCGATTACCGGCGGCGATGGCGTCGATCGGATCCGCGGTGGTAACGGTCGCGATACAATCAACTGGGAGATCGGCGACGGGGATGATGACGTCACAGGCGGCAGCCCTGACGGATCTCGGAGCGGTGTAGACCGCCAGATTGTGCTCGGAACCGACGCCAACGAGGTCTACGTTGTTGACTCTGTCGGTGGCAGTACCGTTCTTCAAGTCGGAATGGAAACGCTGACCATCGGACTGGGGATCGAAGAACTGGAGATCCTGTCAGAAGCCGGCGCGGATGAGATCATCATCAACGATGTCACTGGCAGCGACCTAAACCGCGTCGTTGTGCGTGGCGGAACTGGCGCCGATCGCATTGACGGACGGAACCTGACTGGAGCGGTGGCTGCATTTACTGGTGGTCGTGGTCCGGACGTGCTGTACGGTGGTGCTGGCAACGATACGCTTCTGGGCGGCGCCGGTAACGACACGCTTATCGGTGGCGAAGGCGACGACAGCCTGAAAGGCAGTGCTGGTCGAGACAACTTCCTGTGGAATAGTGGCGATGGAAGCGACACCATTGACGCCGGAAACGCGGACGACATTCTGACCGCGAACGCGACGGATGGTGCTGACATGTTTGAGATCAGCGTCGATATCAATGGGAACACACTGCTTAGAAACGAAGGGTTCGGAACACTGACGCAACTGGGCGTCGAAGTTCTGCAACTAAACACAATGGCCGGCGCCGATACGGTTCTGGTTGGCGACTTGTCTGGATCGGACCTGGAAGTAATCAACGCCGATCTGGCCGAGGGGCCCGATGTCTTTGACGCCTCACAAACAGATACGCCAGTCACCATGCGAGTCCTGGGTGGCATTGGAAACGATCGGATCACAACCGGCCCCGGAGATGACTTCCTGCGTGGTGCGTTCGGAAACGATACGCTGACATCCGGTGGTGGCCAGGACGAAGTAATCGGTGACGAAGGAACCGATTCGATCACCGGTGGAGCCGGCAATGACACACTCAATGGCGGCGGAGGCGACGATGTTCTCCTCGGTCGGTCCGGAAGCGACCTCATCCTTGGCGGTGGCGGCAACGATCGGATTGAAGGCAACGAAGGCGACGACATCATCAATTCTGCGTCAGGCAGAGACCGTGTGGCGGCTGGTGATGGAAACGATATTGTGTCAGCCGGTAACGGTGCCGACACCGTCACCGGCGGCGAAGGCAGTGATGTCATCATTGGCGGCCGCGGCGGAGATGACCTTAACGGCAACGGCGGTCAGGACATCCTGGTTGCCGGCCAAACCACTCTAAGTGACAGTGCACTGGCACGGGTGGGAGCAGAATGGGTCTTCAGTCGTGACTACGCTGATCGAGTAACCAACATCACCAATGTGGATGATGGCCGGGTGCTTCGAGAAGATCAGCAAGACACCAGCCGACTCAATGGAGACGCACACCTATTGCCAATCACGAGCGATCGCACAGTCCTGGATGATGACGCAGTCGACTCACTCAACGGTGGCGCGGGTCGAGACCTGTTCTTCTCTGACTTCGACACCGACTTCGAGACGGATCTTGCTGACGACGATATTGTCGATGGCCGAATCCCATCCGAGTCCAACATCGACATCCGCTAACGAACGTTCGGTATCCGGTAAGTTGCGGCGCCCACAGATCGCCCACGGTCGTCAACCTCTGTGAGCGATAGGGCGCTAGCCCTCGGCGGAACCGTTCTGCAACACACTACGACGGTTTAAACCTACAACAACAGGGTTACTTACCGCCCGTTCTGCAGTGCACCGTGCCTTCTTCGGTTAGGCGAAGGATGGACGCATTAAGGCGTCCATCATCCAGTAGTCCACACTGCGTAGTGTTTCTTCGCACGGGACGTTGGTTTCGGCGACGGACATTTCGACTTCCATTCCAGCGGTGTATAGCAAACGGCGGAGCTTCTTGAACTCGTCCACGTCCAGTCGTGGGTCGCTGGTGTCTGCGATTTGCAGGACGCGTTTGTTGCGAAGCTGTTGGTAGTGCAGCATTGGTTGTTCGAGAGCCGGCATGCGGCCACCCAACATAAACGCACCACTAAACCAATCGGGACGTCGCAGCAAAGTCTGCAGCGCCAAAGTTGCTCCAGAACCTGAACCGCCGATGGCGATCCGTTCGCTGTGAATGTGGTAGGCGCGACGCAGTTGGACGACGGTGCAATACAGCACTTCTTCGAAGAATCGTGATTCGTCCATCGTCATTGACCACCGGTAGCGTTCCACTGGCCACGCTGACATGCGGCAGTTGGCTCGGAAGGAAAGGCCAATGTAGTTTCGGTCGCTGATGGCCGGTATGACGTGATCGAGTGCGGCCTCGTTGCCGCCATCCTCATGCAACCAAATGACCAATGGGTACGCGTAGCCCGGTTCGTAAGATTCAGGAACGTGAATGCCGACAGGCCAGTCAGAAAACGCGGGACCTTCGTTGTCGAACTCAGCCGGCATAGCTTGCTCGGCCATCATGAGTTCACGAAGCTCGGGAACCTGCACGCCCAGCGTGGCATCGGTTCCGAGTGGACCCAACGCACTGAATGCACTGAGAGTTGAAAGGTCGTACTTGTTAAGGCGAGAGTTCATTGAACTTCCCTGCGATCTGCAAAGGTGAGAGGTTGGCCGCTTGCGGATGATGCGGCGCCAAGCGTCGCTTCTTCATCCAGTCCCGTAATCCTTGCGAGAGAAAAATACTTGCCGGGGCAAGCTGTCTTGTTCACGTCTCCGTGAGTCACAATATTCTTCGAAGTGATTCGGTACGACGATCGCAGCGTCTGAACCAGACGTCTGGCCGATCGCAGCTGTGCAGCCGTTGGTCGCTTCTTTTCGAAATTGCCGACCAGCACAATGCCGATCCCAACGTCGTTGTAATCTGCGACGCCCGCATGGGCGCCGTGGAGTTGTTTGGTCCAGCGGAAGGAAGGCTGAATCTCGCCGTCCTTCATGCCGTTACCGTTTCCGATAACGAAGTGATATCCGATACCCAGCCACGGCTTGCCCGCGCTGTCTCTTCGTTGTTTGTGTGCCGCGTCAATGCTGCTCACGCTGCCGGCTTCGGATGCCGTGTGATGCAGCACGATGTACTTCCATTTTCGTTCGTTCACTTTCGGCTTCCATGGATTGGAAGACCGACTAGCGAAAGTCACGTTGGCAGTCGAACTGGTCTGGGGCTGGGTCTGACTTGCAACTTCATGAGCGGCAGAACCAACTCCGGCTGACTGCACTACCTGTGAAGTTGGAACGCTTTGCGACGTGCGTTGTGTCTGGACGGTCGGGGATGCCGGCAGCGACGCGGTGTTCATACACCCCGTCATTCCGGTTCCCGTTAGAGCCGCCAAACAGATCATCGCCGTAGCCTTCAAACGCTTGTCCTCCGTGACGAGATCTTTATTACGCTCCCGGTATCCGTGGGAACGATGTGTGTGTCAGTTGACGAACCGAATTCGCTGGTCCGAACGGCTGTCTTGCAACACGCCGCGGTGGAATCTACCCGTGCCCAAAAGACGTGTCAACGCGTTCTGAGTCAACGGCTTACACCACGTCAATCCAACGCCCAATAGCGCGCGAAGGGGTGTCATTCGTGTGGGTTCTGAGGTGCAAAAAGTGCCCTTAATCTTGACGCAGTTTCGTCAGCTTACGCGTCCGGCGTATCCGACGGCACTTTCGGCGAGAATGGGAGGAACGGCAGATTAAGCTGCAAGTTCATACTGAAAGAGCCGAGAGCCAATTGTCGCGGGTCTGTGTTCAGCCTGTGCGTAAACCGAACAACGGAGTGTTCGGCGACTATGAACCGCCGCAAGCCGTCTCAAAATTCATTGGGTCAGCTAAACAGTCCGCGCTGGCCGTCGGCGGAATACCGCTGCAGGTAATCCTTCAGCTTGAGTTTCCGTCGCGTGCTGTCTGACGTCATGTATCGCAGCTTTCCGAACACGGGTCGTTCGGGCCCCCACGCTCGATCGTAACGGCCGAGTACCCAGAAGATGCCGGAGTACGAATTTGGGTTGCGACCATCAACGGCGTACTTGTTATTAAGATGAATCATCACGCGCAGTGCGTCGTGTGCAGTCTCAGACCACTGGTAAATCTTCTTGCCCCAAAGCATGCGCAAGTAGTTGTGCATGCGGCCGTCTCGAACCAACTGCCGTTGGGCCGCGTTCCAGATGTCGTCTGAAGTCGCAGCTGTTTCGAATTCTTCGTCGGTATAGACTTCCTCGCGCGGGTCGTTGGCGTGGTCGGACATGGTCTTAAGCGCCCAGTCCGGCAAGGACTCAAGCTGTTCGAAGTCATCGCGTTTGCTACACATGTTGTAACCCAACTCGCGCCAGGTGATGAGCTCGTCCAGGAAGCTTTCCGCCTCGGCACTCATCCCCCACCACCCCGCGCGGGAGCCGCTGGCTTTTTCGGCCAGTCGATCCATTGTCCAACCATCGCGCGATGTGATGGCGTTGAAGATTTCGTGGGCCGAGATGTGACCGAAGTGGAGGTAAGGTGAAAGACCGCTGGCGGCTTCGTCTTCGGCGTTGTTACGTTCTTCTGCATATCGACTCAGTCGCGATCGCATGAACCGATCCAGTGTTTGCAAAGCGGACGCGTCGCCACCTTCAAATACAGCCGGACCCACAGCGTGATCGATCGGCAGTTCAGACAGCACATCAGCCGTCGCTGACAGGAGTTCGTCCGTCGCAGCCGGCCACTTCTGCAAAATCTCCGCTGGCACTTCACCCCGGGGCAGCTTGGTTGCGGCGATGGGATCTTCTTCGGGAAACTCATCCAGGTACGGACGAAGTTCTTTTTGGAGGTGTCGCCGAAACGTATGGGCAGAAGGAAAGATGCGTTCGGTCGAACGCATCGGCAGTAAGCCGTTGGAATCGACGATTTCAAAGCGGACATTCAAACGTGGCGCGACGGCTTGCATCATGCGGGGCAGAAAGAAGCACGGAAAGTCGTCGCTGACAACCGCGCAAGCATTAGCGGCCAGCGATTCCAGGAGCCCGCGGCCGGCTCCCTTTTCCTGTTCGACCCACGCGTAGTACGCGGCGGACGTTCCTTCCAACACCCGGCGGTGGTCGGCCATACCCTGCAGCACGAACCGATGCAGTCGGTCACTCGCCCATTGGTAATCACAGCGCAGTGCTTCGAATATCAGCAGTGGTTTCTTTAACTCACTCGCAATTTCAACGGCGCGTTGCAGAGCGAAGTTGTATCGCAGTCGGCGATTAGCCGTCATCCAGTACACAACGTAGTCACCATCGTTGTTGATGTCAGCGTTGTTGAGTTGCTGGATGCGAAGTGGCGGGACTGAGTTCATCAGGTTCTTGCTTCCAATCGTTGCGGTATGCCGTCGAATGTTTCACTGGGTGCGCCGCGACAGCGTATCAGGTTTCACAGAGAACACATCGCGCGCGGTGGTCAGACTTTATTGTTCCAGACTCTGCAAACTCAGCAGCAGCACGGTAACATTGCGGAGGGCATTCTTTACCGCCCGGATTCTGATGCGAGGTGCGAAATGAAACGACTGTTCCGACTGATGCCGCTATTGGTTTGCCTGATTATTGTTATAGGCACATTGCGAACGCTGGCCCACACGAGCGATGGCCCGAAGGTCCCCAAGGCACAGGATCGCTTGAAGGTAATGAAGACGTTCACATCGGAATTCGTGTCCATCAAACCGGGAACCGGCAAATTTCCCAAGCCGACCTCACCGCTTAACGCGTTCGCGATTGCGAAGTACGAGACAACGCAAAACCTCTACGAATCTGTGATGGGCTCGAACCCAAGCCGTTGGAAGGGACCCCGGAACTCAGCGGAATCGATGAGCCACGTCGAAGCCGCGGATTTCTGCAAACGAGCAACCACGATGCTGCGAGGCATGAAGCTGATTACTGAAGACGAAGAGATTCGCCTGCCTACCGAGGCCGAGTGGGAATACGCCTGTCGTGCAGGAACAAAGACGGATTATTCGTTTGGCCAAACTGCCACAGAATCCGCCGATGCCGAACCAAAAGCCTCGTTGCTGGGCAAGTACGGGTGGCACCACGGCAACGCTGCGGGCAACGACCCCGTCGTCGGTGCTTTGAAACCGAACCCATGGGGCCTGTACGACATGCACGGTTATCTTTGGGAATACGTTTCCGACCCATGGCGACCAGGCGTCACAGATCCCGTCCCGAAGCCCCTGCCCGGTTCCACTCAACGCACCATGCGTGGAGGTTCGTGGCGCGATCACTACTCGATGTGCAAATCATCCGCCCGCTGGGCCGTGCCCGATCACGTGCGCAGCGACGCGGTCGGCTTTCGCTGCGTTCGAGCCAAGGTTTCAAAGTGATCGCGAATGGTCGCTTGCTCACAACATCCCGAAGCTATTGTGTGACGACATCAAACTGAACCCAGCGGGTCGTCGTGTTCGAACCTGTTGGGAACTCGACAGGCGATCCATCCTTAATAACGGCCGAATGTTTCCGTTCGCCTGAGTCATCTTGCCAGGAAAACGTGACTTTCGTTTCGTCGCGTGCCGGGGTCTTGTACCCGAGATGCATTTCGGCTCGCTCGTATCGCTTTCCTGCCTGGTTTCGGAACCGAACCTGAACCGGTGTGCGAGTGCCAGGCGTGAGTTCACGTGATCCCCAACTCAGGCTCTGTGACCAAAAATCTTCAGGTTCAATACCGCGTCGTGGGATGTTCCAATTCTCGACAACCGGCTTCCAGGTTTCGCCGCGGTCTGTTGAGTAGTCCACTTCGTAGTTGATGGAAGGCAGTGGAGGAATGCCCGATCTCACATGGGCGGCCGCGTAGACCGTCGTCGCCGCTTCGCCGCGCGGTGTGCTTAGCTGCAGTGTGACGCTGGAGGTTTCGAGCGCGCCATCAATAATGTGAGCGGCAGCTTGTTGCAGGTTGGGGCCGGCGCTGACTAACGCCTGGTTGGATGTTTTGAGTTCTACCCTGGAGCCGTTGTCCGTAAGTCGCGGAACGACCGATGAGTTCATCTGGCATACGGTTTTAATCTGCACGTTCGCCTGCTTGAGTGCTTCCCGACCGGCGTGAATGCGGAGCCAGTATTGGCGCCGGCCTTTTGCTGAGTCTGTCAGGTCCAGCTGACCGTCAATGCTGGCCGGTTCTGTCCACGTCTGGCCTCGATCGGTAGACAGTGATGCTTGATGAACACCGCTGCCGCTTATGACCAGCCCGTTGCGGCAACCCGGTTGGTAGATTGCCCACGCTTCGTCGGAGGCTGGCGTTGCCGCGATGATGTAAGGCGTTGTGAATTCGAAGGTCACCTGATCGTCGGTTTCGCTGACGACACCTTCGCGATAGTCGGTTGATTTGAAGTCGGGGCGATACGTGTAAACCGCGTTCGCAAACCGCGCGCGGCCGCGTTTGCTTCCGGCTCCGTCTTTCGATTTGAACATCTTCTCGGGCTGGTTCACCCACGTGCGTCCGCGAGCCGGACCTGGAATGTCGCCCGAGTTGTAGTTGCGGCCCCAGAAGACAAACGTCTTTCCGTCTTCAAGCCCCGGTCGCAGATAGCGCCTGAGCGATTCGCCTCGACGCAGATGAACCATCGGCGGCGGCCCAGCGTAGCCCGCCAGGTACTCGGCCCATTTATACGAGTTGAACCCTTTTGCATCGTCGGGGTATAGACCACAGACCATCCAGCCTCGCTGCTTTTTTGCCGTCGGGTCTGCTGTGTGTTTTGCCAGGTTGTCAACGAGTTCCCGAATCGACAAGAGCCGCTTGGATGCATCGTCGAACACGACTGTTGAGACATCGTGGTCCAGCATTGACCAACGCCCTGCCCCGTAGGCGCCGCCTTTCAGAAAGACTTCGAACGAATTGTGTTCAGAAACGCCGATCACCCGCGCGCGGTTGTGGCCCAGCAGTGCTTCCATTTCCGCTGTCCACTGCGCGTGCGATGTGCCGCACAGGCCGAACCCATGAGCGAAAAGGCCGGTCCAGTAATCGCGCGTCACCAGCTTGTATTTATTGTCTTCAAAGCCGATTCCCAGTAGGTCTTCAACGCCCTGCTCGCCGTGCCAGAAGTGAGTGTTCCGCCATAGCCAGGCAGCCAGTACGCGATCTTCTTCCGATTGCGGTTCGTGGCCAACAACGTGTTGGTACAACACGGCCTGCGTTGTCTGGAGCCGTTCGAATGTCGAGAACGCAAGTTCTCCTGGATACCAAACGTGGTCCGTGCGAATCTGCACGTCGCCAACACCGGCTGACGCGACTCTTACGCACACTAAGACGGCAAGCAGAATTCGAACGTTCATGGCAACTCACATCCGGTCAAGTACGTCTGCAGCATACCATATTCGTGTAAGTCACCGTTTTCCAATTGGCCTCAACTCGCCACACCATTCGCACACCATCGGAAATTGGGTTGGCGAAGACCTACGGGACGCAAACTTCCAGAACCGTGGCTGGTCCGTTGGGCACGACCTGAACCGGATCCGATGTTGCTGGCAACAGTAACGTTGAACCCAGCGGCAGCGGTCGGTCGCCTTCCGCACATTTCGCGATGGCTTCGCCTTCCAACAGCATGAGGATTTTGAACCGACCGTCTGGCGAGACAGAGAAGTCTGTCGTTGTGCGGTGTCGCTGGATTACGAAATACTCACCTCGAACCAGTTCCTCGTGCGTGTGAGTTCCACTGGTGATGTTTGTCGGAACGACCGGGTTCACCGGGCCGCGATCGAAGTCGATGCACGCCAGTGATTGTTCGATGTGCAACTGCCGAGGCTTACCGTCGGAACCCATCCGGCCCCAGTCGTGCAGTCGGAATGTCAGATCGCTTTGCTGCTGGACTTCAGCCAGCAGGACACCAGAACCAATTGCGTGTACGGTTCCCGCGGGCACAAACACGCAGTCTCCGGCGTGCACTTCAAACATGTGCAGCGTTTCTTCGACTGTGCCGGCTTCAAGGTGTTCGGCAAACTGTTGTTTCGTTACGCCTTCTTTCAGGCCGACGCAAATTTGGCTGCCGGGATCTGCCGCGATGATGATCCACGCTTCCGTTTTTCCGTTCTCGGTAGCGTCGTAGGTCTTCGCCTGTTCGTCGTTGGGGTGAACCTGCAGTGAGAGCCAATCGTTGGCGTCGAGGTATTTAATCAGCAGCGGAAACTGCTGCATCCCCGCCTGCGTTCCAAACAGATCGGCGTTCTGGTTCGCCACAATCCAGCCCAGCGTCTGACCCACGCAGTCGCCAGCCGACACAACGCTTTGGTCGTCTCCGTGATCGGCGATTTCCCAACTCTCAGCGTAGTCAGATTCTGATCCCAGTGGCTTCCCCAGTACTGATCCCAGTCGGGTTCCGCCCCAGCGAATACGTTTGATAATCGGATCGAAAGAAAGTGGCGTCATTAATACGGCTCATCCATGCGTGTGTGGTCAGTCGCGTCGTATCACACCCTCGCAAACCCTGCAATCTCTGTCTGACCGCGCACAAGAAAACCCACGCGATATTGGTATTCGCGTGGGCCTAATCTTGATGACCTGTTGCGTGAGTTCTGCCAGAGGTCGCTCGCTCACACAACTGGTGAACTTACTGAACCTGTTGCTTGACGCGATTCATGTTGCGCTTGAGCGCATCCAACTTCGATTCAAGTCGCTTCACTTCAGGAGCGTTCGTCTTCTGCTTCAACGACTTCAGGAGTTCTGCCATGTCCTGCATCAGTAGTTCCGCATCCTGTATTTCTTTTTCCGCCCGAGGCGCTTGTCGCCGACGGCGGAACACGTCAAACGGATCTCCGCCCTGAAACGGATCTCTCATTGGTGGCATCGCAAAGACATCGCCACCGAAGAGATCGTCAAGGCCTCCGGGTACCACAACACTTGGCATCCGCCGGTTGTAGGTTTCGTAGATTTTGAACCCGTCCGGATGATCCTTCTTCAATTCGTCCAGACTTTTCGCTTTCCACGTCTTTGGCTTCTTGCCTTCATCTGTCACGGTGACGGAAACCGGACCTTGTGGATCGACCGTAATCTGAATCCTGCGGCCGGGTTCTCGAATCGTTGTCGAACGCACTCCGTTCACAATGGTTGTTGTGCTGCTGCGGCCGAGGTTGACACCTGGTCCGAATCCACCCATGTTCGGACGTCGCTGCACGCCGCCGCCAGGTCGCCGTGGTTGCCGGGCTTCTTCCAGTGACTCGCGAGCCTGCCGTGCCAGTGCATCGTCACCCTTTGAAAGTTCAGTCAAAGCGTCGCGGGCGGCTTTCGAATCAGCGCCCGGTCGTTCGTTCATCATTCGCGAGAGGATTCGAACTGCAGAGAAGCCGGTGTCGCTGGACTTATCCAGCGCGGACGCTTTCAACGCCGGAATGGCTTTCGGACCCAGTTCGAAGAGCTTCTGCTTTGCTTCCCGACGAACATCAAAGCTTTCGTTAAGCAGTTGCTTGATGAGTTGTTCGACCGTATCTGACTTTTCCTGAGCCGCCAAACCACCGGCGGTTACTGCGACACCACCAACCGCGAGGAGGCAGAAACACAAAGGGCCGTTAAGCCGACGAGAAAACTGATTCATGGTATTCCACTCCGATCGTCTGTGTGGATTCATTCGAGAAACAGAAAGTCATCGTGCGAGACGTCTGCCGCCTCACCGAGACGAATTCTACGTAGGAAGTTGCTGCCAGAACCAAGTTTCGAGCAAGTTTTTGAGCCGAATTGGGCCGAGAATAGTAAAGAACCGGGTGTTTTCCGCAGATTTCGACCATAGCAGCACCAGCGAAAGTGCTCGCGCGAACCGCCCGGGGCTGACTCGAACCGGCCGACACTCTGGCACGACCCGCACAATCCGCGCGACCACTCAGGGACACTCAGTCTACCTGGATGAACAAGTTGCGAGTTGGCAACATCGAGCTAGGTTTCCGATGCATGGGTGCGCTTCGAAAGCATCCATTGTCCTGAGAGCCCCCTGAAGCAGGTACCTGACATGACCAAGAATTTCACCCACCGCCTGGTAACACGCAGCGACTTCGATGGACTCGTGTGTGCGATGTTGCTTCGCGAGATGAATATTCTGGATGACATTCTGTTCGTCCATCCGAAAGACGTGCAGGATGGCAACGTCGATATCACTGAACATGACATCCTGACCAACCTGCCTTACGATTCACGTTGCCACTTGTGCTTCGACCACCACGAAAGTGAAGGCGTTCGAGCTGGTGAGAACGTCCGCACGAACCACATTCTCGAACCAAACGTCGATTCCGCCGCACGCGTTGTCTACAACTACTTCGGTGGTGTGACTCGATTCCCGGACATCGATCCGGAAATCCTGGCAGCCGTCGACCGCGCTGACGCAGCGAAGTTCGATCGCATGGACATTCTGGCTCCACAGCGATGGGCACTGCTTTCGTTCATCATGGATCCACGCACTGGTCTGGGTCGGTTCAAGAAGTTCCGCATCTCAAACTACCAGTTGATGATGGATCTCATCGATCACTGTCGTCATCTCAGCATCGACGAAGTTCTGATGCTGCCGGACGTTCAGGAACGCGTCGAAGTATATAACGCTCAACGCGAACTCTTCATCGAACAGATCGGCCGGTGCTCGGGCGTGTTCGAAAACGTCGTCGTCCTGGACCTTCGAGATCAGGAAACCATTTACGCCGGGAACCGTTTCGTGCTTTACGCACTGTATCCGGAATGCAATGTGTCAATTCACGTCATGCGTGGCCGGTATCGCGAAACGACGATTCTGGCCATGGGTAAGTCGATCCTGAATCGCACCAACCCAGCCAGCATCGGCGAACTCGCCTTATCTTACGGTGGCGGTGGTCACGCAGCGGCCGGTACCTGCCAGGTGCCAACCGACGAAGCTGACCAGATTTTGCCTCAGGTCATTCAGGCTCTGAACCAAAAAACTGATGCACCAGAGTTTGTGCCAGCGGTTTCATAATCGCGGATTAACAAGACTGTTGCATGCGAATCGGGCCTCTGATTTTTCAGAGGCCCTTTTCTATGCGCGAGGGAGGCCGGGAGTTGCTCCCAACTACTCGGCGGGTTCGTCGGACTGAGATTCCAGATCGGCCAGGAACTCTTCCGTCGTTTGCAACGGATCGCCGGTCTCAAGTTGAGCCATAAAGACACGAGGTGGTGGCGTGTTGGTGCGTTCGATTTCGGTTCTGAACACGGACGGGTTCAAAGCTCCGTCACGCTCGCCGTCCAGCTGATCCAGAACAGTCGCACGGTCGGCGAGTTCTTCGTCGGTCACGATGCCCTTCTCGATGAGCACGTCCACGATGGCATGAACTTTTAGCAGGCCGCGGCCGATATCGCGTTCCAACTGATCGATCGACGACAACAGATACCGCAGATTCGCGCTGCGTTCGTCGCCCACCTGAACAGCCTGGTTCCGGATAAAATCAAACTGCTTCTTGATTTCAGCGTCGGTGAACCAGTTGCGTTCGTCCCAGTAATCAGTCATGTCGTCTTTCCAACTGTTCCAATGAATTCGCTCTGCTTGTGGTTTCCTGCGGGCCGGTATCCGAGTGCTCTCGCACCTGCTGTCTTACCACGATTCCAAGGTACACAATGCGGGGCCCAAATGCTGCGGAACCCAATTAGCAGTCATCATTCACCCTTTTTGAGGCCCGCAAGTGGGAGAGTGGCAAGCTGTTTGAATGTCGAATGTCGAACAAGGAATTTCGAAGGTTGAAGTTCTGTGGTGGCAATTCTTACTTCACCATTCGACATTCCTTGTTCGACATTCCTTGTTCGACATTCTGCGGTTCTGTGCATGGACCGGGGCACCGTTGTTACTTGGAGATTCCTTGTTGGATATTGGATATTCGTTTCCCCTCTCCCGCGGCTGAGACCGCGACCTCTCCCGCAAGCGGGAGAGGTGACGTTGCGCAGGGTGCGGGATCCCGACCGCCTGGCAAATTCGTGGGACTGTGTCGGTTCTGCAAGTATCAGAAACCAGGTGATCGCGCGATGACGCGCGCGTTCTTACTGCTGTAGGGCGGATGGGACCCGGTTTCGGGTGACACACCGGCAATTCGTGCCTGGCAGTGTGGTGAGCGGCCGAACTCGCCGATTGAGATCGTATGCCAGTGATCGTTCGCGCGCTAAGCAACCACTGGTAAGTAACACCGAACGTTCAGCTTAGGAAGTTCCATGCGAAAGCTCTTAGTTCTCTCGATGGCGTTGGCGTTTGCCTTCTGCCTGCCGACCCCATCCAACGCCGAACCCGGCAGATGGCGACGCATCAATCGTCCAATGCGGGTCTACCAACCAGTCCGAAGTTTCAACAATGGTCCTGGCCCAATCCGTCAGGCATTCGGAAACCTGATGGACCTGGAACGCCGGAAGAACGCGTGGCTCGCATCGACCTTCCTCGGCAGGTAACGAGCGACTCAAACAACAGCGAGAAAAATTGAGAACCGTGATTTTCGGATCGCGGTTCTTTTTTTGCGCGCGGCGAACTAAGTTCGGAGTCTTCTGAGTTTGAACTGGATCAAGAATGGAACTCCGCGAATTCGCCGAACAGGTTTTGCTGTCGAACGAACTCGACACAAAGCTGGACTGGCCGACAAACGCATTCACCGACAGCTCACCGGGTGAACCGTTGCGGGTGGAGGTTCCCGGTCGTCCGGACGATCTGCTGTTTGCCGAACGCCGAACGGCTCCCGGAATGCCCAAGCCCGGCGCGTTTTCCGACCCACGTCGCCGTGGAGTCGCTCACCACATCATGGCCAACCACGAATTGCAGGCTCTGGAAGTCATGGCATTCGTCCTGCTAGCGTTCCCCGACGCGCCGTCCGAGTTCCGAACCGGCCTAGTGGAAATCATGAAGGACGAACAACGCCACACCCGCATGCACATGCAACGAGCCGATGACCTTGGCGTTCCTTTTGGTTCAGAGAAGGTCAACTGCTACATCTGGAAGAAAGCTCTGTCGTTTGAAAGCGTGCTGGACTACATCGCCGGGCTTCCGCTGACATTCGAAGGCTGCAACCTTGACCACACCTGCGAATTCGCCGGCTTCTTCGAAGCCGTCGGCGATTCAAAAAGCGCCGCAATGATGCGCGTCATCCATCGAGACGAAATCGAACACGTCCGTTTCGGAATCGAATGGCTAAGACGACTCAAAGACCCCAACCAGTCCGACTGGGACGCCTACGCCTCCCACTTACACTGGCCCATGCGGCCAGCCAAATCAGTCGGCAACGATTTCCAGCGTGAGGCTCGCCTGGAAGCCGGACTGACTGCTGACTTCGTCGACCGACTGGAATCGATGGATGGAGACGCTTAGTTCCTGAGGCTCTGAGTTCCACAATCCCGCGCCGCGGCGTGTGGGTACTTTCTTCAGAACCGACTCAGGCCAGTTGCCGTGGGGGGCAGCCTGCTGCACAATAACAGAACAAATGTGTGCCAATCGGAAAGTGAACCGTGTCAATCTTCCGCCGTCAAAGACGGCATCTGCATCTGCCAATCTGGACCAGCGTGATTCTGATGACCGTCAACGTCACGTTGATGGTGGTTCTTATCGTGCTGCTTGCTCAGGAGCACCAGTTCATTGCGCTCACGATTGGGGCGATCGCGTTTGGCATTAGCGTGTTTGGAATCTCGTTTTATCTGTTTCTGACAATCAAAGAGATTCAGTTGAACCGGCGGCAGGCCAACTTCGTTGACAGCGTGACCCATGAACTCAAAACGCCAATCGCGTCTTTGAAGCTGTATCTGGAAACGTTGCAAATGCGAGAACTCAACGGCGAACAGCGGACCGAGTTCTATTCCACAATGGGAACCGAACTCAAACGGCTGGATGGATTGATTAGCCAGCTACTAAAAGTTGGGCGACTGGATGCAATTGGGCACGAATCGCCACCCGAAGATATTCCGTTCTCGCAATTCCTCAGAAGCTGTGCTGAATCAGCCTGTGCTCATCATAGTTGCACAGTTGACGATGTCTTCGCCTTCGAAACGGACGAGACAATTGTGCGATCACGACGCATGTTGCTGGAAATGATTTTCGGTAACCTGATGGACAACGCGATTAAGTACGGTGGGGCGAAGCCTGTGGTTCAGGTGTCGACCAGGAAGCGTTCCAGCGATCGCATTGTGGTTCGGATAATGGACAACGGCGAAGGGATCCCACACGAGTCCCGCAACAAGGTGTTCCGACTGTTCCACCGAGAAGGGGATGAGGTCGCTCGACGATCCAAAGGGACGGGACTGGGGCTGCACATCGTGAAGACTCTGGTTGGTTTGCTGCGAGGGCGGGTTGCTGTCGAATCGCGTCCGGATGGCGAATCTGGCTGTGTTTTCACCGTTGAGTTGCCAATAAAGGCAAAGCTCACGCGAAAAGAGCGGCAGGCGGAACTCCGAATCAAGAACAATTCGCAGCCATCACAACTGGTAGCATCACCTCGGTAAACGATCATGTCGGACACTAACAACGTTCGGGCAATGCACATTCTCGTCGTCGAAGATGAAGTCGCACTCAGAGAAGGGTTGCGGTTCAACTTCGAACAGGAAGGGTACGTCGTCGATGTTGCGGCTGACGGCGTGACGGCGATTGAGAAGTTTGAGAACGCCGAAGACCCGGTCGATTTGGTTGTTCTGGACCTCATGCTGCCAGGAATGAGCGGCTACGAAATCTGCCGCAAGCTTCGCGAGCAAAACAAGACGGTTCCTATTCTCGTGCTCAGCGCGCGGACGCTAAGCGAAGATAAGTCGCAAGCGTTTGATTGCGGTTCAGACCAATACATCACCAAGCCGTTTGAACTTCCCGAACTGCTAAGTCGTGTGCGGAACCTGTTAGAACGGCACGGCCGGCAAACGGCAAACACAACTGAAGTCGTGGCTGATGACGACGCTGTTAGCGTTGGTAATGTCTCTGTGGACTTACGACGATTTGAAGTGCACAAAGATCAACAAGTGCACACTCTTACCACTATGGAACAGCAGCTTCTTAAGTACTTTCTTGAGAACGAAGGCGTGGTCCTGTCACGGTCTGACATCATGGAAAACGTCTGGGGCGAGACCGCTGATATTACGACACGCTCAATAGACAACTTCGTTCTGCGCCTTCGACGCCTGATCGAAACAGACCCTTCGTCGCCTCAGCATATTCTCTCTGTGCGGGGCACTGGCTACCGGTTCCATAAGGATCCGGAGTGAAATCGATCTAACAAAATCCATGCACGACACTTGGTTTTTGCATTGGAATTTTTATCGAGCGAGTGTAGATTCGAATTTGCCCGAATCATTCATCGTTGCAACTCTGCAATTTGGTTTGGGTACTACGAAGCAGGGGCGTGCGACTCACCTTGACTTCTTTTCTCGGTGGCTCCGTTTTCTTTCGCTCCCGTTTTGTGGCGACATTCTGTTCGTCGATCAATAAGTTTGATCAACCAGCAGCCTAACCATGAAACCTTTCGCGGAGGGACTAATGAAACGGCGTCTGTGTTCTTGTGTTGTCACACTTTTGGTGCTGACAACGTCTCTTTCTGCCCAGGCGGGCAAGATCAAAGCCAACAGTGCGGCTCAGGCCGACGAGTATTGCCGGCGAATTCAGGCAACTCGATTCCTGGACTTTGCAACCTTCGGCGCAACAAAACCTGACATCACCGCGCTCGCGCAACGCATTCAGGAATTGGGAAGCGTTGAAGCGGCGTGCGAGGAATGGATTGATCAGCAGTATGCGTTGCCAGCGACTTACATCGAACCACTCGCGCTGCAGATGCAGGCTGATGACGGTATCGACCCACTGCAAACCGACGCGTGGGTGCAGCGCTATCGACATCACGCGTTTGCTCACGCAGCAATGGGCGCACCGGACCAGCTTCGGCAGCGCGTGACTTGGGCAGCTAGTCAGATTGCAGTTGTGAGTGAGCATGCTTACGGCTCAGTCAGTGCAGATGGAGCCGGCAAGCCTTACTACTACGCACCAACGAATTACTACGACATGCTGATGAGCCATGCGTTCGGTAATTATGGAGCAATGCTGAAGGGCGTTTCTCTGCACCCGACGATGGGCCACTATCTCAGTCATGTGCGGAACCGCAAAGCGAACGCAGCCGCCAACATTTTCCCGGACGAGAACTTCGCCCGAGAAATCATGCAGCTGTTCTCCATCGGTTTGTACGAACTCAATTCTGACGGTTCGTTGAAACGGGACGGTGCTGGCAGGTTGATTCCGACATACGACAACGAAGACATCAGGGCATTTGCCAGAGTCTTCACGGGTTGGAAGTACGCAGGCGATGGTTTCTGGGCAGCACCTAATTTCCATGACCAGATGGAAATGTATGAGTCTGAGCATGACGTCGACGCGAAGGTTCTTCTGAATGGAACCACCCTGCCGGCTGGTCAGACAGGCATGCAGGATCTTGATGGGGCAATCGCCAACCTGATGAGTCACTCCAGCACGGCACCGTTTGTCAGTCGTCGTTTGATCCAACGGCTTGTGAAGTCGAACCCCAGCAGGAACTATCTGGCTCGCGTTTCACAGGTGTGGAACAACACGAACGGGGATATGAAGTCCGTCATCAAAGCGATCCTGCTTGATTCGGAAGTGGTTAACGGCATTTCGTTTCGCAAGACGCAGGAAGGTCCCGGCGAGTGGTACGTTGAGGTTCTTAACAACGGAACCGAAGACTCACGGTTGCAGGAACCAACAATCCGCTACTTCTCGCTGCTGCGGAGGTTCGAACCCGAATCAAACTACCCAAGCGGTCGCTTCATGATGTCTGACATGAGCTACCACTGGACGCAGGCGTACATGAAATCGCCCAGTGTCTTTAACTTCTACCTGCCAGACTTCCAGCCACCGGGTGAGATCGTCAGCTACTACGCACAAAACACTCCGGACAATGCGTTGTATGCACCCGAGTACGAATTGTTAACGGCCGTCACAGCGACTCGAATCCTGAACCGGTACCGATCGACAATTTACAACCAGCGATCAATTCACACGCTGCTTAACAACGGAACTTACGACTTCCGTTGCGACATCAATTTGAACTTTGATGACGAGACCGCACTGGCCAGCAACCCGCGAGCGTTGGTTGACCACCTGGATATGTTGCTCGCAAAAGGCAATCTTAGCGATGAGGTACGAGACCTCATGATCACCGCGTTGGAGGAGGAAACTACCAGCAATGTGGCTCGAGCGAGAGCCGCGATTCTTTGTGTCAAAGCGGCACCACAGGCGGACGTCAATCGTTGACGCCGCTGCCGCTGCTTCGATCACGTTTATTCAAAACACACAAAGGACGTATCCATGACACAAAGAAACATTCAACAACAGCAGTTCGACAAGCTTAACCGGCGGAGTTTCATTCGAGCTTCCGGTGGTTGCGCGGCGATGTCGTCAACTGCGATCATGTCAACATTGCTCAACCTGAAAGCCACCAACGCGGCGATGGCGATGCAGGATGACTATCCAGGGTATAAGGCTCTGGTTTGCATCTTCATGTTCGGAGGTAACGACTCGTTCAACATGCTGGTTCCGCGAGAAGACGACCAGTACAACGACTACGCGCAAATGCGAGGCAGCAACCCGGACGAAGGCGGGTTGGCAATCCCCAAGGACTCGCTGCATCCGATTACTTCGTTGTCGGGTCAGAAGTTTGGCATCCACCCGTCGATGCCGGAGCTCCAGCAACTGTACAACGACCAGAAGCTCGCGTTCATTTCGAACGTCGGAACGCTGGTTCGTCCGACAACAATGGCCGACTATCAGGCGCGTCGTCACTTGCCGCTGGGTTTGTTCTCGCATGCCGACCACATCCGGCACTGGCAAACTTCGTTGCCTGAGTCGCGATCGGGTGTGACCGGCTGGGCAGGACGAATGGCCGATCTGATGACCGACTCGGTCAACAGCAATGACAAGGTCGCGTTTGGAATGTCGCTAAGTGGCGTCAACACGTTCCAGACCGGCAACATCGTGATGCCGTATGTGGTCCAGCCCGCTGGTGCGACTGAGCTAGCCGGGTACGCCAGTACCAATGCTCAGGATCGGATCTACCGGCGAGTGACCGACGGCATGTTGGCTCACACTTACAGCGACTTGTTGGAGAAGACGTACGCTCGGACAACTCGCAACGCGATTGACGCAGCAATTGAGTTCAACACTGCGGTCAATGCGGTGACGCTGAACACGACCTTCCCGACGTCTTACCTGGGATCGCAATTGAAGATGATTGCGAAGGCAATCGGCGCTCGGCAGCCTCTTGGGCACCGGCGTCAAACTTTCTTTGTGACTCTCGGCGGCTGGGATCATCACGACGGATTGCTGGCCAAGCAGGAGGCGCAGTTCCCGGATCTTTCGCAATGTGTGAAAGCGTTTTACGACGCCACTGTCGAGCTGGGCGTTTCTCGCGACGTGGTCTCCTACACCGTTTCTGACTTTGGTCGAACGCTGTCATCTAACGGCCGCGGTAGTGATCACGCGTGGGGTGGCAACCTGTTTGCCTGCGGCGGAAGTGTCGCTGGCGGCGACGTGTTCGGTAGCTATCCAGATACGCTATTGGACAACCCTGACCTGGACGTCGGTCGAGGTCGTTTGATTCCAACGACTTCCACAGATCAGCACGCAGCGGAAATTGCTCACTGGTTTGGAGTCCCCGACGATGGCACAATGGAAGACATATTGCCGAACGTTCGGAACTTCCCGAAACCTCCAGGATTCCTAAGCAGGGGTGCAGCTCCGCCACCCGGCGGAATCCCAGGCGGCGGCGGTTCGAGCCCACCACCGGGGCCACCTCCACCGCCAGCTCCGGATCCACCGATTGGCGGCAACCCACCACCGGGCGGCTACCCCGGTGGTGGGTTGCCGCCAATCGGTGGATCCGGAGC